>CALNYN010000045.1:0-20800 GCA_942490755.1 uncultured Gemmatimonadota bacterium
TAGGCCGGGAGGAATCATGAAGGCTCGTCGGATCATGGCCGCGCTCGCACTCTTCACCGTGACCGCGTTTACTGACGACTGCACGATTCTGGCATGCGTGCTCGTGGCGCCCTGGACCTGATCCCAGACCGTCCCGAGAGCAGCCGGGCGTGCGTCGGAGAGCGGCCCCTCCGTTTCAGCGTCCGTTCGGCCAGCCCTCGGGGCGGTTCCGCTAATGTTGTGTCCTGTCCTGTCCCCCGGGCGGTGACATGCCCGTCCACGCCTCCACGGCCGCCGGCGTCGCGGCCCACAGCAGGAGCGTCATCAGTATGGCTGACGTGATGCACCATATGCACGTGGCCCCGATGACGAACGGTTCCAGCACCGTCAGGTAGATCGAGAACAGCGTCCCGACGAGCGCCACGAGCCACAGCCCGGTGGCGACCATGGCATTCGAACGGAGCGAGCCTCGCTCGCGCAGCATCCAACCGAGACCCAGGGTCGCATAGGCGTAGACGCCGAGAATGCCGACCGGGATCAGTCCGAACAGGCTCGCATAGCGGCTCTGCTGCACCGTGTTGCAGTCTCCCACCGGACCGCAGATGGCCTCACTCTGCGTCACTTCCACGAAGCTCAGGTAGGTCGCGACGCCCAGGCCGGCCAGGATGATCACCGCCACGACCCAGCCCGGCCAATGAGGAAGCGTGGAGCGTTTCATGGCAGCCGTCAGCACGGCGACGACCGAGATCAGCATCCCGAGCAGAACGAACACGGCGATCGAGTTTCCGGCCGGGTCCTGGCCGAACTTCTGCCACGGACTCAACCGGGTGGTGCGCGATCTCCGCCCCGGCCAGGTCCATGATGGCGCCCCGCGGATCGACCGCGGGCAGCGCGAGCGTCGTCTCGGCTTCGGCGATCTCGGGGGCGGTCACCAGATCCGGCGCGGACTCCGGTGCGGCCACTTCGACATGGTCCGGCGGTTCGACGATTGACTCGAGCTCGGGCGTAGCCTGAGCGACTGGTTCCGGCGCCTCGTCCTGCGGCAGCGGGATGTCCTGTGCGCTGACCCGCTCATCCGCGGTGACCGGCTCGCCAGCGACCGATTCCTCTGCGGCGGGTTGAACCTCCGCGATGGGAGGTTCACTCACGTCGATGCCCGAAGCGGCCAGCGCCGGACCCAGGCCATCGATATCAGGCCACGGGATACCCCCGGCCGCCAGCCCGGCCTCTACGATTCCCGGCAGCTGGTCGGGGATGTCGAAAGAGCCGACGAGTACCCGATCTCCAACCGCGAGCAGGGGCACTCCCAACTGCTCGGGTGGGATTCCGTAGCGAACTCCCGCGGCTCGAAAAAGGCGCTGTCCTTCGAGCGACTGCGTGTTGATCGCCACGATGACCAGCGACTCGCCAAACCGTTCGACGAGCGGGGGCAGTCCTTCGGTGATCACCGTGTGGCAGTGCGGACACGACGGAGAGAAGAAGAGCACCGTTCGGACCTGCGGCGCCGCCTGCTGCGGGGACTGCGGCGCGACGGCCGGATTGGCTATGCCGGTGGCCATCAGCAGGGCGAGAAGCGACGAGAAGCGGATCATGTGCGGCGAGCCTTGAGGCCTTCCGTGAAACATGGGTCGGTGACCGGGAGCCACCGTACAGGTGAGGAAAATACAGCCGTCGGGCCTGTCGCGAACCCCCGGCGTGACCGGTGAGTGACAGACAGGATTCCCATAAGCGAACGACTACGGCCAGGTGTTGGATAACTGGGCAGGGCGTGGTTGAATGGGTTGGGGGAAGTGACAGGAGGCGACCATGAAACGGTGGCTCGGAATTCCGATCTGTATCCTCGCGGTCGGCTGCATCAACACCAGTGTTCAGACACTGGATCACGAGGTGCGCGCGGCCCGGTCGCCCGAATCGGTGGCCGTGCTGCTGGAGAAGCCAGCACAGCCCTACACCGTCATCGCGGTCATTGACGCCAACACCGAAACCGTGTTCGACAGCTTCGACGATATGCGCAACGAGATGGTCGCAGAGGCGGCGAAGTTGGGTGGGGACGCCCTGATCCTGGGACCCGAAGCCACGGATTCCGGCTCGTTCTTCACCGGAACCGCGATGGTTCAGTCCGACACGCGGAGGCTCAGCGCCGAAGTCATCGTGTACGAGCGGGGATAGCGACGGGCGCTTCGGCTCACTCACCGACCCGTATCAGTTGACGGACCCGGAGTCTGACGGCATCGTCAGGCGTCTCTCAGTTGCAGCTCCGCCAAGATCCCCCTCCTGGCAGTCTGTTTCCTCGTCACTGCGGTATGGAGGCCAATCCATGAGCATCAACATCCAGACGCCCGGAGTGCATCACGTGGCGCTGCGCGTCGCCGACTTCGACCGTTCCGCGCGCTTCTACACCGAGACGCTCGGCTTTCCCGTTGCTCTTGCCCAGCCAGGCCTACTGATCTTTCTGGCCGGGAGCACGGCAGTTGGAATCCAGGGCCCCGCGGAAGGCACGCCGGTGGGTGACGTATTCAATCCCTTTCGGGTGGGCCTGGATCACCTGGCCATCGCCTGCGCTGATGAGGACGAGCTCGCACGAGTTGCGATGGCTCTCTCAGAGGCCGGGATCGAGAATACGGGCGTGAAACTGGACGAGACTCTCGGCAAGCAATACGTCGCGTTCAAGGACCCCGACCGAATCGCCTGGGAATTCTACATGACCTAGCGGACGGGGCTGCGTGATGCGCTCGATGTGCAGGCCGTTGGTCGAGTTGTGGAGACACTCGGGGTCGCGTTCTTCAGGACCTCCAGGACCCACTGAGGGTAGTTATCCAATGAGGGGCTCCACGCGGGAATAGATCGGTTTCGTACCTGGCAGCCGTTGCTGAACGCCGGGGGGAGGACCGATGCAGAACTGGAGAATCCGATCCCGTGACAGAGAGGAAGCCGGAGACCCGTACGAAACGGCCAACGACCGTTTCCAGCGACGCTACCGCTACCTCACCGCAGTTTCTCTGCTGATCGCAACGAGCCTGCACTTCGGCGTATTCGCACTCAATCCGAGAATGGTCGTCCGGGCGATGGAGTCGACCGGCGAGGAGACCGTCGTCCTGACTCTTCCCCCCGAGGTCCGGATTCCGCCGCCGCCCCAATCGATAGCCCGACCGGCCACGCCACGGGTATCGGCCGGGCCGGTGGCTGATGAGCTGACGATCAGTCCGACCACCTTCGACGCCAATCCGGCTGCCAACCTGCCTCCGCCTCCCGCCGACGTGAAGCGACAGAAGAAGGGCGGTCCATCCTACGTAGAGCATGACGTGGCGCCGCGGATTCTTAACGGCGCTGAGGTCGCCAAGCTTCTTGAAGACAATTACCCCCGGACGCTGCGAGAAGCGGGAGTCCAGGGAACGGTCATTCTGTGGGTCTACGTGGACTCCGAGGGGCGGCCGGGGGAGACTGCCTGGTACACTCGTCCAGCGGCTACCAGATGTTGGACGGAGCCGCGCAAGAAGTGGCTGCGCACATGCGGTTCGCGCCGGCGCAACTCATGGACAAACCGGTGGCCGTGTGGATCGCGCAGCCGTTTGAATTCTCGTTGCAGACTAAGTGACGGCTGACCGATCAGGACTGAACGTGTAACACCACGCTTCTCCCTCCAGGACTACCTCGTCGTCGCTCCGAACGACCTCAAACGCCAACTGCGTCACCGGTTTGGAATTGTGCACACTCAGCACCTCCGCCGTGGCCGTGATCGTGTCGCCGATGAACACCGGAGCCGTGAATCGCCAGTTCTGGCTCAGAAATACCGTTCCCGGGCCGGGCATGTCCATTGCGACGAGGGCGTGAAGCAGGCCCGTGGTCAGCCCACCCTGGACCACCAGCCGGCCGAACTTCGTCTTGCTGGCGAAGTCTTGGTCAAAATGCAGAGGATTCCGGTCTCCGCTTATCTCGGCGAAAGCCTCCACGTGCCGGTCGGTAAGAGTGATGCTGCGGGTGGCTGTGTCGCCGACTCTTGCCTTCATGATGCACGTCCTTCAGCTGGGGACGGGGACGGGTGCTGACAATTCCAGGTCCAGCGTCCGCGTCGTGTCTACCAGGGAGTTCATCTCGCGGGCGAGAACCAGATGCTGGTCCATAACCTCCTGCATGTCCCACTCGAACGAGGCGATCTGGTCCGTGATGTCGAAGAAACCACGCACGCGCTCGTCACGCTGTGCCCGGTAGGCGACGAGCGCAGCATCGTCACCCTCCAGGATCGCCCGGGCCAGGAACTCCGACTCGCGAAGCGCATCGGTGATGCCGTGAGCGGTGATCGGATCGCGGAAGAAGCCAGCGTCACCCGCCAGCGCCCAACCGGGTCCGGTCGCCTGGCGGAAGAACCCGCGGTGGCCCGCGAACGCCCTCAGCTTTCCGGGCCCCTCGCTGCGCTCGACGCGGTGGGCCAGGTCTGACGAAACCTCGCTCAACACTTCCCGATAGAGCGTCTCCAGGCCTTCACAGCGGCGGGCCTCGAACCGGTCAGGGGACACCGATGCAAACACGCAGGTCTCGCCGTCATTGGTGGGAATCGATCCCACCGCGGCGCCGAGATCGTAGTACCAGTGGTAGCCGTCCAGTCCCAGGCCTTCCCAGTACCCGTAGATGGAAGCCGTGGTGTGAGACGAAGTGGCGTCGAACCCGATCCCGAGTAGGCGCGCGATCTTCGACCGAATGCCGTCTGCTCCGATCACGAGGTCAGCTTCGACATCGACCGTCTTCCGATCGGCGCCTGCGATCCTGGCGCCACGGACTCTGCCGCGGCCGTCGCGGATCAGGTCGACCAGGGACAGACCGTGGACGATCTCGGCCCCGGCCTCCACCGCCGCATCCACGAGTGCCGCATCGAGGACGGTGCGTCGGGGCGCGTAGAGGGCTCCAACGCCGTCCCGCTCCTTGATCGGTATCTCGACGGTCTCGGGGCCGTAGTGGAACGTGGTGCTGCGAATGGGCGATGTCCCGGACGCCCGGATGGCATCCAGCACGCCCCAGCGGTGGAGCTGAAGCACCGCGCCCCGCATCAGTGCATGGGTGGAGAGCGTATCGCTCCCACGCCGGGCCGGATCCACCACCAGGACGCGCAGTCCGGCGCGGGCCAGCAGCATGGCCGTGGAGGCGCCCGCACACCGGGCCCCTGCAATCACCATGTCATAGCGAGTCCGACTGATCGGTGTAGCCATCGAAGTCCCCTCTCAGGCGGTCCGGAGCGCGAGTCCCGGCCGCGCAATCGTGCTGTCCAGGTAGGCCGCCAGGTGGCCGCTCAGGAAGCGGGCATCGTCGCCGGCGCCATCGATGAGACTCGACTTGCGACTCCGGAGAAACGGCATGCCCAGCAGGTAGACACCCGGCGACTCGACGACACCTCCGTCGTGCCGAATGCGCCCCTTTAGGTCGAGGACGTCCAGGTCGAGCCAGGAGTAGTCAGGGCGGTATCCGGTCGCCCAGAGGACGGTGCGTATCCCGCCGAGGTCCACGCCCAGGGGCGGGGATGCCTCGACCCTGGTGGGCTCGAACCGGTGCGGCGCATCGACCTCCGCATCGAGTGAGTTCTCGGTCGCCCACTCGTCGATTCGATCCAGGAGTCGGTTCATCTTGAGATCGGACATCGCGCACTGGTTTGGCAGCGATCCCGAGAACTGCGCCTTCCCGTTCTGTACGCCGACAAGCCGGCCGACGAGCCTGACGCCGATATCCGTGAGTCGGTTGAGGTCGAGATTCCTGCGGTCGTCAGAACCGACGAGCTGCAGGGATGGCACGTTGCGAACGCGCACGATGTTGTCCACCTCGTCGTACCGGTCGTCGAGCACGCCCGCGGCGTCCATCCACCACTTGATGTCCCGGCCTCGATAGATCCGGGGCAGCCGGATGTGCTCTCCGACGGCCAGGGTGACCTGCCGTCCCGAGCGTTGAATCTCTTCCGCGATCTGGGCCCCGGACGCAGAGGCGCCGACGACCAGCACGCCGCCATCCTCGAGCTGGTCGGGGTTCCGGTAGTCCATCGGGGTCACGGTGTGGATCCCACCTGGCAGCGCCTCGGCCACGGCCGGGACGTTCGGGATGTTGCACGCCCCAGTCGCGATCACGACTGCCTGGCACTGCCAGGTCCCGCGATCCGTCACGACCTCATATCCGTCGAACACCCGGCGCACGGAAGTCACCGTGGTTCCGGTCAACACAGGGGCCGAGATCACCTCGGCGTAGCGTTCCAGGAAGTCGATCGTCTCGGGCATCGTCCGGAACCCGTCCGGATCGTCACCCTCGTAGCCGTAGCCAGGAAGCCGGCTCAGCCAGTTCGGCGTGAGCAGCCGCAGCGAATCCCAGCGCTCGGTCTTCCAGGTGTTCGCCACCTCACCACGCTCGAGGACCACGTGGTCGATCGAGCGCTCGGTGAGGCAGCGACTCATGGCCAGGCCGGCGTGGCCGGCTCCCAGGACTACGGTCGAAGTACGCACGGTTCTCTCCAGATCTACCGGCTGACGTTCAGTTGACCTCGACCGTGACGTTGGTCGGGTTGGTGATGACGTCGTATACGGCGGATCGCTTCTGCGACTGGGCGACCACGGCCCGGATCTCCTCGTCCGTGGCGTCGGCATCAATGTCGTACCGCACCTTGATGCCGCTGAATCCGTTTCGGACTTCGGGGTCGATTCCGAGGATCCCCTGGATGTCCATGCCGCCCTCGAGCGTTGCCGTGACGGAATTCAACTGGATGTCTCGATTCTGGGCCACCGAGGCGACACCGGCCGTCAGGCAGCTCGCCAGTCCGGCCAATACGAGCTCGACTGGAGTCGCTCCGTGGTCTTCGGAAGCGAAGATCTCGGGGTGGTCTGCATCGTACGTGAACTCCGTGCGGTGTTTCTGCTCCTCACCGAGCCCAAAGAATCCTTCGACGCGGGAACGGCTGTGTGTGCCTTTCACCCACTCGCAGGTGGCCCGCCACGTGAACTGGGCGGCCTCCGGCATCGCCGTGAGGGCTTCGCGGGCGCCGAGCAGCGCTTCGACGTTGACACCGTTGTCGACGGGACTGGTAATCGTGCTCATGCTACCTCCTCGTGTCCGTGGTTGTGGCTTGATCACTCATCCACGTATGCGGACAAGCCAGTCAGGACCGGACACGGAGGTGGGGCGGGAGAGGCGGGGAGGCTCTGCGGGGATGTGGTGGAAGGGCAGGAACTGACACGTCGTATGACCACCGAGGGGAGGTCGGGACCCGTGCCCGGCCTCCCCTTTCGTCATAACGGCGGTCAGTCGTTCTCGGCCGCCATCGCCTCGTCGATCATCGCCATCAGCTCATCACGCGTGAACTCATACGGCTGGTCCTCGTTCAGCTGCACGAGCCTGAGAATGTGGGCCCGAATCGTGAAATTGGCCTCCTGCTCGTTCGGCACGACCATGTAGCGGCGCTTGGGGCTGTCGGACGTGAGGAAGTCGAGGTAGGCATCCGCCACCTCATCCGGCTCCTTGTACTGGCCGCGATCGGCCGGGCTCGCCAGGAGAGCGTCCATACGTTCCTTCGCCATGGATCCCTCGGTCGAGTAGCCCTTTTCGCGCATCCGCTCGACCATGCTCGCCATGATGTCGGACTTGTAGTTGCCGGGCTCGACGACGGCGACATCCACCCCGAAGCCCGCCATTTCGACGGCCAGCACGTCGGTGTAGGCTTCGACGGCGTGCTTGCTCATCGTATAAGGACCGCCGAGGCCCCAGGTCACGATCCCGGAGATCGACCCGGTCGTGGCGACCCGTCCCTCGCTCTCGATCAGCAGCGGCGCGAACGCCTTCGTCACCCGGTACGGGCCGTACACGTTCACATTCATCTGGAAGGCGAGATCTTCCTCGGTCACTTCGACGAGGGGGGCCAGCAACACGACGCCGGCGTTGTTGATCAGCGCGTACAGGCCGCGCCCGCCTGCAGTGACCTGCTCGACCGCCGCGTCGATGTCCTCCTGTACGTTCACATCGAGGCGAATGCCCTGGACGTTCTCGATTTCGCTCAGCATGTCGATGTCCGCCTGCTTTCGCGCGCCGGCGTACACGAAGAACCCGTTCGCGGCGAGGACCTCCGCCGTCTTGAGTCCGATGCCGGAGCTTGCCCCGGTGATGAGGACGGCGCGGCCCTGGCCGACATCGATGGCTTCCTGCTGCGCCGCCGTCTCCTGGGCGTCCAGGCTGGTGGATTGGATCGCGCCGGCTGCGAGACATGCCAGCGTTCCGGCACGGAGGCCGCGGAAGAGCTTGTTCATGCGTGTTCGTCCTTTTCAAAGGTCTTTGCGAGTGCAACAGGATACGGGGGCGAAGGCGATGCCGCACACCCACCCGCCCGGTACGAAGTGGGGATCCCTGGATAGGCGCTACATGCGAAGGGCCGACCCGGGTGTTGAACTCTGGCTCAACTGGGGTTCATCATCCTGCTCGAGCGCGTTCCGTTCGCTTGAGGCGTCCGGCGGGTAGGCGTCGACGTATGTGGCCGCTGCGGTGGATAGCGGATAACCAAACAGGCGGACCCGGACAACGGCCGGATCCGCCTGTTTCGATTTGTTCGGAATCGACTCCCGAATCTGCTACTTCTTTCTGGCCGCAGGCTTCTTCTTTGCCGCAGGCTTTCTGGCCGCTGTCTTCTTTGCCGCAGGCTTCTTTGCCGCAGGCTTCTTTTTGGCCGCAGGCTTCTTCTTTGCCGCAGGTTTCTTCTTCGCCGTAGCCTTCTTCTTCTGCTCCGCGATCCACTTCTTGGCTGCGGCCTTGTCCGCTGCGATCTTCTTCTTGGCTGCTGCCTTCTCCGCCGCCAGCTTCTTCTTCTCCGCCGCTATCCACTTCTTGAGCGCGGCTTTCTCCGCCGCCAGCTTCTTCGCCGGGGATACCTTGGCTGCCGACTTCTTCGCCGCGGGCTTCCTGGCGGCGGGCTTCTTCGCTGCTGGCTTCTTCGCTGCTGGCTTTCTTGCGGCCATGATACCTACCTCCACGATTGTCAGTGCCTACAGGCGAATGTTCCGCCCCCGATAACTAAGAACGAGCGAATTGTTCTTTCGCACAAGGGCTCGCGGCTTCCTACTCCGACTCGACCGTTCCGAATTGGCGGGAAAGGACCTGGTCGAGCCTTCCACGCAACTCATGCATCTGGCCCGCCGCCAGTCGCTGGCCCAAGTAGCTGGCGCCGTGGATGCATGCGATGATCACTAACCCGATCGGCACCGCCCAGTAGCCCCAGGTCGTCTCGTCCGAGACTTGCTGCACGTATCCCAGCGTGGCTCCGAATACGACCAGGAATACCATCACGAAGTACAGGAACATGAACCCGGTCCACACGTCCGGGCGCGGTGAGAATCGACACCGCAGTGTGGATCCGGCGGGTGCGTCCTCGAGCCGGACGGTCAGACGCGGCGACCACACTCTTCCGCTCCGACCTGTCGACCATCAGGTCGGCCGTGGCGACCGGCGGTCATGGCAGACCCACTCAACTCCGGCGTGTCGAGTCCCTCGCAGAGCCTGGGGCATGGCTTCGTCGGCTGGAACAGCGACGGGCAGTCGACGCTGAACCTCGGGCGCATTCGAGCCGCGCCGACGTATCAGGAGAGAGAAAGGAGGAGAAGGAAGAGAGCAAGGGGAGGAGAAAAGGAAAAAACAAAGAAAAGAAGAGGGGGAAGAACGGAAGAAAGCCGCAGAGGGGAGGGGCAGGAGGGGGGAGGAGGAGGAGAGAAGACAGAGGAGGAGGAGGAGAGGGAGGGAGGGAGAGGAGAAGGGAGAGAGAAGGAGGAGAACCGAAGGCAGAGGGACGGGGGGGGGGAAAGAGGGAGAAGAAGGAACAGAAGGAGAGGGAAGGAGAAGAGGGAAGAGCAGGGGGGGGAACGGGAGGAAGAGGAAGGAGGGGGAAGGGGAGGGGGGAGCCGAGGAAGAGGAGGGGGAGGAAGGGAAAGGACGGGAGAAGGACCCGGCACCGCCGCCCAGGGCCGAGGAGGCTCGTTCAGGATGGGGGGGGGAGGGGAGGAGGGGGGGGGGGGGGGGGGGGGGGGGGGAGGGGGGGGGGGGGGGGGGGGGGGGGGGGGGGGGAAGGGGGGAGGAGGGGGGGGGGGGGGGGGGGGGGGGGGGGGGGGGGGGGGGGGGGGGGGGGGGGGGGGGGGGAGGGGGGGAGGGGGGGGGGGGGGGGGGTCGAGGGGTAATGAGGGGGGGGGGGGGGGGGGGGGGGGGGGGGGGGGGGGGGAGGGGGGGGGGGGGGGGGGGGGGGGGGGGGGGGGGGGAGGGGGGGGAGAGGGGGGAGGGAGGGGGGGGGAGGGGGGGGGGGGGGGGAGGGGGGGGGGGAAGGAGGGGGGGGGGGAGGGAGGGGAGGGGGGGGGGGGGGAGGGGGAGAGGGGGGGGGGGGAGGGAGGGGGGGGGGGGGAGAGGGGAGGGGGGGGGGGAGGGGGGGAGGGAGTGAGGGGGGGGGGGGGGGGGGGGGGGGGGGGGGGGGGGGGGGCGCTCACCTCTGATGCGGTGCGTCCGGCCGGTGCAGCTCCTGGGCGGGAAGCAGCGTGACCGAGATCTCCTGCCCGTCGGTGAGTCCGAGCCGACGCTCCAGGTCCGTGGGCGCCACCAGCTCCCACCGGTCACGAGGCCGGGATACGTCCAGGTCGCCGTCGCGATTGTGCATGCCGCAGGCGGCGAAAGCCAGCGCCCTCTTCTCGATCACGACCGGCACCACCCCGATCCGATCCCACACTTCGTCGACATCGCCAATGCGGGTTGCGAGAAACTCGGGAAGGTGGAAGACCTGCGGATCCGGAATCGCCACGGGAGGCTCCGCGAACGCCGCTATGGATCCGGGCAGCAGCCCCACCCGCCACGTTTTCCAGATCTCCGGGCCGTAGAGAGTGGCGATCCACCAGGCCTGCGCGCTCGGATTGAGGAGGTCCACTCGCATCCGCGTCCGCACGGCCCCCCGGATCTGACCCA
Source organism: uncultured Gemmatimonadota bacterium (assembly GCA_942490755.1). GTDB lineage: Bacteria > Gemmatimonadota > Gemmatimonadetes > Palauibacterales > Palauibacteraceae > Carthagonibacter. Next base: position 10,924 of record CALNYN010000045.1, read on the forward strand.
TGGTGTCGATGCCCAGGGCTTCCCTTTCCCAATCAAACATGCTGGATTCTCGCTTCCCTCGACGGAACTCTTGCGGACAGCGTATTCTACATCTCAGCTACTCGTCACGACACACACCACCGTCTGAGGTGACCCATGAGCTGGGCGGATTCTTTCGAACGCTGGTTTCCGATCTTCGATTATCCACTGTTCCGACTCGGAAGTACGACCGTAACGGTAGCCACACTCGTGACCGTTCTCATCATCGTCGTGGCGACCCTCATCGTATCGGCCCTCGTCGGCAGGTGGATGGACCGCGTGGCGCGTGGCCGCCACCTGGAAGCCGCTGGATCGGTGGCCGTCACCGCGCGGCTGGTTCACTATACGATTCTCCTCATCGGCTTTGGCATCGCGCTCCATACGGCCGGCGTCGATCTTACGGCCCTGTTTGCGGCCAGCGCCATCTTCGGCGTAATCGTCGGATTCGCCATGCAGAACATCGCGTCGAACTTCGTTTCGGGGGTGATCCTGCTGTTCGAGCGGACCATCAAGCCCGGGGACATCCTGGAGGTCAACGGTGAGATCGTGAAGATCAGGGAACTGGGCATCCGGTCCACCATAGGGAGGTCACTCAACGAGGAAGACCTGATCATTCCCAACACCGTCCTCGTCCAGGCGACCGTGAAGAACTACACGCTGCGGGATTCGCTGTATCGTATCGACGCGCCGGTCGGAGTGACCTACGGATCGGACATGGCCGTCGTCCGATCCACCCTTGAGACTGCGAGCAAGACGATTCCGTGGCGCTCGCAGCAGATCGAGCCCATCGTGCTGATGAAGGAGTTCGGCAATTCCTCGGTCAACTTCAACGTCTGCGTGTGGATCGAGAATCCATGGAAATTGCGCGTGTACCGCTCAGACCTGAATGAGACGATCTGGTGGGCACTCAGGGAAGCCGGGATCACGATCGCGTTCCCGCAGCTCGACGTGCATTTCGACCCGGAGATCGAACGGTCGATGACCGCACTGGCGCAGGCATAGTGACTCGGGGGAAGCGATGAGCAAGCTGAGCTGGAACCAGACAGCTGGCGGTCGAGGCGGACTCCGGTACCACCGGAGGCGTCCGCCACCGGGGGCCATGCCCGGAACGCTAGTCATCGACACGGAGGCGCCGCCCCCTCGTCTGACGGTCCTGGCGTATGGACCGGACAGTCACATCGAGGAGGAAGTGAGCGACCTCACGCGACTTGACGAACTTTGCGGGGAGTGGCCCGTCGTATGGCTGGACGTGGACAGCCTCAGCAACGAGCCGCTTCTGCGAGCGATCGAAGCTCGCCTCGACCTCCATCGACTCGTTCTGGAGGACGTAACCAATCTCGGCCAGCGATCAAAAGTCGAGTTCTATGACGATGTTCTCTTCATCGTTCTGAGGACCCCGGAACAAGAGAGGGGCCAAACGGAGCAGGTGAGCCTGCTGCTGCAGCAGGGCCTGCTGGTTACGCTGCAGGAGCACTCCGGCGACTGCTTCGACGGGGTTCGGGATCGGATACGGCACAGCAAGGGCAAGATCCGCGTTCGAGGTGCCGACTACCTGGCGTACGCTCTGATGGATGCGGCTGTCGATCAATACTTCCCGGTGCTGGACGATGCGGGCCTGGCCCTGGATTCACTGGAAGACCAGGTATTCGAGCAGCCGGCGCCGGAGACCCTGGCCCAGATACACGCCCTGAAGCGAAGTCTGGTCTCCCTTCGCAAGGCGATCTGGCCGTATCGTGAAATGCTCAACGCGCTGATGCGGGATGCCGGGTCGGTTTTCGCCGACGAGACCCAACCGTATCTCAGGGACTGCTACGACCACGTGGTGCGCCTTGTCGATCTCGTCGAGGCCCAGAGAGAGGTCACCTCGGACTTGCAGAATATGTACCTGTCGATGGTGAGCAACCGCATGAACGAGGTGATGAAGGTGCTGACCATCATCGCCACGGTGTTCATCCCGCTGAGCTTCATCGCCGGCCTGTACGGGATGAACTTCGATCCGGCCGTCTCCCGATGGAACATGCCCGAGTTAGGGTGGGCGTTCGGGTACCCCGCCGCCCTGGCGCTCATGGGACTGGTTGCCGGGGGCCTGCTCGCCTTCGTATGGCGTAAGGGCTGGTTGTGACGAAACCCGCCAAACCTGCACTACCTGTAATCGGCTGGCGCGAGTGGGTCGGCCTCCCGGACTTCGGCATCCGGCATATCAAGGTGAAGGTGGATACCGGGGCCCGTTCGTCGTCCCTGCACGCGTTCGACCTGCAGGAGTTCGATCGGGACGGCGCGAAGTGGGTGCGCTTCCAGGTCCATCCCGTTCAGCGGAAGAAGGACCGGACCGTCACGGTCGAGGCGAAGGTGCTCGAGTACCGATCCGTTCGCAGTTCGAGCGGCAAGGTGTCGATGCGACCCGTGATCGTGACGAACGTCAGACTGCTGGGTATCACCTGGCCGGTCGAGCTGACCCTGGCGAGCCGCGACGAAATGGGCTTCCTGCTGCCGGATGCTGCTTGGCCGTACGGCATTTCGCCGACTCCCGGGATTTCCCGACCCGGGAGACCCCAGGGGGGGTAACCGGAAGACCTATGCGGGAATAAACCGAAGGTCGGAAGAGAACAGGGAGCGAAAAAGGCGGGGAAGGCCGCAGTGGGACAAGGCAAGGCTCAAGGCAAGGCCGCCGAAAGCGAAGAGCGCCGGATGGCAGAAGAGGAGCAGAGGGGATGGCCTTCCGGAGTCACCTACTTCGGCACGGCCGTCGTGCGGCAGTTCGAGCAGATGGATGTCTTCTGCGCCAATTCGTCGGCGGGCATCACCAACTCGCGCGACAAGCTGCGCAGCCTGCAGATCCTCAGCCGCCACCACATCGGCATTCCGCAGACGACCTTCGTGCGCGACAAGAAGGATGTGCTGCCGGCCATCGAGCGCGTCGGCGGCGCGCCGGTGATCATCAAGCTGCTGGAGGGCACCCAGGGCATCGGCGTGCTGCTGGCCGAGTCGGTCAAGTCGGCCGAGGCCATCATTGAACTGCTGCAGAGCCAGAAGCAGAACGTGCTGATCCAGAAGTTCGTCGCCGAGAGCAAGGGCCGCGACATCCGGGCCTTCGTGGTGGGCGACCAGGTGGTCGCCGCCATGCGGCGTGTTGCCCAGGGCCAGGAGTTCCGCAGCAACGTCCACCGCGGCGGCCTCACCGAAAAGATCGACCTCGATCCCGCCTACGCCGAAGCCGCGATCCGCGCCGCCCAGATCATGGGCCTGCGCATCGCCGGCGTCGATCTGCTGGAGGGACGCGACGGGCCCCAGGTGGTCGAGGTGAACTCGTCGCCGGGCCTCGAGGGCATCGAGACCTGTACGCAGCTCGACATCGCCGGCGCCATCATCGACTACATCGCCGCCCAGGTGGATTTCCCGGAGATCGACCTGCGCCAGCGCCTGACCGTGAGCCGCGGCTACGGCGTGGCCGAGATCCACATTCCCGAGGGCTCGGAGTACGTCGGCAAGACGATCAGCGAATCCGGCCTGCGTGAGAAGGACATCAACGTGCTGACGCTCTACCGGGGAACGACCGTCATTCCGAACCCGCGTTCGCAACGCGAACTGCAACCCGGCGATCGCCTGCTCTGCTTCGGCAAACTCGAGCTGATGCGCGACCTGATCCCGGCGAAGACGCGCCGCCGGCGGCGGCCCGAAGGTCCAGGATCTGCCCGACCTGCCGGTGGCCGACGAGGTGCACGCGCGAGTCGGACGCCGACGGCACGGCGTCCGTGCACGCAATGACGATGACGCGGTCACGAGGTGAAACCGCGCAAGCGCAAGCCGATCGACGAGTGGTTCGGCGAGGAGATTCCGGCCGGCGAATCGCGCAACGTCAAGCTGGCCGTCAGCGAGAGCTACAGCAGCATGACGGTGCGGATCCCGATCCACATCCGCCGGGCCGCGAGGAGGGTCCGGTGGTCTTCGTCACGGCCGCCCTGCACGGCGATGAGATCAACGGCACCGGGGCCGTTCGGCAGCTGATCCAGGACGAGGACTTCCAGCTTCTGCTGCGGGATCGGTCATCCTCGTTCCGGTGCTGAATCTGCTGGCCTTCGATCGCCACTCCCGCTACCTGCCCGACCGCCGCGACCTGAACCGCTCGTTTCCCGGGATCGGCCAACGGCAGCCTGGCCAGCCGCATGGCCCGCATCATCTTCGACGAGATCGTCGGCCGCGGTGCGATTTCGGCATCGACCTGCACACGGCGGCGGTGCGGCGCACCAACTACCCCAATGTGCGCGGCGACCTGACCGATCCGGAGGTTCGCCGGCTGGCCGAATCGTTCGGTTCCGAGATCATCATCAACGGCAAGGGGCCGAAAGGGTGCGTTCCGACGCGAGGCGTGCGAGGCCGGCTGCCCGACGATCATCATGGAAGGCGGCGAGGTCTGGAAGGTGGAGCCGGGCATCGTCGAATCGGCGACCCGCGGCATCAAGAACGTGCTGCGCGGTCTCGACATGCTCGACGGCCAGGTGGAGAGCCCCGACTATCAGATCGTCATCGAGAAATCGAAGTGGATCCGGGCCGAGCGGGGCGGGTTCATGCAGTTCCACATCAAGCCGGGCGACATCGTGGAGAAGGACCAGCCGCTGGCCACCAACACCACCCTGCTCGGCGATGAGCGGAGCACGCTGCACGCGCCGTTCGACGCCGTGGTGATCGGCATGACCAGCCTGCCGGCCATCAGCCCCGGCGAGCCGGTGTGCAATCTGGGCAAGCTGCCCAAGGGCCTCCGGCCGGCTGACCTCCGAAAGCTGCGGGCCGAGGAGGACAGCCTGGAGCACCGTATTTCAGAGGACCTCGCGTCGAACGTGCTGGTGGTCGATCCGGCAGACTGAAGCTTCGGCCGCGACACATCAGGGGAGCGCACGGGCGGTGCAGAAAGTCGGCGGTATTCGAGAGCCACAACGTGACCAGCCAGCGCGTTTCTTCTACCGGATCAGGCCGCCCCGCGCCTGACGGACCTTCCCATTTGTCGGAGCATTCGTTTTTGTGGGTGACGCTCCGGCCCTTCATCCCGCCGACTTGAATGAGGAGATGATCCGTGGATAGGCGCCAGTTCTGCAGGACATCCTTCGCTGCCAGCCTCGCGGTGGGTACCCCGTTTCTTGCCGGGTGTGGCAGGCGGGCGGAGACTGAGGCGAGCATTCCAGCCGTGTCGCTCGATGGCGCGGCCATAGAACTCGAGAACGCCGCCATCCAGGAACTCAGTGAGGCTCTGAGTGGACCGATGATCCTCTCGGGGCACCCCGAGTACGATCGCGCGCGCACCATCTGGAACGGAATGCACGACAAGCGGCCCGCCCTGATCGTGCGACCGGCGAACAGTACAGATGTAAGCCACGCGGTGTCGTTCGCCCGAGATCACAACCTGCTCCTGGCTGTTCGTGGCGGCGGACACAGCTGGCCGGGCAAGTCGGTCTGTGATGGCGGCCTCATGATCGACCTGTCACAACTGAACGGCGTGACGGCCGATCGTGAAACTCAGCGTGCTCGTGCGCAGGGCGGCGCACTTCTTGGTCAACTGGACGGCACGACACTGGCGCAGGGCATGGTCACTACCGCCGGAGTCGTCTCACACACGGGCGTTGGTGGCTACACGCTCGGTGGGGGCTTCGGCCGCCTCAATCGCAAGTACGGACTCACCGTGGACAACGTGCGCGGCGCCGAGATCATCACGGCCGATGGCGAGGTTCGTCGGATCAGCGCGGACCAGGAGCCGGACCTCTTCTGGGCCATCCGGGGCGGCGGCGGCAACTTCGGCGTGGTCACGGAATTCGAGTACCAGCTGTATCCGTTCGACCGGAACGTCCTTTCCGGCTCGATCGTCTGGCCGATGGAGAATGCCAGAGATGTGCTGGAGTACTATGCCGAGGCGGCGAGCGGTTTCTCGGACGAGATGTATGTCGGCCCGGTCATGGCGCGGAATCCTGATCTCGGCGACGTGATCGTCATGGACGTCGTCTACAACGGCGATCCATCGGAAGGCGAGAAGGAACTGGCGGCGCTGCGGGCCGTCGCGACGCCTGTGGTGGATGGCCTGATCATGCAGGACTACATGGTCATGCAGACGGTCAACGATGTCGCCTTCGGTCACGGCATTCGTTCCTACGCCAAGAACGGGATGGTCAAGGAATGGTCCCAGGGGCTCGTTGACGCCCTGATTGACGCGTATGACCCGCGGGTGTTCCTCGCCAACCACGTTGCGGGTGGAGCCGTGAAACGAGTCGGCGAAACCGACACGGCGTTCCCTCACCGCAACGCGGAGATCATGCTCGTGTTCGCGAGCGGTTGGCAGGAAGCCGAAATGGATGACGAGTTCATCGCCGCGACTCGAGCTTTCTACACCGCGATCGAGCCGTTCATGGGCGGCTACTACGACAACATCGACTTCGATGGAGCCGAGGCCGCGGGTAACTACGGGCCCGCATACGAGCGTCTCGCGGGGATCAAGGGCCAGTACGACCCGGGCAACCTGTTCCGACTCAACAGCAACATCGAGCCGGTGGCATGATACATTGGCCGTACCGTATGAAAGCGACCAGAAAGCGCACCGGCCACTCTCGTAACCGGCGCGCCCAGTAGGGATATGACCCCGGCGCGACTCGAACGCGCGACCTTCGGATTAGGAATCCGACGCTCTATCCTGCTGAGCTACGGGGCCGTTTGAAGCGCCCGATAATATAGTCGGGCGCTTCGCGTTCGCTACCTGAGGTCTATCGGAGTTCTCGGATTCGCCGCCGTCCCCATTGGTCACCTGCCAGTTTGACCGACCGACCACCCGCACTCGCTCAAACTGACTGACCCAGTCCGCGCAAAACGCCATTATTGCAGAACTTCGGCGCCAATTTCAGGCACGGGCGTTGCATTTTCTCGGTGCGAGTCAACGAAGCGTCGATGCGAGATCGGCGCCGACCACACGAAGCAAGCAGAAAAGCAAAGCCAACAAGGAGGAAGACATGACTCTCCCGACCCGACGCCGTACGACGACCGTGTTTCGCCCGTTCCCCGAGTTGCGGTGGGACGCCGACCGGCTGGTGAACGAGTTCTTCGGTCGCCCACAGTTCCACGTCGCGCCGAGCGGCCCGGAGGCCGACTTCTACGAGACGGAGGACGAGTTCGTGCTGGAGATGGACCTGCCAGGCTTCACGCAGGAAGACGTGGACCTCACGGTAGAGAAGGGCGTGCTGTCTATCACCGGCGAGCGCTCAATCGAGCGTGACGAGGAGAAAGGCAACTACCACCTGCGCGAGCGTTCGTGGGGCAAGTTCTCCCGTAGCTTCTCGATCCCGCACACGATCGACGCGGACAGCGTGGACGCCAACTTCGTCAGGGGCGTGCTCACGGTGAAGATGCCCAAGGCAGCAGAGGCGCTGGCCCGGAAGATCCACATCAAGGGCGAGTAGTTCACCCATTCCGATGGGCAGGACATGCGAGGGGTCGGCGCAAGCCGGCCCCTTCGTGCATCAAATCCCCATCGAGAACACTTCCGCGGAAACGTCCAACTCATACAGCCCTTCACATATCCGGTCGATTTGTTTACGGTGGAGCCACTGAGGCTGGGAGCGCGGGCCCCCGGACCCTCCTCCGGGGCCCCGCGCAGCAGGTGAGTGATCCTCCAACATCAAACCGATCTTTGACCGCGTGATGCGCGGTCGTTCTATCCCAACAGGAGACGCGAGATGCGAAGAGTTCTTACCGCTGTCGGATGCGCTGCACTGATGCTGCCCCTGCTGCCCGCTACCGCGAGCTCGCAGGAGATGGAAGAGGGTGAGCTCGGTATGGTCATGACGGTCGATGTGGAGCCCGCACATCGCGAGGCCTACGTCGAGGCGCTCGAGATGCTGAAAGAGGCTGCCACGGCGGCCGGAATCAGCGACTACGAGTGGCACTTCTGGGGCAATGCCACGGGCTTCACGCTGTACTATCCGATCGAGGAGTTTGCCTACTTCGACGATCCGCAGCAGCTGTGGAGAAGCTTCGAGGGCACCGACGGCCAGGCCGGACGTGACGAGTTCTTCGAGGTCATGCAGAAGATACCGTCTCACTCGAGCACCGAGATCATCGAGTCCATTCCCTCGCTGTATTACTGGCCGGAGGGCTTCGATGACGTTAACGCCGCTCACGTCCACTACGAGTGGCTCGCGGACGGGGCGACGGAGGAGCAGTGGATGGAGAACGCGGAGAAGTGGGCCGCCTTCTTCGAGAAGATCGGCTACCCCTACGGCGCCCGTGCTTATCGCACCCGGATCGGCGAGGAGCGCATGATGTGGGTGTTCTTCGTGCCGAGCCTCGCCGATTTCCATTCCGAAGCATCCTGGGATGACCTGGTCGAGGCCGCGGACGCGGGAGATGAGATGGAGGCACTCGGTGCGGAGTGGTCCGAGATCGTGCGCCGTATGGAGCACGAGAGCTCCGGCTACGTCGAGAGCATGTCGTACGTGCCGGGCGACATGTAGTTCGAGTTTGCTCCAACCGCCTCCCCGGGAGGCGGTACCTGTGAGCAGGAATGCAAATGGGGCGGCCATCGAGGCCGCCCCTTCTGTTTGGGCTCAATGCGCGGCGAGTGCCATGCCGGGTCAGAGGCTCAGTCGCCCATGCCCACCGCCGTCGTGCCGAACTGGTAGAAGCCGTCCTTGTGCTCGCTGCAGACCTCGGAGATGTCCGGGGCGTCATCGCCCATGGAGCCGGTGAACGCTTCCCAGCCCTCGAGAATCGCCGGGATGTCTTCACCCATGTAGTAGAAGGTCACGTTCCACGCACCGGCCCAGGCGTGAACGAACATGCCCGCGTCGTTCCACTGCCCGGCGTCCACCACGGCCTGCGCCTTGGCGAGTGTGTAGGAGTCCCAATCCTCCCATACCTGACCGACGTCGGTGCACTTCCAGGAACTCATGGCCATCGCCGGGCCTGGGACCTCGGCATCGGTCTCTGCGCTCTTGGCGAGCGTGTAGAACCCGTCCTTATGCTCGGTGCAGTGATCCCACAGATTCAGGCCGTCGCCATTCGCTTCCTCGTAGGCGGCGTTGCTGACATCCTGGCCCTCGATCAGATGTGCCTCGTTCTCTCCCACGGCCCAGAAATTGACGTTCCACTCGTCAGCCCAGTCGTGGTAGAATACGCCAGCCGAGGCCCAGTGTCCGGCGGCGATCGCGGCGTTGGCCGCCGCCACTCCGCCCGCTTCCCAATCGGCGCCGATCGCACCCACGTCGCCGAAATCGCACTTCCAGGAGCTGATCATCAGCATCGGAAGCGGAGCTTCCTCTGCCATCTCCTCCTGTGCGAATCCGGCGCCGGGCCACATAAAGGCCGCGGCAACAGCAAACATCATCAAACGACGTAGCATTCATTCCTCCTTGCGGATGGGCATACGCCGGCGACGCCGACCCGAGTGGTCACGGCAGCGCCAGCAGTATTGGAACGCCGGAAGTTCCGGCGCCCGGGACATTCTGTTGTGCTATTGAGAGTCGGCGCCTCGGAGCACCGACGACTCGAAAAGAAAAGAAATGCCACTTCCCACCGCCCGTGGGAGCGCTACCGAGGCTACCTAAATATCTGCGAGGCTGTCAATCCTGCGGGTCGGGTTGCCAGGCGGACCGCATCCGTCCCGTCGTGCCGGAACCCTCTGCGGAATTCCCACTTTCCCACTTCTTCAGAGGGTGCACGGGTGCACCTGCACCCCGCCTCAGTTTCAGTCGGCCGCTTCCAGACTGACGGCGCAGAACTTGAATCCCGGGATCTTCCCGTAGGGGTCCAGGGCGTCGTAGGTGAGGATGTTGGCGGCGGCCTCGCGGAAGTGGAATGGGATGAACACGCTGCCGGGCAGCAGACCCTT
>CALNYN010000046.1:0-25878 GCA_942490755.1 uncultured Gemmatimonadota bacterium
GCGCAACGGCGCCCCGTAGGCTGCCACCGCAAAGGCCACCAGTTCGTCAACGGCCAGGACACGGTCCCGAACCTCCGTCACCCAGGGACCCGCGTTCGGTTCGTCGCAGGCCGGCCTGATTCCTGTCGAGACGCTGTCGTCCCCCTCCTCACGCATGAACTCGCCGTTTGCGAGGAAGTGTGCGACCTGCTCGGCCACGTCGCCCCGATTCATGATGAACGTGTGCGTCGCGTGAACGACGAGGAAGTCGGTCGCTCCCTCCAGCCGTGCCCTGCCGACACCCACCTTTCCGTCGTCGGGTCCGGGAATGAGCCACGATCCGATCGGATTGATGCTTCGATCACCGGTGATGATGCCGAGGTTGAAGTCGACAGGTCCCAGCTCGCTGGCGATACCGGTTGAATCGGTGCCGAGTCGCACCCCGGACGGCCCCAACAGCTTCCGCAGCAGAGGCGAGTCGGCGTAGGAATCGACGATCTCACTTCCCTGGCTGGGAGGGCTCAGCATCACGACACGCCCCTCGAAGGGCTCTTCCCTGCCCGCCAGATAGCTCCGCACCAGCACTCCGCCCATCGAGTGCGTGACGAAATGGAAGGTGCCCTCCTGGTCGGAGCAGCACTCCTGAACCGCCGTGGCAAGGCGTACGACCAGGTCTTCGATCGGCTCGGATCGAGAAGGGTAGCCGAAGCTCTCGACCCGGTAGCCGGCCGCCTCGAGGCGGGCCTCCAGCACGAGCATCGACGCCGGCGTGCGTCCCAGTCCGTGCACCAGGATGACGGTGTCGGCATCGGGCGGAGCCTCTGGTGCGCACGCGTTGAGTGCCGTGGCGAGTACCAGAACAAGAAGGCTGGATCGCCTCATTGGATCGTCGCCAGGAGCGCCGCCAGTTCACCGGGTCTGGACCACTGCGGGTTGTGATCGGCCACCAGCTCGTAGATCGTCCAGTCGAACTCGCGCGCCCTTGCCAGCGACGGATCGAAGCTATCCGGGGCCCCTGGAGAGTCGCGTGTGATGATGTACGAGACGGGCAGTCCGTTTCCCGGCGGGCCGTCGAGCCGGATCGGGTCAGTCAGAGACTTCAACGGATGAGGGCCGTCAGTGGGCGGCGGGCTGCCTGGCTCGACCCAGACCGGCTTCACAAAATCGGACCCGGAATTGGCTCCCGAGGCTTCCAGTCTCGCCATGAAGTCCCCGGCCAGGTCGGCCACCGATTCGCCGTCCAGGGGGACGAAGGCGTCCAGGTACACCAGGTGCCGGATTCGATCGGATACCCGATCCGCCACCCCTGTCACCACCATTCCGCCATAGCTGTGGCCTACGAGAACCACATCCTCCAGTTCTTCGAATTCGAAGACGTTGACGATGTCCGTGATGTGCGTCTCGAGGTCTACCTCGGAAGTGGCCAGGTGGAACCTCTCACCCAGTCCCGTCAGCGTGGGACGGTAGACCTGGTAGCCGGAGTCACGCAGAAGTTGCTCGACCTCGCGGAAGGCCCAACCGCCTCCCCATGCTCCGTGAACGATCATGATGGTGGACGCCTGCGGAGCCTGGCCCACGGATTCCTGCGGCGTCAGCGCCCCGGCACAGGTGAACAACGTGGCCACTAGAGGAATCAGCGCCTTTTGTCTCATCGCTCGCCTTCAATCGCCTGCTGCCGGAGCGCCTTCTCCAACTGCCGGACCCTCTTCCGAAGACCGGAAAGGTCCCTGGCCACTGCCGTGTTCTTCAGGTAAGTCGCGTACGGCTCGACCGGCGCACCGGCATAGATCCCGGGTTGGTCGATGTCCTCGGCGACGCCTGCTCTCCGGACCAGGAATACGTCGCTACACACTTCCAGGTGATCCAGCACCGCGGTCTGTCCGCTGGCCACCACCCGATCGCCGAGCTTGGCGGAACCCCCCGTGACGAACATGGCCGTGAGCAGGCAATCCCGGCCGATCTCGACGTTGTGTGCGATGTGGCAGAGGTTGTCCAGCTTGGTGCCGGCGCCGATCCGCGTCTCGCCATAGGTCGCTCGATCGATGCACGTCCCCGCGCCCACTGATACCCGGTCTTCGATCACGACCCGGCCGAGTTGGGGAATGCGATGACTCCGCCCCTTCTCGTCCTGGGCGAATCCGTACCCCTCGGCCCCGATGACCGCGTTGGACTGGATGATGACCTCGTCGCCGATCTCGCAGTCGTAGCCGATGGTCACGTTCGGATGAACGACCGTACGGCTGCCGATCACGGCCCCATGTTCCACAACCGTACCCGCCATGATGGCCGTTGCGTCCCCCACGCGGACTCCACCTCCCAGGACGACCAGCGGGCCGATCCGGCTACCCTCCCCGAGCTCGCAATCGGGGCCGATGACTGCCGAGGGGTGGATCGCCGGCCACTCCGAGTCGAGCACGTCGCGATCCACGTAGCGCTGCCGGATCAACGCGTGCGCCAGCTTGAGATTGGGAGCGACCAGCACGGTGAGATCCGGCAGGGCCAACAGCAGTTCCTGCAATGCCGGGCTCGTGACCACGGCCGAAGGCTCCCGGTTCCGGATCGTCTCCACGGCTTGCGCATCAGAAACGAACACGAGGTCTCCCGGTCCGCACTGCTCAACGGAAGCGATGCCGGAGAGCGCGACATCGTCGCCCTCCATCGCCGCCAGAAGACCGGTCGAACTGAACTCTGTGAAGATCAGAGATGCGTGAGTATCCAAACTTTGTCTCCTAAGCCTTAGTCCGCCCGCAGAACGGCGAACGAGTGGAGGTCCTCGAAGCGGCCGTTCTTCAATACGTGTGCGCGATGTAATCCCTCGTGCACGAAACCGGCCTTCTCCAGCACGCGCCCGGAGGCCGGGTTGCGCCCCAGGTGATGGGCGAATATTCGGTTCAGCCCGAGTTCCTTGAATCCGTATCCGACCATAGCCTCGGCCGCCTCAGTGGCGTACCCCTGCCCCCAGAACGGAAGACCGATCCAGTAACCGAGTTCGGCGCGCTTGTGCCCGAGATCGAGCCGAAGACTGATCGCCCCGACGAGAACCCCCGCAGTGGTGATCGCCAGGACCACCCGTTCCCGGTCCCGAAACGCATCGGCGTGGGACTCGATCCAGGCTTCAGCCATCCCGTCCGCATAGGGGTGCGGGATGTTCAGCGTCGTATCCGCGATTTCCGCGGCTCCGGCCAGGCGTTGCACGTCGTCGGCATCTCCCAGCGTGAACGGTCGGAGCACGAGGCGGTCCGTGGCCAGCGTCGGCTGCTCGATCATGCCGTTGCCTGCTCTTTTCCCAATTTCGCGACCAGCCGGCGAATCGTCGTGAGGTTTCGCGTCGTGTTTGGAACTCCCCGTGTCGCCTTCTCGAATTCCCTGCCAAACAACGGCGATTCGCTGATCTTTCCTTGAATCAGCCAGTAGATCTCGCGTTCCGAGAACTGGAACTCGTCCATCTCTGATCTGAGGCCGGAGAGTGTAGCACGCAGATCGTCAGCAACAGGGGCCTGCAGGAGGATCACGTAGAGGGAGGAAGTGGACGGCTCGCCTGACCCGGAATTGCCGGTTTCGAAAGCCGCTATGGCTTCGAGCTCAGCGGTAGACCTGATGAAGGTCGCCACGTCGTAGCCGAGTCGCTCAGCAAGGCACTTTTCGATCCTGGCGGTCAACGAACCGACATCGCCGGAACTCGCTGAGAAGATCACGTTTCCACTGGCAATGAACGTGGAGACGTTCGAGAAGCCCATTTCCTCGAAGAGTTCCCGGAGCCTGTCCATCTTTACCCGGTGTCCGCCGACGTTGATTCCCCTGAGAAAGGCTATGTACCTCTGCATTTCAGCCATTCAGCTTCACTTACGCTTGTACTTGTCGAAAACGGTGATGACCGGGCGCGCATTGCAGTCCGCGTCGAAGTAGTCGCGGTCGCAGCCGCTGGCCGGTTCCCACCAGAATATGCCCTTGATCCTCCTGTCCGAGATCCCCAGCAACGTCTCGTTCACCGCCTCCAGGAAGGCCTTTCGAGGGCCTCCTGGAGCGTCTTCGGGGTAAGGCGGCAGCCCGGCAAACTCACCGCTCTCATACACCCGGGGCCGGTAGCCCGCTTCCACCAGGATCACATCTTTGTCCGGGTAGTTGCCCAGCGTGGACAGGAGGTTGTCGCGAAGCTGCACCAGCGTACCGTGCCACCAGGGGTAGTACGAGTAGCCGATGATGTCGTACGGAATGTGGTAGTCGTTGAACCGGTCGAAGAAGGCCTTGGCCCCGTCCGTATCGGCCCCGTTGTCGTAGTGAAGCATGATCAGCGGGCGTGGGGCCTGACCCCGACCGGCATCGATACCGTCGACCCCCGCCTTGAACAGGCGGGCGAAGTTGTCCCAGTTCTCCGGCAAACGGCCCAGGGGCCACATCATTCCGTTTCGAACTTCGTTCCCGATCTGAACCATCTCGGGCATGACTCCGGCCTCGCGAAAGGCCTCGATGGTGCTTCGGGTCCAGGTGTACACCGAATCGACCAGCACGTCGATGTCCGTAGTGTCCCACGCGGCGGGCGTCGGTTGTTTGCCCGGGTCGGCCCACCCGTCTGCGTAGTGGTAGTCGAGCAGGAATCTGAAACCGCGCGCCTTGGCCTCCTGAGCCAGGACGATCGTGTATTCCAGGTCGTTGGGTAGCTCGGTCGGCGTGTGGAACACCCGGAGTCGAATCCAGTCGTATCCGTGGTCCCTGAAGATGTCCAACCCGGGGCGGACCACCCCGTCCTCCTTGAACTGCACGCCGCGATCTTCAGCCGCCTTCAGGAACGAGAGGTCGGCCCCCACGGCATAGGTGAGCTCCACACCGGGAGCCGGCTCGGATTCCTGGGCCAGGCCGCTGGGCGCCAGGGCCAGGACCGCGAAGCACGGTGTCAACCCGAGAATTGCGGTACGCATCGTCTCCCCTTCAGTCATTGGTGTCGGCGGAGTCGTCGCCGCGCATCAATAGCTTCTCGGTGAAGTCGAGCCGCTCGGTCAGCGCGGACATCTCTTCCTGGACCGCCAGCAGTTCCTCGCGCATCTGACTCACCTCGCCGGACAACTGCTGCGAACCAGCATTGCCCGTGTTCCCGGCTTCTATCTGGCGGATGCGGTGGAGGAAGTAAGCGAATATGGCCACCATCGACGCACTGCCGATCACGGCAGCGAAGATGATGAACAACGCGGTCAGGCTACTGATCACTCGTCCCCCCGTCCTGTTGGCTCAGTTTTGCATCATCGAAAGCGCTGTATGCCATGCGTGCTCCCTGAAGCTCGCCATCCGCCACACGAAAAGTAGCGCTTACGTCGCTCCTTGCAGCAATCTGTTCGAACGGTGCTTCTTCAGGTTCGAGAGGGACGTGTAATCACGACGACTTTTGCTTCCGAGCTTCCCCCATGAGGAGGGGTCTACCGAATACCGCCACCAGAACGACCAGGGTGAACAGCCCGAGAGAAAGGGGAGCGCCGCGGGCGAGGCGAACGACCAGTGTGACTGTCGCCGCCCCGGCACCGAGCGCGCCGGCCCCAGTGAGAAGTCTGGACCCTGCGCGCCGGGTGAACGCGATTCCTGACACCACGGCGAACGTGAACAGGAAGGCGAGGCTGGCCGACTCGACGAGGGACGAGAGAGAACCTACCGCGGCGAACAGGGCTGCCAGGAGAGCCAGAGAGACGAGGGCTCGATCCGGCACCTTCCTTCGGTTCCGATGCTCGAGTCCCGCTGGCAGCTCGCCCGCGCTCGCCACTTCCTCGGACAGGCGCGCCGTAGCGAACAACGTGGCGTTGATCGCCGATCCAGTCGAGAAGGCCGCTGCCACCGTGACGATCGCGACGCCGGCGGATCCCATTACTTCCTGTCCCGCGATCGAGAGAGCGATCTCCTGGTACTCGACGACGGTGTCCGCACCGATCAGCATGGCGGTTCCGAGCGCGACCGCTATGTACGTCGCGATCACGATCACGATGGCTGACAGGACTGCCTTCGGAAGCGTCCTGTCGGGGTCCCGTATGTCCTCGTAGTCGTAGGTCAGTAGCTGGAACCCCTCGTAGGCCATGAACACGGAGGCGGCGCCGACCATGGCCGTCCCGATGTTTGCGTTCGGGACCCCTCGCGACAGGAGCGCCGGATCCCAGTGGGACAGGCCGAAGGCCGCCAGGCACAGCAGCACCGCCAGCTTGAACCATACGAGAAGGACCTCGACACCGCCCGCTTCTCCGGTCCCGAGCAGGTTCACCCCGAGGAAGACCAGGAGGATGGCCACGGCCGAGACACGGGCGCCAGCCGGTCCGAGCGGCAGAACATGATTCAGATACTCACCGAACGTGAACGCGTAGACCGAATTGGTGAGCACATACCCGAAGATCAAGACCCACGCCAGGCTGCCCGCGAACCCCTCGTGGTGGATCTTCCGCAGGAACGTGAACGCTCCGCCCCCTTCACCGTACCGTTGCGCCAGCTTGGTGTAGCTGTAGCCGGCGAGTAACGCGATCACGCCCGCCACGAGGAAGCTCAGCCACGCCAGACGACCTGATATTCCGATAACCACGCCGAGGGTGGAGAAAATGCCTCCACCGACCATGCCGCCGACGGCCATGGACCAAGTGCCCTGAAAGCCGAGCTTGGTTTCGGATGCAGCCATCAACTACCTCCGTCAAACGCAGCGGACAATTGATCGCGGCCAGTTAGAAAAGTAACGCCTGCCGCACTCCTTGCAGCAGTGTATTGGAACCGTGATTCTTCATGCTCCGATCTCGGCACCGATTCTCGATCGTCCTGCGAGGCTTCATGAGACCCGACACTTTGCGGCGGGCGCGTACCCCGGACCCGCGAGCGCTGATCTTCCTCCTTCTCTTGCTCGTGGCCGGATTTCTGCCTGCCGCGGTCCATGGACAGGCGCTGCGTCTCGCCGAAGTCCACGCGGGCGACGACTACATCGAAGCCGTCCGTGCTTCACGTGAGACTGATCCTCGAGATCATGGAGGAAGCGGGAATCCCGGGTGCCTCGGTGGCGGTAGGCATTGGCGGCCAGATCGTTTGGGCCGAAGGCTTCGGCTGGGCGGATGTCGAACTGGGAGTCCGCGTTACGACTCTGACCAAGTTTCGCGTCGGCAGTGTTTCCAAGCCGATCACCGCCGCCGGACTGGGCCTGCTCGTCGAACGCGGGCAGATAGACCTGGACGCTCCGGTTCAGACGTACGTGCCGGACTTCCCGGAGAAGCGGTGGCCCATCACGACCCGCCAGCTCGGCGGACACCTGGCAGGTATCCGGCACTACCGCGGCAACGAAATGATGTCGTCCCGACGATACCCTACGGTTGCGTCCGGACTCGAGATCTTCGCCGACGACTCGCTGTTGTTCGAGCCCGGCACCGAGTTCTCCTACTCCAGCTACGGGTGGAACCTGCTGAGCGCCGTGATGGAGGGTGCTTCGGGTGAGGACTTTCTCACCTTCATGCGGGACGAGGTATTCGAGCCGCTTGGCCTCCGGCACACGGTGGCCGACCATACGGATTCGATCGTCAGCTTTCGGACTTCGTTCTACGAGCACGATGGGGACGGTTCGGTCATCAACGCGCCGTACGTGGACAACAGCTACAAGTGGGCTGGCGGCGGATTCCTCTCCACGCCGGAGGACCTGGTCCGGTTCGGCCAGCAGCACCTCGGACCAGGGTTCCTGCAGGCCGAAACACTAGCCGAACTCCAGACCTCACAGGCTCTGCTGAATGGCGAGTTGACCGGCTACGGCATCGGTTGGAGCACCGACGAGCAGGACGACGGAGACCGCACATACGCCCATGCTGGAGGTTCGGTCGGAGGCACGACGCTGTTGCTGCTGGTACCCGAGCACGACCTGGTGGTAGCGGGCGTCGTGAACATCTCGGGTCCAGCCCCAATGATCGTGCAGCGAGTCGCGCAGGTCTTCGAAGACCACCTGGAGGGTCCTGAATGACGAAGTTGAAGACCGTCCTCCTCGTTGCGGCATTGATCGTCGTCGCCGCGGCTGTCGCTGGACTCGTTGGGGCGGGCGCGGCGATTGCTCTGGTGAAGAGTTCCTACAACGGACCGGTGAACATCGACAGGCGGTCAGAGCTGACCGTTCACTCGGACGAGCTCGGCGAGTCGATGACCCTGAGACTCCACCTGCCCGTCGAGTATGCCCGGGAGCCGGATCGACGATTCCCGGTAGTGTGGGTTCTCGACGGTTCTTCTCAAGGCACGAATATCCACCGAGCCACTCAGACGCTCTCGAGGATCGGTGCAGCCGAACCGTCGATCGTAGTGGAGGTGCCGCACAGCAGCTCGGGTCGAGACGACGACTTCAGGCCCCCCGCCGGGGCCGGCGTTACATGGGGCGGACAGGCCGACCGCTTTCTGCGTTTCCTTGAAACCGAGGCCATTCCTTCGGTAGTACAAGCGTTCAGAACCGACAGCGACCGAATCCTCGTAGGACACTCGCTTGGTGGACTTCTTGCGCTGTATGCACTCACCGAGCGTCCTCAGCTATTCGATGCGTACTTCGCCTTCAGCCCGTCTGTTTGGGTGGGAGGTGAGGCGATCATCCCTCAACTTCGAAGCGCGCTGCAGCAACCGCGTGAGGGGGAGACGTTCCTGTACGTCAGCCTGGGCTCCGAGGAGGGAAACGAGATGGCCACCGGCTTCAATGCCGTTCGAGAGACACTCGAGGCCTACGCCCCTCCGGGACTCAGGTGGCAGACGGACGTCACGGCCGGCGCCGATCACGGCAGCAGCCCGATACTGTCATACCCTGTAGCGGCAAACCAGTACTGGCGTCAGTGATTGAGTTGCGCCGGAACTGATTGACCCGGGCACGGATTACAATTCGGTGGAGGCTTCCAGCCAGAAGGCTGTGTAAATCAAGCCGTCGGTGCCCCGACGATCTTCGGTGCGGACGCAGCCCGCCTCCTGTGCCAGCTGCCTCACCGCTGTATTGCGAGCGTCCTGATCCAGGGCCTGGAAGGCATTCTCCTCGTCGGAGGTCCAGACCCGCTTCCGCGCCAGGCGGAAGAGATCGGAGAATCCCATTTCACACTCATGTCCCACGGTGCCCTGCCTCTAATCGAGATCGACATTTGTTGCCGCCGCCGCCCGTTGCAATGATCTTTGCGTCATGAAAGAGCGACGATACAACGAAGAAGAGGTCGCCGCGATCTTCGAGCGGGCGGGAGAATCAGGACCGAAGGCTCGTTTCGCCAATGGTCGAACGGGAATCTGCAGGCGCTCGTCGAACCGACTGAATCCGGACATCGCGTCCGGCTCCGTACCGTCAACGGAAGTGCTCGCAGTCTGATGGTAAGCGGGCTGGCCTTCCTGGGCATCGCCGAGCGGCTCACCGGCCGTGCAGAGTCACGACTGCAGCGTACCACGAGCGCAGTCCGGTCACGATTTGCCTACCTGTCCTGACTTCACTGGTCCGACCAGACTGCCAGCTCGTTCCCACCCGGATCCGTGAAGTGAAAGCGGCGCCCACCGGGAAACTCGAACGTCTCCCGGACGACCTGCCCCCCGTTCTCCCTGATCGCGGCTTCGATCTCAGTCAGGTCGATGGCATACAGCACGACCAGGGGGCTGCCCGCGGTGACAGTCGGAGCTGACGCAAAACCGCCGGCCATTCGACCGTCCTTGAAACTGGTGTAGTCTGGGCCATAGTCCGTGAAAGCCCAACCGAAGACCTCCGAGTAGAACTTCCTGGTCGCCTCGATGTCCGTGGTCCCGAACTCGATGTAGTCCATACGACGGTCCTGTTCTGCCTGGCTCATGGGTTGCTTCTCCTTCGTCTCCAGCTGGCCTGAATCCGGCCTGCCTCACCGCAGGCTATTTGTTTATAGTAGCGTACCTGTCCATTTCACGTATCGACACGGAGGTGTGTATGAAGTTCATGGCCACATGGCGAGTACACGACGAACACAGGCACGACGCGCTCAAGGCGTTCAGCGCAATGAGCGATGAGGACATTCGGGCCGACTACGGAAACTCCATCAAGGTGATCGGTCGATGGCATGACCTGATCGGCCTGACAGGCGTCGCCATCATCGAATCCGACGACGCGGCTGCCGTCACGAACTGGCTTCTGAACTGGAATTCAGTTCTCGATTGCGAAGTGACGCCCGTCTTCGACGATGATGAAGCCAGGGCGATCGGACGAGCCAGGGGCTGAGCAGCGTGGAGAAGAGACCGGTCTCAGAGGAACAAAAGGCGGCGTACGACCGGCTCCTGGCCACCCGCCCGGACGTGGAGCGGAAGGTAAAGAACCTGCTCTACACGTCGGTGAACGGACACCCTCGAGTCCTACGGGTACAATATGCCGGAGTACGTCACGGTGCCTGACGATTTGCTCGAGGATACCGACACGCTGAAGCCGTATCTCAGGATGAGCTACGAGTACGTGACATCCCTGAAACCGAAGCCCACCAAGAGGCCGAAGAGGAAGTAGGCCTGGCCCAGGTCTCTGCGTGCTTAGCCGGCGGCCGAGTACAGCGGGGTGCTGAGGTACTTCATCCCCGAGTCACAGGCGACCGTGACCACCGTGTGCCCGGGTCCCAGCCGTTCGGCAATCCGAAGCGCCACGGCCACGTTTGCACCCGTAGAGGTGCCGGCAAAGATGCCTTCCTCGCGGGCGAGACGCCGGGCGGTTTTCATCGCCTCTTCCGTCGAGACCGTCTCGATCTCGCCGGCGTGTGTGCCTTCCCAAAGCGGCACGACGAAGCCGGCACCCGTGCCTTCGATCTTGTGCGACCCGCTCGGCCCGCCCGACAACACGGCCGACTCGGCCGGTTCCACCGCTACGATGTGCACATCCGGGTTGTGTGCTCTCAGCCGCGTGGACACCCCTCTCAATGATCCGCCGGTACCGACACTCTGGACGAATGCGCCGACCTTCCCGTTGCTTTGCTCCCAGATTTCCTCGCCCATCTTCTCGTAGCTGGGCAGCGGGTCGGTGTTGTTGAGCTGGTCCGTCCAGTAGCTCCCGGGAGCGGAAGCCAGGACTCTCGCGGTCTCGATCATCTCGACAGTCAGCGCCTTCGTGGTTCCGCCGGTCGGGCTCCCGACAAGCGTGAGTTGCGCGCCCAGGGCGGTCATGTGATCGCGTTTTTCTTTGCTGAACGCCTCCGATGTCACGATCTGAAGAGGGATTCGCTTCGCGGCGCACACGAAGGCGAGCGAGACCCCGGTGCTTCCACCCGTGTACTCGACCACCGAACCACCCGGCTGAAGCCGGCCATCCGCCTCCGCAGCTTCGACCATGGCCAGGGCCATCCGGTCCTTCATGCTCCCCGTGGGATTCTCGTACTCGAGTTTCACGAGAATCCTGCCGCTCTCGGGCGGCACGATGTGCTCGAGTGGCACGAGCCTCGTCCGGCCGATGTTGTCGAGCATCGTCACGTCGTGCCGTCCCCTTTCAGCCGAAGCGGCTTGACCTTTCGGCCCGCGGCGCAGTCCTCGATCAAGGCCTCGAGCCGTCGTTCGCGAGTCGATTCGCGCTTCGCGCTCATAATCCAGTGGGTGACCTGTTTGCGATATCCGAGAGGACGTGACTGCCAGTCAACCCAGACGGCGGCGTCCGACTGCAGCCGGGCGAGGTAGTCATCGGACAGAGCGGCCTGCGTCTCCCGTTCGAAGGAATACACTCCAGAGTTCTCTTCCCACCGCTTTCGGTACGCCTCGGCTCCTGCCGGCTCGATTCGGCCCTCCGACTCCAGCGACTGGTATCGCTGGATGTTGCGCAGGCTCCACGTGCTCCGGGACCTGCGTGGCGTGAACCGGATCGTGTAGGCTTCGTCATCGACGCTCTTTCGGATGCCGTCGATCCATCCGAAGCAGAGTGCTTCATCCACCGACTCCGGCCACGTGATGCTGGGACGCCCCGTGGCCTTCTTCCAGAAACCCACCCACAACTCGTCTCGCTCGGAATGATGTCGCATCAGCCAGGCGTGGAACGTCTGCGGGCAATCGAAGTGGGTGACTCCAGCTGGCTCCATGTCCGTCATTCCGTCGGCAACGACGCGATGAACCTCCCCACCATGTCAATGATGGGTCCCTCGAACGGCGCTGCCTCCTCCGACGGGAAGTCGTACAACGGATCCGCGGTCGTGACTATGACCATGTCGAGGTCATGAAGCAGGATGATCAGGCTTCCGCCGTGTCCAGCAGCGTAGTCGAAACGATGTTCCCCGGCCGTGGCGGACCACCACTGGTAGCCATACCCGAGGTCTTTGAGGTAGCGTCCGTTTCTGCTGGTCGTGTTCTCGAAGCGCTTGATGCCCTCGGAGTAGTTGGTCAGCGATTCGTTGACCCAGTCGGATGAAAGCACCCGGGCTCCGGCAAACTCACCACCATTGAGGTACAGCGAGCCGAATTTCGCCATGTCGCGTCCGGTAACGTAGATCTCTCCCCATCCCCAGTTGTAGTTGTCCGCATCACGGGTCCAGTCGCCCACCTCGGCGCCGATCGGCGTGAACAGGGTCTCCTGGGCAAGCGAGTGCAGGTCCGTATCGCACGTCCGTGCCACGATGATCGCGAGGAGATGGGACGACAGACTGCTGTAGGCGAACTCCGTCCCCGGATCGTTCAACAGAGGAAAGTCCACCAGGTGCGGAGTCCAGTGCCAGTCGTCGGCAAAAAACAGGCGGTCCAGGTATTGACGCTCGGCATCGTCATCCGGATAGCCGGCTCGCATCTGCAGCAGGTGCCGGATCGTGATTTGCTTCTTTCGGGAATCTGCGATCTGTGCCGCATGCTCCGGGAAGAACTCCACCATCTTCTGATCCACGCTCGAGAGACAGCCTCTCTCCAGAGCGACGCCCACCAATGCCGAAACGAAGCTCTTCGTCGCCGATTGGCGACCTGAAAGCTGATCAACTCCACCCTCGTTGAAGTACGCCTCGGCGATCAGCTGGTCGTTCTTGATGACCAGCATCCCGTAGAGGGTCGGCAAACCACTGGCATCGAGGTAGGCCTCCGCCAGGAGCTTCGGATCCAGCCCCTGCTCGGCAGGTGTCGACACTTTCCAGTCGCCGCCGGGAACCGGTGTGTACTCCACGGCCTCGAGTTCCTCCGGCCGAGGCCGCAGTAGGTCCGCGATGACCGGGCGAGTCTCTCTGATGTGGTCGTAGTCCAGTTCCAGTCCCAACGGACCGAGCGTCTGCGAGAACGTGTCGTAGACGCCTTCGACCGCCTCGAATGGGGCAGAGACGGACTCCAGCGCAGTGCTACCGAAGTTGTTTCTCAAGTACTTGTTCGCGCCGGCGTCCAGCAGGGCTTCTACGATCTCCGTGTGACACAGGAAAGCGGAGGCGTGCAGCGCGGTCGCCCCGTCGCTGCTGGTCATGTCCAGATCGGCCCCGGCCTCGATCAACGCCCTCGCCACTTCAGTCTTGCCGAAGGTCGCTGCGATGATCAGCGGCGTGGATCCATACGGATCCCTGGCGTTCAGGTCCGACCCGGCCTTGATGTGTTGGTCGATGGCTTCGGTGTTCCCCTGGAGGGCCGCAAAGTGGATGCTGACGCTCGGGGCCTGGACCTCCTGCGCCAGAACCGACACTGGGGTGAGGAGCGAGACTATCAGGATTGCCCTCGTCACGGTTCTCATTGCGACCTACCTCCCAGGGGGAGTCCAGAGTGTGTCAGGCTACTTCGCCCGATCCGTTCCCTCCGTCGACACAAATCGGTCGACGATCGCGAGAAGCCGAGCGTCGAAGTCCTCGACTCGCCGAAGGAGGATTCCCGCGTGGCCCACGCCGGCCATCGTATCGACCGTGAACGAAGCGTCGTACCGACGCCAGGCTTCGACGTCAGTCGGTGGCATCGCAGTGTTGATCGCCGCAAGCGGGACCTCGATACGCTGCAGGACAGGCTTGAGATCGGTCGCCATCCAGGCATCGTACGCACGAAGTACGTCGAACCAGTACTCTCGCGGCTGTTCCCCCATTTTCTCCACGACCTGGTCGATCAGCGAGTCGGGCGCTTCCGGCGTGAACGCGAAAGCGCGGACCGCAGCCGGGTTGCCCCAGAGCTGCCGCAGGGCCGGAATCATCTGTTCGATGTCCCCGGGATTCAGTACATACTCCGGGCTCTTGAGTTCGTCGACGAACACCACACCCAGTACGCGGTTGCCCAGTTTCTCGGCCGCCGCGAGGACTACGCCGGCACCCATCGAGAAGCCGACGAGGACGACGCTCTCCAACTCCAGCTGTTCAACAACCGCCGCTACGTCTTCGCCGAAGGCGTCCACGGTCCAGTCGACGCGATCCTCGCCTGACAAGCCGTGCCCCGCCAGGTCCAGTGCCACCACGCGGTGCGTGCTCGCCAGCGTCTGCGGGTGAATGCCCCAGATCGCGCGACTGTTCGTCCATCCGTGCACCAACACCAGGGCCGGCTCAGCCGTGCCATGCACTTCGTACCGGATCGGCACTCCGTCTGCAGAGAACGCTTCCCCGTCTGTGACCCCGAATCCAACGGCGAGCTGCCGATTGTACTCGGCTTCGTCGAAATGACCCTGCGACTCCGCTACCAAACCATCGGAACCCATCGTCCATTCTTCGTAGCCGCTGAACCGGACGGCCTTTCCGGTTCCGGCCGGCCCCGAGTTCGTCCCCGAGAAGGTCCAGTGATACTGAACGGATCCCTCCGCGATGCGCAGGGAGTCCATCTCGAGCACGAGATCCGGGAACGCGGTCATGAATCCCTGTGCGACGGCGGCGATGGCCTCGCGACCTACCGCGGGGTCGCCGTCATTGACGGTCAGCGATCCGTCCGCGCTGTAGAACGACGCAACGCCGACCGGATCGTGGCTGGACCAGGCGGCGGTGTAGCGGGCACCGAATTCCGTCATTGCCTCGGCGTCCAACCCCGTCTCTCCTGAATTGCATGCGGCGACAGAAAGCAGACATAGCACGGCCACCGGCAGGCCGAGCGAGGTGGATCTTCGGAGTCTCTCGAGCATGGTTCCGTGTCCTTGAGAAGGGTCCGTCAGTCTCCGCTATACAACGTTGTGGTCGGTCGAGTCGAAGATCGGAATCGCCTCGCCGAGCCTTTGAACCTTAATCGCCTCCAGCTGAGCCGAAACATCCGCATAGAAATCTGAGCTGAGCATGACCGAGTGTGTGTACCACCACTCTCGCCGGCCGGGTGAGCTGTGCAGCTTGAGCCAGTAGGCTTCCTTCCCGTTGTAGAGTTCTTGATCAAGCGCGCCCTGCTTAAGCAGCCGATGGCACATTTCCCACATCCCCGTTTCGTGGATGCACCAGATCGTGAAGCGCTGCTGCTCCCACGGATCGAGGGACGCAAGGTCTTCGTTTCCGCGAAGCGCGATCTTGTACAGCTCCGGGTCTGCACTCAACATCTCGGTGAGCGTCCGCTGGTACTCGTAGACCGCCGTCGTGGCCGCACCTCGAAGTTGATCGTTGTTGTGCCTGATCTGAGCGGAAAGATAGACCAGGGTCGCGATCACGCCGATCGCACCGAGGAGTTCCGCTATCGCTCCCAGAGCTTCCCAGTTCATGATGATTCCGCTGCCTGAGTTATCTGCTTGAAGATTGCCGACTACGATAGCCTTCCGTGTACGCCGAGCGCGACCAACCATACTCGAACGCTGAGAAACCACTATCATTCAGGGGGCCCACGAGGCCTGTCTCAGGAAGCTCGAGGAGGGTGATTGACCATGGCCAGAGTGAGGAGAATCGGAGTGCTCTTCTCGGCGATACTCGTGGGCGCTTTCCTCGGAGCCCCCGGATCCTCTGTCGCCCAGGAGGACTTGCCCCAGCGGATCACGGACGGCGTATGGATCCTCGAAGCCGGGGGCGAGGAGTTTCTGTGGGAATTCACGCGGGCGGCCGATGGCGGGCTGACGTGCATGGTCCATGACGTCCGGGGACTGCTGAAGGTCAACGAGACACCGTGTCGCTCAGTCACCTACGCGAATGGCCGCGTAGAGGTGTCGATGGACACCGGGATCAGGCTCGTGGGAGAAGTCAGTTCCGCCGAGCAGGCGCTCGTGGGCCAGCTCCTGTATCCCGACGGGGGCGCGGCCGACGTGGAGCTGCCGTTCCGCCCTCTCGAGCGTTATCCCGCACTTCGTGCCTGGCCTATGGATTGGCGGGAGCAGGGCCTCGACCCCGGGACGGAGCGGTACACCTACCGAGAGCCACCGGGTGAACCGGACGGGTGGCCTGTGACACTTGCCGAAGACGTTGGAATCGATCCGCAGGCCCTGGAAGCGCTTGTCGATGCCGTTGTGGGAGGTGACGCGGGCGTCCTTCATTCCGTCCTGGTGGCTCGGGGCGGCGCGCTGGTGCTGGAGGAGTACTTCCACGGCTACCGACCCGACGACCTCCATCCCCTGCGCTCCTGCACCAAGAGCGTCTCATCCCTCCTGGTCGGCCTGGCCATCGAGGCCGGTTCGATTCCCAGCGAGGAGTCTCTCGTGGCGGACTTCTTTGCGGACCTGGTGCCTCTAGAAGCGTTCGGGCGTGGTTGGGACGGGCTCACCCTGAAGCAACTCCTGACCATGACCATGGCCCTCGACTGGAGCCGCGCCGACGCCGACAACCTGCACGGCACGGGTCCCGATTTCTTTCGGCGTGCGCTGTCTCGCTCCGTATCAGGAAGTCCGGGCGAGGACTGGGACTACGTGAGCGCAAACGTGGATCTCCTGGCCGGAGTACTTCACCAGGCCACGGGCCGACACGCTGAGGAGTTCGCGAAAGAGACGCTCTTCGAGCCTCTCTCGATCCGAACCTGGGACTGGGGAGGAATGAGGACGGACGGCTACAACCTCATGGATGGAAGCCTGGAGCTCCGGCCGAGGGACATGGCAAAGCTGGGCCAGGTGGTCGTGAGTGGCGGGGCATGGGGTGACACCGAGTTGTTCGAGGGCGATTGGATCGAGCGGTCCACGGCGTGGTCGGTGGACACCCATGAGCGCTTCGAGGGCTACGCCTACCTGTGGTGGAAGACGCTGATGACCGGAGCCGGAGGCGAACGTTTCGAGGTGACCGTGGCCAACGGGTGGGGAAGCCAGTTCATCTTCGTGGTTCCGGCCCTGGAGCTGGTTGTGGTCACGACCGGCGGGAACGACTACAACGGAAAGCACCTGGCCGTGGTACCGCTGGTCCAAGACCTGGTGCGCTCGATCGCGGTCAGCGGTTGAGGGATGTCGTCAGACGAAGTGTGGTCTCGTCGTCCAGTGGTACCATCGCGTCTTCGTCGACAGCGGCTCCTCTCCTGATCGCCCCTTCTCCGTCGGGCACGTACCCGCTTCGGACATAGAGTCGCTGTGCGAACCCGTATCTGGAATGAAGTCCGACCCGAATCCCAATCACGTCCGCCCGTGCCCTGACCTCAGCCTCGGCATGAGACAGAAGGGCCTGTCCGATTCCCTGGCGACGGAAACCCGGCAGTACGTTCAGGTCAACGACCTCGGAAATTCCGGAATCGCGGAACCTTGGATCCTCAGATTCCCAGAGCACCGTGATGTACCCAGCGACGGCGTGGTCCCATTCGGCCACATTCACCCAGCGCCGTCCCTCCTCCTGTTCGCGGAGATAGAGCCGGAACTGAGCCGCCGGCTTGTTCCAACCGATCGCGGCGAACGCTCTGGCCAGGATCTCGGCGTCAGAGATGCGCAGGGGGCGCAGGGATAGTTCACCGCTATGCTGCCTGCCAGGTTACTCCCGAACGCTGTGGGACTCGCTCAAGTGCACGGGGGCAGGCTAAAATCCGAGTCGGCGCTCGCGCAACCATCGAACCCTTCCGTCCGACGAGCGCCACTGAATCTCGACGAAGGGTCGGGTCGTCCATGCACGTCGATCTCGCAGGGAAAACTGTTCTGGTGACCGGAGCGAGTCGGGGCATCGGACGGTCGCTGGCCGAGGGCCTGGCCGGGGCCGGGGCCACTGTCGCCGCTCACTTCAACCAGAACCGCGCCAAGACCGAAGCCCTGGTCGAAACCCTCGGGCATGACGCCGGCGCCTTCCAGGCCGACCTCGCCGATCCGGCCTCGTGTGAACGGCTGTTCCACGAGGTCGTTGGGACCTACGGACGTCTCGACGTACTGGTGAACAACGCTGGCATCGCGCTCAAGATGCCCCCCAGCATGCCTACCGCTGAATGGCGCGATGACTGGGATCTGACGATGGCCGTCAACCTGCGGGCGGTGGAGTTGTTGAGCCGCCTCGCCATCGACCACTTTCAGCAACATGAAGGTGGACGGATCATCAACATCGCCTCGCGGGCAGCCTTCCGCGGCGACACTCCGGAGTACATGAGCTATGCGGCGTCGAAGGGAGGTGTGGTGGCCCTCACGCGAAGCATCGCGCGCTCTTACGGCAAAGCCGGAATATGCGCCTTCGTCGTAGCGCCCGGGTTCGTCCGCACGGAGATGGCGCAGGAGGTAATCGACGAACACGGCGAGGACCGCGTGACGGGCGACCTGGCGCTCGCCCGCCTCACCGAACCCGCCGACGTCACACCCCTGGTCGTTCTGCTAGCCAGTGGCCTGGCCGACCACGCCACCGGCGCCACAATCGATGTGAACGCCGGCAGCTACGTGCACTGAGGCCGCCTTCACCGGGGCAGCCGCACCAGGGCGTTCCCGAGGTTCGTCAGATACACCGGACCTCCGTCAGGACTGAGGATGAGCCCCGTGACGGGGCCCCGGCAGCGGGGCCCACGAGGCCGGCGTAAAGAGCTCCATTCGTGGGATCCCGGACTCGCCGCGGCGGGTGAATTCCTCGGCCGATTCCAGCTGAGTGGGGGTTTGAGAGCGAAAGGCCATGTGGCGCTCGCCGGTCTCCGTGTCGACCACCAGCAGCCCGTTCGAAAGCGGCAGGGCCACCCAGAGGTGCCCTTCGCCGTCCAGCTCGAGGTTGTCCGGCTCCATGCCGTCCAAGAATACGGTTCGCTCGCTCAACGTCCCGGCGTCCAGATCCACCCGATAGCGCAGCACGCGGCGTCCCATTGTCTCGGCCACGTAGAGGTGGCCGCTCGTCTCATCGATGACCGCGCCGTTGCCGAAGTACAGCGAGTCCACCATGACCTCGGCCTCCGAGGCGAACTCACCGTCCTCCCATCCCAGCCGTAG
Organism: uncultured Gemmatimonadota bacterium; assembly: GCA_942490755.1. Classification (GTDB taxonomy): domain Bacteria; phylum Gemmatimonadota; class Gemmatimonadetes; order Palauibacterales; family Palauibacteraceae; genus Carthagonibacter. The sequence goes on from CALNYN010000046.1 coordinate 19,079, forward strand.
CAGGGCACCTTCGGGAGCAGGGATATGTCCACGGTCGCCCACATGCGTGCCTCACCCTCCTCGGGGGTGTTGTGCGCGCTCTGGGTGAACCAGATCGCCCCCCTCGAATCGCGCACAGCCGTGTTGACCCCATAGCGGTGCTGATAGACCAGTTCCGCTGCGCCCGTCGCCAATTCCACCCGGTAGATCCTGCCCTGGAAGATGTCCGCCACCAGCAGGTGGGTTCCGCCCGGTTCGAGCGAGATTCCGTTGGGACCGCCACTCTGTTCCGGAGGGTTGTGGACGTATCCGGCCGCTGCCATGTCGCCGAACCCGGCGCTGCTGCCGTCGAGTTCGATCAGACGCAGCCCGTGGACCTCGTCGCCCACGATCAGACGGCCATCCGGAAGCGCGATGCCATCCTCTGCGTGCATCAGCGAGCCGTCACCCGGGAAGACCATGGTCGAGTCGAACGTCCACTGCGGCAGGGCGCGGCAGCGGCGTTCGGGTCTCGATCGCTTCCGTCGCTTCATCCGTACAGGCGGCGGTGAGGGGGATGCACGTGACGCACAGCGCCAGGGTCGCAACTACCTGGGATGACCTATCTGAGTTCATGACAACTTCCCTCTATGGGGTATCGCACTTGTATGTGGTGAGCTCTGCGCTAGCATCGGATCCCGGTCCGCTCACCGAATGGCGTATCCTCCGTCAACCACGAGCGCCGTTCCTGTCACGAAGCGCGCCGCGTCTGACGCGAGAAACACCGCAGCTCCGGCGCATTCGTCGGGCGTTCCAAAGCGGCCGGCCGGCGTTCGGGTCAGGATCTCCTCGTACAGCGGCATCGCCTTGATCGGCTCCGTGAGGTCGGTATCGATCCAGCCGGGAAGAATGGCGTTCACCTGAATGTTGTGGGGTGCGAGCTCGATTGCGAGGGATTTTGTGAGCTGCATGATCCCCCCTTTGGCCGCGCTGTACGACGGCGCGAATGCGGAACCGGACAGCGAGTAGGTGCTCGCGAGGTTGATGATCTTGCCTGCCTGCCGCTCCGTCATCGCCTGCGCGGCGTACTTGGACAGTAGAAAGCATGCCGTCAGGTCGATCTCGATGACGCGATCCCAGTCCTCGGCAGAGAGGTCCAGAACTCCACCGAAGATGCCGATTGCCGCATTGTTCACCAGGATCGACACCGGCCCCAGCTCATCTTCCACGGCGGCCAGCGCTGGTTGCAACTGGCTCCGGTCAGCCACGTCGACCTGCAGGGCCATGGCCTGCGGGGCTACCGATTGGAGGGCCGCGAGGGCGTCTGTGTTCTTCGCTTCATTTCGGCCCCAGATGGCGACCTTTGCCCCGGCGCCCGCCAATCCGAGCGCAATGCCTCGGCCGATGCCACCGTTGCCGCCAGTGACGACGGCGACCTGGCCATCGAGGTCAAAGGTGCTGCCGCCACCCACGGGGCTCACCCATTCTCCATAAACATGACGATGGGTTCCAGGACTCCGTGAGCCTTTTTCGCCGCCTCGATCTCGGGCGAGGCCATGGTTGTCTTCATCCCCTCCACGTCATGCACCTCGACGGACACGCAGACCTGATTGCTTCCTTCACTGTCGAGGTAGTCGACAACGTTCGAGCCCCACGAGCCGCGAAGGCGGCGACTCTGTCGGAGTGTTTGCTCGCCCACAGATCGCGATCACTGACCGCGTGCGTGAAGATAACTCTCGGCATGATTCCTCCAGGTTGATCGGAACATCCTGACGGTCCGGGTGCGTCCTGCGGGGCGCCCGATGACACGTCTGTACACAGGCAGCGTAACTACGAAATCGCGAGATGAGAAGCTCAATGCTTTGCTGCCGAGCGCAGCTCTACCCGGATCCCTCCAGGTACCCCTGCCCGGCAGGCCAACCCGAATTCGTCAATCGCCGAGGACCACAACATCCGGGATCTCGTAGCGTTCTCCGCCGACCCGAACGAGGTTCAGATCACCCTCGCGTGTCGCACTGAAGTCTCCCCAATCCGCCTCGCTGGTATCCGCACCGATCGGAAGTCCCATACGGAAATAGATCGCACGGGTACGCCCGTCAGGCCTGTCGATTACGACCGTGGCGTAGCCGCCTCCGGCACGGGCAACAGCGAAGCTACATGAACCCATGGGTTGCCCCGTGGACTGGGCACAGGGGATCGAACCGCTAGCATCGAAATCGCCCTGGCCAGCGCGCAGCGCCGAATCGTCGGGGCCCATCGCGACACTACCGTCGGGCGATACGGCAGGCCCGAGAAATTCCGCAGAGACATATCCGCGCGGCCCTCCACCCAGTTCCTGGACATCGCACCACACGTGGCTGTCGACGCTCTGACAGCCGAGATTGTCGAGAATCGTGCCAGGCGCGTACCCGGCGATGACCCTCGCCTCGGTGGAGGGTTCTTGCCTGAGATTCAAGGACCGGGTCACACCCGTTACTTCCCAGTTCCGGGGCCCGCCATCGTCGGGAGTAGCCGGTACGCTGGTGGCTTGGGCCTTGCGCCCCGGCTGTTCGGTCCCGGCCTGGGCCAGGACAGGACCGGCGCTCAGGAGCAGACTGGCCGAGAGAAGCCACATAAGATTGACGTGCATCATGTTCCTCCAGCAGACCCTGCGAGCCGCACGAAGAGCACACTCTAGCGGGCGAAGCCGCCGAAGGGCCCGAGATAAACTGCGCCGAAGCCATCGAGCACCTCACGCACGTCGCCGCTCGGATCTCCGTACACGCTGAAGCCGGTGGGCTCGACACAGGAGAGAAATCGTTCGGCGAACTTCGATCCGAACGCGCCAAGATGAATCATCGTGGCCGCTGAATCCGCATACCGCTCATAGAGATGACATACCGTGCCGTCCTCGGTGATGAACCACTCGTATGCCTGGGCCCCGGCTTCGGCCCGTGTGGACTCGACCATTTCGTTCATCAACGACCGGAAATCGTCGATTCGGCCGTCGCGGATGGCCAGTTGCAGATTCCAGGATACGACGGTGGACATGGCTTACTCCTTTGCTATTGGGATGGCCGAGAGAGCGCGAACCGTTCGATCATCGTCCAAAATACCAATGTTGGGAAGTGGCAGCGCGTCGTGCGTCGGGCCGTTCCTCCGATGGCTCACTCAATCGAAACCTGTGTCGTCTGGTGAGCGGTCCGCAGACTCACTCTCGGTCGCCAGTTCCAACAATCTGGGCTTGACCCGATGGTATATCCTCCGGGCCAGCCATCTCGGAATCCTGTTCTCACTGCGAATCATCTCGATGAGCACGTCGTCCCCTTCGTTCTCCTCGAAGGCCGTCTGCAGTGAGCCCGCGTCATGTGCGGCCTCCAGCGCTTTGATCAGCCGATGTGCTTTCACGGCGGCGAACAGGGGTCCCACCACACCCCAGAATCCGAAGATCCAGAACAGGGGGAATACGATCAGGAAAGCGTATTCGTCCGGCTGCGCCTGGAAGAGGAGGCGATAGACGGCATAGGGAACGAGGAGGACGATTCCCAGAATCCAGAGAACGGTGATCCGAATCACGTCAGTACCGGCAGGCCGTAGAGTCTGAAGCCACGTAATAGCGCTTGAAGTTGAGGGCCTCCGGATCCATGCATCCCTTCAGGTTCAGCAGCCGGACGTTGCGGAAGTCGACCTCCTGTCCCTCCGCCTGCAAGGCGATGAACCCATCAGCCAACAGTCGCCATCCTGCTTCTGGGTCGGATCGTACCCGCTCACCACCCCTCCGCCGATCTGGGGATGCGTGTACTCCATGACCTGCTCGCCTTCGGTCACGTGCCGCACGAGCGAATCGCCCAGCACCACTAGCTCAGCGCTCACCCAGACGTCCTTCGGATACGTGCCGGCGCTGGACTCGATGCAGTGGCGCTCGTCCAGTTGGCCCTCGTAGACGATCGCGGTTCCGGGCGAACACATGTTGCCGGTCGGACGCGGCTGCCCCTCCTCTTCCTCCGCCAGGAGCTGGACCTCGACGGAGATGGGCCAGTCCTGTCCGACGGGCATGGTCCGCGGATCCTGCGAGTGGAACATCACGCCGCTGTTGAGCCGCGCGTACTCGGGCGCATCGGCCATGAACTCGCCGACGAAGCGGTATTCCAGGGCCAGGCGATAGTGCGAGAACGGCGTGTCGTAGTACAGGTGGCCGAAGCGATCGCCGAACTCGTTGTAGCCGTCGTAGCGAACCTTGATGAGGCCGTCCTCGGCCCGAAAGGTGTTCGCGTAGTTGTCCCCGACCTCGTGGCCGTGGAGCTTGGCGGTCCACCCGTCCAGCGTCTCGCCGTCGAACAGATCGATCCAGACCTCCTCGTCGGGATCCGCCGCTTCCGCCATCCGGTTGGTCTCCCCGGCACAGCCGGAAGACAGAAGGACGCCGAGGAGGCAGGACACGGCGGCTCGGAGGTCTCGAGACTTATCCATCAAGTTCGAAGCACGTCGACGATCGGAAATCGCTCTACTCGAGGCGGTTCGGTGAGCTCGTATGCGGAAGGAATGGTCTTTCGCAGATCCGATTCGAGATAGGCCGCCAGCGACTCATCGGAATCCCACAGATAGATGCCCGCCCACTCTCCGGTGGATTCGTCGACGGAGTAGTATTTTTGGACGAGGCCCGGAACCTCCCGGAACTGGGGCATTCGCTCTTTGTAGCGGCGCTCTAGCTCTTCTTGCGGCAGGTCAGACTTCAGGCCGCGAACAATGAGCATGATGGTGGGCCGGACACTGCTCATGAGCTCTCCTTGTCTTGCGAGGTACGTACCGACCGCCTGAGCAGGACACACGCTGCCCGCGCACGGGGAGGCTGATCGTGCGTCCCTCATTCGAAGAAACCGAGCTTACTCGGACCTGTGCGCCTCCAGCTCGATCTCGATCAGGAACTCGGGCAGGGCCAGCCCCTTGACCTCTAGCCAGCTTCCTGTCGGAAACTGCTTCGTGTAGATGGATCCCCGGTATGCGGCGATCTCGAGGAATCCCCGCCATGTCCGTCGTGAATACGTTCTCGACGATCACGTCGTCGAAGGTGCAGCCGTAATGCTCGAGCACCTTCCCGAGATCGGCGTACGCGTTCTTCATCTGCTGCTCGAGATCGCCGACGGCGGTCGGGTTACCCTGATCGTCCATGCTCACGGCGCCCGAGATCTTGATGTCGCTGCCGATCTTGACGGCGTGGGTGTATCCGTAGGCCTTCTCGACCTCCGGTCGCAGAAGGAAGTACTCCGGCGCTTCCTGAACGGCCTGTACATCGGTTTCCTGTACCATTGCCTGGCCGGATTCGGGTCCTGCGCAGCCGGACATGACAGCTACCAAGAGCAGCACAGCAGCCAGCGGTGATCCTTTGCTCATGTTCCCTCTCTCTTGAGTATGCGACGATCTCGAAGATCAACGGGGCGGCTGGCCTGGCGGTCAGCGCACGACCCGAACACGTCCGTTTCCGGACCGATCTTCACCATTTGGATTGCGGCACGTCAATGTCTGGGTGGTCACCTCGAACGGCGGCCCACGCCTCGTAGCTGCCTGCTTTCGTTCACGTCTGCACAGGTTGCGGTTCGTTCAGGTCTCCGTCGCAACCGCCCTCGGTCGTCCCCAGCCGAGCCGCGCGCAGAAGGCCCCACTCCTGGCCCTCGCGTTGGAATGCGAAGGAGTAGATGCGGATCTTGAGTATCTCTGAGTCACCGGCCGCCTCGCACCTGCCAAACCAAACCTCTACGACAGCGGTGCCCGCGTCCATCATTGGATCGCCCAACAGGATCCTGCTGGCCCCTCTCCGATGCTCGGGGGTGAGTGCCAGTCCGAGCGATTCTTCGAGTCGGCTCTTGACCGTACCCCCCCACGTCGACCGATACTCGAACGAGACCGGTTGGCCGTCCTTCAGGGCCGCGCGGACTCCCGGTTCCAGGGCGACGGCTGCTGCAGCAGCCAGGGCCTCGTCCTCCAGGGTGCTCTGGGACCAGAGGGGGGGCGCCGCAAACAGGACCGTGATGGTGGCTGCCGCCGCTACCCCTGCCAATGGCTTCCACATGCCGAACCCTCCGTGAGTCTGCCAAACGAGTTTCGAGTCCTGCGGCGCGACCACAATGATGGCCGCTACAGCTTGGTCCCTTCAATGCACACGCCCTTCATGGGCATTCCTTCCACTGGGAACCGTCCCCCTGCTTCGCGAGCGCTTCGCAGAATCTCGTCTCGGCCCGGTCAATGAAGCTGAGGTAGCCCTCCCGATCGATGAACGGGTCCACCGGGCTCTCTGCGTCGGCACGTTCACCTACCTTTCGCTGCATACTGAACCAGTCCGCGCGTCAGCAGTACCTTCAACCACCATTTCTTCACGAGATGCAGTCAGCTCTTGTATTTCGGGTGGTGCTTCATGGTCTTCATCGAGGTCTTCCATTCAGTCAGGGCAGCTGCACGGGCAAGTGGGTCTGCCTTTCGCAACTCATGTGCGGCCTCGGCCTGGAGCTTTTGAAAGCTCGCCAATCGACCTGAATCCAGGCTTCCTTGAGCCACCGCTTCGAAGACCGCGCAGCCTGGTTCTCCCTGGTGACGGCAGTCACGGAATCGACAACCCTCGGCCAGAGCCTCTATATCCGCGAATGCCTGACTGAGGCCCTCATCCAACAGTCCGACTCGCAGCTCCCGCATGCCCGGCGTGTCCAGGAGAAGCGCCCCACCTGGAATCCGGAAGAGTTCTCGTCGGACCGTCGTATGGCGTCCCTTCCGGTCGCCCGAACGCACTTCACCGGTCACAGCGATGGTGTTGCCGGCGAGGAGATTGACCAGCGTCGACTTGCCGACCCCGGAAGGCCCGAGGAGGGCGACCG
>CALNYN010000047.1:0-35769 GCA_942490755.1 uncultured Gemmatimonadota bacterium
TTTATTTCGGTTACGTATTGCTAGACCTGCTCGGCAGAAGGCCGACCCGGACGCGCGCCACTGCAAGTACTGCGGGACAAGCCTATGAGCTTGTTGTCCTGTATAGAGTTCGCTGAATCGCTCTCTGGGATGTTGGCGTCGATGTCGGCGACGCCTATCGCTTTCACGGCTGCGGCATGCCGGGCGCTTGGCCAGCCGGAGCCAACTTCGGTCCAGGCCTGGCGATTTCGCATTCATTCCGGCAGGAGTGTCCTAACGCATCACGAATACTGGTAGCTCGGATCTCATCTTCTCCTGTATCTGCACCCGCCCGTTCAATCCCGAAGCCTGCATCAACCTCGAAGACCCCAACGACTGACGAACGGCTGAAGTTGTGGCCCGCTGGCAACGCGCCCGCCGGTCCTTCATGGCAAATTCATACAAATCAATACGTTAGAACGGGGCATGTGGTCTGCATGGTTGTGGGCTTCGTTCCGGCCGATCCGGCATACGACTCAGGCGAACTTGGCCCGCGAGAATGGATGAACGTCGCTACTGGATGACCGATACTGATGGACTGCTGGCGGGAGCGGCCCAGGCCGTACAGGCCAAGCGTTCGCTCGCCAGGTACCTCGAGTGCGAGTGGGACGACATCGATCCGGGCCTGGCCGAGGCCCTGATGGAGACGCTCAGACGCATGCCCTCACGCGACCGCCTGCGACGGCGTGAGGACCGGTCCCTGCTGAGCTGCGTCGGCCGGCTGGTGCCCGAAGTGCCCGCCGACGATCCGCTCCGGGCAGAAATCCGCAGGCGTCTCCGGGCGAAGCTGGACGGAGTCTGACTCACCGAATCTTCCATCCACGTCCCACCGTACGGCCTCCTGTACACTCGAGGTATCCAGACGAGGGCAAGGAGCCGGAAATGCGTATCGTGAAATGGAGTGGCCTGCTGGGTCTCACACTGATGGCCGCTGGTTGCATGCAGGTCGAGTACAGGATTGTGCTCGAGGGATGATCTGTCGGGCACGGCGGACCTCGATATGACGATAGACCTCGATCGCATCGCCTACTCCGCAGCAATGATCCAGGCTGCGTTCGAGGGTACCGGCGAGCCCCCGACCGAAGAGCAGATACAGACCGCCCGAGACAGGATTCTCAGCGAGATGGACTCGGACGAGGACTTCGACGCAGACAAAATGCGTGCAGAGATCGAGGAGGATCTTCGGGAAGGGATGACGCTCCGGTACGCGAAGCAGGAGCGTGACCGATCTCAAACTGATGGTCCGCCTGGGGTTTACGTTCGATCATGTCGACCGCCTGCGCGATTTCGAAATGCGGGACGACGACGATGATGATCACGTACCGGGAGTAGAACATTCGAAGCCATTCGGGGAGCTGGAGATCATCGAGCAGGGGGAGCGAGGTCATCGTCCAGAACGATCCGATCGATCCCATCAACGACATGTCGGACTGCCCGATGGTGTCTGAGCGGATGATCGACAATATGATGAAGGACTTGAGCGTGACGTTCCGCCTCGAGACGCCGTTCGATGTGGTGGAGCACAACGCGACGCGTAAAGACGGGCGAGCCCTGATCTGGGTATTCGACTACGAGCGTCTGAAGCAGGATGAGCCAGCCGGAATCTACGCGCGGCTCAGACGGCGTTGACGCCGACACATGAAAGCACGCATGAAATGAAGTACAGGCGACATCCAGTGCATCCCGATCGGCTCCGGGGTCTCGGTCCGAGCCGAGGTGAGGCGCGCGCACGCGATCCTCGAGCAGGCCGGTCTCAATGCCACGCTGCATCCCAATGGGACTGCGGTCGAGGGTGAACTGGAAGAGATTCCATCGAGGCGGTGCGCGCGATTCACGAGGCGCTTCACGCCGAGGGAGTCGTGCGTCTCGTATCGTACGTGAAGATCGCCACGCGCACCGACAAGGATCCATCCCTGCAGGGGAAGCTGTTCGACACTGGATCTTGAGGGAGCCTCCGCAATCGTGACGGCGGCTTGCCGGACCAGCCGTTGTCTCGCGAGATTCGCTCATGTCCGACACTGATGAGAACCGCTCCCCACCGGCCTGGAAGCGCTTCTTCGCCGAGTTAAAGCGTCGCCGCGTGTTTCGCGTCATGGCGGTGTACGGGGGATCTGCGTTCGCCGTGCTCGAGGCGGTGGACCTGATCTCCAGCGGAATTCCAGTTCCGTCGGCATCCAGAAGCGTCCTCACGGTTCTCGTTCTCGCCGGGTTTCCCATCGCGGTGGCTCTTTCCTGGGTATTCGACATCACGCCGGGAGGGGTTCGCCGCACCAATCCCGCCCGCACGCAGGATCTCGACATCGTGGCGCAGTCTGCACGGGGCGCGGTGGCCCACACAGGTATCCTGGCCCTGGTAGGAAGCGGGCTGTTTCTCGCCGCCGCATGGACGGCGGCTGACCGGCTCGGCGTGGCTGGATCAGGCCATTCCGCGTGAGGCGTACGCCGGTCGAGGACCCGCTTGGTTCCTACGTGGTCCTGCCATTCGAGCACCGGGCGGAAACGCCTGAAGAGCGAGCCCTGGCCGAGCAGGCGTCGTCCCGACTGGCGCGGCAACTGCGAGGCTGGGAGTCGGTTCGCGTAGTTCCCGACTTCGCACTTGCGGGTGCACTGCACGACCTCGGAGTCGAATCATCGGTTCTCCCCGTCACTCGACGTCGGCCTGCAGGTCGCGCGCGCCCAGCGGGTGGGTACGCTGCTCGCCCTGACGACCGAGATCTATGGAGACACGGCCGTTCTCGAGGTGCTGTTGTACGACGTGAGCGGAGGCCACGAGGTCAGGCGTCCGATCCAGATCACGGCACCGGTTTCGGACATCGACGGGCTGGTCGCTCCCGTCACGCTGGAGATTCTGCAGTTGCGTGATTTCCAGCTCCCGCTCGGGACCCTACTGACGGAATCATCCAGTCCGCATGCGCTCCGGGAGTTCCAGGCCGGACTGGATGCGCTCTACGCCTGGCGCCTTCCCGAGGCGGAGGAGCACTTTCGAGAGGCGATAGCCGCCGGACTCGTCATTCCTTCCGGTTCATTACCTGGGGCTCACGCTCTACTGGACCACGTCCAGGAACGCGGAAGCGAATCGTGACCTGGGACTGGAGGTCGATCGGCTCACATGATCAGCCGACGCTCTCGCGGCCGAGCGTGGATTGCGGCCCGGTCTCCGCGATCACGTGTCTGCGTTCGGGCATTCTGGGAGGGGGACTATGACGCGGCGCGTGACAAGTACCGAGAGGTTCTCGCGTCCGATTCCACCGACGTCGAGGCGTGGCTCCTGCTCGGTGCGGTGGAGTTCGAGGATCCGTGGCTGGTCGAGCTCCAGGATGGCTCCCTGAAGCCACGCAAGAGCCTCAACCTGTCCAGGACATCCTTCGAGACGGCCGCCCGGCTGGCACCGGAACTGCCGCTGAGCTACGGCCAACTATTCGAGATCGACAAGATCGTCGCCGAGGCGGTCATCCAGGGCGAGTGCCCCGCGTATGAGCGTCCGGGCGGAGATCTGTTTCCGCCGTTCGCAAACCGGGTGGCGGGGGACCAGGTCGCGTTCTGTCCGGTTCCCGAGGACTCGATTGTCTGGATTCCGCTCGACGACTACGCCAGTGCAGATCGGGCCGGACACGTGCAGAGCACCCGTGATCTGCTCGCCCGGACGTCGACGCTGCTCGAGCGCTGGATCGCGGTCCGACCGGACCAGGCGAGGCCGCACGAGGAATGGGCCGACTTTACACTCTGGGAACGGGACCTGGCCGATTGCACCGCCGATCCGCAGCGAGTCGACAGTCTGACCGCGCTCGCACTCGGCCATACCGAGCGTGCGCTCGAGTTGCGCGGAGATACCACTCCCGAGGACCGCGTTCGCCTCGCGATCTTGCGACTCGCTGCCGATGACCTGACCGGCGCCGAGCAGCTCATGGAGTCCGCCCTCGCCGCGTATGCCCCAATAGCGTCAAGCGGGCCGCCGGCACCGACAGCCGCGGCAGACCTGTACCTGGCGACCGGACGCCCCGAACGCGCGCATGCGATCCTGCGTCCGATCTGGGACGAGCGAACCTTCGGAACCATGGACCCGGACGTGCCCGACGGCGTCCTCATGGCGGGACCGGTGGAGCCGCAATTCGGCCGGCTGCTTGCGTACGGCGCGGCCGGCGTCACGGGATCGCCGCTGGACAGCTTGTTCACTCTTATCGAGCGAGTCTGGTCCGAGCCGGACTATACGCCCAGACAGAGAGCCGTTCTCACCCACGCGACGCTTCACCTTGGCATCGGTCCAGCTCTGGTTGCGAGTCCAGCGGTGCTGGAGCGTTGGGTCGGGGAGTGGCTGGCCGCGGGCTCGATGTGCCGCCGGAATTCGTTGGGCTGGCCGCGGCAGGGCCGGGGAACGCATCCGCCGGAGATTGGCTGGACAGCGCGATCGCGCAACTGGAGGCCTCGGACCGGGTGAGCGCAACCCGCCTGTTTCTTGCCGCGACTCTCGCCACCCGGACGGGGCACGACTCCCTGGCGGCGAAACTGTTCGGCCGCGTTCCGGCTTGCCCGCCGGGGCTGGATTCCGTAGACCTTGAGTGGGGACTGCGGACGCAAAGTCATCTGTTTCAGGGCCTCGCGTTTCAGTCGATTGGCGACACGAAGGCTGCTGCCGGGGCGTCGCGGGAAGCGGCGCGGCTATGGCGGTTCGCCGAGGGCGACACTTGCTCCGGCCGTCCGACTCGCTTCCGAGATGGCTGAACTGGAGCCCTGATCGAACTCGCGAAGGAGGTCATCCGCATGCGGAATCGATTGCTTCTGGCGATCGCGGTACTTGGTGCAGCTTCTTTGTTGACGCCGGAACTGGCGCGCGCCCAGCAGGAGGTGCCGACGACTGTAACCGTGGGCCAGGGCCGTACCGTGAAGGTTGGCGACAACGAGCACGGAGCAGGGAAGAAAGGGAAAATTCCGCCGGGCTGGAGCGTGCGCGCGGATCGCGCGAATCAGCAGTTCCTTTCCGTTGACGGCAAGACGGTCGGGATGGCCGTGTCGTCGGGGCCCGAGGGCAAGTTGAACCGGGTGCACGTGGATGCGTTGGCAGGCGTTGACCTGACCGTCGTAATCGCGTTCTACGACAAGATCGCTTCACAGGCCGCGATCGACACGCAGGAAACCTACGAATGCAAACGGTGCGGTTCGGTGCTCGTCTGCTCGGTCAGACCCAGCTGCGAGGAGTAGGCGACACGGCGGGCGTGGCCGGAGAGGATCCGGCCTCGCCCCTCGGCTGAGGACCTGCTCGCCGAGCAAAAAGACATGGTTGACGATCAGCCGCTCCATGCACGCGGGTTCGATAGTCCGGGGACCGCGTCGCCCGACCGTGTCAGCCGGATCCCCCACGAGTCCAATCAGATGGTCGCCGTGAACGCCGGCGGCGTGGTCCAGGGTCACGACGAACGGCATCTCGATCGCAAGCGCAATCTCCTCGTCGCACCCGTCCGGCCCGGTCGGAGAGCCTCCGCTCGCGGCCAGCCCATGTGCTACAGGTCTGGAATGCGAGCGTTCGCTCCCCCTGCATGCGTATGCTCTGGTTGCAGATTCTATCCTCCCGGGTGACATGAGAGGGGCCTGAATCCATACTACCGCTGGGCCCTCACCGGGTCGTCACAAGAGGCGGCTTCTGGTCCATTCAGGGGAATCCGAGGTAGGTCGCTGAGGCGGGATTCGTTGCGGCCGTGAGACGAGAACCTGTAGCAGGAGAGCGACGATTTTGCCTGTCGCAGATGTGTTGCAGCGGAGCAGCATTCACTGTGGTTTCATAACACATTGCTAATAATAGATTTATAGGAAAGCGTACAACTGGTCCTGGATCCGGTTTCGGGCACGCTTCCTGCTTGATCACTCCGCGTCCCGCCGTCTCTCCCCCGGGTGCGGTCGGCTGGTGCGGATTTGACGCTGCAGATTGAAGGCGCGCCGTCGGAACGGGGACAAGTCCTTCTAAAGCGCCACCTAAGGGCCTGGCCGTTAACGCGGTCAGGCCCTTTTGTATTCGTGTTTGGTCTCGCCGTGTGGCGAGCGATCGGGTCACTCGTTGACGCGGTTCGCCACTACGCTCGACTGGCTGTCGTGGCACAACTCCGTGTCACTTGTCCAGGTCCAGGTCTCGGTCCCCACCATTCTGTTGTAGTTGGGGTTGACGTCGAGCTGGTACAGCGCCAGCAGTGTTCCGCCGCCTTCGGGATAGTGACCGTCAAGCACGAGCGTAAGCGCGTCGGGATCGAACGTGCCGGAAAAGGTGTGCGGGCCAGTGCCGGGATCCGCATGCCAGTCACCGGTTGCCACGACCGAGTTGTCCGGGTTGTGGACGATCTCGATCTCCGCGTTCCAGGGCGGCTCATTGTTGCCCACGCAGTCGTCGGTCTCGAGTACGATCGTCACTCCGACGTTCCAGGTCCCGGTGAGCGAGCTAGATTCCGGACCCACGAACGGCTCATCGTCCGCGCAGCCGACGGAGGTGATGACAGCCAGGGTCATGAGTAGAGGGGCAGCCCAGCGAAAGTACCCGTTCGGCATGAGTTTCCTCCTCGCGGACAGGGGAGTCCCGGAAAAAATGGGGGATGCCAGAAAGATTATTGTCCAGTCACCCGGAGTCAAGCTTCAGGCGGCAGACGATCCCGCCCGCAACAACCCGATCGTCTCACCTGTTATGGAAGCGTGGCGGAGCGACGAAGTCCGATAGGATTCATGCTGAAATACGACAGAAGGAATGATCTCCGAGTTTCTCGTCTATCTCCGACTGGGCTTCGAGCACATCACGGATGTCGGTGGATACGATCACCTGTTGTTCGTTGCAGCTCTGACTGCGACGGACCTCGGGAGGTTTCGCCGGCTGTTCTGGCTGGTGACGGCGTTCACAGTCGGTCACTCGATAACGCTGGCGCTGGCGACTCTGGACGTTGTCAGAGTGGATACGTCGCTGGTCGAGATCCTGATTCCGGTGACCATCCTGGCCACCTCGGCGGTCAATTTGTTCTGGTGGGGATTCGGAAATCGTTCTGAATCACCGGAGGCTGGCGGACCGGAAGGAGCCATAGAATCCGAGACGAGGATTCGATACCTGATCGCCATCGGTTTCGGGTTGATTCACGGTCTCGGATTCTCGAGCTTCCTGCGGGCGGCACTTGGCTGGGAGCAAAGTATATTTTTGCCTCTCCTGTCGTTCAACCTCGGTCTCGAGATCGGTCAGCTGGCGATCGTCGCGGTTCTTTCGCTGATCGCGGTACTGTTGATACGTGGCCTGGGGCTGACGCGCCGGGCCTGGGTACTTGGAGTTTCGGCGATCACGGGAGGCATGGCCCTCGTGCTTTTGGTGCAGAGAATTGAATTTCCGACCTGAAACCGGTCGGCACGGACTTTCCCCGAGGAAGAGGACAACGATGAACAGGAAGTGGATGCAGCGGCTCGGAGCCTTAGCGGCATGTGCCGCGGGGCTCCTCCTGGCTACGGCTCCGGTGGCGCAGGCCCAGAACTGGCTTCACCCGGATTCGGCCGGACGCACCAACCAGTCGATCTTCCGACCGCTCGAGGACTGGCCGGCGCCCAACGACTACCGGACCGGCAGCGGCGCGCCGGGCAGCCGGTACTGGCAGCAGAAGGTGGACTACCGGATCGAGACGTCGATCGACACCGTGACCCACAGCGTTTCCGGCTCGGAGCACATCACCTATCACAACAACTCGCCGGACGTGCTGGATTACCTGTGGGTGCAGCTCGACCAGAACGTGCGTTCGCTCGAGCACAGCCGGACCTACAAACTTCGGGGTGCCCTGCCGGAGGAGATCGATCCGCGTGCCCGACGCTGGCTGGGAGTGGACCCGTTCGACGGTGGCTACGACATCAAGCGGGTTCAGGTGGTTGGAGAGGATGGCCGGCTGGCTGATGCGGCCTACCGGATCAACAGCACGCTGATGAAGATCTCGCTCCCGTATCCCATCATGCCCGGTGAATCCACCGAACTGGAGATCGACTGGAGCTTCCCGGTGGCGGACTTCGGTCGCGGTGGGAAAGAAGAGGTGAGCGACGGCTGGATCTACGAACTCGCCCAGTGGTTCCCGCGCCTGTCCGTATACGATGACGTGAATGGCTGGCAGACTGACCAGTTTCTCGGTCGGGGCGAGTTCTATCTCGAGTTCGGGGACTATGACGTCCGGATTACCGTGCCCTCGAATCACATTGTCGAGGCGACCGGCGTCCTGCAGAACCCGGAGGACGTACTGACGTCCACGCAGCGCGAGCGGCTGAGAGAGGCCTATACCAGCCAGACGCCAGTGTACATCGTCGAGCCCGCCGAAGTCATGACTGCTGCCAGCCGTCCGACGCAGGACGGTGCCCTCACCTGGCACTACGTGGCCGAGAACGTGAGAGACTTCGCGTGGGCGTCCTCCAAGACGTTCGTCTGGGACGCGGCAGGATACCAGTATCGGCCGGATCAACAGCCGATCGCGGTGCACTCGCTGTACCCGCGGGACGCCATGCCGCTGTGGGACGACATCTCAACGATCTCGACGATTCAGACGCTGAAGACGTACGGGCGCATGGCGTTCGAGTATCCGTACCCGAAGGTGTCCAACGTAAACGGACCCGCGGGCGGGATGGAATATCCGATGCTCGCGTTCTGCGGGGCGCGTCCGCGTCCGCTGGGCGAAAACGCGACTGAAGCCGAGATCGCGCAGGGCTACTCCAACGGCGTGAAGTGGGCGCTGATCGGCGTGACGATTCACGAAGTCGGGCACAACTGGTTCCCGATGATCGTGAATTCGGACGAGCGAAAGTGGACGTGGATGGACGAGGGCCTGAACACGTTCTTGCAGCACTACGCAGAGGTCGAACTGGATCCGGAGTTTCCCCGCTGGCGGGGGTCCCCGCAGTCGATCGTGGAGTACATGCGGGATCCCGACCAGTTTCCGATCATGACGCACTCGGACCTGATTGCCAAGGACTTCGGCAACAATGGCTACGCAAAGCCCGCCGCGGGCCTGACGATGCTGCGCGAGGCGGTGCTCGGTCCGGAAGTGTTCGACGACGCATTCAGCGGATATGCACAGCGATGGGCATTCAAGAAACCACAGCCGTCCGACTTCTTCCGGTCGATTGAAGAGGGTGCGGGTGAGGACATGGCCTGGATGTGGCGCGGCTGGTTCTACACCACGCATGCCAACGATCAGAGGATCGCGGATGTCACCCGGCAGAGCACGGAAGAGCTGCTCGGCTCGGCGGAACGCGGGCGCTACTACTACCGGATCAAGCTGCAGAACGAGGGCGGTCTCGTGACGCCTGTCCAGATGGATGTGACGTTCGAGGACGGCACGGTGGAGCGGATCGATCTGCCGGTCGATGTCTGGCGGGCGAACGAGAAGGAGTTCGTATTCGGTATGTTCACGGACGACGAGGTGACGAAGGTCGTGGTCGATCCGGATGGGTGGTTCGCCGACATCGACCGGGACGACAACGAATGGGTGGCGCAGGCGACGTGATCCGGCTCATTGGGTTCGACGCGGCGCAGGTATTTCCCTCGTTTTCAGGGGTGGACTGATGGCGTTCGAGGTCCACCCCTATCCGGAATTCTCCTGGTCACAGAGCAGACGCTCGACGTTTCGAGAGTGTCCGCGAAAGTACTTCTGGACCTACTACGGTTCACACAACGGCTGGCTGCGGGAGGCTCCAGCGGAGGCCCGCGCCGCCTGGCGGCTGAAGAAGATTTCTAATCTCCACATGACGCTGGGCAACGTGGTGCACGATGTCGCGGCCGAAGCGATTCAGCAGGTTCGGGGCGGGGCAGATGTGCCGTCCGGTCCGGAGCTGATCGAAGCCGGACGCACCCGAATGAACCGGGAGTGGCAGCAGTCCCGGCAGCGAGAGGAGTGGGAGCGCAATCCGGGTCGTCACCCGATGATGATGGAATTCTATCGAGGCACGGGACCGTCACAGGACCTGGTCGTGAAGATCCGGGAGCGG
Source organism: uncultured Gemmatimonadota bacterium (assembly GCA_942490755.1). Classification (GTDB taxonomy): domain Bacteria; phylum Gemmatimonadota; class Gemmatimonadetes; order Palauibacterales; family Palauibacteraceae; genus Carthagonibacter. The sequence goes on from CALNYN010000047.1 coordinate 9,988, forward strand.
CTGTATGCCTGTCTGCGGAATCTGCCGGCCTCGGAGAGCTTCAGGGAAGCGGTGGAGTCGCCGCTGGTAGAGGTAAAGGAGGTCGATCGGCTGGACTATCTCGACCTGGGTGGAGTCAAACTGTACGCCCGGCCGGACCTGCTCTACAGACTCGGCGACGCCTGGAGGATCGTGGACTGGAAGACGGGGGGGCGGGCCGCCGGACACTCCGCTCAGCTCCGCACATATGCAGTCTATCTCCGTGAGCGTTCGGATCTTCCGGCCGGTCCGATTATTGGCCGGCTGGAATACCTGTCGGACGGCGAGTCGATCAGCGTCCCGATTACTGACCGTGACATCGCGGAGGAACGACGCGCGATCCAGGACAGTGTCGAGAACATGCGATCATATCTCGCCGAGCCCCTGCGAAACGCTGCCAGGCCGATGAGTGAGTTTCCGCTCACCGACAACCGTCGCTGGTGCGCCAGCTGCAACTTCTTCGAGTTGTGCGAGGACGAACTCGCAGCCACGGAGAACACCGGTCCGTTCTGACCGTTAGCTGGAGCACGAGCAATGATCGATTCTGTCGACGAACGGGTGTTGGCATTGGGCGCGGCATGGTTTCGGGAGATCGCGCACGTCGCCGGGCGTGCGTTTCAGGCGCGAGGTGTCACTTCAGCCTGAACATCCGGAGCGTTTCGGAATTGCGTTCGAAACAGCCTCGCGTAGAGCCCACCCCGTTCCAGTAGCTTGGCGTGCGTGCCTTCTTCCACCAGTCGCCCGCCCTCCAGCACGAGTATTCGATCGGCGTTGAGAATCGTGGACAATCGGTGGGCGATGACGATGGACGTCCGGTCCGCCATGATCGTTTCGAGGGCATCCTGGATCAATGCTTCCGAACGAGCGTCCAGGTGCGCCGTGGCCTCGTCGAGAATGAGGATACACGGATCCTCGAGAATGACTCGCGCGAGGGCCACGCGTTGCTTCTCTCCACCTGACAGGCGGAAACCACGTTCGCCGACCACCGTGTCGTAGCCCTCCGGCAGCCCCATCACGAATTCATCGATGTGTGCCGCGGCCGCGGCGGCCCTGACCTCGTCCAAAGATGCTTTCGGCCGCCCGTACCTGATGTTCGCGCCGATCGAATCGTGGAAAAGGTAGGCTTCCTGAGTCACCACACCCATGCAGGACGAAATCGAGTCGAACGACAGGTCACGCAGGTCGTGACCGTCCACCCGGACCGCACCCCGGGTCGGATCGTACAGGCGGGGAACGAGCATGGTGAATGTCGTCTTGCCGGCCCCGCTCGGGCCGACGAGCGCAACCGTCTCACCCGGCTCGATCTCGACTGACAGATCGCTCAGGGCCCAACCCGTCGGCCCCCGAGCCGGCGCGTCCTCCTCGCCGGTCACCCCGCCGCGTCCGAAGCGCCGCACGCTCTCCAGGCCTTCGCCGCCCGACTCGGCGTAGGAGAACGACACGTCCTCGAAGGTGACGCGTCCATCGAACAGTTCAATCTGCCCCGCCTCAGGCTTCTCGACGATCGCGCTCGGCATGTCGAGCAGTTCGAACACCCTCTCGAATGACACGAGAGACTGCGCGAATTCCACCCTGGCGTTCGCCAGCTGCGACAGCGGGCCGTACAGCCGGGCAAGGTAGGCGGACAGGGCGACGATCGTCCCGATGGTCAGAGAACCGCGGATCACCATCAGGGCGCCGAGCCAGAACACGAGCGCCGTGCCCAGCGCTCGCACGATTCCCAATGTCATGAAGAACCAGCGGGAGATCGTGGCCTGTCTGATAGCGAGATCCCGGACGCTGGCCGCCCGCTCCGAGAACCGCTGGTTCTCGTCCGCCGCCCGACCAAACAGCTTCGACAACATCGCGCCGGACACACTCAGGGTCTCCTGCATGATCGAGCTGAGGCCCGCATTCTCCTCCATCTGTGCCCGCCGCAGGATTCGCAGGCGCTTCCCGATCTTCTGCGACGAGAGAATGAACAGCGGCAGGATTGCGACCGACAGCAGCGTGAGCCGCCACTCGAGATTGAGCATCACGACCAGCGTCGTGGAGGCGGCGATGAACGCCGACACCACGCTGAGGAAGCTGGAGGTGACCGCCTGCTGGGCTCCCTGAACGTCCGTGTTCAGGCGCGACATCAACTCGCCCGTCCGGGTGTTGGTGAAGAACCCGAGTGACATCTTCTGCACGTGCCCGAACAGCTGGCGCCGCAGATCGTAGACGATCCCCTGGCCCATGGTCGCCGTCCAGTGCCGCTGCACGACGTTCACGGCACCAGCGACCAGGGGCACCCCGACCATTCCGATTCCGAGCCAGGTGACCAGACCGAGATCGCCCGCTGGAATTGCGGTATCGATCAGCGAGCGCATGAGCAGCGGCGGGATCAGGCCAAGAAGAGCATCGATTACGACCGTACCGAGGACGAGCACCAGCAGTCCCCGGTATGGTCTCGCGTAGGCAAGCACCCGCCTGAGCAGTGCCCGATCGATCTCGGGCGGATCCTGCTCCTCGTCGTAGGTCACATAGGACCGCCAGCTCGCCGCGCCTCGTACCATGGAGCGAAGCTAACGGGAGCTGCTGACCGCGGGCAGGTGCGGGATTCGAAACTGCTCGGGACGAATCAGAACCTGATGCTGGCTACCAGGCCGGCGCTTCCGCCGTTCATCGGATTCACGACGGGCATGACGGACAGACTGGCCCCATGCGTTGCCAGCTTTTCGTCGTTTGCCTTGCGTACGTGACCCTTGACCTTGGCAATGTCCCAGATCGCCGAAAAGAGAATCACACCGGTCGCGGCGAGGGCGACCAGGCTGGCCGCCGCAGCTGTACCCTCGTCTTCAACCACGATGGAGCAGTCGCTGTCTCCAACTCCGCAAATGGCGTACAGAGCAGCGCCGGCCACCACGGCCGTTCCGAACCGGATACCAACTCCCTTCCAGCCTCGGCCCGATGCACCTCCGTACCAGTACCCGGTCGCGGGACCGAAATACAGTCCAAGTCCGGCAATCACCGATCCCGCTGTGCTGACACCTGAATCCGCATCTCCCACTACCATCATGACACCACCAAGCGCTGCCGGGAGTAGCGTAGAGGCAAGCGAGAGTGTGAGCGCCGTCTTCTCCGACTTGAGTGCCGGACCCGCGAATTCCTGGAGCGACACATCCTGGAACAGGGCGTCCGGCATGAACCCCGGTTGCGCGGCCACTTGTATCGACTGGCCGGTGACGATCCCGGGCGTCACAGTCAGCAGTGCAGCCAGGATTCCCAGGCACTTGGCGTAGCGAACGGTTCGAACAGACATCGATCCTCCCTGGCGCGGGTTGGTGAGCCGACGACAATCGCGGCGTCAGCGAGAGGATCTGGAGAGCGAATCAAGCAGGAGTCAGGCGAAACCCCGCATGCTCGTATCGCGTACGTGTGACAGAGCACGATTGAGGCATGAATTCGCGCTGATACGCAGCGCCATGGGCATGGAGGCATGAGTGGACGACCTGATCCCGATCGTCGCGATCTTCTTCGTTATCGGCGTACCCGTAATGTCGATCGCGGGGCACTTCGTTCTACGGCCCCTCGTGCGAGACATCATCCAGGCGATCAGCGGAAGGTCACTGCAGGAGAAGACGGACACCGATGAGCGGCTGGCACGTATCGAAGAGGCAGTGCTTCACCAGGGGCAGCAGGTGGACAGGCTGCTCGAAGCCGAAGCGTTCCGGCTTCGGCTTGAGGGTCACACGGAGTTCCCGTCAGGTGATTCCCCGAGCCGGCCGTAAGGCTCAGCTGCCGGCAGATTCGATCAGAGCGGTAAGAAAGGCTCCCATCACCGGCGTGTGGGGCCCGAACACGTTCCACGAATTCGCGACCGCCACGATCTTCTGCTCCGGAAGCACGAACAGGTACTGACCACCGTAGCCCAGCCCCGCCCAGACTTCGACCTCGTCCCGATCCACCCGCCACCACTGGTAGCCGTACCCTCCATTGAAATTCGGATTCTCGGGTGCGACGTCGTCCACGTGGCGAGCGACCGACGCCTCCACCCACCCCTCGGGCAGGATGCGCGTACCATTCCACACGCCGCGATCGAGGTACAGCTGGCCGAATCGCGCCAGATCCTCGGCTTCCAGGTAAAGTCCGCCCTCGGTGTCGGAAAGTCCGGCCGGCTCACGTTTCCAGTGAAAGGTCTCGATTCCCAACGGCCCGAACAGGTATTCCTCGGCATAGACCTCGGTCGTCCGACCGGTCGCGGACCTCAGGATCGCCGACATCAGGTGGCTCGCGCCGCTGTTGTATACCCATCGATCGCCAGGTGCGGCGTCCATCGGCTGGGCCAGCGTGAATTCCACCCAGTCGTCGCTGAATTCGAGCTGGATCGTCGTGTTCTCGGGCCCGATCGGGCGATCCTGCTCGTGCCATTCGATGCCGAGCCGCATGGTGAGCAGGTCCTCGAGGCGGGCGGCCTGAAGTCCTTCGCCCACGCCCGACAGGTCGTAGTCGGACAGCAAAGGGAGGAGCGGGGCATCCACGCCGGCGATCTCCCCTCGACCGATCGCGATCCCGATCAGCGACGAGGTGACGGACTTGGTGATCGACTGCAGCGAGTGCACATCCTGGCCCATGTAGTACGGGTGCCAGTCGGGGTGCTGGTAGTTGTACTGGTGCGGCCGCATATCGAAGCTCGAGCCGATCTGGCGATAGTCGCGCGGGTACCGTTCGCTCATGACGAGTTTGCCGTTCCGCACCACGACGAGACGGTCCACGTTGTCGAACTCCCCGGCCCGCACGGCGCTGTCGAGCGCCAGCAGCGGTGCCGGATCGAGGCCCTCGGCCTCGGGCGTCGCGCGCGCCCACTCCTGGGCGACGGCGTGAGAATCGACTCCCGAAGCGGCGATACCGACGAGGACGACGACGAAGACGAACAACTTGCTGGTGCGAGGCACGAGACTGTCTCCCGGTTCGAGGTGTCGATCGACCAATCTAGCTGTCCGAGGTCTGCGCCAGCGGAATTCGAACCGTGAGGATCTCACCAGGTCTGACCACGAGCGTCTTCTCGGCTGATGTGTGCCCTCCGTCGCCCGGGCCCCAGAAGCCGGCGAGTACGGGAGCGGCCCCGGGCCGTCCCGGCACCGAGATGCCAACCGTATCGGAATGTCCCGACGGATTGAACAGTCGGAGTTCGAGCGAATCGGCGGTTCGACGCAGGAGCGACACGACTGCATGCTCGGCCTCGACGACGACCGGGGGTTCGAGCTGGGGGAGATCTGTCCGAACGCGATAAGCGAGAAGTGGATGCGCGGATTCGAGTCCCAGTCGCTCTGCCGAACTTACTTCGAATCCCAGGTGCGGGCGCAGCACGTAGCGGATCGCGTGCGGCCCTTCCTGTTCCGCCCGGTAGTTGGTCTCCCAGTAGTTGTTCATCAGATACGAGTAGAGTACGGGTGCCGGGTCCACTCGCTCCCGCCAGCCTGCCACGATCGGGTCGGTCCCCGTCGAACCCAACTGGACGAGCGGGGCATCCACCGATACCAGCGTGAACCCACCCGCCCGGTCGTGCACATCGGCCCACCGTTCGACCGTGTAGTAGTTGCGATTCGCCCCGGGCGCCTGGTCAGTTTCCGCCTCGAAAGGACTCCAGGCTCCACCGATAACGCGAACGGCCGAGCCCGACGCGATCGCCGCGGGGAATCTGAGCAACACGGCCTCTGGCTCGAGTGTCCGTTCCTTGTCGAACCGGACCTCGAGTTCGATCCGATCGCTCCCCTCGACGAGTCGAATCGTCGTCGTGATCCCGTCGCGTGTCCCCGGGGCTTCACGGCGGACCACGGCCCTCCAGACGAGCGGACCGGCGTCGGTGACCTCGACACTTCCGGCTCCGGCGGACTGCGCAGTCTCGGGATCACGGCCGGGTACGTACAACCACTCGAGGAGCTCCTCCCTCGGGGGAACCAGGTCGCGGCTCGGACCGCTACCGTCGATCCTGCGCAACGACACGATCCGACCCGTGAGCGGATCCAAACCGAGCTGGAGAACTCCGTTGTCGAGAACGATGCGACTCCCGGCTTCAGCACGGACTCCTTGAAACTCCGCGGTGTCCTCGGATTCCTCTTCATCGCGGACCAGGCGCACCTGTGTCGTGCCGAATCCGGGTACCGGCGGTGCGCGGAATGCGAGCCCTCCATCGGCGAGTCGCTGAAACGGAACGGGCGCGCCAGCCCGGTCGACGACCACGACCGTATCGTGGGCCACGACTCGGTCGAGAACGAGAACCTCTGTCCGCTCCCAGCCCAATGTGTTCGCGATCTCGATCGCCGCAGTCGCGTCGGCCTCATCAGCTGCCGTCTCGACCCGGGATCCGAGCGTGGATGAAAGCAGGGCGTTCGTCTGCTCTGCGGCCCGCCGCGCGAAGTCCTTCTTCCGCTCCCACTGCTGGACGACGAATTCCGTCTCGGGTTCGCTGATGCTGTTCCACGCGCCCCAGGTGTGCTCGTAGTAGAGCAGCACCTGTCGCCACGCGAGGTAGACCTCCTCGGGTTCCAGCTCCACGCCACTCATCGCTGCCAGCGCTTCGGCCGCGATCAACCACTCAGCGGTATGGCGGATCGACTGCGTCTCCCGGGCCGATGACGCCGCCCCATCCTCCCAGTAGCCCGTCAGGTCACCGTGTACGACGGGCAGCTCGTCGCCGCAGGAGGATTCCAGTTCAGCGAGCACCTGTTCCGAACTCCCGATCGCGATTTTCGGTGACACGTACCGTTCATTCCAGGCTCGGACCGTGTCGCTCAGGGTCGGGTCCGGCGGTCCATTGTCAGATCCGATGTTGTAACGGAGCGCGGCTATCGGGTGTGGCCATCCACCGTCCCGCAGCGACTCCACGGCACCGAGCACGAGATCGACGTCGAGCCGCTTGTCCAGCTGCTCGTACCCGAGGCCCGTGTGGAAGAGCGAATACCCCTCGCCGTGCACCCACACGAGTATGCGCTCCCTGCCGGAGGGAGATTCCCACCAGAACGGCCGGTCGCCCCAGGTCGAGAGGAAGGAGCCGATCCGGTGCCCTCGGTTCGGCCCCACCGAGAAGTAGCGGACGCCGGCCGACGCGAAGACGGGAATGAGGCCCCAGCAGAACCCGGGGATGTCCGTGAACATCGCCGACCGGATCGGCACGCCGGTCCGATCCGCGAGCCGCCGTCCCGGCTCGAGTGCCCGGATCAGGCCTTCGCCGTTCATGATTCCGGTCAGGAGATTCGTGTGCAGCGCGTCGAGGTGGATCCAGCCGCGACGAATCCCCTCCAGCAGGCGTGCGTTCTCGTCTGCTCCGTGATGCTCGAGATAGGTCTCGACCGCCCAGATTCCCTCCGGGTGCCAGACGAAGCGGGCCTCCGCCGGGAGCGATTCGCTTGCCTCTCCAAGCCGCAGCGCGTCCTCCAGGTGGCTCCACTGCAGGCGCTCCACCTCGTCCTGGAGGTGCGTGTATCCGATGTCGAGGTGCGTGTGGTGAATGAGCCATATCGTGAGCGGCTCGACCGGATCGACCTCGACCGTGGCCCCGTGCGTCTCATGCTCGAGTTCGAACGCGATGGGAACGCTCGTGCGCCGATCGACGGCGGGGACCTCCAGCGACAGCCGCGTGTGGCCGAACGTCGTTGTCGCCTCGGCCCGGCCCGCCGGGCTGTCGAGCGTGACAGGTCCTCCCTCGTCCAGCCTGACGATGTCGACGCGGAGTTCCTGGCGCGGGCCGTCTGGCGATTGCACCACGGCCGGAACGGGCCGAACCGTTATCTCGGGAGCGACACTGCGCTGAAGATCATGAACCAGGTTCGGGATCCCGGCGCTCTCCGCCTCGAAACTTCGATCCGCAGCGGCTCGTCCGGCCGCAGGAAGCGGCGTGGTACGTGCAGGAACAAGAACCCCATCGCGTCGGAGTACCGATCGACCACTGTGACGCGGAACTCTGCTCTGACTCCGTCGTCCCCCTTCCATGTGATCACACCCTCGCGGGCGCAGGGCCGGGGTTGGTGATCGTGAGAGCCGGGATGCCGTCGATCGCCAGGGTGAATTCCCGCCGGTCATCGGTCGCCTCGATAGCGGCGAGCATGACGAACGCAACAGACTCTTCGTCCGCCACTGTGACGTTGGTACAGGCGCCGTTTCCCAGGCCGTGCGGTGATTCGCATCCTCTGATCGGACCACCAGAGCCTGATTCACATCGGGAATCGGCGCGTGGTACTCGAGTTCTTCACCGGACAGGGCCCGTTCGAATCCGGGCACGGTCGTGGAGGAGAGCGGGATCCGGATCATTCCGCGCGGATCCGATAGACAGTCTCCGACTCGTACGTTTCCCCGGGCCGAAGGACCGTTGACGGAATTCCGGTCGATTCGGAGAGTCCGGAAAGTGTTGCGTCTCGAGACAGAGTCCGGTCCGCCGGCCGTACACCGCTCCCTGCTTCCCGCCAGCCGACTCGTCCGAGGAAGTTCCCCGAATACAGCTGCAGGCCGGGCTCGGTCGTAAAGACCTCCAGCGCGAGTCCGCCGTTCGGGTCGCGCAGCCGTGCCGCCAGGCGCAACGCGCCATCACCGGTCCAGTCGTCCAGCACGAAGTTGTGATCGTAGCCTTCCCCGATGCGGAGCTGCTCATCGTCCGCATCGATGCGCTCGCCGATCCGCGTCGGAGTCCGAAAGTCGAATGGAGTCCCCTCCACGTGGCGGAGTTCACCGGTCGGGATGAGACCCGTGTCTACCGGAGTGTACCGGCTCGCCCGGAGCTCCAGTTCGTGGTCCAGGATCGATCCCGAGTCGTGACCAGCCAGGTTCCAGTACCCGTGGTGCGAGAGATTCACGACGGTCGGGGCGTCAGTGGTCGCCTCGTAGCTGAACTTGAGCTCGTTTCCGTTTGTCAGCGTAATGGTCACCTCGGCATCGAGACTGCCCGGGTAGCCTTCTTCTCCAGCCTCGCTGACATAGGACAGGATCAGGCTGGCTCGCCCGGCCCCCGGCACATCGTACGGACTGCCGGGAATGGGACCGGACTGCACGGTAAACGCGTCCCACAGAACCCTGTCGAACCCCCTGATTCCGCCGTGCAGGTGATTGTCACCGTCGTTCGCAGCCAGTTCGTAGGTCGTGCCATCGAGCTCGAATCGTCCGCGAGCGATCCGATTCGCGTAACGGCCGACGATCGCGCCGAAATAGGTCGACCCCTCGAGGTACGTGTCGAGTGAGTCGTACCCCAGCACCACGTCGACGAGATCGCCGTTCCGGTCGGGTACGAGGACTTCGGTGACGATTCCACCCAGGTCGGACACGCGCACGGTCATGCCGTTCGCATTGCGCAGCGTATACAGTTGCACTGAGACTCCTTCGGGCGTGACGCCCCAGGGCTCGCTCGCTATCGTTGGAGGTCCGGAGCCCGAATTCGAATCGGTCGATCCGGCGCCCCTCCCGGCGGCCCGGTCAGCGTCGCCGCCGCAGGCGGTCAGCAGGACCGGGAGTGAAATCAGGAGAGCTATCGATCGCATCTATTGCTCCGTGCCGTGAAGACGGACTTCGGTTCGCCCAAACGTGCGCCGTCTTCCGGGAGTCGGCAACGTACGCACCTTTCAGGATTCTGACTCGCGACGGCTCCGGGGCACGGATTAGATTTGGCCGGGTAAGCCTTTGCAACGTGACACGCGGTCCAATTACCGATTCAGTCGATTCAACGAATAGATAGACGGATAGATATGAGCCAGCCACCGGGCTACCAGCGTTTTCTCGCGGAGCTGCGGCGAAGAAGAGTATTTCGGGCCGCCGCCCTTTACGGGGCGGGCACCTTCGCCATCCTGCAACTCGCCGACATCGTGTTCCCCGCCATCGGTCTTTCCGAGGGCGCGATTACCTGGCTCGTGGTTGCCAGCGTTATCGGCCTTCCCATTGCGATCGTTCTCGCCTGGACATTCGAATACTCACCCGACGGAATGCGCCGCACAGGCGAAGCTGAGACCGGGGAGATTGAGGCGATCACGTCCCAGCCCCGCTCCCAGCGCTGGCCCGCCGGAATCCTTGCGCTGCTGGGAATCGGTCTGCTGATGGCGGGTAGCTGGTGGGTCGGTATGCGATCGCGCGAAGACATGGCCGAGCGCGATCCCGGTGTCGTCGTGAGTCCGCAGGCACTGGAGTCCGTCGCCGTCCTGCCATTCGTGAATATCGGCGGGAGTCCGGAGGACGAGCCGTTCAGTGATGGACTCTCGGAGGAACTCGGAAACGCCCTGGCGCAGATCGACGGACTTCGGGTAGCGGCACGCAGTTCTGCGTTTGCCTTCAAGGACCGTGACGTGGACGTGCGCCAGGTGGGCGAGCAGCTCGGCGTTCAGTCGGTGGTGGAGGGGAGTGTTCGCCGCTCCGGGGGCACCGTTCGGGTTTCGGCCCAGCTGAGCCGCACATCAGACGGGTTCCGGATGTGGTCGAGAACCTGGGAGCGCGAGCTTACCGCCGCGAACGTGTTCGCAATCCAGGACGAGATCACGTCCGATGTCGCACAGGCCCTGACGCGCGAGCTGAAGCCGAACGCGCTGACCGCGTTCTCCAACCGACGCACGGCGGACCTCGAGGCATACGACCTGTACCTGCTCGGCCGGCATCGCTGGGCCACCCGGGAAGTCGATGCCGTCCGCGAGGCGATCGGCTACTACCAGCAAGCGATCGCGCGAGACTCGAGCTTCGCGCTCGCCTGGGCCGGGCTGGCGGATGCGTGGGGCGTTCTTCCGTTCTTCGACCGGACGGTGACAGGGCGTGAGGCCTATCCCGAGGCCGTCCAGGCGGCGGACCAGGCGCTCTCGCTGGCGCCTGACCTCGCCGAGGCCAATGCGGCGCGGGGGATCGTGGCGACCGAGTACGAATTCGAGTTAGAGGCGGGCGAGCGTCTGCTCGCGAGGGCGATTGAGCTGAATCCGAATTATGCCCAGGCCTACGCGTGGCACTGCGAGAGCCTCCTGGTCAGCGGGCACGAGTCCGATGCCCTGTCGTCCTGCGAACGCGCCCTGGCGCTTGACCCGGTCGGGCTGATCCCGAGCATGTTGATGGCGATTTCGCTGGAAGCGCTCGGGAGGTCCGAGGAAGCCATGGTCCAGCTTGACCGCACTCTGGCCCTCTACCCCGACGTGGCGATGGCCCACTTTCTTCGGGCAGGCCTTCTCCTGAGGCTGGGCCGGGCGGTTGAAGCGGGGGAGCATCTCGAGTCCCTGGGAAGACTGGAGGGGATTCTCGACCCCTGCCTCCCTGCGCGAAGTGGCACGAGCCTACCCGGGAGCCACGGCTTCCCCGGGCGCGATCGAAGCGGTTCGCGGGCTGGAGCAGGAGACCGGCAGCGGCCTGTACTACGTCGCTGCGTTCTACGACTGGGCGGGCTCGGAGGCGGATGCAATCCGCGTGGTCGAGGACGGCGTTGCAGCCCGCAATCCCTGGCAAGGATTCGCGGCCGTGTTCTCGGAGTACGACGGATTGCGGGAGAACCAGCGATTCCAGGAGATCCTGCGAAGTCTCGGGTATCCGAACGGCAACTACGCCTTTCGCTCGGGTCTCGCGCGCGAAAGCCGCGGAGCCGATTGACCGGCCCGCAGGTCGCTACTTCGTTCCAGGGCAAACAAAAAGAAGACATCTCGGGGTTGTGGGCGGAATCGTCAACCGATTGTTCCGTAATCAGATACGCCCCGGGCACGGTTCTGGCTTTTCCTTCATGCGCAGGCACGGCCGCGTCGGGCCGCAATAAGCGTGTACAGGAGAAGACAGATGCTGCTGAAGTCCCCGATCAGACTTGCTCTTTCCGTCAGCGCCGGAATCGTGCTCATGCTCGTGGCGGTTCCCGGTGGAGCGTCGGCCCAGGCCCCATCGGCCGACACGGGAGCCCATTTCGCGGCTGGCGCCACGGTCGGCTACAACTCGGGCTTCCAGGTGCTGGCATTCGGCCGGGCCGCGAACTTCGCCCACGGCTTTCCGGTGGCGATTCAGCTCGGAGTCGGATACACCTCGTCCGACGCTGGCGACCCGGCGATGGCCCGGCGAGTCTTCATCAACAACGCCACGAACGGGATCCCGACCGAGAAGGGGCACAGCTGGGACCTGACGCTCGACGCCCTGATCCCGGTGCAGCTTCTGAAGCTGCCGCGTTCGTACGTATCCACCGGCTTCCGGCACTCCAGCTATACCGCGAACTTCGCTTACATCGGAGGCAACGAGGACTTCGACGTGACGAGCTCGAACTGGGGGATCGGGGCAGGACTCGGAAGTGACTTCGCAGTGAGTCGCCGCATGGACATGATGCTCAACCTCGGACTCGACTACTACTTCTCGAGCACCCTGACCGGGCACGACACACAGTACAGTCCCGACGGTACCGCAGTGAACCCGCGCGAAGATTACACTTACGGCGATGCCGACTCAGCCGTCGGGCAGCCCAAGTTCCGGGCACGACTCGCGACGGGTCTGCAGTACCACTTCTGAGATCCAGACCGCCGACTATCGGGTTCGCACCAGCGAGAGGTTGCCGTTCACGGCGGTTAGCGTGATCAGCGGACCACCGCCCCCGATCGTGCCGCTCCATTCGCCCGGGGCGGTCGACGCGTCGTCTCCGTTTCCACGCAGCTGCGCGGTAACGGTGGCTGTTCGACCGGCGACGCTGGAGGCCACGATCGACCCGTTCACCCCGCGGATCTCCAGACGGTCGCCTGACTCTACCGTTCCTGACCAGTCGAACGACGCTGACTGCGGTCCGGTCGGACCATCGTCGCCGCATCCAATGCACAGCATCAGTGCCGGCACGACGAGAAGCAGAGCGAAGTACCGAAGTGGGCGGACAGAAGTGGCGAACGCGAACCTCACGGCGACCTCCCGAGCGGGCTGACAGCTGAACCAGAACACGGAGGCGGGGGGACGGCCCGACCTGAGTATTTGAACTCACGATCGCGGCGGTAGTTCCAGTAAACCTTCAGCCGGCGTTCTTGCCGCCCGGGCGGCGCATCAGGATCTTGTCGGCGTCCCGAAACACTGATCGCTCACGCCCTGTCGGAGGCACCATGCGACGGCCCTTCGCGAATGCTTTTCTACTGTTTGCAGGCGTCATCACTCTCTTGACCGCGCCCGCTCTGCAGGCCCAATCGGCGGAAGACGATTCGGCTCTCACCCGGCTGCTCCGATACCCGGACATACACCAGGATCGGATCGTATTCGTGTATGCGGGCGATATCTGGATTGTGGCGAACAGCGGCGGTCAGGCGCGACAGCTCACCAGTCACGCGGGCATGGAGCTGTATCCGAAGTTCTCCGCGGACGGACGGTGGATCGCGTTTTCGGGTGAGTACGACGGGACACGCCAGGTCTACGTGATACACTGCGAGGGAGGGACTCCAAGGCCGCTCACGTTCTACAACGATGTGGGACCGATGCCCCCACGCGGGGGGACCGATTACCGGGTCTATGGCTGGACCCCGGACGGCTCGAATGTGGTGTTCCGAGCGAATCGTCTCCCGTGGGGACAGCGGCTGGGTCGGCCGTATCAGGTCCCGGTGGCGGGCGGTCTCGAATCACCGCTGGCGATTCCCGAGAGCGGCGGCGCCGACCTGTCGCCGGCTGGGACACAGGTCGTGTTTACCCCGAAAGATCGAGAATTCCGGACCTGGAAGCGGTACCGGGGCGGGAGGGCCCAGGACGTCTGGGTATATGACCTCGAAGCGAACACGGCCCGGCAGATCACCGACGACCCGGCAACCGACAACCAGCCGGTGTGGGTGGATGAGACCGTCTACTTCACGTCGGACCGAGAATGGAAGCTGAACCTGTACTCCGTGGATCCAAGCGGTGGAGACGCTCGACGGGTCACGAACCACGCGGAGTACGACGTGCTGTGGCCGAGTGGCGGTCCCGGAGGCGTGGTGTACGAGAACGGCGGCTGGATCTGGCGGTTCGATCCTACGTCGCAGCAGACCGCACGGGTCCCGATCCGGGTGGCGGGAGACCTGCCGTACACACAGCCGGTGCTGAAGGACGTATCGGACGGCATCCAGACCGCGGCCCTGTCACCGTCCGGAGCGCGTGCCCTGTTCGAAGCTCGGGGCGATCTGTTTACTGTCCCCGCCGAGCACGGCCAGATCCGCAACATCACGCGCTCGCAGGGGGTGAGGGAAATGGACCCGAGCTGGTCGCCGGATGGGCGGTGGATCGCCTACCTGAGCGACCGGACCGGTGAATACGAAGTCTACGTGAGATCGCAGGACGGATCCGGCGAGGAGCGCCGCGTCACGACGGACGGCGAGGTCTGGCGATTCGCGCCGGTCTGGTCCCCGGACTCGAAGCGACTCGCGTTCGGCGACAAGCGGCAGAGGCTGCAGGTCCTGGACGTCGAGAGCGGCCGAATCACCGACGTGGACCGCAGTCGGACCAACGACATCACGGATTTCGCCTGGTCCCCGGATTCGAGGTGGATCGCCTACCGGAAGACCGCCGACACGCGCCTGGCTCAGATCTGGGTGTGGTCGCTGGGAGACGAAGATCCCGTGCCGCTCACGGATCCGATGGTTTCCAGCTATGCCCCGGCGTTCGATCCGGAGGGCAGGTACCTCTACTTCCTGTCGAACCGGGACATGAATCTGACGTTCAGCGGCTGGGAATCGTTCTTCGTGTACACCGGACCGACTCGTGTGTATGCCGCGACCCTGGCCGCCGACGAACCTCGACCGTTCCAGCCGCGCAGCGACGAGGAGGACCCGGACGGGGAAGAGGACATCGACGATGAGGGAAAGGAGAACGGAGAAGAGGACGAGGAGGTCGCAGTCCGGATCGACGTCGAGGGGTTCGAGTCGCGAGTCGTGGCGATCCCCGGTTTGCCCGGACGCTACGGGAATCTCGAGGGAACCGAGAAGGGACCGGTCTACACCTTTGCCCCCACCGGAGAAGGCACACCGCCAGCGCTGAAGCGTTACCTGCTGGAGGAACGGAAGGAGGAGACGATCCTCGAGGGAGTCGGCAGCATCAGGATCTCTGCGGACGGCAGCAAGGTCTTGTACTCGGTGCGCGGGAAGTGGGCGATCTCGGACCTCGCTGCTGACCAGAAGGCGGGGGACAAGGCGCTCGACCTGTCCGGGATGCAGCTCACGATCGATCCGCGCGCCGAGTGGGCGCAGATGTACTCGGACGCGTGGCGGATCACCCGGGACTGGTTCTACGACCCCGGCATGCATGGCGTGGACTGGGAGGCGATGCGTGACCGATATGGCGCGCTGGTCCCTCACGTGGCCCACCGCCGGGACCTGGACTACATACTCGGCGAACTGGGCGGCGAGCTGAACGCGGGACACGTGTACGTACAGTCGGGTGATGAACCTGCCATGGAGCGGCAAGAGCACGGGCTTCTTGGCGCCGAACTCGAGGCCGATCCTTCGGGCCGCTATCGGATTGCGAAGATTTTCCGAGGCGAGAACTGGCACGAGGGATTCCGATCGCCGCTCACCGAGCCCGGCGTGGACGTTGACGAGGGCGATCTGCTGCTGGCGATCGACGGTCAGCAGGTCACGACCGCCGACAACCCGTACCGCCCCCTGCGGGGAAAGGCCGGCCAGCCGGTCACCCTGACCGTCGGGTCCAGCCCGGACGGGAAAGACGCACGGGAAGTTCAGGTTACGCCGATTCCGCACGAAGGGAATCTTCGTTACCTCGCTTGGGTGGAAGACAGGCGCCGCAGGGTGACGGAGGCTTCGGACGGACGGATCGGCTACATGCACCTGCCGAACACGGCCACCGAGGGAAATCGCGAACTGTTTCAGAACTTCTATCCTCAGAGCGACTTCGACGCGCTGATCCTGGATGAGCGCTACAACGGTGGTGGGTTCATCCCCGTGGAGATGATCGAGCTGCTGAGCCGACCCGTGCTGAGCTACTGGGCGCGGCGCGGGATCACTCCGATGCGATCGCCCGGATTCGCCCACACGGGGCCGAAGGCGATGCTGATCAACGGGCTCGCAGCCTCCGGTGGTGACGCGCTGCCATACTACTTCCGCCAGCAGGAGCTCGGAATGCTGATCGGAACCCGCACCTGGGGCGGACTTATAGGTCTCTCCGGCACACCGAGCCTGGCTGACGGCGGCGCGATGCTCACCCCCACGTTCCGGTTCTTCGTGGACGGGAAGTGGGAGGTCGAAAACGAGGGCGTGGCCCCCGACATCGAGGTCGTGGATCGCCCCGATCTCGTGGCGCAGGGAAGAGATCCGAGTCTCGAGAAAGCGATCGAGGTTCTGCTCGAGGAACTCCGCCGGGATCCTCCGGTACCCGTTGAGCAGCCAGCGCCGTGGGTTGACCCGCATGCGGACGGGCCCTGAAGCCCTTCCGCTCGGTATCCGATTTGTCGATCTTTGTCCGTTCCTCTGCGCCGACCGAGGCGGCGTAGAGACTACTGCGTCCTGAACACGGGAGTGTGAATGCCGAACGTCGCCGAGCGAATGCAGGCCAGCCGCGTCTGGGGCGTACTCGCAGCGCATCTCGGCGCATCGGTCGTGCTGCAGATCGTCGACGTAGTGAAGCAGAATCTCGGGCTGCCGGACTGGGTGTTTCCGTTCGCGCTTCTCCTGCTTCTGATCGGGCTCCCGATCATCCTCGCGACCGCGTTCTTGCAGGGCGGACGGGCCGCGGTGCACGCCGACCAGGAAGCTGATCCGGTCCGTGACGATTCAGCTCACGAAGCAGGAGACCAGCGGACTGCGGGGTCTGCTCCGGTCGGGCGCCTGTTCACCTGGAAGAACGCACTGCTCGGTGGGGGGATGGCCTTCCTGTTCTTCGCAGCTGCCACCGGCCTGTTCATGTACATGCGGACAAGCGGCATCGGGCCGGTCGGCTCGCTGGTGGCGGCTGGGGTGCTCGAGGAGAAGGCCCAGGTCGTCCTCGCCGAGTTCGAGTCGGAGGACGAAACCCTGGACGCACGGTCACCGAGTCCTTCCGCGTAGACCTGGCGCAATCTCCGGTGTTCCGGCTCGTAGGGCCCGACTCGATCGGCGACGCCCTGGCCCGAATGGGTCTACCGGAGGACACGGACCTCACGGAGGAGACCGCCCGGGAGCTGGCTCTGCGGGACGGGATTCCCGCCGTGATTGCCGGCGAAGTCTCTCCGGTCGGGGCCGGTTACGTGCTCACGGCCCGGCTGCTCGTGAGCGCTTCGGATGGCGCCGTCCTCGCCTCGGCCAGGGCCTCTTCGAAGAACCCGGACGGTCTCGTCGATGCGATCGACGAGGTCTCCTCGGGCCTTCGCGAGCGAATCGGCGAATCGTATACTTCGCTGCGTCAGACCCCATCTCTCGCCCACGTGACCACGGGCTCGCTGGAGGCGCTGAAGAAGTACACGCAGGCTTACGACGCGCGGCACCGGGACGAGGACCCGGAAGCGGCGATTCGTCTCCTCGAGGAGGCGGTGGAGATCGATTCCACGTTCGCGCTCGCCTGGCGGGACCTGTCGACGATCATCGACAACATCCACGGCAGCTGGGACCAGCAGATCAACGCGACGGAGGCCGCTTATCGGCATCGCGACAGGCTGTCCGGCCGCGAGAAGTACCTGGTCGAGGCCTCGTATCACGCCGATATCACCGAGGACTACGGACAGGTGATCCAGGCGTACGAATCGATGTTGCGCATGGATCCTGACGATGCACAGGCGCTGAACAACATCGGATTCGCTTACTGGCAGATGGTCGACTTCGAGAACGCGCTGATCTGGTACCAGAAGGCGCATGAAGCGGCGCCCGACGTGTCGCTTCACCTCGCGAACGTGGCGGTCGCGAACGCCAATCTCGGGAATCTCGAGGCAGCCGCGGAAGCCTATGCCGGGCTGGATTCTTTCCCGCCGAATGCCACCTGGGACATGTGGTACGCGAACTACCTGTGGATGCTGGGCGACGAGGCGGGAGCGCGGGCGGTTGCGGAGCAGGTGCAGGCAGAATTCCCAAACCGCGGCACCGCGGTGTGGGCGGAACGTGGAGTCAGGCGAATTTTGAGCTACTGCATGGACGGCTGGACGAGGCGGCGGTCCACATCGAGCGGACGGTGGAGCAGAATCTGGCTCGTGGAGCCCCGGACAACGCGTTCGGTGGCTTGGTGCGCCTCGCCGACCTGCAGATGGAATACTACGGAGACACGGTCGCCGCGCTCGCCGCACTCGAGGATGCGATCCGGCGGATCGACCCTGAGTCCATCGCGCCGCTCGACCGGCCGTGGGCGAACATTGGCAGCTTCCTCATTGAAGCAGGGGAGATCGAGCGCGGCCAGGCGTACATCGAACGAGGTTGGAGCGAGGTCCCCGAGCGCTTGCTTCCGTGGTGGGAGAAGTACCGGGCGGAGGACAGAGCTCGCGTCGCACGGGCCGAGGGCCGGCCAATGGAGGCGCTGGAGGAATTCCGGTCGCTGCCGCCGTTGGTCTGCATTCCCTGCCGCTACCAGCGGGCTGCCACGCTGTTCGACGAGGCTGGCCGGGCGGACTCTGCAGTCGCGTACTACGAACTGTACCTCGAGACTCCGTACAACTTCCGACTCGCCGTCGATAGCGGCCGACTCGGCCCGACGCACGAGCGTCTCGGTCAGCTGTACGACGAGCGGGGAGACCTCGAGAATGCCGCCCTCCACTACGCGGCGTTCGTCGAACTGTGGGCTGACGCCGACCCGGTGCTGCAGCCGCGCGTGCAGGCAGCGCAGGTCCGACTGGAAGAGATCGTGGGGGAGCGCGGATGAAGCAGTTGTTCGAGGCTTCCGGCCGGTCCCTGTGGCAGGTCCTGGCGCTCTACGCAGGCGCCTCCTGGGTCGTGCTCCAGGTGGTGGACGTGGTCAAGCAGAACCTCGGCCTGCCGGACTGGGTGTTCCCGTTCGCGCTGCTGCTGCTCCTGATCGGGCTGCCGATCATCGTGGCCACGGCGCTCGTTCAGAGCCGACCCGCGCCGGCCGCGACCGGGGCTGCTGCCGGGTCAGAACTTGACGACGAGCTGTCCACCATTCCCGAGCCAGCCGTCCATCACAAGCTGTTGACCTGGAGGAATTCGCTCCTGGGCGGCGGTCTGGCACTGGTGCTTCTGGCCATCGTCACGGCCGGGTTCATGTACATGCGCAATTCCGGCATCGGCCCGGTGGGCTCGCTCGTCGCCAAGGGACTGATCGACGAGCGGTCCGAGATCATGGTGGCCGACTTCGAAGCTGAAGACGACATGCTGGGCCGCATGGCCTCAGAGGCTCTTCGTGTGGACCTGTCGCAATCCGACATCGTGCGGCTCGTGAATCCGCGCACCGTCGAAGGCGCCCTCAGACGCATGCAGGTCTCCGAGGGCACCAGGGTCGACGAAGCCACGGCGCGCGAGATCGCAGAGCGGGAAGGAATCGCCGCGGTGGTCGGGGGCGAAATTCTTTCCGGTGGCGGTTCTTACGTGATTACAGCTCACCTCGTTTCTCCGGTAGGTGACCTGCTCGGAAACGCCCGGGTTACAGCCGCCGACTCCAGCAAGATCATCGAGGCGATCGACAAGCTGTCGCGGAACCTGCGCGAGCAGATCGGCGAGTCCTATTCGAGTATGAGGGAGAGTCCCCCCCTGGCGCAGGTGAGCACCAGCTCCCTCGAGGCCCTGAGGAGGTACACGGAAGCCGGTGTTCAGCGACGCGAAGGCAACCTCGATGCCGCGATCGACTTCCTCGAGGAAGCGATCGCGATCGACAGCACCTTCGCCATGGCCTATCGGGGAATCGGAATCTTCCTGCAGAACAAGTTCGACGACTGGAGCCGCCAGTACTGGGCCCATTCGAAGGCGTACGAGTACCGGGACCGGCTCACGGAGCGCGAGAAATGGCTCGTATCCGCGTCCTACCACCTCGACATCGAGGAAGATGAAGCCCAGGCGATCGCCGCGTACGAGAACGTCTTGCGGATCGATCCGGAGATGATGTCCGCGGTCAACAACATCGGCGTCATTTACTACTACCAGCGCGACTGGGAGAAGGCCCTGACGCAGTATCGACAGGCGCACGAGATGCGGCCCGAGGGTTTGACCGCGAGCAACGTAGGCGTGGTATACGCCAACATGGGCCGCCTCGACGAAGCCGACGAGTGGCTGGCCCTGTCCCGGGAACTCGAACCCAACAACCCGGGCTGGAAGTTCTACCAGGTGCACTTCGAGAGCCTGCGCGGGAACAGGGAAGAGGCGAGGCGTCTGAACCGGGAGCTCAGGGAGTCCGAGAGCCCCGACCCGTACTGGCTGGAGCGCACGTATGGGACGGACTGGCTGTTCGACGTGGAAGAAGGTCGAATCGCCCGAGCCGAGGCATCGCTGGCCGCGGCGGTCGAGGCAGGCGACGAGGGAGAGGGTAGCAACTCGTCCCGAGCCCTGCAGGATCTGCTGGCCCGCGCCGAACTGGACCTGGCGCTGGGCGATCCCGCATCCACGGTCCGGAGAGTCGAGTCGGCCCTGGATCGGTTCCCACTGGAGGAGATCCCGCCGCTGGATCGTCCGACTGCCTGGGCCGCATCTCTGCTGGCCCAGGCGGGCGACACGAATGCGGCGCGTACGCTGCTCGCGGATCAGCGGGAGCGGTTGGGTCCGCTGGCCGAACGGAAGCGGGCAGGACTGGCCGAAGCAGAGGCATGGATCGACGTGGCCGAGGGCCGGTATGCCGAGGCGATCCCCGTGCTCCGCATCTCGGATCGAGGATACGGCTGCGATATCTGCACGGACCTGTCCGTCGGAACGGCGTTCGACCAGGCGGGCCAGCCGGACTCCGCGATCGCATACTATGAACGCTACCTCGCGCCGAGACAGAACTGGCGGACTTATGTCGACGGCAGCTGGCGCGCCTGGACGCTCGAGCGTCTCGGACAGCTGTACGACGAAGCGGGCGACCTCGAGCAGGCGGCGGGCTACTACGGCATGTTCGTAGAGTTATGGAGAGAAGCCGATCCGGAGCTCCAACCAAGGGTTCAGGCAGCAAGGGCGCGGATGGAAGAAATCGTGAGGGAGCGCGGATGAAGAGCCGGTCTCTGTGGCAGGTCCTGGCCGTCTACGCGGCCGCCTCCTGGGTGGTGCTCCAGGTGGTGGACATCATGAAGGACAACATGGGACTGCCAGACTGGGTATTCCCGTTTGCCCTTCTCCTGCTGCTGATTGGACTTCCGATCATCATCGCTACTGCCATGGTCCAGGGTAAGCATGCTGCGGACCTGGCCGCCGCAAAGGCGACTCCCGTCGACAGCGAGGTACCGGCGCCGCCGATGCCGGCCACGTCAGCGCACCACAAGGTATTTTCGTGGCGCAACGCCCTGGTTGGCGGCGGTCTCGCGATCGGGTTGCTGGTCCTCGTGACCGGCGGGTTCATGGTCATGCGGAACCAGGGAATCGGACCCGTCGGGTCGCTCGTCGCCAAGGGCATGCTGGACGAACGTAGCCCGGTCATTCTCACTGACTTCGTAGCCGCGGATCCGGGCCTGTCTCGTGCGGCGACGCAGGCGTTCCGTGTCGACCTGTCGCAAACGAGCATCGTGCGGGTGCTCGAACGGTCAGCGTATGCGGGGGCCCTGGAGCGCATGCAGAAAGATCCGTCCGAGCCCCTGACCGTGGAAGTCGCCCGCGAAGTCGCCGTGCGCGAGGGAATCCCTGCGGTGATCGGTGGCGAAATCGTGGAAGCCGGCGGTGGGTACGTGCTCACGGCCAGCGTCGTGTCTGCGGATCTGGGCACGGTGCTCGCATCGCACCGGGAGACGGCGAAGGAGGACGCCGAGATCATTCCGGCGATCGACCGCCTGTCGCGGAAGATCCGTGAAATGATCGGTGAGTCCTTCACCTCACTCCGGGCAGACCCCCCGCTCGCGGCGGTTACGACGTCTTCGCTCGAAGCCTTGAAGTTGTTCTCGGAGGCGCAGGACGCGATCGATCGCCGCGGGGTCTCGGACGCCGGGATTCCCCTGCTGGAGGAAGCTCTCGAGATCGACCCGGAGTTTGCCAGCGCCTGGCGCAAACTGGGCGTTCAGCTGAACAACTCGGGTCGCGAGCGTTCCCGGATTCATGAGGCGCTGACTCGGGCATATGAACTCCGCGACCGATTGACGCCGCGCGAGAGGTATCTCGCCGAGGCGTCCTACTATTCCACCGTTCTGTACGATCCGACGCGTGCGGCGGGTGCATATGACCGATTGCTCGATCTCGACCCGAATGACACCTGGGCATTGAACAACCTGGCGGTGATCTACCGGGCCCAGGGTGACTACGAACGTGCGCTCGAGCTGTTCGAGCGAGGCGCAGCGGTCGACTCGACCCCGATCGAGCTGGGGAACGTGATGTTCACCCAGGTTCGGCTCGGGCGATTCGAGGAGGCTCTGCAGACGGCGGCGATCGGGCATCGACTACATCCCGCGTCGGCCAGTTTCTATTTCGGGGAACTGGACGTCGCGTGGAATCAGGAGGATTACGAGGCAGTTCTGGAGAAGGTCAATGAGCTCAGGAATGACTTGCCGGATGATGCCAGAGCCCAGATCGGCGGGGAATTCGGCCTGGCGAATCTCGCGTGGCTGCAAGGTCGGCTCGCGGACGCGCTCGAGCATGCACGCGATGGGAGAGCACAGATTCGGCGCACCAACCCCTCCAGAGGTCGGTACGACTGGTCAACCGTCTGGATGACTCTTCAGGAACGGGCAGACACTTCCGGTGCGGTGCGTCTCGTTGCGGAGATGCTGGCCGAGCAGCCTCTCGAAGAGCTCGAGCCGCTGGACCGTCCATACTTCGCGTTCGCGAGCTTCTATTCAGCTATCGGCGATGAGACCAGGGCTCGGGCGATGCTGGCGGCGTTTCATGATGCCGTACCCGACGCGCCCGACAGTCGCTGGATGGACGATGAGGCCGCTATGAATGCGCGGCTGGCCCACGTCGCGGGTCGATATGACGAAGCGATCGACCACTGGATGCGGCTGCGTGAGCTGGAGCCCGGTTGTGAGGACTGCGGCTTCGAAGGAATCGCCAGGGCACACGACGCGGCCGGCCGGTTCGAGGAAGCGATCGAGTGGTACCGGCGTGACCTGGAGGTTTCCCGTACCGGCAGCCCGCCCGACCGCCCCATGATTTTCGAGCGCCTCGGTCAGCTGTACGACGAGACGGGTGATCTGGAAAATGCAGCCGTCTACTACGCTCGCTTCGTCGACCTGTGGGCAGACGCAGATCCCGAGCTCCAGCCACGGGTGAGAGCGGCGCAGGCGCGGATGGAAGAAATCGTCAGGGAGCGTGGATGAAGAACCGGACTTTGTGGCAGATCCTGGCCCTGTATGCGGGCGCCTCCTGGGTGGTGCTGCAGATCGTCGACGTCGTCAAGCAGAATCTCGGGTTGCCCGACTGGGTATTCCCGTTCGCGTTGCTCCTGCTGCTTATCGGGCTTCCGATCATCGTGGCCACCGCACTGGTCCAGGGCCGGCAGGTGCCAGACACAGCAGCCGGTGCCGCCGCTGTGTCAGCCGCCGAAGAGGCGCAGGGCTCAGCCCCGGACACGTCGATCAAGCACGGTTTGTTGACCTGGAAGAATGCCCTGCTGGGCGGCGGGCTCGCATTCGTGCTGCTGGCCGTGGTCACCTCCGGCTTCATGTTCATGCGGGACCGCGGTATCGGACCTGTCGGCTCTCTCGTCGCCAGCGGACTGCTCGAGGAGAAGGCGGCGATCGTCGTGGCCGACTTCGCGGGAGACGACCCCTCCATGGCCCGCGCCGCGACCCAGGCGTTCCGGGTAGACCTCTCGCAGTCGGAACTCGTGAAGCTCGTCGAGCCGGCTACTCTCGACGATGCACTCGCACGCATGGAGCTGCCGGAGGACCAGGCGCTCACCGCGGAGGTCGCACGCGACCTGGCCGTGCGCGAAGGCTATCCAGCCGTGATCGAGGGAGAGTTGACCTCCGTCGGCGACGGATACGTCATCACGGCCCGTCTGGCCGATGCCCGCAGCGAGGAAACCCTGGCCTCGTTACGTGAGACTGCGAAGGACGCCAACGAGATCATCCCGGCAATCGACCGACTGTCCGGGAAGATGCGGGAGAGAATCGGCGACTCGTACACCAACATGCGGGCCGACGAGCCGCTGGAGCAGGTGACCACGAGCTCGCTCGAGGCGCTCGAGAAGTACTCGCGGGCGCTGGAGCTGTTCGCGGCGGGCACCGACCACGAACTCGGCGTCGATCTGCTCGAGGAGGCCGTCGCCATCGACAGCGGTTTCGCCATGGCCTGGCGCAAGCTCGGCGTGGAGACGGTTGGCGACCGCGCGCTCCAGATCGAGGCGCTGGAGAAGGCGTACCGTCACCGGGACCGGCTCACGGAGAGGGAGCGACTGCTGGCGGAAGCCCAGTACCACTACGATGTCGAGGATGATCCGCGGAAGGCGATCGCCGTGTTCGAGCGCATGGTCGATCGTGATCCGAGCGATTCCTGGGCACTGAACAACCTCGGCGCCAGCTACGTGGAGATTGGCGAGTGGGCCGAAGCGGAGCACTGGGTGGCCGAGGTCCGTGGCGTCAGCGCCTGAAAGAGAATCACGCCGAGCGAATAGATGTCGGCGCGCGCATCGACGTCCTTGCGGCCCTGCGCCTGCTCGGGCGACATGTAGTAGGGCGTGCCCAGCGTCGTGCCCGTGGCGGTGAGTCTTCGACTTGCCAGGGCCGTTGGGGTCCTTGAACTTCGAGATGCCGAAGTCGAGCACCTTCACGAAGTCGCCATCCTCGGTATCGGCGAGGAAGATGTTCTCCGGCTTCAGATCGCGATGAACGATGCCTTTGCTCGTGGGCCGCCTGCGAGCGCGTCGCAGACTTGGGTCATGATGCGCACCACGCGGCCGAGCGGTTGCGCGCCCTGTGCTTCGATGTCGTCGCTCCAGTCGCGACCTTCGAGAAACTCGAGGACCATGAACACGGTGCCGTCATCGAAACGGCCCATGTCGGTGACCTCGATGATGTTCTCGTGCCCGATGCTCGTCGCCGCGTGGGCTTCGCGATGGAATCGCGCGACGATCTCGGGGTTCTTTGCGAACTGTGGGTGGAGGCACCTTGATCGCGACGCGCTTCTTGATCAGCACGTGCTCGCCCTTCGTAGACCGCACCCATCCCGCCCTCGCCGAGCTTGCGGACCACGCGGTAGCGGTCCTGAAGCATCATCCCGATCTTGGGGTCCGAGCTCGTCGAGAAGGCGGAATCCATCATCGCGAACTATATCGCAGTTGCTTTTCAGGGCGACGCTCACTCGGTTCGACGACCGGCATCGCGCGGATCTTGGGACGAAAAAAAGGCCGCTCCCCGAAGGGAGCGGCCCTTTTCGCGGAGCTGGGTCGAACGATCGGCTTCGACCTGCGGGGCCGTTCCCTTCGGGGGTGCCTTTTTTGTCCCCGTCCCGCGTGTAGTCTCGAACCGAACGGCTGCGATATGCGACCATGGGTCCCGCCGACGAGCTCGACCCAAGGTCGTAGTGTGGGGCCGTATCCGGCGAGGGCGAGGGCGGCGTGTGTCAAGAAGCGCGTGGCCATCAAGCTTCGCTCGCGACATCAGCATCATCGGTGACCGACATGGGCCGTTCTGCTGGGGACGCGACGGCCTTCGGTCGCGTGTCGTGTGTAGCCGCGACGCGTGAGTCGATGCATCTGATCTACCTGATCGAGCGCAGCTGACGGTATTTCGTGAGGTGCTCGTTTCATCTCCAGGACCCCAATTGTCAGGCAAGTCCTTGGAGCAGGCACCACGCCTACCATGTCGCCCCGGTGGCGCAGGAACGGGACCGTCGATGCATGTGTACCGGG
>CALNYN010000048.1:0-44109 GCA_942490755.1 uncultured Gemmatimonadota bacterium
TCGGCGTTTCCGGCCGGGCACGCTCCTCGAGAGCCGCGCGCAGGCGTGAGATGGCAATCTGACGGTTGCGATACTGGCTGCGCGAGTCGCGCGCCGTGACCGTAGTCCCGGTCGGAAGATGCGTCAGTCGGACGGCTGACTCGGTCTTGTTCTGGTGCTGCCCGCCCGGGCCGCCGGCGCGAAACGTCTCGATCCGGCACTCCGAGAGGAGTGTGTCGTCGTCGAGTCGGTCAGGCTGCTCGGCTTCCATGCGCACTGTCATACCCCCCGGCTATGCTCAGGTCAATTCACTGACTTTACGACCAGGAGGCGCTGCTTGTTCGATCCCCCCCGAATGCCCGGTGTTCGCGGAGCCACCGTACTTGCCAGACACCGGCCAGATACCGGCCCTCGGCCACCGACATACGGCCGCCACTACTCGGTGCTCGCCCACCTCGGAGCGGAAGTTCGCGGCGAATTCGAATGCGCCGAGGCCTGGCTCGAGCTCGGCCGCATCGCCCTGCTGAAAGGGGAGATCGAGGAAGCGACAGGGTTCGTGTGTCATGCGCTGCTGCTCGGGACACCGCATCCGGACGCCGCATTGCTGATGTCGCAGGTCCTGGTGTGCGCCGGGCGGATGCAGGATGCCGCGGACGTGCTCGGCGCGGGCGGCGAAGACCGCGACCGGGAAGGGGAGTCCTGACGCGGGGCTCAGAAACAAGCCGTCAGGATTCTGCGTATACTGGTGCGAACGGAGCCGGCGACGAAGTCGGGTCCACACACCAGGAGATCCACGCATGGTTGACGTTCGAAGGATACAATTTCTCGCGCTTGCAGGGCTCGCCTTCGTTTCGGGAGCCTGCGCGCCGCAGGATGCCGGGAACGCTTCCAGCGCGCCGGCCGGTTCCCACGCCGCGCAGATCGACGAGGTCGTGAGGGCGTTTCACGACGCCGGGCAGTTCAACGGCTCGGTGCTCGTCGCCGAGGCCGGCAAGGTGATTTACGAGAACGGATTCGGCTGGGCGAACATCGAGTGGGAAGTGCCGAATACGCCGGATACGAAACACCGGATCGGCTCGGTGACGAAACACTTCACCTCGGCGCTCATCCTGCAGTTGGTAGAGGAAGGCGAGATCGAACTCGACGCCCCGATCTCCACCTATCTGCCCGGCTATCCGGCAGAGCAGGGTTCGAAGGTCACGGTCCACCACCTCCTGAACCACACCTCGGGGATTCCGAGCTATACCGGACTTCCCGAGTTCATTCAGGAACAGGGGCGTGACCCGTTCACGCCGGACGAGCTTATCGAAGTCGTCTGGGACATGCCGCTCGAGTTCGAGCCGGGCACGGACTGGACGTACAACAATTCGGGCTATTTCATTCTCGGGAAGATCATCGAAAATGTGACGGGCGAGGAATACGACGATGTCCTCCGGGAGCGGATCCTGGAGCCGTTCGGCCTCGACGACTCCGGGTACGATCACAACAGCGAAATCCAGCCGCACGAGGCTTCCGGCTACAGCCACACGATGACGGGATACGAGCACGCGGGTTACCTGGACAGTTCGCTGCCGTACGCGGCGGGGATGATGTACTCCACGGTGCGCGACCTGTATCGCTGGGACCGGGCGATGGCCGACGGGGCGACGCCGTTCCAGAGCATGGAGACGAAGGAACTCTGGTACACGCCGGGGCTCGCGGACTACGCGTACGGTTGGTCGGTGCGAGACGAGCAGGTCGGCGACGACGGTCCGACGGTTCGGGTGATCGAGCACGGCGGCGGAATCAACGGATTCAACACTGCCTATGTCCGGTATCCGGATCAGCAGAACATGATCGCGGTGATCGACAACACGGAGGGGAACCCGGGCGCCATCGCGGCACAGCTCGCCCGCGTGCTGTACGACCAGCCGACAGAGGCGCCCAAGCCTGAGATCTCACGGGTGATTGCGGCGACGATCGAAGAGCAGGGCGTCGAGGCGGGAATCGAGGAGTACGGGCGACTGCGTGCCGAAAGCCCTGATGCCTACAATTTCGACGAAAGCGAGCTCAATAACCTCGGATACTTCCTGCTCAGGGACGGCGACACTGAAGCTGCAATCGCCGTGTTCACGCTCAACACCGAGCAGTATCCGGACGCGTTCAACACCTTCGACAGCCTCGGCGAGGCCTACAAGGAAGCCGGGCAGGTAGATTTCGCGATCCAGAACTACGAACGGTCGCTCGAGTTGAATCCGGGGAACGCGAACGGACGACGCATGCTCGAAGAACTGGGCGTCGAGACCGGAGAGGCCGAGGGCCTGGTACTGCCAGCCGAGGCTCTCGAGCGTTACGTCGGCAACTACGAGCTGCAACCCGGGTTCGTGATCTCTATCTCGCGCGACGGTACCCGGCTTCTGGCGCAGGCGACGGGTCAGGCGCAGCTCGAGATCTTCGCGCAGAGTCAGACACGCTTCTTCCTGAGGGAAGTCGCCGCGCAGCTCGAGTTTCACCTCGAGGGCGACGGACCGGCAGTGGCCGTGACGCTGTTCCAGAACGGCCGGGAGGTACGGGGAGCGCGAGTGGAGTAGCGCCCCGCGCGCCCAACCGGACTGGACGAGAAGAAGGCTGCAGCCACTGTCGCGGACCCGCAACAGAGGCGGGCCCGCTTTCATCGCAGTATTATTCTGGCACCCCCTGAGCCTGACCCGGTCGCCTCGTCGAACCCCCTTCCGGCGCGACGCCTCATCCGCGGAGGTGTCTGTTATGTCCATGAAGCGCACGACTGCCGTGATTCTCTCCGTCGTCGCCGTGACCCTGGCGCTAGTGGCGGTCTCATGCAGCGGCGAGCCACCTACGGCAGTCGACGCCGCGTCCGTCGACGCAAAGGTCAAGTCTGCTGCCCAGGACGCTGCGAACGGTCCCGTTCACATCGTGAACGGAAAGGGGACCGTGTGGGCCGCCGATCCGTGGAACAACTGGCTGAACATCAGCTTTCACGCCAGGCTCGATGCGGACGGGAGCGCCAAGGGCAACTGGCATCACCAGTTCCGCGCTCGAACTGCCGGTGGGCGGATCTTCGTCCAGGTCACCTGCCTGAGCGTACTGGGAAACGAGGCCTGGATGGCGGGATACAGCACGCAGGCCGGGAATCCCGACAACGTGGGCAAGTGGTTTGGCCTGCACGTGATCGACAACGGGGAAGGTGCGGGTGTGGTCGACGAAATGAGCCGGACGCTGTGGTTCGGTCCGGATGAACAGCGGGCGATCGATATGTGCGAATTGATGCCGACCGACCACCTGATTACGCCGATCATTGCCGGGAACGTGCAGGTACGCTGATCCAGGCGCCGGGCTTCGAAGTCTGTGGTGCGGAAGCGCTGGCCTAGAGGCAGCGCGTCAACTGCCCGTCGCTGCCTCTCTGGAGTTGAAACGTGCCAATGACCTGGGCGCTGTCGGACAGGGTTACGGTCAGGCTCATGACATCGCCGTCGACCGTTCCGTCGTAACTCGCGGGCCTCGCGGGGAGGATCTCACCTTCCCGCACGGGGCCGCCGTGTTCGATGACGTGCTCTCCAGTACCCGAGAACTCGCCGTCGTCGGAGAGGGTCCAGCCGGGATCGATCGTTCCGTGCGCGCAGTCGTATTCGAGATTGCCTCCGGCATCCTCGAGTTCCATTCGGACATGTTCGCCACCCCAGTCACCGATGATGATGAACACTCCCGGCCCCGCGATCACGACGCTGCAGGCCGTGAGGAGCGCGATGAGCGGGATCGCCGCGCACGGGGGAACCGGGCGAGTGAGGCGGACGGAATTCATGCTGACAAACTACAATGTCGAACGACGGGACGCGCGGCGCACCCGCTACCGCTCGGACGAAGAGGGGTTCGCCGGAGGGAGAGCGGGTACTCCGCGAGGCCGTGTTCGGCCGGTACTACCCTGCGCCGGGTCCTCTACTCGACCGGAATCATCAGGTGCGCGAAGTCCGTTCCGCGCCACATGACGTACGGGCCTCCGTACTCCGGATCCGACGGGAAATTCTCCAGCAGCTTCAGGTCCGGAACCAGCATCATGAGGTGGGGACCGATTTCAGCGAGCCACTCGTTGTCCGCCGTTGGTTCCGTGGCCCACGGATCCGTGTTGCTCGTGGGGGCGTCGCCCTCGAGCATGTACGCGAACGAGACCTGATCCGGTAGTGCAACGGGCTTCTTATTCACCCAGGCGTCAGCCCAGGCCAGCCAGCCGGAATCCAGGCACATGGGGCTGTTGCCGGGCCTCGGATCGTCGGGCAGACAGACATAGCCATTCGATCCCTCGCGCAGGACTGTGCCGTCACCAGCGACGACCGTCGCATGCATCGCGATCGTCTTGGGTGCGGCGCTCAGCGCGTTCTTGATCAAGTCATCCTTCGACTGCGCCCGGGCTGGCGTCGCCATCAGGCCGACCGTAAAGAGTCCGAGTCCGAACAGGGAGACGCACGAGGGGATGGAGCACTTCATTGCCGTTACCTCCTTCAAGCGCGGTGATCGGGGAGCGAGCCTCGAATCCACTAACGTCAGAACGAGGGCCGGGAGTCAACCCCCGGAAACGGGGTGGGGTTGGTGCGACGACTGTTCGTGCGTCTGCTGATGGCCTTGTCCTCGAGGTGCATTTGAAGCCAGCGCCGACGCTGGCGGACAAGCAGCGGGGCCTTGCCCGCCCGAGCGACTCCGTTCGATGTGAGCGAGTAGTATCTGCGGCGCGGGCGCCTCGCAGCCAGGGCGATCTCCGGATCCTCCCACCGGCTCGTGAGCGCACCCACTCTCTCGAGCCGTCGCAGGGCCTTGTAGATCAGCCCGGTGTCTACCAGCCAGCGCCCGCCCTTGTTCGTGACTCCCCGGATCACCCGGTCCTCCGGGTCCGGTGTGATGAGGCGCGCGAGTGCGAACCCGTGAATCCCTTCCGAGTCGGGTCCGGCGTCGTTCTCGGCCAGGGTCACGAGGACATCCGTCTCGAGCGGCCACATCTGTCCGAAGCGGACTCGGATCGGCTCCGGTCTTCGAATTCTGGCTCTCATTGAACCATTCTGATTCTCATTGCCGGCCCCAGGGCCTTGGGGGGAGTGTTGCCGTGCCTGCTTTGGCTGTTTCGAGTTCGTGAAGGTACCTTCACGTACTCAACGTCGGCTCAAACACAACACACGATTCACGAGTCAAACGGTCATTTAAGGTGCGTCTGGGTCGAGTTGTCCACCCAACATGGGCCGATTCGCCCAGATCGGATCGTAGCCGGTCGGTAGCACCACGCCGGCTCGCCCCATCCGACGGGCAAATCCGCTCTCTCGAGCAGTCATTCCGACCGACGCCCGCGTGGCACCGCCGTTGCACAAAGAGGTTAATTCCGAGCACGAGTCCCGGAGCGGAACAACACGCCGTGTCGCCCGTGACGACTCCAGAATTGACCAGGACCAGATGAAGCGACTTCTGATTCTCGGTGCGGGCACGGCG
Source organism: uncultured Gemmatimonadota bacterium (assembly GCA_942490755.1). Lineage (GTDB taxonomy): Bacteria > Gemmatimonadota > Gemmatimonadetes > Palauibacterales > Palauibacteraceae > Carthagonibacter. The sequence continues at coordinate 5,446 of CALNYN010000048.1, forward strand.
GGAACCATGATGGCCGCCAAGATGCGTCGGAACCTGGATCTCGACGAGTGGGACATCTCGATCGTCGACCAGGACGATCGACACATCTACCAGCCGGGGCTGTTATTCATCCCGTTCAGCATCTACCGGGCGCCGGATGTGCTCAAGCCGCGCTCCAGGTACATCCCGCGTGGAGTCGAGTTCATCATTGCCGATATCGACGCAATCGATCCCGACCGGAACCGGGTCCGTCTCACCGATGGCCGGGAGCTCGACTACGATCTGCTGGTGATCGCGACCGGCAGCCGCATCGTTCCGGAGGAGACCGAGGGGCTCACGGGCGAGGGATGGCAGGAAACAGCGTTCGACTTCTACACGCTGGAGGGCGCCGCGAAGCTGGAGACCGCGCTCGAGGCCTGGGAAGGCGGCCGGCTCGTCCTTAACGTCGTCGAGATGCCGATCAAGTGCCCGATCGCGCCGATCGAGTTCGTCTGTCTCGCGGACTGGTACCTGACGGAGAAGGGCCTGCGCGACAAGACGGAAATCGTCTACGCGACGCCGCTCGACGGGGCGTTCACCCGGCCCCGCGCATCAGCAATGCTCGGAGATCTGCTCGAGCGGAAGAACATTATGACCGAGACCCTGTTCGCGGCCAGCGAGGTCGACGGCGCGAATCGCGTGCTGAAGAGCTGGGACGACATCGAGATCCCCTACGACCTGCTGGTCACGATTCCCACTCACATGGGAAGCGAGTCGATCGATCGCTCGGACATGGGTGACGAGCTCGGCTTCATCCCGACCGACCGGAACACGCTGCAGGCCGATGGCTGGGAGAACGTGTTCGTGCTCGGAGACGCGACAGATCTCCCAGCGTCCAAGGCGGGTTCGGTGGCCCACTTCCAGGGCTCGGTACTGGAGGAAAACCTGTTGCGCCACATCTCCGACCGACCCCTGATCGACGAATTCGACGGCCATGCGAACTGCTTCATCGAGACGGGATTCGGGAAAGCGATCCTGATCGACTTCAACTACGACGTGGAGCCGCTGCCAGGGAAGTACCCGGTCCCGGGCGTCGGACCGCTCGACCTGCTGGGCGAGAGCGAGATCAACCACTGGGGCAAGATGGCGTTTCGCTGGATCTACTGGAACATGATGCTGAAGGGCGCCGAGATCCCTGGTGTCGAGTCCCGGATGTCGATGGCCGGCAAGTGGAGCTGATGATGAACGATCATATGCAGACCCACACACAGCCGCCGGCAGAAATCGATCCGCAGATGCTGGAGGAAATTCATCGCAAGCTCGACGATGTGGCGCGGGTGACCGAGGACCTCAGCCGCCAGCTCGAGAGTCTGCACGATCTGCGGGAGGACCTGGTTCCGATCGCGCACGAGGGGCTGATGATCGCGTACAGGAAGCTGCACGCGCTCGAGCAGGATGGCGTGATCGACTTCCTGCGGGAGTCATCCTCAGTGTTTCAGACGATCGCGACGTCGTTTTCGCGGCAGGATGTGAAGGCGCTCGGTGACAACGTGGTCCACATGCTGGAGACGGTCCGCAATCTCACGCAGCCGGAAGTGCTGGACTTGGCCGACAAGACCTCGAAAGCCCTGCGCGAAGTGCCCGCCGAGCCGCTGGGTCGAATCGGACTGATGCGCTCGTTGCGGGACCCGGAGGTGCGCCGCGGTCTGACCATGTTCCTCGGAGTGCTCCGGGAGCTGGGAAGTGAAGCTGACGACGGTGAAGCAGGTGACGCAGGTGAAGCAGGTGAGGTTACTGGCAACGACCGACAGGAGACGGTTTGATGGCTACAGCGATGATCGCCGGACAGGAAGTCGAACTCAACGATGACGGATTCATGACCGACCCGGACCAGTGGTCGCGGGAGATCGCAGCAGAGATCGCCCGTGACGCCGGGATCGACCCGCTCACCGAGAAGCACTGGCAGGTGATCGATTTCTGCCGCCAGGACGCGGTGGAGAAGGGGACCCCGCCCGGCGTGCGCCGCATTACGAAAAACGCGGGCGTGAGCCAGAAGGAGATCTACGCGCTGTTCCCGAGGGGGCCTGGAATCCTGGCGGCGAAGATCTCGGGACTCACCAAGCCGAAGAGCTGCATCTGACTCCGGCGACCACTCGCAGAGGGACAGGGACCACGATGGCTGACAACGGTGCTGGAAACGGGCGCGACGGCCGCGCCGCTTCGCGCAAAGTGGCGATCATCTGCTCGAAGGGCAGCCTGGACATGGCGTATCCGGGCCTCATCCTGGCCAACGCGGCCCGGATGATGGGCATCGAGGCCGTGATGTTCTTCACGTTCTGGGGCATGGACGTGATTCACGAAAAGCGCGTGGACAAGCTGCACACCGGGATCGTCGGTAATCCGGCGACACACATGCCGGCGATGCTGGCCGGCCTGCCGGGTGTCGAGGGCCTTGCCACAAAGATGATGAAGAAGAAGATCGACGAGCTGGAGATCCCGTCGGTGCGCGAGCTGATCGAGATGCTGGATGACGCGGGCGCCGAGTTGTACGGCTGTCAGCTGGCTCTCGACATGATGGACATCAAGCAGGAAGACCTGCTTCCGCAGGTCCGTGATGTGATCTCGGCGATGGACTTCTTCGACAAGTCTGAAGGCGCGCAGACGATTTTCATCTGACCTGAACTCAGGTTCAGCGGCGGCCCCCCGTCGCGCGAGTGCCCGGCGCCTACCCACCTCGGCGTCGGGCCGCATCCATCCGGCTCGATCCGGCTCCGTTCGTCGCTGGTTCGACATCGGCAGCCCGCCGACTATATTTGAGGCAGATAACGCTGAGACCCGCTGTCCCCCCGTCTCCAGCGCTCCCGTCCAAGGAGGTCATGATGATCCGAGTCCGCGCTCCGTGGCTGCTGCTTGCCGCCGGTGTACTCGTCACCGGCTGTGCGCAGCAGGACGCAGCTACCGCCGAGAAGGCGGAAGTCTCCGAGAAGGCGAAGCAGGCCGCCGAAATGAAGATGGAGTACGTGAAGGAGGCAGAGGCGGCGGTCGAGAAGATCGAAGCCGGCTTCATCGCCGCGTACAATGCGGAGGACGGAGCGGGTATCGCGGCGCTGTTCGCTCCCGACGGAACGATTGCCCCGCCGGAACTGATGTCGCTGGAACAGCCGGCAATTGCTGACTACTACAATGCACAGTTCGCATCCGGCGGCGATTTCACGCTCGAGGTAGAGCGAGAGGAAGTTGTCGTGGCCGGCAAGACAGCCGTGTCGTGGGGGGGCTATGCGGCGAGCGTGCTGATGGAGGGTGCCGAGACGGTGGTGACGACCGGTCGCTATGGAGTCGTTTCGAAGCTCCAGGAAGACGGCTCGTGGAAGATCTATCGGCACATGTTCAACTACATCACGCCGCCCCCGGAGATGTAGGCCGGCACCCTGCCGAGTTGACGGACCCGCGCCCGTCGGCCTGAACGGCTGACCGGCGGGCGCGGACTCTGACACCCGAGGCCAGTCCCCCTCGTATGGGGGACATGGACAACATTGCTGCGCCATCCCGGCGCGAGTCGTGGGCCGCGCTCGCGTACTTCGCCGTCTATCTCGGCTACCTGTTCGCGACGCTGGAGTCCGAGTTCACGCACTGGCTGACCCTGGTAGCGATCCCGGTTCTGATCGCGCTCTCTTTCGGTGGCTGGCACAGGTCGCCGCCGGCCGTGCTCTCCACGTTCGGCTTGCGGCGCGAGGGCTGGACACGGGGACTCGGGTGGGCGCTGCTCCTCGGTGGAGCGACCACAGTTCTACAGCTCACGCTGTTCGGTAATCGACGGGAGATCCTGGCCCTGATCGAGTCCGGCCAGGCCCTGTGGCTCTATCCGCTGATGCTGCTACTGATGTTCGCGATGGCGGGGTTCACGGAAGAGTTCTTCTTTCGAGGCTTTCTCCAGACCAGGCTCGAGGTGCTTACGCGCTCACAGTGGGCGGCAGTGGCGATCGTCGCCATAATGTTCTCCCTCTATCATGTCCCGTACGCCTACCTGAATCCGATGTGGCCGAGCGCCGGCGACTGGGGTCTCGCCTGGCGAGCCGCGTTCTCCAACGGGCTGCCGGGGGGCCTGGTTCTGGGGGCGCTCTACACCCTCTCCGGACGCAACCTGGTCCCATGCATCGTGCTGCACTCGATGATCAACGCAGCGCCTGCCATGACGATGATCAAGTTCGGCGGGGGCTGAACTCGCACTCTCGGATCCACGCAGGAACTGGATTCGCAGATCCACGCGGGAACTGGCGACGTGAAGAAGGGGATCCGGCGGACCGGACCCCCTTCCCAGCATGAACAGACGTCAGAACGCTCGATTCAGGTGGGTACCGCCACCAGTTTGGTGCCGTCTACGTCAAACCGGCGTTCACACACCGACGAGCCTCCGGAGGTGATGTCCTCGACAGCACTGCCACTGAGCGTCTGAACGCCCCGATCGTCCGTCAGGAAACGGACGTCCCAGGTCTGGTTAGAGAATTCGTTATTTCCCGCGTTCACGGGGCCGCTCTCACCGGTGAAGACACCGGTCTCAACGACGTACTGGCCGCGAATTGGCACAGGTGAATCCTCAATCAACACGTCGAGCGTATCAGAAAACGTGCTCAGCTCCGCATTCACCTCGAAGTCGAGGAGTGCCGCTTCGCAGGTGGTCGAAACCACCGTGTAATCGATAACCCAGGCCCCGTCCAGCTGAGAGGGTGTCGGAATGTTGATCCCGATCGACGGGGCGAAGAAGCTGGATTCCTTCCCGTCGCATGCCTGGAGCACCAGGACGGCTGCGAGCGCGATCATCGCCTGACCCGACCTCCTTCCGAAGACCGCAGCACGCGGCATCCGGAAGGGGAGGCGAGCCCCTGCTCTCATGTTGTTCTTCATTGGTCGCCTCCTCAGAATTTGTAGTTGATGCCGGCGCCGAGTTCCCAATTCGTGTCGGCATCGTCAGAGCCGCCGACCAGATATCGAATTGTCCCTCGAAGATCGACCCTGTCGGCAAACTCCCAATCCAGGCCGGCTCCGAACAGCATCCGCAAACCGCTCTCCGACCGGCTTTCGGATGCCGAGTTCGCGAAGTCAGTCGCGATATCCGCGCTGTTGAACATCCAGCTGAATCCGATCATCGGGAAGGCCTCGAACCGCTTCGCGAAGGGGAAGCGCCACCCTCCATAGGCATCGATCTGCCAGATGTCCAGGTCGATGATATTGGAGCCGAACGTCGGGTACGATTGCGTCACACTGACGGATTTGAATCCTCCGCCGATGCCCGCGAAGAACGGCCGTCCGGGCCAAAGGTTGCCAAATTCGTAGTAGACGCTGAATCCGATACCCGAATCATCCGCCGAGCAATTCCCGATACCGGACTGGTTGCAGGCAGTCGACTCGAGATTCGTGAAGTTCGACGAAGTGAGACTGAGTCCGAGGCGCGGACGGGAAGAACCTTCCAGCAGGCTCTCCGCGGTCTGGGTCAGGGATGAGCCCGTTGACGCGGTCGTTTCAGCTGCGGCCGGGGTGGTGTAGGTGATTGCCAGCGAACCGCCCTCGGCCAGATCGATTACCGCCGCCCTGGTCTCGAGCCAGTAAGCGGTTCCCAGCTTCCGGCAGTCGCCGTTCGGATCCTGACGGGCCCGATCGCAGTCGTCGCTGAACTCGCCCGGTGGCAGAAGAACCACCTCGGGCGTGCCCTGGTCGCGGACCAGGTTGATGCCGACCGGCGTCCCCTTGCTGACGTTCAGCATGTTGAACGGGATCGATGTGGTACCGGCCGCTCCGGTTCTGCCCAGCTGCACCTTCTGGCCGCTGACGACAGCCGAAATGCTGATTGGAGACGAGGGCGCCATGCCCTCATCCAGGATCGAAAGCTCCAGTGACTCCTGCGCCACCGCCTGGGATTGGCTCGCCACAACCATCCCTGCGATTACGAGGACCCACAGGGATTTCCGTTTCACCATCGGCCTCCCTTGCTCAGGGCTGGAATATCCGCCGCGCCTGTCGCCCTGATGACGAAAGCGCGGATCCGCCCGGAGCCGTCGGGCGGGCCAGAATTGCACCGCCCAATCTCACGGTCCAAACGCGGTTAGACAATCCTCGGTCGGACAGACGATGGACGACACTCAGCCCTCTCCCGTTGGCGGGACCGGCCCCGACGGGTGATCTTTGGCCCCGATGACAGAACAGACCCCAGGCTACCAGCGTTTCTTTGCGGAACTCAAACGCCGCCGCGTATTCCGCATTATGGCGGTCTACGGTGCCGTCGCATTCGGCGTGCTGCAGGGTGCGGACGTCCTGATTCCGGCGCTTCATCTTCCCGAGACGATGATCACCGCGATCGCGGTCCTGGCACTTCTCGGGTTCCCGCTCGCGATTGCCCTCGCCTGGGTGTTCGACCGTACGCCGGAAGGCTTGACCCGGACCCAGGAGGCCGAGACCGGTGAGATCACGACGATCGTCTCCCAACCGGCGGGCAGCCGCTGGCCGGCCGGGATCGCCGCGGTCGTCGGCACGGCTCTGCTGGTGTCCGGGGTCTGGTGGGTCATCGGCCGCGCCGACGACTCGACCCCGCCCACAGCTGGCGCGCAGGCTGGATCCGCGGCCGCAGCAGCGGCGGCCCCTGGCGCCATGGCCGCCGACGAGAACTCGATCGCCGTGCTGCCGTTCGTGAATATGAGTGGCGATCCGGATAACGAGTACTTCAGCGATGGGCTGAGCGAGGAGCTGATCAACGCTCTCGTGATGGTCGATGGACTGAAGGTCGCGGCTCGCACCTCGGCCTTCGCGTTTCGCGGACAGGAGCGGGACGTCCGAGAGATCGGTGCCGAGCTCGGGGTCGAACACGTGCTCGAGGGGAGCGTCCGAAAGGCCGGAGACAGGGTCCGCATCACCGCCCAGCTCATCCAGGCGGAGGACGGTTTCCACCTGTGGTCCGAGACCTACGACCGGCAGCTGGACGACATTTTTGCGGTACAGGAGGAGATCGCCGCAGCGATCTCCGAGCAGCTCGAACTTACCTTTACTCCTGAAGACCGCAGCGCCCTGGCCCGCAGGCGGACCGACGACCTGGAAGCATACGACCTGTACCTGCTCGGACGGCACAACTGGGCGACGCGCCTGGACGAGGGGCTGCTGAACGCCCAGCGCTACTTCGAGGCAGCGATCGAGCGGGACTCTGCCTTCGCACCTGCGTGGGCCGGTCTCGCCGCCGTATACGATGCCTTGCCGTGGTACACGGACTTTCCTGCCGACGAAGGAGCGGTGAAGGGGAAGCAGGCGGCCCGGACGGCGATCGCCCTCGACCCGTCCCTGGCCGAAGCGCACGCGGCGCTCGGGATCATCCTGTACGAATACGACTGGGACTGGGCCGGAGCGGCGGCAGCATTCGTTGATATGCAGGAAGCCGATCCTGACTACGCCCAGGGGCTGAATTGGGAATGCTCGTTTCTGACTTCGATCGGCGAGATCGGAGAGTCCCTGCCACTCTGTCGTCGAGCGGTCGAACTCGATCCGCTGTTCATGCATAACCACAACATGCTCGGCTTCGCCCTGACCGTGGCGGGCTATCGGGAAGAGGCGCTGTCTTCGTATGAGAGGGCCATCGAGCTTCAGCCGGAGCAGCCCGAACTTCGGCTCGACTATGCCGTGGAGCTTCTCGCGGCCAACCGGCTCGAGGAAGCGGTTGGGGCGTACGAGACCTGGCTTGGGCTCGAGGGATTTGAGGACCCGTCGGAGATCCGGATCGTGGTCGAAGGAGTTGAGGATCCGGCTCGGCGGGAGGCAGCCTTGGCCGCCCTGAGCCGACTCGAGGACAGTGGCCGGATTCGACCATACCACTGGATCCATCTGTGGGCTCAACTGGGCGACATCGAGCGCGCGACTGCGATGCTCGAGTCTGCCTACGCGGAGCGAGATCCGAACCTGGTCAATCTCGGCGTCGATAATCGATTCGAGTCCATTCGACAGGATCCGCGCGTCATCCGAATCCTCGAAGAGATGGGCCTGCCCGTGGGAGTGCCCGGGCGCTGACGAAAGAGCGGAACGTGAACAGTGTCGGGTTGTCGGTCCTGATCGCCCCCGCATTCGTTTGCCTTGCAGCGCCATTCTCCCTTCTTGCACAGGAACCTGTGGTGACTGCCGTTGAGAGTCAGGAAGCCGACTCGACCGGGTCTTCGGCCGGCACGGAATGGAATCTTCTCGCGTTCGGTGGAGGCGCATTCGTGGCCGGTGATGGTGGAGCGGGCACGGGCTGGGAGGTCGGGGGAGGACTTGATTTTGTCACTCGGACGGGTCTGGGAGGTCGTCTCACGGTCAGCCGATGGGTGGACAGCCCGGTCTACTTCGTCGACGCCGGATTTCTATGGCAATGGGACAGAAGCGACGATCGGGCCTGGTATCTATCGGGAGGCCCGAGCGGGATTCTGGATGTTCCGTACGAGGGATCAATTTCAGACAGTAATCTCATTCTCGGCATCGGAGTGGCGGCCGGAGTGTCGGGAACGCCGAACGGCTTTGGTCTCGCCCCGGAATTTCGGGTAGGCCTCTACCAGGGGCCGCTCCTGTATCTGGGGGCGCGCCTGTACCTGCATTTCGGGCCCCTGTGACGCCTGGACTGGCGGACTTTCCTGTCCTGATGACTTCCACAGCGTCACTCCCGAAGCAGCTCCAGCGCCGCCAGGATTACCTCGTCCACGACCTCGTTCTCCACGGAATTCGTCAGGTACACGACGATCACGTTCGCGTCGGGGATCGCCATGCCTACCGTGCCGGTCGCGCCGCGGTGCCCGAACGCCGGCAGTCCCCCCTCGCCTGATGCCGGTGCGTAGATCTCCCAGTGCATCCCGTACCAGCGTGGTGGTGGCGAGAGCCGCGACCCGGCGATCGGGTCAGCGAGCGCCGCAGCGACGGTCGAGTCCTGAGTCAACTGCCCCGCCAGATATCCGGTCAGAAATTCCGCATAGTCGAACGCCGATCCGTACAGGCCACCTGCCGGGCTGAACCACGCGACTTCGTGCGGCCGCAACGGATTCCAGAACCGCTCCCACGGACCCTCTCCCCACTGGCGATATGAACTCGGCACCCGCTCGGCCCACGAGACCTCGGGAGCGAACGACGTATGGGTATCCGCAAGTCCGAGCGGCTCAATGATCTGCAGGTCGAGCACTCGCTCCACCGGTTCACCCGTCACGACTTCGATCAGCGCACCAAGCGCGTCGGAATTGAGGTTCGAATACACGAAGTCGGCGCCCGGGGGGAAGTCGGGTCCGTGCGCTCCGAGCAGGTTCACGGCATCCAGCAGGCCCGGCGCCTCGGAATAGCCCTCCGGCTCGGCTCCCTGCGCGAAGCCCGACCGGTGCGTGAGGAGCTGCCGCACGGTGATCGCTTCCGAGCGCGAATTTTCGAAGGATGAAAGGTAGGAAGCCACCGGGTCGTCGAGCCCGATCCGGCCCTGTTCGACGAGCATCAGCGTGGCCGTTCCAACGAACGGTTTCGTCATCGAGGCAAGTCGGAACACAGCGTCGCGTTCCAGCGGCACGGCCCGGTCGATGTCGGCCCAGCCCATCGCCTGGTGGAGCACGATTCGGCCGTCCTTGATCACGAGGATCTCGGAGCCGACCAGGTGACGGGCGACGACCCGCGCGTACAGGCGCTCCTTGAACAGCCACAACTGCTGCTCCGACAGGCCGACGTCTGCCGGCGCCGCGTACGGGAACGGCGCGCCAGCGATCGGCGTGAGCTCGGTGCGCGGGAAGCCCGGACGAGAGGTTTCGCCGGAAGAACAGCCTGCCAGAATCAGGGACAGTCCTCCAATGAGCGCTGACCCGGCGCCGCGGATCACCTGGCGGACTTTCGCGACGGCGTGTGCAACACGAATTGTCTCCCGAGCGCTGCCAAAGGTCCCCCTTGTCTGGTCGGATCAGCATCGGTCATGTTGTACACGGTAGCCGGGTGCACCGTTTCAAACCGCCAGGAGACGACGAGATGATTTTCCTCCGTCACAGGTCGAGCCTTCGGACACTCGCATTCATGCTCGTCGTATTCGCGATCATCGTCTCCGGCTGCACCAAGCCCGTGACCACCAACGTCGCACCGCCGATGGCCGCTTCGCTCGAGGCCGACCAGGAGATCGTCGGACTGATTCTCATTGACGGCCGGGAACAGCTGTTCGACAAGCCCGGCCCGGTGCTGCAGAGCGGTATGTGGACGGGAACCGCGCAGGGACATCCGATCCAGATTTCGGCGGCGGAAGTACAGCAAGTCGTGATTTCCGAGGAGAAGACGAACGTCCTGTCGATCGTAGCGATCGTGGCGTTCGTCGGGCTCGGCGTTGCGGCAATCGCCATCGCGAGCGAGCAACGCTGAACCGCAGGGCGCACCTGCCGTCTCTCGAACGGCATGCCGCGGCCGCGCGCATCCAACCCTTCCCACGAGCGTCCATCGGGCTGATCTTGTAGCCCATGTCTGAATCTACGCCGGTTTACCAGAGATTCTTCGCCGAGCTCAAGCGGCGACGCGTGTTCCGCGTCATGGCTGTGTACGGTGCGGTCGGCTTCATTCTCATGCAGATCGTGGAGCTCCTGGTTCCAGCGCTGCTGCTCCCCGAATGGACCTACAGGTTCATCGCTCTGCTGCTGCTGCTCGGCTTTCCGATCGCCGTGATTCTGGCATGGGCTTTCGAGTTGACCCCGGAAGGCGTGAAACGGACGGAAGATGCGGCGCCAGGTGAGCTGACGCAGATCATCGAGGCTCCCGCCTCGACCCGATGGCCTGCCGGACTTCTGGCGCTCGCGGGCGTGATGGCGCTGCTGGCCGGCGCCTGGTACGTGGGTCGCCAGTCGGCATCGGATCCGGGTGGGGAGGGTGGCAACCCCGACGCGCGGGCCACGCGGGATGGTGCTGCGCCCGTCTCTGACCGTGGGGCGAGTCTCGCTTATGTCGATCCGGCCGATGGCACGCGACCGAAGATTGCGGTTCTTCCATTCGTCGACATGAGCCAGGCGAGAGACCAGGAGTATTTCAGCGATGGGATCACGGAAGAAATCCTCAACGTGTTGAGCAAGATCGAGGACCTGCAGGTCACGGCCCGCACCTCGGCCTTCGCCTACAAGGGAACGAACCAGGACCTGCGCGAAGTGGGACGAGAGCTGGATGTTGATTATCTGCTTGAGGGAAGCGTACGTAAGTCTGACGATCAACTGCGGATAACCGTACAGCTGATCGACACGGACACGAACAGTCACCTGTGGTCGGATACGTACGACCGTCGGCTGGAGAACGTATTCGAGATCCAGACGGAGATCGCCGAGGCGATCGCGGAGGAGTTGCGGCTGCCGCTCGGCCTGGAGGAAGGTGAGTCGCTGGTCACGCCGACCGGCGATCTCGCCGCCTACGACCTGTACCTTGCGGGCAGGGCCCAGATGCGGAGTCGCGGGCTCGATGGGATCACGCAGGCGACGGAGCTGTTCGAAGCGGCGGTGGCCCGTGATTCGAACTGGGCCCCGGCCTGGGCCGGCCTGGCCGAGAGCAGAGCCCTGTATCCGTTCTACGCCGACGGTAACGGTGCCTCGCAGGACTCGGTGGTGTGGAGACGAGCCCTGGAGGGCGCTGAAACGGCGGCACTCAAAGCCCTGGATCTCGATCCGAGCAACGCTTCGGCCCGGGTGGCCCTCGCGAATGTGTACAGGGACCGCTGGGAGTGGGCAGATGCGGAACGGGAGTACATTCCGAGCGATCCAGCTGGATGTGGACAACGTCGAGGCCCACCAGCAGTACGCCGAGATGTTGTTTTACTCCGGCCGGCCGGCCGACGCTCTGATCGAGGCGGCCCGGGCTCTGTCTCTCGATCGGTCGCCGATCCGGCTCAACGTCATGGGCTGGTCGCTGTGGCTGAACGGGCGGCGGGACGAGGCCGTCGCGATCTACGAAGAAGCGATCCAGAAGGACCCGGAAAGTCGGGTGCATTTCGTTCCCAACAGCCTGGCCCAGAACGAGCTTCTCCAGGGGAGATACCGCGAGGCACTCGACAGGTTCGGACCCGTGCTGTGGGATTCGACCACGTATCGCCTGTCAGGCGAAGCACTCGAATCCGGTGATCCCTCAATCCTGCTCGAGCACGTTGGCCCGATCGAGAACAGCAGCCAGTACCAGGTCTGGCCTTCCGTGTGGATTCGTCTCGGTATGGCGGATCGTGCGATTGACGGCCTCAAGGCAGCGATCGAGGTGCTTCCGTACGGGGGGCTCGGGGCTCAGTGGGATCCCGAACCGCAGGGCTCGCCGATTCGCGAGCACCCACGGTTCAGGGAAGAGATCCTCCCCCTGATCAACCTCGAGGGACATGTAGTGCGGACTCTGCCGCCCGACGTCGAGATCCCGGGGATCTGATCCTCAGCCGGGCCACAGCCAGCCGAAGGTGCCCGCCGTTACGAGGGCGTAGATCAGTGCGTCCCCCACCGAAGCCAGTGTCGCGCTCCACTTCCTCCTGTACCAGATCGAGTTCTGCAGCAGCGCGAGGCCGTAGCCGGCAAACGCCACCACGCCGGCGAATCGAAACACCGACAGATAGTGAGCGCCGGGTGCCAGCGCCCGGCCGGCGACGTAGGCCGAGAAGATGCCTACGATGATCGCGTAGCCGAACCACATCGCCAGGCTGCCGCCCATCTTTGGAGGGCCACTGGGATACAACGTGATGAACCCGAACGGGCCGCGGTTCAGCCTCTCCTTGAATGCGTCAGAGTTCCTGACCTTCCTGCTGCCGGGAAGCGGGAACACGTAGCTGCCGGGTGGGATCGCCAGCTCCCGGATCCTGTTCATCAGGGCGTCCTCGTCAGGTACCGCGTCGAAGTCGTTCTCGTGGTAGCTGAACACCATGTGCAGAATCGAACTCACGATGAACACCAGTACCGCCGCAACGACGATCGGAATCCACAATGACATGACAGGAACCATGCTTTCCTCCCGGATCGGGTCAAGTGGCCAGCCTGACGGTCGCCTGACCGGGGACCGAGCGTCAAGTCCGTGCGCAACGGCGGACACCCCGGAATCGCCTCTGTCCGTCCGAGTCGCCCGAACCTAAATTACCTGCACCCCTCTCCGCTCAACGATCGGAGGTACAATCATGCGCGCTCGACACCTGCTGCTCCCTCTTCTGGCCCTGGTGCCGCTCGTCGCCTGCAGTAGCGACGATGTCGTAGAGGGTCTTACCGGTCCTACCGGACTGGATGTTCGCGGAACGTACACCGTTACCGGATCTTTCGAGATCTACGACGTGGGAAATCCGGTAGACTCCTACGTCTGCAATGGAACGGTCGCCATACCCAATCAGGTCGGCAATCAGTTCAGCGGTACGTGGGCGCTCAATGCGGGCGGAGATTGTCCGGCAGCGGCCGGTGGCGCAATTACCGGGTCGGTAGATGGTGACACCGATGAGGTAACGGTCGACTTCGTGATTCCGCTCCGCGACGAAGTGGTGGAGGCGATCGCTCTTTGTACGATCACCAGCGGCCCTGACAACACGTTTTACGGCTTCATCGATCCGGATTCCGGGGTGGTCGGCCTCGTGGCAGAGTACACCGCCGACTGCAATACCGGCGACAATATTCGCGCTTATACTTTCGTCATCAGGTTCAGCTAGCAGGCCGGCTGCCCCGGAAGACAATCAGGTCGGTGAAGAGGGGGAATCGTCCCCCTCATCCGGCCTGCTGCAGGACGCTGTGATGAAAGGGCCGAAGACTGGTTTGCCGTCTTCCCCCTTGTCGAATTGCCTTCATCCCCCTATCTGCACCGCTCCACACTGAACCAGTGAGCCGTGACCCGGGGCGGTCGTGGCGCGTCCATCAGGAGAACGAATGAACACGACCTACACCTCTCGCGTCAGGGGCTCTCTGCTTGGCGGGGCGATTGGCGATCAGCTCGGCGCCGGGGTGGAATTCGAACCGATCGACGAGATCTGCAGGGCGCACGGCCCGGCAGGCATTTCCGGATTCATTCCGTCGTACGGCAGGGCCGAGGGGAGGTTCACGGACGACACGCAGATGACGCTGTTCGTCGCCGAGGGCCTGATCCGCGCGGACAATCAGGCGTGGAAGCAAGGGGAGTGCGATCCTCTCGTTCCGCTCACCGATGCGCACCTCCGGTGGCTCCATACGCAGGGCGTACCGGCCGAGGGTGACGACGGTGTGGAGGCGAAGGGGTTTGGACAGGTCGTGTCCGGGTGGCTGATCGAGCAGCCCGTCCTGCATCACCAGCGGGCACCGGGGAACAGCTGTCTGATGGGTCTGAAGGATCTCCCGAGAAATCCGCTCGTACCGGCCCGCAACGACAGCAAGGGGTGCGGCGGCGTGATGCGGGTAGCCCCGGTCGGACTGGCATTTCCGATCGACTGGGACCCGTTCGAGATGGCGGCGGACTTCGCCGGTCTGACGCATGGTCATCCGACCGGTCGTCTGGCGGCTGGTGCCCTGGCCGTGATCGTATCGGAGTTGTGTGTCGGTGCTCCGCTGCGGGCTGCGATAAACTCGGGAGTGGCGGAGTTGTCTGACTGGGAGAGAAGTGAGGAGACGCTCGCGGCGATCGAGAAGGCCGTTCGACTTGCCGGAGAGTCCCGCGACACGGGGACAATCCCGGGCCCGGAGGCGGTCGAGGAAGCCCTGGGAGGAGGTTGGGTCGCAGAGGAGGCGCTGGCCGTGGCCCTGTTCTGCGCCCTCGTGGCGGAAGATGCCGTTGCGGCCGGGGCGACGCCCGCCGAAGGCTTTCGGAAGGGCCTGCTGGTCGCAGTGAACCACTCGGGGGACACGGACTCGACGGGAGCGATCTGCGGCAATCTCCTCGGAGCGCGATTTGGCGAGCGCTGTTTGCCGGCCGAATGGCTGGCGGATCTCGAAGCCCGGGAACTGATCGAGACGGTAGCAGACGATCTCGCCCTTCAGTTCGGCTCTCTGTGGGACGAAGATGCGCCGACACCGGAAGAATTCGGACCCGATCTGGACCGATACCCGGCCTGGTAGCGCACGGAATCGCCGGGGCGTCCCGGGTATTGGCACCGATCGTGCTCAGGTGAGTATGATCGACGCCAATTAACGACACTCAGGAGATTCGACGTTTGCGCATATCAGTCAATCGTACCCGACACCTTGCCCCCGTCTTCGCGGTCCTCGCCGCAGTCGTGCTGGCGACGGCCTGCGACAGTGACAGCGGACCGACGGATCCGCCCGAGCCGGCTGGCTGCCTGGATGCGAATCTGGTGGTTGGCGAGATGCTCGTGGTCGCGGATGCCGGCGTCGTCGATTGTGTGGTGCTTCCCAACGCGGAGGCAGGAACCGAGTACGAGGTGGTGGCCACGACCATGGCGCGCACACTCGGATTCAGCCCGATGGAATTGCAGATCGGGCCCGTGGCAGCCAGCGCGGCTGCGATCGGCGGAACGAGCGGGGCAGGGCCCATGCCGGGAGCCGGCAGCCAGCCGGCCGACCGGTTGATGGCCGCGTGGCGGACCGGACAGACCGCCTGGGATCAGAGCCTGCGCGTGCTGGAGGCGCCGATGCTGCCTCAGATCCGTTCCAGGGCCGCCGCCCCCGCGTTCGGTCTGTTCGAGGTTCCGGCGGTGGGCGACACGCTCGACTTCGCGTTCTCGTGCATCTCGCAGGATGACTTCCCCAACGCACCAACCGCCGTAACCGGAATCGTGCGCCAGGTGAGCGCGAGGGCCGTGGTGGTCGAGGACACGACGGTGCCCGGTTCGTTCACGAGCGGAGAGTATGCGGCGATCGCGGCGAATTTTGATGATCCGATTTACGACACGGATGTTACATATTTCGGTGCACCCGGCGACATCGACCAGAACGGTGGGCGCGTCGTCCTGCTCTACTCCGGCGGGGTGAATCAGCTGAGCGAGAGCTACGACGAGGGGTTCATTGCAGGATTCACCTGCCCGCTCGATCTCGGATTCCCGGGCGGGAACGACGCCGAGATGTTCTATCTCATGGTTCCAGATCCGACCGGGGACCTGACCCCTGGAGTCGGGGACGGGATCGACAAGGAAGACGTGTTACGGTTCACCGACAACACGGTCGCACACGAGTTCCAGCACCTGATCAACGCGCAGACCGGAAACGGTGGAGCGCAGGACATCTGGATCAACGAGGGGCTGTCACACCTGGCCGAGGAAGTCGTCGCGAACGCGCTGTACGGCGTCGGCCCGGGCATGGACCTCGGTCCCGCCGAACTCCTGGGCACGCTTGAAGAGCAGGAACTCTTCCGGAAGTGGCATCTGAACAACTGGTTCAACCTCGCGCAGTATCTGATGGCCCCGCCGGACACGGCGGCGCTGCTGAATGCCGAGGACCCGCTCGACTTCAACACGTTTCGCATGCGGGGCGCCGCGTGGATGTTCGTGCGGTACGTGCTCGACCGGACCGAGGATGGGACTGCCGGCGAGTCGGCGCGCACGCGGGCTCTGATTCAGAGCGCCGCGTCCGACTCACGCGACGCCGTGACGAACGTGTTCGGCATCGAGTTCGATGAACTGGCGACCGACTGGGCGGGGATGCTGGTGATCGAGGATCGGGATGACGTGCAGGCCGACCCCGTGCTCGATCTTTCGTCCTACCAGATGCGGGCGATCTACGAGTCTCCGGTGGGGAACGTCATACACCCGCCGAACGGTGGGTTCGGGCTGCGACCATTGACGCGCTCACTCGCCAGCACCTCGAACCTCGATGCGGAGCTGTTTACGGCGACTGGGCTCTATGTAACCCTGTCCACTGGCGCGAATGTCGGGCGGACGCAGTTGAGCCTCGTCGACGGCGTGACCGGTGCAGAACTGGATGACAGTGTGGAACCACGACTCGTGATCGTACGAACGAACTGACCGGAGAGGTCCCGCCATATGCCTGACGCGCCCGAGCTCCGGCTGCACGAGGAGTTGCTCCTGATGGCGCTGGATGACGAGAAGGGATCGATCCGGGCCACGAACTTCAAGTACGCCCTGTGTGCGGGGCTGCTGGCAGAACTGGTTCTCGAGGGACGAGTGACCCTGGAGCGGGGGAGCAAACCGTCGAAAGACCGGATCATCCCTGCCAACCCGAAACTCCTGTCGGATCCGCTGCTGGACGAGGTCCTGCGGAAGGTGCAGGCTTCGAAGAAGCCCCGATCCCCGAAGGACTGGGTCAGCAAGTTCTCGGCGATCAGCGCCCTCCGGAAGCGCGTGGGGACGGGGCTCGTGAGGCGCGGCGTCCTGCGCGAGCGAAATGCCCGCGTATTCCTGCTGTTTCCATGGACCTTCTATCCTGCCCTGGACCCGGGTCCAAAGCGTCGGCTCGTGGAACGTGTACGAGCCGCGGTAGTCGGAGATGAAGAGCTCGACGACCGCACTTCGATCGTCGTCGCGGTGGCATCGGTTACCGGCGTTCTGAAACCCGTGCTCGGCAGGCAGGTCCTGAAGGACCGGAAGGCCCGCATCGAGCAGATCGCGGAAGATCAGTACATCGCGGCCGCTACGAAGAAGGCAGTCCAGGAAGCCGCTGCCGCGGCAGCGGCAGCGGGCGGCTGAGGTCGCTGGCTGAGGTCGCTGGCTGACCGGACTCCCGGTCCGCTGTCAGACCCCCCTCCTATTCTCCTGTATGACACTCAGGAGCCAGGAGGTGGCCATGACCGACAGTGTGCAGCTCGACCAGACGTCGCCCGGCGGAATCTTCGAATTATCGGCCGGTGCCCCGAGGAGCTTTCGCGGGTTGACGGTGTTCCCGCTGATCTCCGAGCCCCGTTCCCCTCTTCCGTACGACCTGCTGCTCGATGCGATCGGCGAAGGGAGCTTGAAGATCCGCGAGATCGGATCCGGCAGCGTGCCGAACCTCCTCGCCCAGAACTTCGGCACGACCGACGTACTGATCCTGGACGGCGAGCAGTTGATCGGCGCACGGCAGAATCGGATCACGAATCGTTCGATCCTGCTGGCAGCTGGAGCGAAGACGGAGATCCCGGTCTCCTGCATGGAGCAGGGGAGGTGGCACTTCACGAGCGAGGAATTCGCTCCCTCGCCGAAGGCCAGGCACGCTCCGACCAACGTGCGAAGGCACGCGAAGTTCGCCGAGATGGAGGTCGCCGTGGCCACCGGCCGGGGTCGGCGGGACTCGGCGGCGATGGCCCAGGGGCAGGTGTGGAGCTCGATCTCCGATCTGTCCGACAGGCTGGGCGGCCGGTCCGATACCGGGGCGATGGACCAGGTGTACGATCACCTGGATACCGATGTCGAGTCATGGCTATCGCACTTCCCGTCCGAAGCGGGGCAGGTCGGGCTGCTCGCGTTCCTGGGATCCCGGCCGCTCGCGATCGATGCACTCGGGTGCAGTGGACTCTGGGCCCGGGTCCACCAGCGATTCCTGGGGGGCTACGTGATGGACGCTCTCGCGTGGCAGGGAGGCGCCGGGGCCGGGTCGACCACCCTCGATACGCCTGATGAACACGCTGCCGAGAGGTTCCTCGCCGCGGTCGGCAGCGCGCGCCGGATCGATTCGGACACGGTCGGGAGCGGGACGTATCGTGTCCTGGCAGGTGCGGCGATCGGTGGCGAGTTGATCGCTGACGGCGTCGGCGATCCGAGGCTGGTACACCTGTCAGCGTTTCCGTCGGATGACGATCGCAGGGGCACGCGCCCCGTACGTCGCCAGGATGAGGGCTCGCCCCTCGCGCCGCCGAGCCGTCGCCGCTCGCGGTGAGATTGCCCTGCGAGGCGGCCGGACCGAACGGGTCCGGTCCGCCTCATTGGCCCTCGATACCCGATCCGGATTAGATTCTCTCGTGTGGACGGCCCCTGAGAATCCCAGAGCGTAGGAAGCGGCGCTCGCAAGGCTCGGGAGGCGCTTCGTGAAGCCGAAGCCGCAGCCGAAGGGCGGCAAAATCGAGTGGCCAGTGTCAGGCTGGCCGAGGCGCGGTCCGCTCGTCCTGGCATTCATCGTGGTCCTTTCCGCACTGATCCTGGCTTTGCTGTTGTTCGGAGGCTGGCCTCTGGACGAAGCTCCACCGCACGACCCCGGAGTCACGGCGCAGCCGACCAACCCGGACTGAATCCGATGAGCACTCCAGCCCTTCGCACCCTGAAAACCATCCTGCTCACTGCCGTGACCCTGGTCCTGCCGCTGGCTGGCAGCGGGTGCAGTGATCCGAATGAGCCCGAGCCGGTAACGACAATCCAGGCACTGCCGCGCGATCTCACGGCTGCGGAACGGGAGTTGATCGCGGCCGGCGAGACGTTCGCGTTCGACTTCCTGGCGGAGGTGGCGGCGGCCGAGGACGCGGGCGCCAACGTGTTCGTGTCTCCCCTGAGTGCGTCGATGGCGCTCGGGATGGCGCTCGCCGGGGCGGAGAACGATACGTACACCACGATGCGCGATGCGCTTGGTCTCGCGGGAATGACGCGCGAACAGATCGGCCTGGCTTACGAGACTCTGATTGCGCTGCTCACGGACCTGGACCCGAGTGTTCGCATGGAGATCGGAAAACTCCGTGTGGTTGCACACCGGGTTCCAGCCCGAGGAGGCCTACATCGAGGACGTCGAGACACACTTCGACGCCCGGATTTCAACGCTTGATTTCGACGACCCGACGGCGGCCGACACGATCAACGCCTGGGTGTCCGACGCGACGGACGGACTGATCGACGGGATCGTGGATCCGCCGATCGACCCGCTCACGGTCGCGTTCTTGATCAACGCGATCTACTTCCAGGGAGACTGGACGCTGCAGTTCGATCCGGCGGACACGCGGCCCGGAGACTTCCGTCGAGACGACGGCACCGTTGTATCGGCTCCATTCATGAGTCAATCCGACGGCGAGTTTCCGTTCGCCCGGGCGGAGGACTACGTGGCCGTCGAGTTGCCGTATGGGGGGGAGGCGTTCGCGATGGTCGTCGTCGTGCCGGGCCGCGACGTGGCACTCGATGACTTCGTCGCCGGTCTCGACGCGGATCGGTGGACAGCGATCGTCGAGAGTATGACCCCGTCGGAGACAATGGTTCTGCTGCCGAAATTCAAGCTCGAATACGAGAAGTCGCTGAACGACGTGCTCAAGGCGCTCGGGATGGAGCCGGCGTTCGATCCGTTCGCGGCGGATTTCTCCCGCATGCACCGCGATGCGCTGGCGCTGCAGCTGCACATCAGCCGGGTCAGACAGAAGGCGTTCATCGAGGTGGACGAGAAGGGCACCAGGGCGGCGGCCGTGACGTCGGTCGAGGTTGGCGTTACCTCGGCGCCCCCGATGCTCACGGCCGATCGGCCGTTCCTGTTCGCGATCCGCGAGCGGCTGTCGGGGACGATCCTGTTCGTCGGACTGGTGCACGACCCGACGGCGGACTGACGTCGGTCCCGGGGTCGCCGGGACATCGCGGGCTGTGGCACTCAGCGCGTCTCGAGCAGCCCCTCGATCTTGCCCAGGAGCCTCTGCAGTTCCACGGGCTTGGTATCAAAGTCGTCACACCCGGCTTCGAGCGCCTTCTCGCGATCCCCTGCCATGGCGTGTGCCGTCAGTGCGATCACAGGGATCGCGCGCGTCGCGTCGTCGGCCTTCACCTGCCGGGTCGCCGTCCAGCCGTCGATACCCGGAAGACTCATGTCCATCAGGATGATGTCCGGGCTCCCGCTTCCGGCCATCGCGACGCCCTGCTCGCCATCCACGGCGATCGCGACCTCGTACCCGCGCTTGATCAGCCTCCGCGACAGCATGTCGCGGTTCATTTCGTCGTCTTCCACCAGCAGGATCTTCGTCACCCGGTCTTCCTTTCGAATGTCATGTTCCGTCGGATCATTGAATCGAACTCAGAATACGCCGGATCTCCGGCACCAGTTCCTCCGGGGAGCCGCTTCCTTTCTGCAAAACGACGTCTGCCGCCTCGGCCAGCCTCGTACGCTGATCCATCGACAGGTCCAGCGCCGAGAGCACCACGACGGGAATCGCCGCCAGGTCGGGATCGGCCTGCAAGCCGGCGAGCACGGACCAGCCGTTCATGCGCGGCATGCGGAGATCGAGGATGATCGCATCCGGCTTCACGTCTCGCACCCGCACGAGTCCCGCGGCCCCTTCGGCTGCGCCCTCGACCCTGAACCCCTCCCGAGACAGGGTACGCCGCAGGAGATCGTGTGTCCCGGGGTCGTCATCGATCACGAGAACGGTTCCAGCGGTACCGGGGCCGGAGCCGTCGCGCAGGGCTTCGGCGAGGCTTTCGATCCCGGCTCCCGTCACATCGTCCACCGGATCGGGTTCGTCGTCGGACACCCGGGCCGGCAGCACGAGCGAGAATTGTGACCCCTCGCCGGGAACGCTCGTGACATCGACGTCGCCCCCCATCAACCGCGCAAACCGTCGGCTGATCACGAGACCGAGGCCCGTTCCACCGTATTTCCGGGTGGTCGACACATCGGCCTGGCTGAACGCGGCGAACAGCCGCCCCAGCTGCTCTTCCGTCATGCCGATCCCCGTGTCCCGCACCGCGAACGAGATTCGCGTCGGGCCATCGTCGTCCGCGGGGATGCCCCGGACTGCGAGGCTGACGGTTCCGTTGTCCGTGAACTTGCATGCATTGGACAACAGGTTGAGCAGAATCTGACGGACCTTTACTACGTCCGCTCGCATGATCCCGAGAGTGCCCTGGCGGCTGAGCTCGAGCTCGTTGCGGTTCGCGTCGGCGAGGGGCCGGATCGTGGTGAGCACCTCATCCAGCATCGCGTCGAGGTCGAACTCCTCCAGGAACAGCTCCATCTTCCCGGCTTCGATCTTCGACAGATCGAGGATCTCGTTGATCAGGGCGAGGAGGTGCTTTCCGGCCGTCCCGATCTTCTCGAGGTCGGGCACGTACGCTTCGTTCCCGTCGTCCGCCGTTTCCTCGGCGAGCATCTCGCTGTAGCCGATGATCGCGTTCAGCGGCGTCCTGAGTTCGTGGCTCATATTCGCCAGGAACTGGCTCTTGGCGCTGTTCGCGGTCTCGGCCGCCTGCCGGGCCTGGAGAAGCTCCGTGATGTCGTGGTACAGCGCCATCAGACCGTGCGGCTCTCCGTCGATCAGCACCGGCACGCCGAGAACTTCCACGTCGAGCAGTTGACCGTCCTTCCGCCGGCGCTGGGAAATGATCTTGACCGCGTTCCGGGCGAGCGTCTGGCGGGTGTATCCCATCGCGTCGACACGCGTCTCTGGAGTCGTGATCAGGTCATCGAGGTTATGGCCGAGGATCTCGTCCTGAGCGTAGCCGAACAGCGTTTCGAACGCCGGGTTGCAGCTCAATACGTCGTGAGATGTATCCAGAGTGACGATCGCGACGGGGCTGTTCCGGACGAGTTCTTCGAAGTACTGCTGCTGCTTCTTCGATTCCGTGAACAGCCGCGCGTTCTCGATCGCGATCGCCGCCTGCGGAGCGAACAGTTCCAGTAGACGGAGGTCCTCGTTCCCGAATTCGCGGCTCGGGTCCGAGTGAACCGAAGCAATGACGCCGACCAGCCGATTTCCGATCATCAGAGGCGCGGCCATCACCGTCTGGACCACGCTCTGCGTGTACTTTTCCGAGCGGCTCATCCACTCCTGGTAGCTCGGGATCACGAGCGGCTCGTGTGTCTCTGCGACCCTGCCCATCGCCCCTTCGCCGATCGCCATCCGGGTGCCGACCGCGTTCGTTCCCATGTTGTGGCTGGCTACGATCTCGAGGTCCTGGCGCACCGGATCCCAGGTCGCGAGCTCTCCTCCCGCCACGCCGAGCAGCGTGACGGCTCGTTCCAGGACCCGGTGCAGCACCTTCGACAGTTCCAGTTCTCCCGACAGGTCCTTCAAGGTCTCGAGCAGGGCATCCTGCTCCGAAGAGCGTCGGCGCCCGGCTGTGAACAGGCGCGCGTTGTCGATCGCGATCGCCGTGTGCCGCGCGAACATGTTCAGCAGCCGCATGTCGTCGTCAGCGAACCGGCGGTGCGGGTTCTTGTCCATGAACGCCATTGCCCCCACCAGCCGGCCCGCGATGAGCAGAGGCGTGACCATCACGCCGACGAATTCGACGTTCTCGTACTGGTCCGATCGTCCCTCCCAGTCCCGGTAGTTCGGAATGATCAGCGGCTCGCCGGTCCGGGCCACGTGTCCCATCGCCCCTTCCCCCAGGGACATGCGGGTACCGGTGGTGTCCCGCTTGCCGACGTTGTGGCTGGCGGCGATCACGAGTTCTTCCGCCTCGGGCTCGTAGATCGCCAGTTCCCCGTGGCTGACATCGAGAAGTCCGACGGCCCGCTCCAGCACGGACTGGAGAAGCGTAGACAACTCGAGCTGCGCCGACAGGTCCGCCATCGTGGCCCTCAGCGCTTCCTCTTCGGCTGCTCTCCTTTGCGCATCCCGGAGCAGGCGGGCCCGTCCGATCGCGATGCCGGCCTGATTGGCCGCCGCCTGCAGGATCTCGAAGTCTTCGCCCCCGAACGCATCCGCCCGGTCGCTCTCGACCACGAGCACGCCCACCAGGTCCCGGTTCACGAGCAGCGGAAGATCGACCTCGGATCCTTCGTTTCGCGTCGGAAGGTAGCGCGTGTCTTCCGTCACCTTCGGCGTATAGTGGAGAAGCCCATCCAGCAGGGGTCGTTCGCTGAGCCCGACTCCCGGAGACACGCGCAGGCCTTCATGCGCATCCGCGCGTCCCCGGCTCGCGACCAGGATCCTGTCACCCGTGGCATCGTCCACCAGCAGCACGGCCACGAAATCGTAGCCCAGCGCCTCGTCATACAGGCCGTCGGCCACGGCGTGACAGATATCGTTCTCTTCGACCGCAGACGCGATCGCGGTGCCGAGGCGAAGCAGAGCGGCCTGCCTGCGACGTCCCGCTCCGTCGTTCGGATGCCCGCTCGAATCAGTCATCATCGGGTTTCTCCGCCATCAGCCAGTTCGACCGACGAGTCGTCGCAATTCACGACTCAGGTCGTCCGCGTTGCCCCCGCCCTTGGACAGGATGCGTTCGACACCTCCGTTCAGACGGGCACGGTCCTGGTCGGTGAGGTCCATCGCCGTGAGCACGACAACGGGGATCGCCGCGCCACCGGGCCGTGCCCGGAGATGGTCGAGAAACTCGAATCCGTCCATCTCGGGCATCATGAGATCGAGCAGGATCAGCGCGGGAGGAGACCGCTCGATCGCCTCCAGCGCGGCCCGGCCGTTTTCCGCCCCGGCGGATTCCCAGCCCTCCCCGTCCAGCATACGGCGCAGGTTCTCGCGCGTCCCGGCGTCATCTTCCACGATCAAGACGCAGTCGCCTGTCGGCGCACCCGCGACTCGCCCGAGGATCTCCTTCAGTCGATCCCGGTCGATCGGCTTCGTGAGGTACTCCGATGCCCCGAGCGAAAAGCCGAGATTCCGTTCGTCGAGGATGCTGAGCATCACGACCGGGATTTCCGACAGGTCGGGATCCGCCTTCAGTGCGGACAGAACCGCCCAACCGTCCATTCCGGGCATCATGACGTCGAGTGTGATGCAGTCCGGCATCAGGTCTCGCGCCAGCCGGATCCCTTCCTCACCGCTGGCCGCCTCCGCGACCCGGAAGTTCTCTTTCGTCAGCACCCGACGGAGCAGGGCCCGCGCTTCGGGGTCATCGTCGATCGCCAGCACGGTGCCGACCGCGTCTCCCTGCTCGAGAGCGGGGCCCGTTTCAGATGCTTCCTGCACCGCGTCGGACGTCGGCGCCACCTCGTCGATCTCCGCGGGCAGTCGGACCGTGAACGTGGAGCCGACTCCGGGATCGCTGTCCACGAAGATGTCGCCGCCCATCATGCGGCAGAACCGACGGCTGATCGCCAGCCCGAGACCCGTGCCGCCATATCTCCTGGCGATCGACGATTCGGCCTGGCTGAACGCCTCGAACAATCGACCGAGCTGTTCGTCCGTCATCCCGATCCCGGTGTCGCGTACCGAGATCTCGATCCATTCCCGATCGGCACCGGGCGGGGTCCGGCGGTCGGCTTCGAGCGTGATCGTTCCGTGGTCGGTGAACTTGCTGGCGTTCGACAGGAGATTCAGCGCGACCTGCCGGAGCCTGGTCGAATCGCTTCGCATCCGGCCGATCCGCTCCGTGCCGCGCACCACCAGTTCGTTGCCGTTCTTGTTCACCAGCGGCTGAATCGTCGTCGCGACCTGGCGGATCACGTCCTCCGCGTCGAACGATTCGATGTGCAGCTCCATCTTTCCAGCCTCGATCTTCGACAGATCGAGGATGTCGTTGATCAGCGCCAGCAGGTGACGGCCGGCGGAGTGAATCTTCTCCAGATCGGGCACGAAGGCATCCTGTCCGGCGTCCTCCGCATCCTCCTGCAGCATCTCGCTGTAGCCGATGATCGCGTTCAGCGGGGTCCGGAGCTCGTGGCTCATGCTGGCGAGGAACTGACTCTTGGCTCCGCTGGCGGCCTCGGCATCCCGCCGCGCCTCCAGGAGCTCTGTGATATCGTGGTACAGTGCCACGACGCCGAAACTCTCGCCGTCCACGTCGACGAGGACTCCGGCGAATTCCACATCGATGAACGACCCGTCGCGCCGCCGCCGGCGTCCGGTCCCGCGCGCCACGTCACCGGCGACCACCTGGCCCGTCCTCCGTTTCGCCTCCAGGCGCGTCTCGTCCGTGGTGATCAGCTCATCCAGGTCGAAGCCGAGAGCTTCCTCCGGCGGGTAGCCGAACAGTCGCTCGAACGCCGGGTTCAGTGAGCTGATTCTGCCTTCGAGGTCGAGCGTGACGATCGCGACAGGGCTGTTCTGGACCACCGTCTGGAAATACTGGCGCTGGCTGCGCGCCTCCGTGAACAGGCGGGCGTTCTCGATCGCGATCGCGGCCTGGGGCGCGAACAGGTTCAGGAGCCGGAGGTCTTCCGGCCCGAACTCGCGCCCCTCCTCGAGGTGGACGCTGGCCAGGGTTCCCACGAGCCGGTGCCCGATCAGCAGGGGGACGACCATCACGCCGCGGGCGGTCGTATCCTCGTACTTGTTGCTTCGTCCCTCCCAGGCCCGATAATCCGGAATGATCAGCGGTTCGTGGGTCTCCGCGACCATCCCCATCGCGCCCTCGCCGAGGCCCATGCGCGTGCCGATCGACTCGGACCCGATGTTGTGGCTCGCGACGATTTCGAGCTCTGCGCGGTCTTCGCTGAAGATCGCGAGCTCGCCGCCGGTCACTCCGAGCAGTCCGACGGCCCTCTCCAGAACGGCCTGCAGGAGACGGGACAGCTCCAGTTCGGACGACAGGTCGGTGAGCGTGTCGAGGACGGCCCGCTGCTCGCCCGCCGTTTGATTCGCCTCGGTGAACAGGCGGGCGTTCTCGATCGCGATCGCGGCCTGGGGCGCGAACAGGTTCAGGAGCCGGAGGTCTTCCGGCCCGAACTCGCGCCCTTCCTCGAGGTGGACGCTGGCCAGGGTTCCCACGAGCCGGTGCCCGATCAGGAGGGGAACGACCATCACGCCGCGGGCCGTGGTATCCTCGTACTTGTCGCTTCGTCCGTCCCAGGCCCGATAATCCGGGATGATCAACGGCTCGTGGGTCTCCGCGACCATCCCCATCGCGCCCTCGCCGAGGTCCATTCGGGTGCCGATCGACTCGGACCCGATGTTGTGGCTCGCGACGATCTCGAGCACTCCGTGATCTTCATCGAAGATCGCGAGCTCTCCGCCCGTGACCTCGAGCAGTGATACCGCCCGTTCGAGCACTCTTTGCAGCACCCTCGGCAGCTCCAGTTCGCCGGACAGGTCGGCGAGCGTGTCGAGCACCGCCTTGTGTTCGCCCGCCGTCCGCCGCTCGGCGTCGAGCAGCCGGGTACGCGCAATCGCGATCCCGGCCTGCTGTGCGGCGGCCGTGAGGATCTCGAAGTCCTCGCGGCCGAACGCGTTTTCCTCCGAGCTTTCCACCACCAGGACGCCGATCACCTCCCCGGCGATCCCGATCGGGACGTCTACCTCCGAACCTCCCGCCGGGGCGTCGCTCACGTACCCGGGTTCGGCCGATACGACAGGGGAGTAGTGCAGTCTGCCATCGAGCAGTGGCCGCTCGCTCAGGCCTCGACCCGGCGGGACTCGATAGTCCTCGTGGGTGCCCGGCCACCCGATGCTGGCGCGCATCACGCGCTCTCCGGAGGCGGGATCGAGAAGGAACACTCCGATGAAGTCGTACCCGAGCGCATCGTCGTGCAGTCCGTCCACCACGCTGGTACTGACCGCGTTCTCGTCGTGCGCCGCGGCGATCCCCGTCGAAAGACGGAGCAGCGCGGACTGCCGATGTGCCAGCGGACTGTCGGAAGGACCGGCGCTCATGCTCGTGTTCAATTCACTCGATTCCGATCTGGCTGTCGTTGAATCCATGAAGGACGTGCGGACGCATCTGTCCGAGGCCCTCGATCTCGACCACCCGTCCGGCCTCGAGCGAGAACCGGTCCCGCAGCAGCGCAGAGGTCGCCGGAGATACGAGGATCCGACCCGGCTCGGCACCAGCCGCGAGGCTCGCGGCGGTCTGCACGGCCTCGCCCCACAGGTCGTAGCGTGGTCGGTCCCGTCCGATCACGGCTCCGACCGTCGGTCCGGTGTGGAGACCGAGCCGAAACAGATCCATGGAACCCGGGTCCGCGCCTTTCAGCGCCGCCTGAAACGCGAGAGCGAGGTCGGCGGCGACGATCGCGGGATCTTCGCCTTCTTCGCGCCACGCCGCCGCCACGAATCCGTCCCGCCGGCCGAAGCAGGCGTCCAGCTCCCGCTCGTCCGCCAGCGACACGAATTCGTTGAACCACTCGGACAACCGGGCCACGAACTCCGGAAGCCCGCTCGTACCGAACCGGGACGGGTCGGCCATGCAGTGGAGTACGGTCGTGCTCGGATACGACTCCACGATCCCGGA
This sequence comes from uncultured Gemmatimonadota bacterium, assembly GCA_942490755.1. Taxonomy (GTDB): domain Bacteria; phylum Gemmatimonadota; class Gemmatimonadetes; order Palauibacterales; family Palauibacteraceae; genus Carthagonibacter. Next base: position 33,278 of record CALNYN010000048.1, read on the forward strand.
CTCGCCGCGTCGCACCCGGTCGGCCACTTCGACGGGGAACGCCGACAGGAGCAGGTGCTCGATCGTCTCCGCGTCGGCATCGATCCGCTTGCGGTAGAGGGCCTCGCGCAGACGCAGATCCCGGACCTCGAGGTTGGCCGAGATTCGGGCCTTGAGCAGCGAGGCCTGTACGGGCTTCGTGATGTACTCTTCGGCTCCCGCCTCGATGCAGCGAACCGCGCTCTCCACTTCGTCCAGCGATGAGAGCATGATCACGGGAATCTCGCGCAGGCGCTCGTCCGCCTTCAGACGGTGCAGGGTCTCCACCCCGTCCATGCCTGGCATGATCACGTCCAGCAGAATGAGATCGAAGTCCCGGCCGCCGAGCTTGTCCAGCGCCTCCGCGCCGTCCGCGGCGGAAGCCACGATGTAGCCGTGCCGGGCCAGCTGACGGGTCAGAAGGTCGCGGTTCGTCGGGTTGTCGTCCACGACCAGCAGGGAGCCCTGACCGCCGGCGGTATCGACCGCCGATGCCGCAGATGCGGTCGAAAGCCGGGCCAGCACGCCCTTCGTCAGTTCGGACGAGTCCTGAAGGCGCGCCGACAACCCGGTATCGCCGCCGGGTGCCTGCGTCGCAACCAGCACGATGTCGCCGCTGGTGGCGAGCAGAGAGCGAGCAGCTGAGAGGATCCGTTCCACATCCGGCACGAGTTCGTCGCGGCCGGACTCGCCCTGGCCTTCCAGCAGCATCTCGCAGTATCCGACCACCGCATTGATCGGAGTTCGCAGGTCCGCCTCGATCTGGGCCGCGAAGCTCGCGATCTCCCGATCGATCGCCCCCGCGAGACGGGAGGGGTCGAGAATCCCATCGACGAGCGCCAGCAGTCGTCGCCCGGACTCGTTGATCCGCTTCAGATCGGCGGCGGTCTCCGGGTTCTCCTCGTCCTCGAGGAGCATCTCCGAGTATCCGAGGATCGCATTGATCGGAGTTCGCAGCTCATGTCGCACGTGGCCGAGAGCCACGCGCTTGAGACGATCGGGATCCGGGGGGGCGGACGTCCGGTCGGCGGCGGGGGACGCGACCGGGGCACGCCGAACGGGGGCAGCGGGGACGGGGATCGGAGAAGAGCCCGCGAGACTTGTCCTGGCCGACCGCTCGGGCTTCGGGACGGGCGGTGCGCCGCCTCGTTCTTCCACGGCGCCGGTCCGCCGGATGCCGCCCCGGTCGATGTCGAATATCCACGCCATTACCACGACGATCGGGAAGCCGAGCAGCAGGAGAAACGTGACGAGTCGGCCCGTCCAGTCGGGAAATAGCAGGGCGTCGGAGACCGCTCCGGAGATCTCGATCAGCCCTACGGTCAGCGCCCCGTATGCGGCGGCAGTGACCCAGACTTTCCGGCGTCGTGCCTCGCGGACGAACTTCGTGACTCGCCCGACGGGTTTTCCTGCTCTAGCCGAGGCTCCACTCCGGGACGGGGCCCCGACCTCGGTCCGGGGCGTTCGAATCAACTGGTCGATTGACCCGCCAGCATAGACACAACGGCGCATTGACGGAAGGTTTACATTCCTGACAGCACTCCCAGCATCCAGGCGGAGCCGAGCCCGAAGTAGATTCCCAGGATGTAACCCGCCACGGCCATCAGCAGACCGACCGGTGCCATCGCCGGGTGGTAGATCCCGGCCACGATCGGCGCCGTGCCGACACCCCCGATGTTGGCCATGCTGCCCGTCGCGATGAAGAACGACGGGGCTTTGAGCAACCGGGCCGCGATGATCAGGAACGTCGCGTGGACGCCGATCCACAGCATTCCTGCGAAGAAGAAGGCGGGCGCGTCGAGCACCGCGCGCAGGTCTCCCTGGGCGCCGATCCCCGTCAGCATCAGATACAGGGCCACGTAGCCCATGCGCGAGGCGCCGACCTCTTCCAGCCTGCGGACCGGCGTGAAGCTGAGCAGCAATCCGCCGGTCACCACGATGAGCACGGCCCAGGTCGTGTGGCTGATGATCGTCGGGTCGCCCAGCGTGGGGAGTTTCGCTCCGAGCATGACCGAGAGGATCGCTCCCGCCAGTCCGAGGCCGAGGATGATCGCGATATCGGCGACGGTCGACGGGTGGCGCACCGCCTCGACCTCGGCCAGTCGCCGATTCGTGTCCTCGATCGCCGACCGGTCTGCCTTCAGCCACCGATCGAACGTCGGCTGGAACGCGCTGAACAGGAGCAGCACCCCCATCCACCCGTATCCGACGACCGTGTCCACCACGATGACGGGCGCGAAGATCGCCTCCGGCGTCCCGACGCTTTCGGCGATCGCCACCATGTTTGCCGTGCCGCCGATCCAGCTGCCGCTGAGTGCCGCGAAACCCGTCCACGCGTCCTCCGGGAGCCAGCGTCCGAACACGAGATACGCGACCTGCGCCCCGATTACGATCCCCACGGCGCCGGCCGTGACCATCGCGACGGCTGTCTTGCCGAGCTTGAGGATGCTCCGCACGTCCACCGTGATCATCAGCAGCAGCAGGGCGAGCGGCAGCAGATACCGGGTCATCCAGTCGTACACCGGGGACGAGGCCGGCAGGATGCCCAGAGTGGTCGAAATCGTCGGGATGAAGTAGGCAAAAATCACCGGCGGCAGATAGCGGAACACCGGTTCCAGTCGCGGCTGCTCGCTGAGCCAGAAGATCGTCGCAAGCACGGCCGCCAGGTAGGCGAGGACGGCCATCGGGTCGCTGATCAACGGACCGCTCACCGGCTCACCTGCCGCCGGGGACGGACGCGGCGCCCGCGCGGCGCGCGAGCCCGGGCCGATAGCTGCGCAGCAGATCCCGCTCGATCTCCTGCTCGGTGAATGCCACGCGCTTCAAGTCGCCCCGCGCGAACATCTCGAGCTGGTCCGTGTGATGCGGCGAGTCCTCGCGCGAACTCTGCCCGTAGGCGAGCACGGAATAGGCTCTCGGCGCATCTCCGAACTCGACCGCGAACACCCAGCCGTCCCCGCTGTACGCGACCTGCAAGCCGTCGTCGGCCTCGGCGTAGTACACGACGCGGAAGCAGCCGAGCGTCCCGGAGCATCCACCGGCCGGGACATCCATGTCACCGACCCGGAATCGATGCACGTCGCCCCACGGAACGTCCCACGCGCCGAACAGGCCCTTCGTCTCGGCCACGGCCCCCGCGAACGCGATTGCCGCTGCGGTCGGATCAGCGAGGCCGCGGGGGGTCGAGGTCGGGTGCTCCGCCGTCCACGGTTCGGCGAACAGCGCGTTGAATCTCTCGTCGAACGGGCGCTCGTCGTCGTCGCCGATCGCCAGGTCGAAGTACCGGTAATACCAGACCTTGAACAGGACGCTGCCACGGCTGTCCGGGGCCGCTGTATTGTCCCACGACGCCAGGAGGTCCGTGGCCGCAGCAAGCTCTTCCGCCGTTACCTCCACCGGTGCCGGGACGAGTCGTGGTTCGAGCGCATCCCGCGCGATTCCGGCGCTGTCGGCGCGACGGTTCGCCGTCGCCTCCACCGCGTCCATCGCACCCTGGACGGCCGCCTGCGCCAGCGCCGCCGCATCCGCGACCTCGACGGCTGCAAGCAGGTCGTCCTTGACGCGATCGGCCATGAGCATCCGCATCGAGTGCTTCCGGTCGACCACGTCCTCGAGGCTGAGGAGGTCATCCCCCTCGACGAGCGACAGGCCGAGCTGGCTGCGCAGCCGAAGCCGGGGCTCCGGGAAGTACGCCGGCCAGTCCGCCGGGTCGAACGGTGCATTCAGGTTCGCGAAATGGAACGGGTCGTTTTCGTTGTGGAGGTATCCGCCCACCGGATTCAGGAGATGGGGAAGGGAATCCCACGGCACGAGCTCACTCCACACGTCGAACGAGGAGACGGCTTCCACCGCGAGTGTGTCGTTGCCGGATGGGCGTGGATACCTGGGGATCGTGGCGTTCCACACGTAGAAGATGTTCCCGGCGCGATCCGCATAGGTGAAGTTCGACACGACCTGTGCGCGGATCCGCATCGCCTCTTTCCATTCTTCGAGACTCTGCGCCCGCATCATGTTGAGAAACTGCTCGGCGTACCGGAACTGGCCCTGCTCGGACGACTTTACCACGAAGATCAGGGAGTCCGTCTGGCGAATTACCGGGCCGATGGGGGTGCTGAAGAACTCCCGGGTCTCGGTCGCGAGCCCCCCGTTGTCGTCCAGGAACTCGATCGTCACCGTCTCGACTTTCGAGCGGCTGGAGTTCTCCGTCGAACCGGTAGTGGTCGGGTCGCTCGGGGTCGACGGCCAGGGAGTAGATCTCCTCGATGTCCGGACTGTTGTTCGTGGTCGCCCAGCCCAGGTCGCGGTTGAATCCGCCGTTAAAATACAGCGGATAGCCGACCCGGAAATCTCCGTAGATGTCGATCACGCCGGGAACGCGGATGTGTGCCTCGTAGTAGCCGGCGCCCCAGTTGAGGTGTGGATTGCGGAGCAGGATCGCATCGCCCGACGTGGTGCGCGAGGGAGCCAGCGCCCAGGCGTTGGAGCCGTCCTCGGCGCCACCCAGGGAGTCGCGTTCCAACGATTCGCGCCGCTCGAGGCTGCGCAAAAATCTCCGCACCGCCGGCTGGATTTCCTCCTCGGCCCAGCGGGCGGCGATGTCTGTTCCGGTGAACGCCGGCTCGACCCAATCGGGAAATTCCTCCGGGTGAAGCTCGATGTAGCGATTCACGCCGGCCGCGTACCCTTCGAACATCTCCCGAGTGTCGGTCTCCAGCAGGTCGTAGGTGGCGACTGCATGATTCCACGTCCGCCGCCACGCGAAATCGGACTCGAGTTCGTCCGGGCCGAGGTGCCGGGACAGGTCTCCCCGGGCCCTGACGAGCCCAAGCACGACGCGCTCCCCGTGATCTTCCAGGTGTGCCCACGCGAGGCCGTAGAACGCCGCCTCGAGGTCCTCCGCGAGGATATGCGGGACTCCGAACTCGGTCCGGCGGATCTCGACCCGATCGGGAATTGGAGCCGCCGCAGCTGTCGGCGCCTGGGCCCCGGCCGGTGTGGCGTTCCAGTACGTGGCCAGGGCAAGGCCTGCAAAGACCGCTGCCGTGGTGCGCAATAGCTCCGGGCCGTGCGTAGATCGAATCATGTCGGCTTCTGGTGCTGCGGGAATCGCGGTCGCGTGGAGGACCTTGCGGCCACTACCACGCACGGACACGACAGCCGCCCAAACTACGGCGGCCTGCAGGACCCGGACAGGCAAACGATCGCTTGGGCACGGGTGTTAATGGAGAGTGGAGCTACGCCACAGAAACCAGTCACCGGAGCTTCATGATGCGCAGTGACAGGCGAGCCCTCATTCCCGCTCTCGTCCTCATGGCCGCGCCGTCGGCGCCGGCCGTCGCTCAACAGACCGCCACCTTCCACCATTCCGGCCAGCCGATGTCGATCGAGGCATCGGCCGAATGGAGCGCCGGGGCATGGCCCGGGGATCCGGGAGTGTACGAAGTTTCGGCCCCCGATGGATCCATGCGTGTTCTGCTGTGGTTCTCGCAGAACGAACAGGGCGCCCACGGCTACCTGCGGAAGATGCTCGGCATGAAGCCGCTCGAGCCGACCGGGGAGCCGTTTCGCACCACGATCGGTGGCCGGGAGGCGTGGCGAGCCGTGGCGACCGGCGCGGAGCAGGGCGACGAAAACGTGACCGAGACATTCGCCGTCGTCGGCGTCGATATCGGAACGCCGGCTGGGGGAAATTACGTGCTCCAGGTCTGGTGCCCCAGCGGCCAGGCGACCGAATTCGGTTCTCTCATCGAGAGCATCGTGAGCAGCCTGCGTGTGGACAAGGCCGCGGGCTGAGTTCGAGTTGCGTCTGGCTGACCCACGCGGGGATTCACGCGCGGATTCCGCCGAACCGTCCCGGGCGCCCGGGAAGACCGCTTGCCCGTTCCGCTACGGCACCTCCATGTTCGAGGCCTATCTCCTGCGGCCCCGGGCACTGGACCCGTATCCGGCACCGGCGCGTACGGAGATGTTCGAGGCGGTGAATTCAGCTCCAAGCGGAACGGATCGACCCTATGCCCGAAGATGGGACCTGGCAGCGATTCCGACGCTCGCGCATCGCGGGCGTTCTGGCCGTATATGCCGGTGTGGCGTGGGTCGTCCTGCAGCTGATCGACGTGCTCGACGGCATCATGAGGCTGCCCCAATGGGTCGGGCCCGTGGCGCTGGTCCTGCTCGCGGTCGGCCTCGTGGTCGTCGTGGCTACGGCGTTCGTGCAGGGCGCGGCGGATTCGCGGTCCCGCGCGGACGCCGAGGAGGTCCCGGGCGCGTGGGAATTGGACCTGGACCAGCTCGACGACGAGATCCGGGCTGGCGGAGTTCCGCACCTGACCTGGGCGAGAGCCGCCCTGGGCGGAGTCGTCGCGTTCTCACTGCTGTTCGGCGTGGCCGGCCTCGTGGCCTACTTCAAGTACAGAGGTGCAGTTCCCGAGACGACTCCCTCCCTGGTCGCGGCGGAGGCGCCTGAGCCGGGCCTGGCCGTGCTTCCGTTCGACGTCCGTGCGACCGACCCCGAGCTCGCGGTGTGGGACGAAGGTCTCGTGGTGACCGTGGCCGCGAATCTCGATGGAGTCGAGGGACTGCGGACGATCGACTACGGGACGGTGCTGGCCCGCTGGGCCGAGCGGGTCCCGGAAGGCTCGACGGCCGATCTCGAGACCGCGCTGGAGGCGGCGCGCGCGGCGGGCGGTGAGTGGGCCGTGCGGGGCAGTCTGCTGGAAACCGGGGACGACGTGCGAATCGATGCTACGGTCCGATCGGTATCGTCGGGAGAGATCCTGGAGCAGATCCGGGTCGAGGGGCCGGTCGACAGCCTGGTACCGCTCATCGACCGGCTGTCGGTCGAGATCCTCAGGGCGGTGCTCCCGGAACGCGGCCTCGAGGGAGGCGTCGGGCTGGAAAGCGTCGCGAGTTCGTCGCCCGAAGCCGTGAAGGCGTGGGTGGAAGGGGAACGTGACTTCCGCCGGGGCGACTTCGACCAGGCGGACGAGTCGTTCCTCCGCGCGATCGAAGCAGACTCCAGTTTCGCGTTAGCGTGGCTCCGCCTTGCGCAGTCCCGGGGCTGGAGGCGGAACACCCCCGGAATCGGGTCGGAAGTGGAAGCGTACGAAAAGGCCGCAGCCCTCGCGGATCGCCTGTCTCCGCGTGAGCGCATGCTTCTGCGGGCGCAGGGCAACCTGGTGGGACTGGATTCGATCGGAGCAGATTCCTTGAGGGCATTCGTCCGGCGGCATCCGGACGACGCAGAGGCCTGGGCTCAGCTCGGGGAGCGCCTGTATCACACGGGGAGCCCGGATTCCCTGCGGGCGTCGGACGAGGCGTTCGAGCAGGCGATCGCCCTCCAGCCCCGATTCGTCCCGTATCACATTCATGCCGTGGACCTGGCGTTTCAGACCTTCGCGGACAGCGCGATGGCCCGGGAGCGCGTGGAGCGACTCGAGAGCGTATCGCCGGCATCGTCACAGGCGAATCTGGGCCGGGTGTCGTACGACCTGGCATTCGGCACGGAGGAGCAGGTCCAGGCCGCGCTGGCCCAGCTTCCGGACCTGATCCTGTCCGACCACCTGTACCTGATGGCCCGGTTCTCCCATCCGGAGTTCCACGCGGTCGCGGGTGCCATCGCCGGTGCCGCCATGGCGCGCCCCGATTTCCCGGCCGAGTACCAGGACCAGTTTCGGTGGAATGGAGCGGTGGCCCTGACCGAAGCCGGGCAACTTCATGCCGCGTTTTCGCTGCTGACGCAGGTGCGAAACCCGAACCAGCGGTTCTGTGGGGCCGCTGGCCGTGTGAGCGTGGCGGGGGTGTTGCCGGTCCGGGAGTACGAGAGCGCGTTTGCGCGCGAGGTCGTGTTCGAGTCGCTCGAGGGAGCCGGCGACGGTCCGCAGGCCGATCTGTCGAGGGTCAGCGGCGTGGCCTGCGCGCGATTCGCCGCCCGGGCCGTCGGACGCGAGGCGGAGGCCGAGTTCTGGGCCGCCACCGCCGACTCGATCGTGGAAACAATGCCGGAGGAAGCGAGGGCAGGCGCCCGCAACACGCTCACAACGGTGGACGGGATCGGCGATTTCATACTCGCATTCACGGCGGGCGATGCGCAGACAGCTCTCGAACTGTTCGAGGCGAGCCCCGTTTCCGCAGGACAGCTGAGCCGGGATTTTCGTCGATTCTACGGACGCGTGCTGATCGCGCTCGACCGGTTCGAAGAGGCGCTGGTCGTGCTGGGGCCGCTCGGGACCGATGCACTGGCGGAGTTCGATCGCGCCCGGGCGTACGAAGCGCTGGGGCAGGACGCGGAGGCGCGAGAGGCATACGAGTACTTCCTCCAGTACTGGCAGCCGGATCTTCCGGAGCTGGAGGCGCGGGCCGATTCCGCGACGGCCGGGTTGAAGCGGATCGCCGCACGGCTGAATTGAGGGGGAATGGACGGATTTCGTAGGCCGATCGAGGAGCTGCACCCCGCAGGTCGATATGGCAGGTACTGGCTATTCTACTTCGCCGGCTCCGAGTGGATCACTCCAGGTCGTGGACACCCTGCAGGAAATGCCCGATCTTCCCGAGTGGTCGCCCGGTGTCGCGTTCATGCTCCTCGTGGTCGGACTCCCGATCGTGCTCGCTACGGCGTTTGTGCAGGAGGGCTCTGGCTTCTTCGGAGGCGACCGTGACCCGGTCGGGGGGCCGGAGGTCGGTGCACCCGGGTCGGATGTCGGGCCCGGACACGACCAGAACCTCGATCCGACGTCGAAGGCAGGCAGCGAGGCGGCGCTGAGTCTGTTCACGTGGAAGAACGCGATCGGCGGCGGGATCGCGGCATTCGCCCTGTGGGGCGTCCTGGCGGCCGGGTGGATCCTGTTTGGAAACGGGCTTGATTCCGGCGACCGGGCAGCAGCCGTCGGCTCCGCGACCAACGGAACGTCCGGCTCCGCCGTTCGGACGATCGCGGTCCTGCCGTTCCAGAACATGAGCGGTACGGCTGAGACCGAGCCGTTCACGATCGGGATCCACGACGACATTCTCACCCAGCTGTCGAAGATCGGGGCGCTGCAGGTCACTTCTCGTACGTCGGTTCTCGACTATCGGAATTCTCCCAAGCCGATCGGTGAGATTGCGCGGGAGCTCGGGGTCGCCACGATCCTCGAGGGCGGCGTGCAGAGCTCAGCGAACCGGGTGCGAATCAACGTCCAGCTCATCGATGCCGGCTCAGATCGGCATCTGTGGGCGGAGACGTACGATCGCGAGTTCACGGCGGCGAACGTATTCGACATCCAGAGTGAGATCGCACTCAATGTGGCCGAGGCGCTGCGGGCCGAACTCGCACCGGAGGAGCAGGCGGCGATCGCCGTGGTTCCGACCACGGATCTCGAGGCGCTCGCCCTGTACCACCGGGGCCGGGAGCTGTTTGCGGACCGCACCGATCCGCAGTCGGCGTCGGAAGCGGAAGTCGTGCTGGAATCAGCCGTCGCGAAGGATACGAACTTCGCCGCTGCCTGGGCGGAACTTGCCAAGACGCGCAGCTGGCTCCTGGGCTGGGGGACGGCTGACGAGGCAGGAGTTCACGAGGCGCTGGACCGCACCTCGGCGCTCGCGCCCGGTTCGTTCGAGACGGAGATGGCGGAGGGGTATTTCCACTATTACGGGAGACGGGACTACCTCGACGCGCTCGGGTATTTTGACGCAGCGGCAGGCCTTCGTCCGACGGATATCGACGCGATCCAGGCGCGGGCGCTCATCCTGAGACGGCTCGGTCGCTGGGATGAGTCTCTCGCGGCATTCGAGCAGGCAGCTGTTCTCGACCCGCGAAGCTCGGCGGTGCTGAGACTGCAGGCGGAGACGCTGGGCATGCTGCGCCGCTATGACGAATCGTTCGCGCGGTTTGACCGGGCGGTCCGGCTCGATCCGGAGGATGCCTCACTGTCCAGCGAGTACTTCGACTACGTGATGGCCGCCGGCGATACCACGCGAGCAGCGGAACTAATGCGGAAGCACGACCTCGTGGACCGACCGGAGTCGTGGCAGGCTCGCCAATGGATGGCCGATGCTCGGGGGAACTTCGAAGCGGCGCTGGAGGCGGTGCAGGGCATCCCCGCCAGTGAAATCCCGCTTTGGGAAGCGATCCGGTTCTGGCGGAACGGGTATTACAACCGGCTGGTCGGAAACATGGACGCGGGGATGACCTATGGGGACTCCCTCCTGACCCTGGTGGAGGGCTTCGAGACTCCGTTTCTCGGCGTACGAGAGGCGTTTCTGGCGCAGGCCCTGGTACTGACCGAGCGAGATGAGGAAGCCAGGTCGGCTGCCCGCGCCTGTCTCGAAGAAGCCAGTCCGAGCAACGATCAGGTAGATGGAACCGTCGTCACGACGCTCTGCCTGTGGACTCTTGCCGCCGCTGGAGCGCCGGCCGAAGCGATCGATGGCCTGATCGAGATCGCCGATTATCCCAACCGCGACCTGTCTGTCGGCAGGCTCGAGCACGTGTCGTGGTACCGGAGGTACTTGAGCGAGCAGCCCCGCTATCCGGAGCTGGTCGAAAAGCTGGAGGCGACGGAGCGAGCCGCGGCGGCTCGATAGCGACTCCGCACCCACACGGATCTTTCCACCTCCGCCCGGAGGACGAAATGCGAGTACGCGTTCGTGGTTTCAGGGGAGTCTTCGCGGCGTCTGTCCTCGCTGCGGTCTTCTTTGCTCCCGACAGCTCACGATTGATGGCCCAGTCGGCCCTCCACCCGCTGGCCGAGGCCCCGTCGTACGGCGACCTGACCCCCGCCGTCGAATACGCCCGCGCGATACTGGAAACGATGCGAACCGAGCGAGGGCGTGCCCGGCCT
>CALNYN010000049.1:0-55053 GCA_942490755.1 uncultured Gemmatimonadota bacterium
CAAGCGTCGCCCCTGGAGCGAGCCGCGCCAGGACGCGGCGATTGGCGTTCGGGCTGTTCCGTCCAATTACCGAGTACGGGATCAGGTCGGCGGTCCACATGTCGATCGCAGTCGGGATTCCGGCGTTCTCCGGCATCAGCAGGCGGAAGTCTTCGCGCATCACCCCGATCACGCGACTGGGCGCCCCGTTCAGCACGACCTTCTGCCCGACCACGTTCAAGTCCGAACCGAACCGGCGCTTCCACAGTCCATGGCTGAGAACCACGGAAGGCATCATCCCGTCATCGGTGATCGCGCCATCCGGCGCGACATGGCTCCCGGAGACCTTGCCGGTGGTCGCAGCCGCGTTCGGCTCCGGATCCGGTCCTTCTGCCGGCTCCGACTTCGAGCCGGCCAGCTTACGTCGTTCCAGCTCGACCGCGTACTTCTTCTTGTCTACGAGCTTGCCGTCCGCCTGTTTCCGCTTCGACTCGACCACAACCCGGGTATGCTCGTCATCGCTGTCGGCTGGCGCGAGCATCTTCTTCTTATGGTCGTTCTCTCGACTTCGGCCTTCGAAACCGTCTGCCGGGAGGAAGGTCCGTCCCAGCTCAGCCTTCACTCCCAGAACATCGAAGAAGTTCGAGGACACCGAGGCGACACGGACGACTTCCGGCGGACCTCCTCCCGTGAGATTGAACTCGAACGTCCTGTCGGTAGCCGCTACCATGGAAAGGGCGGGCATTCGCTCGCGGAAATCGATCACGTCGGCTGGCGGCAGCGGGGCGTCGGACCAGCCGAGACTCCCGATGTGGTGGCGAAGGAGAACGAGCCTGTCAGGCTCGGCGTATGGCAACGGGCGCATCAGGACCGTGTGGATGACACTGAATACGGCCGTGTTCGCGCCGATGCCGATCGCGAGAGTCAGCACCGCCACGGCGAAGAAGCCGGGATGCTTGAGAAGAAACCGCATCCCGAATCGGACGTCCTGGACCAGTCGTGTCATGCCCGCCCCCGCTCGCCGTTCCTGGATTCGCGCTCGCGCGCGAAGCTCCGCACGCGGGTATGGAGGGCACGGGTCGTGCCACGCGGCCGCACACGCCGAACTCTCACCGACCGAAGACGTTGCGTCAATTCACCGGTCGTACGCGGCTCCGGGAACCTGTCCGATTCTGGAACGTCGTGTCACGCAACCGGACGGCTCAGGTGGTCTCGCGAAGCGGGGCTGATATATCCCCTGGAATCGCGTCGGCCAGTCGCTCGAACGTCGAATAGGCGATCTCGATCGCCGAGAGGTGGTCACCCGCGTGAAACGCGACCCGCTCGGCCTCTCTGAGCTCCTCGTCTACGAAGGTCAACTGGCCGTAGAGCTTTCCGATCGGGGGCATCGCGCCCATGTCGCAATCCGGGAACAACCTCGCCAGCTCTCCCTCCGTCGCCAGTTGCACTGTTTCCGCACCGGTGATCGCCCGGAGCTTGTCGAGGTCCAGTCGACGTGTGGCAGGAATCGCGCAGATCGCCGGCCGCCCATCGAGCAGCACCTCCACGGTCTTGGCCCAATGCCGACCGGGAACGTGGCTGGCGGCGGCTTCTTCCTGCGCGGTGAAGGCAACAGGGTGATCGATGATTTCGTACTCGACTCCCTGCTCCTCGAGATACTGCTCGATCCTCGCGGCGATCGTCATCGGGTGCCTCCTTCCGGTTCACTCCATGTGCGGCTGGCGCCGGGCGCGTTACCCCGGGCCCGGTACCGTTCGAGAGCCTCTCCAGCTGCGACCGGCGCTGTGTCTTCCGCCACACGTTCTCCGAGAGCCACAAGCACAGGCCTGAGCTCAGCCCGCATGTGCTCGCAATAGTGATCGTGCAGAACGTGATGCGCGGCCTGCCGAAACCAAAGCGAGTCCGAATGCCGGGTGATTCCCTCGAGCAGCGCAGGGAGACCATCACACTTGAGCGCGATCAGCGCCTCGGCCGCCAGCCAGCGCACGCCGAATTCTTCGTCATCGAGCGCCTCGACCAGGGCCGCGGCCGCGAGTGGGCTGGCAATGTACAGCAATGCCTCGGCAGCCTCGGTACGCATGAGCGGATTCTGATCGGTCAGCGCCTGTTCGAGGAGACCGACGGCGCTATCACCCTGGCGCACCAGGCACCGGCGGGCCTGCTTGCGCGCCATTCCTTCTTCCCCTGCGAGGGCTGCGACCAGAACCGTCAGGTCGTCATCGCACAATCGCAGAGTCGGGCTGAACGCTGCGAAGCCGTCTGCCATGCATCCTCCGCTGGATCTGGAACCGCCGGGAGGAAGCGGCGATTCGCTACTTGTTACGAGCGTTCCGCGCACGTACGGTATGATTCAAAATTACGGCGGAAGGGTGAGCGGCGCACCCTTCTGGAGGCCGTCCGGGGCGCCGTCGACGGAGTCGATCTGAAATGCAAGAACTCGAAGTCGGAACCGTAGTCACCCAGTCCATCGACGTGCTGGCGACCTGGGGCCTCAAGGTACTGGGCGCAATCGCCGTTCTCCTCATCGGTCGCATGATCGCCAGCTGGGGACGCAGAATCACGCGCCGAAGCCTTGAGCGCGCTGGTATAGACGAGACCATAATCCCGTTCGTCTCCAAGCTCGTCTACTTCCTCATCATGGCTTTCGTCCTGCTCGCGGTACTCGGACTCTTCGGCATTCCGACTACGTCGGTCATCGCGGTGCTCGGAGCGGCCTCCCTGGCGGTCGGTCTCGCTCTCCAGGGGACCCTGTCCAACTTCGCAGCCGGGGTCATGCTGCTGATCTTCCGGCCGTTCGAGGTCGACGACTACATCGAGGTCGCGGGTCAAGCGGGAACGGTCAAGGCGATCGGGGTATTCACGACCACGCTCAACACGGTCGACAACGTCCAGATCACGATTCCCAACGGCAAGGTCTACGGAGAGGCGATCAAGAATTACTCCGCCAACGACATCCGGCGTGTAGATCTCGTGGCGAGCGTGGCCTACAGCGACGATCTGCAGGTTGCCAGGGACACGCTCACGGCGATCCTCGAGGCGGACGAACGAGTCCTCGACGATCCGGCCCCGAAGGTGGCGGTCAGCGAGCTGGGAGCCTCGTCCGTCGACTTCGTCGTCCGGCCCTGGTGCCGAACCGAAGACTACTGGGACGTGCGTTTCGACCTGACTCGCCGGATCAAGGAATCACTGGAAGAGTCGGGTTGCTCGATTCCGTTCCCGCAGCAGGATATGCACGTCATCCACTTGCCGGACGGCCTTAAAGACAAGCTGTCCGCTTCCTGAGCCGGAAACGGGGAGTTTCGCGATTCGGGTGGCTTTCGTATTGTTTGCAGGTTGTCCGGAGCTATCACTTTCCGAGGAGTCAGAGGACATGGCGAAGCACAACTTTCTAGTCGATAAGTATCAGATCACTCTCGGCGATCATTCGTCCACGTGGGGCGGGGTCACGGTGACCGCTCGCGGGATCGTCGCATGTTTCGGTGAGCACCTGCGCGTGCTGTTCTATTTCCTGCCCGCCGGTGCCGCGATTCCCGATGCGATGTGGAACGAGGATGCGAGAGTCGCTGTCGCGTTCCTGCCGATCTCGGACATGGCACCCTTCGTGGATGTGCTCCGCAACGAGAAGCCGATCTACGGCAACATCGACACGGACGCGCCGGGTGAGAGCTACATCAGCACGCTTCACGAGCCCGTCGGTGAAGAGGAGAAGCGGTCCTGGCGCCGCTGATCTGAGCTCCGGACGTCGCTGAATTCCCTTTCGGGGATCCAGTCGGGAAACAACTAAGAGACGGCCCGACCCCTCGCCGAGGGGTCGGGCCGTCTCTTTCGTCGTGGAAGGCAGAGCAGGGAGACCGGGGGCACCCCGGAGATCCCCGCGATTGCCTACTCTTTCCGCATCGTTGCCTGTGAGCCGAGGTCCACGCCATTCCTGAACGACCCGCCGAACAGGCTGAGCACGGGTCCGACGAGGATGAAGTCATAGTTCGTGAACGCCGCGACAGAGATCGCATCGCCCGGATCCGCGTCAGCGAACGCCTTCGCCGCACCGGTCGTCGCATCGGTCGCGCCCAGCCGGATCGAATCCACAGCGACGTTGTTGGCATTGAGGTAGTACGTGATTGCCGAATCGACGGCTGCCGAGTCGAGCGGTGACTGCACCGCCGCCAGGCGCGCGCCCTCGCGGGCCGCGTTCACGAGACTCTGTTTGATACTGTAGGCTCGCGCAAACTCAAAAATACCGACCAGAATGAGGAGAAGCAGGGGCAGTGCCAGGGCCAGCTCCACCATAGCCTGGCCGGAGTCGTGGCGTGCGAGGGTCCGGCCCCGTTTTGCGACACCTCGCCGAAATAGAGATCGTTTCACGACTATACCGCTCCTTCATGAGACTTCAGCGTTAGGGGCCGCAGGTCAGCGCCAACCTAGGTTCCCAATCTCCTGCTCGCCAATCGCGCGCGTGCATCACGGCTACGATCAGACGGAAGATTCATACCAACCGGCAACAATTTGCGCCATACAGCGGTCCGAATCCCTGACTCGCCTACCTTTACCCATCAATGTCGCCACGTGTGCCATTCTCGTGCCACGGGCACGGAGAGCTGGCTAAGCGGACGCGCAGACGGGCGTTGATGTCCGGAATCGGATACCGCGAAGGCTCCGCGGTGCCGCTGGTTTCGGGCGAACCGCGGGCAATGAGGCGATCCGCCGATCATGTGAGCGTCGACTTTCGATCGCCACCATCCCAGCGACAGGACTGGAGATCCACGTTTCCTCCGGGCCTGAGCCGAATCCCCTCCTTCTCGAGTCTGAATCGCTGTTCGGCGACAGCGCCGGAATTGCGCATGCTGATCGCACCCCTGGCGTTGACCACGCGGTGCCAGGGAAGCCGGTTGCCCGGACGTAGCGCGGCGAGAGCGTAGCCGACCTGACGGGCTCCGTTGGGTATTCCTGCGAGCCGGGCCACCT
This sequence comes from uncultured Gemmatimonadota bacterium, assembly GCA_942490755.1. Classification (GTDB taxonomy): domain Bacteria; phylum Gemmatimonadota; class Gemmatimonadetes; order Palauibacterales; family Palauibacteraceae; genus Carthagonibacter. Next base: position 4,942 of record CALNYN010000049.1, read on the forward strand.
GGCCATACGTCGCAACCCGACCCGGAGGGATCCGGGCTACGACGGAGTAGATCCGCTCATACGGGCTTCCCTTCTCCGCCTCCGGTCCCAGCATCATTCGCGGTCAACTCGTCGGAACCGGGGTCGCCGACGACGGTCTCGTTTCCGCCTGCAGGCGCCTTGAAACGGCTTCGGCAGCCCTGAGCGCTCGCAGGATATTCCCACTGGCCAGCTTCCCGAGGTTCGCCTCCGTCCACCCGCGGCTCAACAACTCGGCAAACAGATTCGGATACGTGGACACGTCGTCGAGTCCGACGGGCGGCGTACCCATTCCATCGTAATCACTACCGATTCCCACGTGATCCACGCCGGCGACGTCTCTCACATGCTCGATATGGTCCGCCACGTCAGCCAGCGTGGCGAGCGGCCGGGGAGACCGTTGCCGGTACGCTTCTCGGGCAGCACTCAACTCGGGCTCCGAAGCACCCGCCGCGATCATTGAGTCCCTGACATGCACGAACCGTTGCTCCCAGTCGGCGATGTCCTGGCTCACGAAGTCCGGCACGTATGTCACCATGACCACGCCGCCGTTGTCAGGCATCCGGGCGAGGATCGAATCGGGCACATTGCGTGGGACATCAGTCAACGCACGTGCAGACGAGTGAGAGAAGATCACGGGTGCCGTGCTTACGTTGAGCGCGTCACTCATCGTGGCCGGCGAGGCGTGAGACAGGTCTACCACCATCCCCAGCCGGTTCATTTCGCGCACGACCTGCTCGCCGAACGACGTGAGTCCGTCGTTGCGGGCCTCGTCCTGTGCCGCATCCGCCCAGTCGAGCGTCACGTTGTGGGTCAGCGTCATATACCGGACACCCAGCGCATAGTACGCCCGGAGCGCCCCGAGCGAATTCTCGATCGCGTGGCCGCCTTCGGCGCCGAGCAGGGACGCGATCCGGCCCTGCTCCATTGCCCGTTCGACATCCTCGGCCGACAAAGCCAGTTCCAGTTCCGGGTACATCTCGATCATCCGCAACGCGATGTCGATTTCCTCCAGCTGGATGCGGGCGAACCCGCTGTCCGCATACTCGCCCGGCACGTAGACCGACCAGAACTGCGCTCCCACTCCACCGAGCCGAAGCCGGGCCAGATCCGTCTGGCCGGCGGTGCGTACGTTCAGGTCATATGCTGCCACGTCCATCGGAGAGCCTTCCTGCACCCGGATCTCCCACGGGAGATCGTTGTGTCCGTCGAATACGGGATACCGATCGAGGATCGCACGGGCGCGTTCGACGGCTTCCGGGTCGGCTTCGTACGTCCGATCCTGCGCCGCTGCCTCCAGCGGCAACAGGATTGCGATCAGGCTGATCACGAATACCGGGATCCTGCGACTGGTGCGGACAAGGCTGTACTCGTGCATGTACTCTCCTGCTTCCATGAAGGACTCGTAGGCCGCCGGCAGCGGACACCCCGGGCCGGTGGCAAGCTATTGACCGGCGCGGAGCGGCGCACGAAGCCTGGCCTGGCGCCCTCGGGGGTCACGACGCCGTCAGACTTCCACCTGCCGGTCTGGCCCGGTGAAGTGCAGCACGACACGCACCCTGCCGCCTCCCGGCAATACGCCATCACTGGCTCCGAGAATCGCCTCGATCGCCTCACGATACACCCGTGTCTGGGTTGCGTATCGGCGCGCAGCAACCTCGACGCCGGCCCCCTGAACGCGATCGGTCTTGAAATCCACGACTCGGACGTCAGCGTGCCCGGATTCGGACGGTTGAGGCCGAGGGACGAAGAGATCGATCCTTCCCTGGCGCCAATCATCGGGTCCCGCGAGGTGCACGAACGGCAACTCCCGGTAGTGTTCGCTGGCCATCCACTCACGCCATGCCTCGCCGGACAGCACCCGGTGAATTTCTTCGCGCAGCCTGGTCAGTTCGCCAGCCTCTGTCCGTCCAACCAGGAGCGCGGAGTCCTCTTCTCTCAGCCCGCCAATCGCCTGATCGAGCAAGCGGTCCAGTTCATCCAGCGCGAATTCAGAATCAGCGACCGCGGTCTCGTCCAGTCGCGGACCGTCCGGATCTCCTTCCGCCCCAGACCGCTCCAGCACGTCGTGCACGATCAGACCACGCACCCGGCCCGGGATCGCCTCCTCCGCCGCAACTCCCGTCCCGGTCGTCCAACCCCGCTCCGACTCCCCGGCGAACCGTGAGGCCGAAAGCACTCCGTGCACGTAGCGGCGCCGCCACGCCTCCGGGTCCCGCTGCTCGAGGTCGAGTTCGGTGGCGGACCGCAGGCGACCGGCCACCGACTCGGGAAGCGGGCCAATCGCCTGCGGTGCGGCCGCCTGCCGGATGCCGTCCAGCCAGTCCAGGCACACGGGGGCGGGTGCGAACTCCTGCTGGATCGGTTCGACGACACGCCAGACTCTGGCAGCGGCGTGAAGCCGACCTCCTGGAGATCCCGACTCCTGCTCCAGTTCCGGGCCGTGATTGGTCGGATTCAGCAGATTCAGCTGACCCTGATCGTCCTCGGCCGGCTCGTGCAATCCGAATGCGTCGAGCTGGCGGCCCGTTCCGGTTGACAGATCCTCCAATTCCGCCGCGGAGCCGCGTCCCGGCATACGCGAGTCGGATTGAGCGGAACCCGCCGTGCCTTTGTCGCCGACCTGGGATTCCCGCTCCGCGAACAGCGCCTTCCCGATCCAGCCGGCATGCCCCTTCGGCGCATCGGTCGGGGCGACGATCATCAGCCGGTCCCTGGCCCGTGTCAGCGCCACGTACATCAATCGGGTCGCTTCCGCTTCCTCTTCCAGCCGACGCTTCTCCTCCGCCCGGGTCGAGCGAGCTCCTCGTTCCGCGCTCCGGGGGAGCAGTACCGGGCCGAGTTCCCTGTCCGTCCACCCCGTCCAACGAGCGAGAGTCGGCCTTGCCCCTCCATCCTCGGCTCCCGCCAGAACGACGATGGGCCACTCGAGACCCTTCGCGGAGTGAATCGTGGTGAGCAGCACGGAGCCTTCAACGCCCGCAGACACCGGGGCCACCGCGAGATCCGCCTCACGATCTCCTGACGCCCGGTCCCACTGCGTCAGGAAATCGGCGAGCGACAGCGCGCGGTATTCACCGAGCACCGCCTTCAATCGTTCGAGGTTCGCGAGCGACTCGTCGCACCCATCTCGAAACCGCAGGTGAATCCGGTACGCCGTGCGCCCCAGTAGCGTCTCCAGCACCTCGGCCGGATCCGCGCGTCCGACAAGCTCGTGTGCTTCCCTGAGGGCCCTGAGGCCCCGCCCGAGCGCGAACCTCTCTGTCGGCTCGACCCAGGTATTCTCCGGCGCCTCGAATGGAGTGACATCTCTCGCATCCAGCGCGTGCAGCCAGGCGGTCGCCCGCTGCACGAGACTCCCGCTGGGCAGGGCCGGATCGAGCCGGATGCGGGCGATCACCTCGTCACGAAGTCCGACGAACGGCGACCGGAGAAAGGCGAACGCATGCAGGTCGTCACGTGGATTGTCGGCCAGCCGCAGCGCGGTGACCGCATCCAGCACCTCCTGCCGCTCGGCGAGACCCCGCGAAGCTGCGTTGTAGGTCGGAACACCCCGGTCGCGCAGGGCACGCTCCACTGCCTCCAGCGTCTTCCGGCGCATCCCCAGGACCGCGATGTCATCGGGACGTACAGGACGCTCCCGGCCGTCGGATCCCCGGACCCGGTTATCGGACGCAGGCTTGAGGAGCGTATCGATCCGGTCAGCGACGAGGGCGGCTCCGCCCCGCAACCTGTCGGCCGACGTCCCGCCACCGTCCACAGCCAGCCAGTCGACTCCGGCTCCGCTCCAGGCCTCGACAGCCGGGTCGAGCGAATCGTACGAAACGACAGCCGATGCGTCGGCTTCGGCCAGCGCCGTCCCCGACGCATCGAAGGCCGGTTCGCAGGATCGGTTCACCAGGTCCACGAGGGACGGATCACAACGGAAGTTCCAGCCGAGCCGGCGAACGGCTCCAACATCCCGGAATCGTTCCTCGACCCGATTCCAGACGCGAACGTCGGCCCCTCGAAACGCGTAGATGCTCTGTTTCGGATCGCCGACGAGGAACAGTTGTGTCTGCGGCCGAACCTCTGGCCGAGACTCCGGCGTGAGCCCCCCGATCGCGAACACGATGTCCCGCTGGGCCGTGTCAGTGTCCTGGAATTCGTCTACGACGAGCAGGCGAAAACGGCTTCGAAGCGCGTCCAGGGCCGGGCCGAACCGCTCGTGAGTCAGGAGCCGCCTCACGTCGAGAACCAGGCTGTCGAAGTCCCGTCGGTTCTCGCGCTCCAGAAGTGACAACCAGCGTCCGAGAGCACGATACCCTAGCCTGTACACCGCGGCCGTGTGTCCGAGATACCGCTCCTCCGCCGCCGCACGGACCGGGGAGTCGGACGCGCCTTCCGGGACGAGGGCCTTGAGCAGGGGCAGATCCAGTTCGCGATCGAGCGGCTCGTGACCGGAGGGCTCCTGGAACCAGGTCTCGTACCGCGCCCTGTGCCAGCGAAGGTCGCGCATGGCACCTCGCACGAAGTCGGTGACGGAAGCCCCCTGCGGATCGTACCGGTCCAGCGGAGCGTCCTTCAGCAGCTCGATGACGTCACGATCGCCGGCCTCCACGGAATCGAGAACCGTCTCACGCAGGAGTTCTCCAAGTCGCAGCGACGCTTCCCGGGCGTCCATGACGCCGAACGATGGGTCGATGTCGAGGCGGAGCGCATGCTGCCGCAGGATCTCACCGCAGAACCCGTGAATCGTGCCGACGAATGCGCGATCGAGCTCTCCCGGACCGACCCCGGCCTCGGAGAGCGCTTCGCGCAGCTTGCGACGGAGGTCCTGCGCGGCTTTCTCAGTGAACGTGATCGCCGCGATGCGGCCCAGATCACAGGGTTCACGGCACGGTGATACCGGACCGTCCTGCGCTTCGCGAACCGGGAGTCCCAGCCGCCACAGGATCTTGCCGACGACGGTCGCCGTCTTGCCGGTTCCCGCGTTCGCGGCCAGAAGCAAGTGGCGTGTCTCGACGATCGCGGCGTGCTGTTCGGCCGTCCAGCTCTCAGCCATCGCCCCCGTCTCCTTCCGCGGCCGAAAACCGATGACCGCCAGGCAGCGTGGCGTCCGTCCGCGTGATCTCACGGCCCGGTTGCCAGGGCTTCAGGCGCGAGCCCTTCGCCTGGACGGCTTCGAACTGCCCGGCACGTATACGCGGAGGAATCGACAGAGCGAAGGCAAGAGGACCCTCAGCATCCTTCGCCAGGAGTTTCGCCCCGTCGGCCGTAGTCCCGTCGACCTGCCGGTACGAACCCTGGGTGACGACCCCTTCCAGGTTCGCAAGCACGGAAACGGCCTTCAGGTATATCGGAGTCTGGAGTACCGACCCATCCGCATACCCGCCGCGGGCCGGGAATGACTTCCACTTGTAGTCCAGCACCCTGAGTTCAGGCCCCTGTTTGCCATCCTTCACATCGACGCGGTCGATCCGTCCACGAATTCGCATTGATCGCGCGTGGCCCTCGAGATCGGTCCCTTCGAGTCGGAATTCGGGTTCGGGATCGTCTCCGAACGCCAGTTCCAGTCGCGCCGGCCAGGCTTCCTGCTTGTCGAGGCGCGGAAGTTCGCGCTCGAGAAACGCCCCCACGATCTCCACGACCTGCTCGCGAGTGATGCGCCACAGGGCGGGCTCGCCCAACCATCCCTCTTCCGACTCCTCCGCCTCGCTGAGTGTTTCCTCGGCCACCCGTAGGTACAGCTCCAGCGCGGCACCCGTCAGCTCGGGTGCACGCTCGTCGCCCAACTCGCGGAAGAAGCGGTGCAGAATCTCGTGCGCCAGGGATCCCCGACTGGCAGGTGAAGTCGATTCCTCCGCTTCCCCGCTGGCCTGCAGACGAAGAACCCGGTCCAAGAGAAAGTCGAACGGGCGGCAGCCGTATTGTTCGAGCTGGCTCGCAGACCAGACGCGGCCGTCGCCGAACCTGTCTGCCAGCACCCGGCTGACGACCGGATCGCGCAGCAGGCCGCCCCACGGGTGCGGGCGCAGGGATGCTGGTCGCTCCCCGCCCGATTCCGGCGGGCCGTCCAGTCCGCCGGACCGCAGTTCTTCCGCATAGGCCGCGAGCACCGCCTGTCGGAGCGCCGGCGGGTCGATCGATTCAACCTGTGCGGGGCTTCCGGCATTGATGCCTTCCTCCAGAACCCTCGCCTCCTGTGCCAATCTCTGCAGGCGGCTGACGGGTTCGGCCGCTTCGGCCTGGTGACCTGACGGCCCGCGAGGATTCGAGGAGGCCGACAGACTCTGTTCCTCTGTTTCCAGGGGAATCAGGAGAGAGGGCAGCAGCGGAGATCCGTCGGAGGCAGCCGATCGACAGGAATACACGACATCCGACTGTGCAGCGACGGCGGTCCACAACGCCAGCTCGCGTCGCAGCGTATCGTCTCGCGTCGACAGGGGGAGTCCGCCGCTCTTGAGGCGACTCGTTTCGTCCTCGGAGAATATGCCCCTGGCCACGTGAGGACGCGGAAAGACACCGTCATTGGCATGCACGATGAAGGTGTGACGAAACGGCGTCAGCGCAGCTTCATGAGCCTCGAGCACCTGGACTCCCCGACGAGCAGGAGTCGTGAGAGCAATTTCGTTGGATTCGAGGAGCCGGCGCAGACGCGCATGCCACTCGGCAGGACCGAACCTGCCCTCGCGTGGTTTGAGTTCGCGCCACTCCCTGAGCAGGAGACGCAGGGCTTCAGTGCCGCGCTGATCGGCCCGCACCAGGTCCCAGCGCTCGGCCGGTGCCGCGGAAAGGCGTCGTCGAAACTCGAATTGTTGACCGTCGAGAATGCTCAGCGTCAGGTCGATCCACTCGAGTTCCGATCGCTCCTCAGACAAGGGATCGACCGTTTCGCGGAACTCGGCGAACCGGGATACGTCGGGACCCAGGCGGTTTGCGTATATCCCTTCCCGGGCCAGCCGTCCAGCACCCTGTTCGGTTTCCGCGGCCTCGCGCAGTCGGGCCAGGGCGGACGACCAGCCATCGAGACCCCTGACCCGGCGTTCCCGGGCGATGTAGTCGATCGGCCGCAGATCCAGATCGTCATCGAAGAACGGGCTGACGAGGACCTGGCGCAACGACCTGTAGGTCCAGTCTTCCGCGGCCCCCTGGAACAGGAGCAAAACGGCACGAAGCGCAGCGACCTCGGCAAGCGCCGATCTCATGCGCACGGTAGAGGGCACTCCCGCCTCCCGCATTGCCTCCACGATCCTCCGGGTGTCCTGACCGCCGGACCGCGCGATGACCGCGATCTCGTGCGGCTCGATCCCACCTCGCAGCAGCAGGGACTTGATCCGAGCCGCTACCCACGAAGCCTCGGCGAGCGCGTCGGGTGCGACGACGAGAACTCCGGGCGGCGGGGGCTCGGTATCTGTCACCTGGCGGAGCGCAGGACGGGGGTCGATTTCGTCCCATTCCGACTCACCCGGCTCGGCGACCAGGTACACGATCACGTCCACATCAGCCTGGGCGGACAGGGCCTCGAACAGCCGGCGACGACGCTGGAGCGTCGTCAGGCCATACACGTGGAGCGTTCGTGCTTCACCAATCGCCGCCGGGAGTCCACCTGCGTTGATCCTCTCCGCCACGATCGCGTGAATCGAGCGAGGATCGAAGCGCTCGATTCTTTCGAGTTCCTGCAGCAACTCCTCGTACGTGTCGCAGACCCAGCTGTTGCGCCCCAACGCGAATTCGTCGCCGCCGAGCGCATCCAGCGCGAGGCGCAATTCCTCGGGTCGAACGCCCTCCGGCAGCAATTCGCTGAACAGGCTGTCGATAGCATGGGAGCCTGCCGGTCCGCGATCCGGACGGCCGGATCCGAGACCAGCTCGGCGGAACTGGCGCGCAGCGATGCGGGCTACCAGCAGCCGGCCGGTAAGGTGACCCACGGGCCGCTCCCGGATCTCGAAGCGATCCCGAAGTTCGGACAGGAAGGAGATCGGAGGCGCCAGCCAGCCAGGGAGACCGCGGCGCATGGCCTCCTCGAACAGGGCGTCTCGCTGGTTCGCGTGCGCGATCCACAGGTGGGAGGCATAGCCGGTCGGGCCGCGCTCTTCGCCGATCTCGGCAAGGAACCGATCGCGACACTCTCCCCAGAGAGTCTCGTTGGAACTGGATCGAACAACGGTCAGCGGCATGCAGAAGTATACCGGACCGAACCGACAGGGAAAGACCAGTTCAGCCCGAGAATGACGCGGATTGCAAGAATCGGAGGAGGTTTCCGCGGTTTCGGTTACCTTATGGCGAAGCGGATCCGGGAGTCCCGACAGGCGGTCCCGATCGCCCGATTCTACCAATTGTACGAGAGATATGCCTATAAACAGGCATCTTAGGAGCCATCGCCTGATGCAGCACATCGAGATGCGTCACTAAGGCCTGCTTTTTGCATAAGTTGCAGCCGTTGTAGTGCGTCCGCGAGGCGGCGAACGGAACCGCGCCGCCTCCTCGTCGCGGCAGCTGGAGAACCTTTCCAGCTCCACAGACCCGGGGAAACCGGTTCCGAAGATCCAAGGAGAGAAACATGAGGAAAAGTTTCTTGTTGGCCCTCACACTCAGCTTTGTGTACGTGGGCACCGCGCAGGCCCAGGCGATTTTCGACAGGGCATGGGGTGCGAAGGCCGGCGTGTCGGTTTCAAGCGCCAGCATCGACGACATCGAGGGGACGTTCAGCAAGAGCAACCAGACCGGCTTCGCCGGCGGCCTGTTCATCCACAACTACTGGGGATTGTTCGGCGGGCAGCTCGAGGGTAGCTACATCCAGAAGGGCGTCAAGCAGTCCTTCGGCTCGCTTGGTGAGGAAACACTCAATCTCGACTACATCGAACTCGCCGCGCTCCTGAAGGTGGGCTTGCCACTCGGAATCGTGCGTCCAGGACTGTTTGGCGGCGTCGGGTTCGACATCCTGTTGTCGTGCGATGCGGGCGGTGACGACTGTAAGGACGAATCCAAGAGCACCGACTTCGTCGGGATCCTCGGTGGCGATGTCATCGTGTACTTCGGTTCGTTCTCCGTCTTCGGAGATGGCCGGTACAATTTCGGTTTGAGCGAAATCTCAGACGTTTCGGACCTCGGATACAAGAACCAGGGCTGGACGTTCCAGGCCGGCGTCGGCTTCGAGATCGGTTGATCGAGATTCTGATCTGAGGATCCGGTGACGGATTCGTCTCACAACGAGTCGAGTCCGAAACTGAGTCTGATGAAGGGCCCGCAGACCGGTCGGTCTGCGGGCCCTTCTCGTTCCCTCCCCCCTGGGCTCAATCCACCTGCCGCCGCAGAGACCTCACCACCAGGTCGCGCAGGTCGTCGGGCTCGACGAGTTCGGCATCCGGCCCGTACTGGAGAACGTGCCTGACTATCCACGTGGGATCGGCCACCTCGAAGTCGACGAACACACCGCCGTCTTCCGCATCGCGCACGGGCCCTTTCTCCCGAATCCACGCCTCGATCCGGGGCGCGTAGCGAACCGTGACCGGCACGGTTTCAGTCGCCGTGAACACCCGCCCTCCTTCCACCAGGCCCGCCGGCTCGAACTCGGGCCGGATCTCGAACGTCTCACCCGTGACGGCGGCCTCGAGGATCCGGTCGAGCCGGAATACCCGGAAATCGTCGGCACGGTGGCAGTAGGCGATCAGGAACCAGTTACCATTCGCAAAAGCCAGTTGATACGGATCGATTCGACGACTGGTCGGCTGCGGTTCGTTCGGACGGAGATAGCGGATTCGACATCCTGCCCGATCCGCGATCGCGGCCTCGAGCAGGCCCCGAAGTCCTTCCTGATCGCCTCCGTCGTCCATGCTGATCGTCGGCCAGTGGTCCCCGGCCGGCACCACTGCGAGCTCACGGTCGAGGCGGTCGGCGAGTTCGAACATCTCCTGTCGCGCCGCCGGGGGCCTGTCGTGGGCGGCTGTGCGGAGCGCCAGGGCGAGGGCCAGCGCCTCCCGCTGGCTCAGTGCAGGCGGCCGATCGAATCTCCCGCCCGAAGCGACCCGGATCGTGTCGGCCCCGATCTCGATCCTGATGTCCTCGGTCCAGCCAGGCGGGTGATAGTACTCCCGCGCCGTGACGAGCCTGAGATCATCGAGCAGACGATCCGGGCTCGATTCGGTCCGGCCGGCGGCTTCGTCAATCCCGATCCCGCCGTCCCTGGAGGCGAGCGCCATCAACTCCAGCATTCTCGCGAGCACGTCCGTCGCGCGCTCAGCCATCGGAGCCTCCCTCGGCCCCATACACGGCCATGACTTCACGGGCGAGGTCCGCCACCCGGTCCGCCAGTTCGACGGGCTCGAGTACCCGCGCTTCCCCGCGCTGGCTCAGGATCCAGCGCAGGAACGGGGCGACCTGCCTGACTTCGAACGAGCGGATGGAGTTCCCGTGTTCATCTTCCGATTCCAGCTGGCCGAGGCCGTTTCGCTCCGCCCACAGCGACAGCGGGAACTCGAAGCTCACTCGAGCGTTCAGCAGTCCGTCCCCCCCTGCCCCCAGTTCCCACGCCTGCCGGTCACGGAACTCATCGAGCGAGAACTCCGGCGGAATCTCGTAGTCCGGGGTGTTCGGCTTCTTCTTATTCGGCAGTGGTTCATCCATGCGCTCCACCCGGAACACCCGCACGTCGTCCCGTGTCTCGTCGTAGCCGACCAGGTACCAGTGGCCGTGCTGAAACAGCACCCCATACGGTCTTACGACCCTGTCCGTCGGCGTTCCCCGGTAGATGCCGTGATATCTGAACCGCACGGTCTTGCGGGCCAGCAGGGCGTCGGTCAGCGTTCGCGTGAACGCCGTGAGCTCTCCCGTATCAGATCGATCGGCATACAGCACGGCCGGGCCACCCGGGGGTGGAACGAGATCGAACGACAGCTTCCTCCACGCGGACCGGGCTTCAGACCGAAGGGGAAAGCCCGGGATCTCCGCGACGGACTCGAGGGCGTGAAACGCCGTGTGACTTTCTCGTGCCTCGAGCCTGACCTCCCGAGCGCCTTTCGGGGGCTTCGAGCTGGAACTGGAGCCCGCATCGCCGGCTCCGCCCTCATTGGCCGCGCCAGCAACGACTCTCAAGTACGGGAGGTGAAAGTTCTTCTTCAGCAGGACATACGCATCGATCTTCCCGGCACCGTAGTCGATCGGCATATCCACGGACTCGATCGGGATGCCGGCATCGCGCAGGCCGTCCTTGTCACGCTCGAACATCCGGCGGGCGGACTCCCGATCGGTGTCCGAGCCGGCGAGCTTCTCCGCGTATCCCGGGACCTTCTCCATGATCTCGTCCACCGTGGCCGGCATTCTTCGTCCGACCAGGTAGGCGACCAGGTCGAGCCAGCGCTGCGTGTTCTGGATCCTCTCGGGCTTCTCAGTCATTGCTCGACTTCCGGGTATTGATGGATGTGTCAGCCGTTTCAGACTCGTGAGCGAAGCTTGGCCCTGACGATACGGACCAGGAGTCCTTCGCACCCGATTCCAAGCACCGACTGTCGCAGGCGGCCCATCTCTTCCCGGGCCACCGTCCTGTCGTGGGCCGCCGGATTCCGCAGGTCGCGGACGGGATCGAGCTGGGCTGGCAACTCGCCTTCCAGCCAGCGCCAGTCGTGCGGAAGCGCGGTTCGCAGGGGCTGCCTCGTCGTATCGTCATCGAGCAATTTCTGGATCGTCCCGAGGCTCTGGTGTGCCACCCGACCTCCGAGATCGAGCAGGCGATCGTTCAGCCGCACCTCACGCTGGGCAGGAGGGGCCTTGGCCAGGATTCTGCGCAGCGCCGGGAAGACGAGCGCGTTGAGTTCCGTCTCCACCGCCTTTGTCACCTCGACGGCCGAACCGGAAAAATCGAACCCGGGGTCGCCGCGCCTGGCCCGGAATACGGCTTCCGCCGTGGTCAGGAACGTCCTGGACGACGATTCCAGCGCGTCCCAGATCTCCTTGCCAAGCAGGTTGTCGCGCAGTTCCGCCGAAAGCCGTTCGGTCTCGCCCTTGAGCTCGGCATCCCGTTCCGCCCACCTGCGCCCCTCGGTCAGCGCCCCGCTATCGGCAAACCAGCTCGCCCCATCATCCCGGGTCACGATCAACGGCAGGTCCACGATCCCGCCATACAGCGACACAGGCCGATCATGGTACCGGACATTCCGCAGCCGCTTGAGTTCCTCGATCGTCGCCGGCGGATCGCCGGCCACGAGCCTGCGGATATCCCAGATCCGGAACCAGAAGTCCGCGTCGTGCTGATCGTAGTACGTCGGCATGTGGCCCCGCTCGTCCGGGAAGTCCTCCAGGACGCTGTCGGCGGTAACCTCCACGAGGTGTGCAACGTAGAGCGAACTGTAGTCCGTCAGGTAGAGGTGGGTCTCGATCCCCGCATCGATCTGCGAAGCCAGGTCCAGGACCTCCCCGGCGTGCGGCAGCGGGGCCTGTCGATTCGGCGACCGGAGCTTGGCCCACCACACGTATACGTCGTCGTCGTCGGATCGACCTTCACGACGAGCCGCGGCCCAGCGCAGCAGTACCTCGAGGTGGCGGTCCATCGCGTCGTCGGCATAGGAGGGATTCCATACGCTCAGGAGATGCCTGGGTAGTCGGGGCTGTTGCATGATCGCATGTCAGCGGTTCGGGACACCAGCAGGGGCGCCCGCAACGGACGACCCGAACATTCCCCGTAAGCATATGAGGCCCCTACGACAATTGAAAGACAAACACCCGCGGGAACCGGCTTGTCCTGCGCCGGGGCCGCGTCCCCCGGCCGCTCTGCCTCAGCCTCCCGGGGCGGCGAACGTGTCGCAGGACTCCAGGTTTCCGGTCTGGAAGCCGACGGACAGCCACCTGGCCCGCTGCTCGGAGGTACCATGGGTGAACGACTCGGGGCTCGCCGCGCGACCCGCCTGCCGCAGCAGGCGGTCATCCCCGATCGCCGCCGCGGTCTGCAGCCCTTCCTCCAGGTCTCCGTCTTCCAGCAGCGGCATTCCGGTCGCGCGCACTTCGTTCTCGTTGGCGTGGCTGGCCCACACTCCAGCATAGCAATCGGCCTGCAGCTCCAGCATCACCGACAGCTGGTTAGCCTGCGCCCGATTGCGGGCCGCCTGCTGCGCCTGCCGCACCCGACTCGACGTTCCGAGCAGGTTCTGGACGTGATGGCCCACTTCGTGTGCGATTACATAGGCACCCGCGAAATCTCCCTGGCCTCCGAGCTCTTCGAGCTCATCGAAGAACCCGACGTCGATGTACACCTGCCCGTCCAACGGACAGTAGAACGGGCCGGTAGCCGCCGAATTGAAGCCGCAGGCGGAGTTCACCACATCGGTGAACAGGACGAGCGTAGCGGGCTGATAGGTGAGACCCTCTTCGGCGAAGATCTCGGCCCACGTGTCCTCCGTGTAGCCCAGGACGCTCGTCACGAAGTCGGCCGCAACGTTCTCCTCGGCGGTCGGGGCACGAGTCTGGACCGGCTGACCACCGGCCGTCGCTTCGAGGATCGTCATCAGGATGTAGAGCGGATCGCCACCCAGCAGCAGGCCGAGACCGCCCATCAGCAACGCCGTTCCACCGCCGATTGCCCCCGCCTTCTTAACCTTCTGGCCCCGTCGATCTTCGACGTTCGTACTGCGCCGTCCCTGCTGCCATCGCATTCCGGTTCTCCTTCTCGGATGGAACTCGCCCGGGCTCGGTGTCGGACCTTAGCCCGGAACAATGTATATGTCTGCCCGAGAACGTTCACGTGCCCTTTGGTCCAATGCGCAGTGGCGCCCAACTGAATGGTGCGACGGGGTGTATGCCGGAGTAGGTTGCCGGGTCTTCCGGTGGACCGATGGTCTGCCGGGTGCTCGAAACGGAATCATTCAACGAGGTATCGATGCGAAAACCAGCGGCCCTCGCAGCGATCATTATTGTGGGGGCGGGACTCTCCGGCGCGTGCGACGACAGCACCGGGCCGGAGACGAACCGCGAATATTTCGGTTCGCAGGTCAATCCGCGACCCGTAAACGTCCTGAGCGCGGAAGTCGAAGTCCGGGCCGTCGGATACGACTCGGTCGTGCTTCGCTATGCCCGGGCAAATGAGGATGAACGACGGACTCCGGCATACGCTTTCGGTCCCGACAGCGTTGCCCGCCCGGCTTTGCTCGGGTTGGCGGCCAACTCCGTCTACATGGTAGAAGTCGTCCTCGTCGGGCCAGGTGAAACGGTTGTCGAAGTCCTCGATACGACTACTGGAGCGCTGCCGGCGTGGATCCCCACCGTAACCCCCGTGGGAACGGATACGACGCCGGGTTACCTGGTGCTGTCGATCCCCGACGGTCCGGTGATCGTCGACAACCAGGGTACGGTCGTCTGGTATCGCTACGATCCCGATATCACGCTGGTGAACTTCCAGGCCCACCCGTCGGGCGAGTACACGACCTACGGCCTGACGAACGAGATCCGGGCACACAGGGTCCTGGACGAGCTCGGACGCGAGACCGGCCGGATTGAATGCGTCGATTACGAGATCCGGCCGCACGAGATCCGGATCCGGGCGGACGGCACCAGGTGGGCTTTGTGCAATGACGTGCGAGTGCAGGACCTGACCGAGTACGGTGGCGCTCCGAACTCTCAAGTCATCTGGACAGTGCTGCAGAAGCTGTCGCCCGAAGGGATCCTGGAGTGGGAGTGGCATTCCGCGGATCACTTCGAAGTGACGGACGGCGCGAATGACATCGCCGGTGGCCCTCTCGAGGTGAACCTGACACACGGAAACGCGGTGGACTTCGACGCAGATGGAAACCTGTTGGCGTCGTTCCGCAATCTGAACGAGGTCACGAAGATCGACTCGCAGACCGGCGACATCATCTGGCGCATGGGTGGCAAGAACAACGAATTCGCCTTTCCGGCGGACCCGAAGGGGGAGTTCCAGCGACAGCACGGCCTCCGCATAGTCGAGCCCGGCGTGATCCAGCTGCTGGACAACAGCGATTTCCCCCCCAGCCGACTTCTGCGCTACTCCATCGACGAGAGCGCCCGTACGGCCACGCTGCAGTGGCAGTACATCGACGGCCCTGAAATCCAGACACTCGTGGGCGGAAACACCCAGGTTTACGTCGACGGTGGAGCGCTGGTATCGTTCGGACGGGAGGGACGAGTGGTCGAAGTGGATGAGTTCGGGCAGAAGCGCTGGGAGCTGACCGGAATCGACGATCTGTACGTGTTCCGGGCGCAGCGAATCCCTTCACTGTACGCCGCCGAGCGAACCGCCGCGCCGTGATCGTCCGACCGCCGATCGGACTCGTTCGCCTCGTCCTTGCGGAGTACCGGCTGCCCTGGGACGGGGTTCACGGACTTCCGCATTGGGCACGCGTGCTCGAAACGGGGTTGCGACTCGCCGCCGAGACAGGGGCCGACCCGCAGGTCGTGGCCTTGTTCGCGTTGTTCCACGACAGTCGTCGCGAGAACGAGGGCTGGGACGACGGTCACGGACTGCGCGGCGCGGAATTCGCCGCCTCGTTGCTCGGCACCGGCCTCGAGCTCGACAGGCGTCGCTTCGACCTGCTCTACCAGGCGTGCGCCGAACACACGGACGGAGGAACGGAGGGCGATGTGACGGTTCTCACCTGCTGGGACGCGGATCGACTCGACCTCGGGAGAGTGCATATCACCCCGAGCCCGAAGTACCTCTGCACCGAACCGGCCCGTCGCGTAGCGACGATTTCCTGGGCGGAGACGCGCAGTCGGATGGGCTTCGTTCCGGAGATCGTAGACCGGGAGTGGATTCCAGCGGTCGAGATCCAACCATGAGCGGGCTCGTCACGCTCGAATCGATTCGCTCCCGGTTCCCGGCGCTCGAGCGGGAACATGCCGGCGTCCCGGTCGCCTACTTCGACGGCCCCGGAGGTACCCAGGTGCCGGCGAGCGTAGCAGACGCCGTTTCCTCGTATCTCCTGCGACATAACGCGAATACGCACTGGGGCTTTCCCACCAGCGCCGAGACGGACCGTATCGTCGCCTCCGGACGGTCTGCCGCGGCAGACCTGCTGGGCGGAGACGCCCACGAGATCGTATTCGGCCCGAACATGACCACGCTCACGTTTCAGCTAGCTCGTGCGCTCGGGCGTCAGTTCGCTCCGGGAACCGAGATCGTGGTGACGCAGCTCGACCATCGGGCCAACGTCGACCCATGGGCGGACATGGCGAACATGTGGAACTTCGAACTCCGCACGGTGCCGTTTCGTCCTTCCGACGGCACCCTGGACTGGGAAATGTTCGAATCTGTCGTCGGTGAGCGAACCGGTCTCATCGCGATCGGCGGCGCCTCCAATGCGCTGGGCACAGTCAACGATGTCACACGGGCCGCCGGCCTCGCGAAGAATGCCGGGAGCCTGCTGTTCGTCGATGCCGTCCATTCCGTGCCGCATCTTCCGACGGATGTCGCGGCACTCGGCTGCGACGCGCTGGCCTGCTCTCCGTACAAGTTCTACGGACCGCATGCGGGGGTGCTGTGGGTTCGGCGCCCCCTGCTCGAGTCCCTTCACGTGTCGAAACTCCTTCCCGCGAGCGACGAGGCTCCTGAGCGGCTCGAAACGGGCACTCTGAGTCACGAGGCGATCGCCGGAACCGGCGCTGCCGTCGAGTTCCTGAGCAAGCTGGATGATGGACCGGGCGATCGGCGATCCCGGCTATTGCGGGTCATGGCGGCTCTCCACGACCGCGGAGATGCGCTCGTCCAGCGACTGTGGAACGGCCTTACGGCGGTCGAAGGGGTACGGACATTCGGTCCGGCACCGGGAACCGCGGAGCGTACGCCGACGGTTTCCTTCATCGTGGACGGCGTGTCCAGCGGCGAAGTGTCGCGCCGGCTGGCGGATGAGTTCGGCGTGTTCTGTTCCTACGGGGACTTCTACGCCACGGACGTCGCCGTTCGGCTCGGGGTCGAGCCGGAGGGTCTGGTCCGTGCCGGCTGTGCCTGTTACACGACGGAGACAGAGATTGACCGGCTGGTCGGCGGTGTAGAGCAGATTGCTGCCGCGCGCTGAAATCAGGGCGGAAGACGGGGAAACGGGACTGGCATGAAGCAGCCACGAGACGACGGCACAGTCAACCTCGAAGCCGTCGTCGTGCATCTGACAGGCCCGTTCAGAGGCACCCGGCAACACCTGTTTTCCGACGATATTTCGGTCGGCACCGGGCCGGGAGTCGACATTCGATTTCCGGCCGAGCGCGCGCCTGCGGTGGCACCGAACCATGCCGCGCTGCGCAAGACGACCGACGGTTCCTACGTGCTTAAAGCCAGTCCCGGTGAGACGGTATTCGTCAACGGACAGCCGGCCGAGGAAATCGCTCTCACATCCGGTGACGTGCTGGGGCTGGGCGAGAAGGGGCCGGTGCTTCGATTCGTTCTCCTGCGTGACGCTCCGACCGCCCACAAGAGCATGTCCGAGGCGTTACGGGACTGTGTGGACGTTGCGTGGCACGGGAGCGGAACCGGACTGGGTCGCGTCTGGCTGTTCATGAAGGATCTTCCACGCGAACTGTTCACGCAAACGGCTCCGTCCGTTCGGGTGGCGCTGGCCGGCCTCGCCCTGCTGACGATCGGTTCTGCGGCGACGCTGGCCGTGTTTGGATTTCGGCTCGAACGGAGAATCGCCGAGGAAGGACAGCGGGTCCGCGATGTGGAGGCTACGGTCCGCGAGCAGGCGGAGCAGATCTCCGATCCGGAGCTCCGGGACCGGTTCGACGAGCTCTCAATCGCTCTCTCCACCCGGGTCGAAGCGCTGGAGCTGTTGAACGACGCGGGTAGAAGGATCGTCAGCACGGCCGAACCTGCCGTCGTGTTTCTGCAGGGAGCCTACGGCTGGAGAGCTTCCGACGGACGTCCGCTTCGAATGCTCGCCGGAACGGACGGTCGAATCCTCAGAGGTCCGGGCGGTAGCCCTCTCACGAGCCTCGAGGGTGACGGCCCCCGTTCACCTCCGAGTTCACCGGTTCCGGTTTCCTGGTTGACGGTGCGGGGCTCGTCGTGACCAACCGGCATGTCGCGATTCCATGGAGCGTGGACGACGCTACGAGTGAGCTCAGAGAACGGGGATTCGAGCCGGAGCTGCGCATGCTCGCGTATGCGCCGGGAATCTCCGCCCCGTTCGAGGCCAGCTACGTGATTTCGAGCCTGTCGAGCGATCTTGCTCTGCTCAGTGTGCCGGGACTCGCGTCGCACGCTGCACCGTTGCCGCTCAGCACAGAACCCTCGGGCCCCGGCGACGAGATCCTCGTGCTCGGATATCCGGCCGGGATCAACGCCCTGCTGGCCCGGTCAGGCTCGGTGTTCGTCGACTCGATTCTGCAGTATCGGCCCGATTTCTGGAAGGTCGTGGAACACCTGTCGGCATCCGACCTGATTCACCCGCTCGCTTCACGCGGAATCGTCGGCCAGGTGACGCCCGCGTCGGTCGTGTACGACGCGGAGACGACCCGGGGCGGGAGCGGCGGTCCCGTGCTCTCCCTCAAGGGCGAGGTCGTGGCGGTCACATATGGAGTGCTGGAGGGATTCGGTGGCTCGAACCTCGGAGTTCCGGTAGACGAAGTCCGGCGACTGATCGAGGAGGCTGATTCGAGGAACCGTGAACCCGGAGAAGCGAGACCCTGATTCGGGACGGTGTCGGGAGCGCCGCCCCCCCTGCCGGCCTCAAAACGCCCGTATGGTGCCCGTCACCCTGCCCTGCTGATCCACGACCTGGATCGGTCCCTGCCAGATGTCGTTGTCCAGTCTGATTGCCGGCGACTGCTCTGAATCCACCAGGCTGAACGAGAGTGTGAACGCATCGGCTCCACTCGAATCCACCGCGTACCCGAGGTCCGCCAGCGACTCGCTGGTCACCACGCTCAGCGGATTCGCGCCGAATCCGATGGCCGGGGACATGAGCTCGTTGGAAAACACGGACTCGCGCCAGTGCCCGTTCAGACTCCCCGTTCCGAAGGTCACGTTGTCGTTTTCCAGCGGCACGATTGCACCACCCGTGTATCCGGCGCCACCGATCGCATTGAACGCAGCCGTCGCAGCTGTCCCGCTGAACCAGGTGTCGTTGATCACGGCAGGTGCGGGACTGGTCGGATCGTTGAGCAGCCCGAGCGTGGACCACAGAGTCCCGATCCCCAGCACGTGACCCATCTCGTGCACGATCACGTCCTCGAGCCGCCCCTGCGCCTCGAGGTTCGCAAGGTCCGCCGTGTCGAACTTCATTCCCCCGAGCAACGGAAGGCTTCCGGCGCCGCGGATCCGGCATGGACCGGCCGAGCCCAGGATGCCTCCGGCACCGTCGATCGGTACGAACTCGAGATAGATCACGAGATCGTCGATCGTCTCGTCGAGCGCCGGCACCGACGCGCCACCGCACGAGGCTGCCGCGAGCAGGACCGGGATACTTGACAGGTCATCGGTAATGAATGACTCCCAGCGAGCCGCCGCGTTGTCCACGGCGGTCCGTTGCGAGGCCGTCAAGGTCACCCCGGGGGACTCGCGGACTTCGATCTGATAACCGGCCAGGAGTGGAGAGCTGAGGCTGATGCCGGCAGTCGCCGGGCTGGAACCCGCGGCATCATCGTCGGTCACCACGAGACTGACCGTGTGGGGTCCGCCCACCGCGTACATGTGCTGCGGGCTCTGCTGGCTGGACACTTCCCCGTCACCGAAGTCCCAGGACCACCCGACGACCGTGCCATCCGGATCCGTCGAGGTATCGGTGAAATCGCACACCAGGTTTGTGCAGCTGGAAGTGAATCCCGCCGTCGGCGCCTGGTTCGCCGGCGCGTTGACCGTCACAACCACCGTGGCCGTGTCCGCGGCAGCCTGCGAGTCCGTGGCGATCAGCCGGATGGTGTGAACGCCGACCGACAGGTCCGACTTCGCGAACGACACCCCGCTCCCGATGTTTCCGTCCAGGCTCGACACCCACTGCAGCGACGCACCGGAAAGCGGCCCCTCTTCTGGATCCACCCCCGTGCCCGTGAACGTCACCGCATCGCCCTGTGTCGCCGCCGTGTCCTGCGACGGCGCCGTGATCGTCGCCGTCGGCGCCTGGTTGACTGCTGCCGTGAACGTGACCGTGATCTGGTCCGTTCCCGTGGCGCCGTCGCTGTCGGTCGCGATGAACGTGATCAGGTGCGTCCCGACCGACAATCCGTTCTCGTTCGTCGGACTCCCCGTGCCAAATACTCCGTCCAGGTCCGAGCTCCAGACGAGCTCGATTCCACTCAGGGAACCGTCCTCCGGATCCGTTCCCGTGCCGCGGAACGACACGTTCGTGCCGACCGTGAACGAGCTTCCGTCGGCCGGATCCGTGATCGTCGCGGTCGGCGGGGCGTTGATGCGGATCGACACCGTAGCCGTGTCGGAGGCGCCGTCGGTGTCCGTCACCACCAGGCGGATCAGGTGGCTGCCGGCCGACAGGTCTGACCTCGTAAATGACTCACCGGTCCCGATCTGATCGTCCAGGGTCGAGAGCCAGACCAGGGAAGCCCCGCCGAGGCTGCCATCCTCCGGATCCGTTCCCGTGCCATTGAACCCGACCTGCGAGCCGAGATTGAATACGGAGCCGCCCGGGGGGGTCGTGATCGCGGCCGTCGGAGCCTGGTTGACGATGGTGATCGATCGCTGCGCAGTGTCGGCAGCTGTCCCGTCGCTCGCGATGAACGAGATTACATGCACGCCGACGGTCAGGTCGGACCGAGTGAAGCTCGCCACACCTGACAGAGTCCCGTCCAGGCTCGACTCCCAGACCAGCGTCAGTCCGTCGCCGTCACCATCGCTGGCGGTTCCCTGGAACTGGACCGTGGCGCCCTTGTTGAAACTCGCCCCGTTCGCCGGCTGCAGGATCGCCGCCGTCGGAACGGTGTTGACCGATACGGGCTTCGAGATCTGTCCGGTCGCTCCGTCGTTGTCGGTGACTTCGAGCATGACCGTGTACTCACCCTTGGTCGGATACGCGTGCTGCGGATTCGTCTGGCTGGAGCCGTTACCGTCTCCGAAATCCCAGGATCGACTGGCGATCGTCCCGTCCGGGTCATCGCTGCCGTCAGTGAACTGACAGACCAGGTTCACGCAGCTGAAGGTGAAGTCTGCGGTCGGGCCCTGATTTGCCGGGGAGACACTGATATCGCGGGACGCGGCAGGAACAGAGGCCGCCCCGTCGTCATCGGTCACGGTGAGCGTGACCGTGTAGGTCCCCTCGGCGGCATACGTGTGCGACGGATTTCGCTCGCTCGACACCGCACCGTCGCCAAACGCCCACTGCCATCCGACGACGGTACCGTCAGCGTCCGTGCTCTCGTCGGTGAAGTCGCAGCTCAAGTTCGTGCAGGCATTGCTGAACGCCGCTACCGGCGGCTGATTCGGCTGCAGAACCGAGACGGTCTTGGTGACCGTGTCCTTGGCGCTCGCGTTGTCTGTGACGATCAACCTGACTTCGTAGTCGCCATCTGCAGCATACGTGTGGGACGGATTCGACTGCGACGACGTGGCTCCATCCCCGAACCGCCAGGAGCGACTGGTGATCGAACCATCGGGATCGATGCTCAAATCGGCGAACTGGCAGACCCGCCCGGTGCACAGGAAGCTGAAGTCCGCCTCCGGTTTCTCGTTCGGCGCAACCTGCTGAACTGCCTGACCGGTCGCCCCGTCGTTGTCCCGCACGGTCAGTGTGACCGAATACGTGCTTCCGGAGGCATAGATGTGCTGCGGATTCTGCTGTTCCGACGTGGTTCCATCCCCGAAATTCCAGTTCCACTCGACGACCGTTCCGTCCGAGTCCGTGCTCTCGTCCGTGAAGGCACAGGACAGCAAATTACACTCGACGGTGAAGGAGGCCGTGGGACCCTGGTTCTGCGGCGTGACGCTGACCTGGCGTGTCACATCGTCCGTCGCATCGCCGTCGTCGGTCACGGTGAGCACCACGTCGTACGTTCCCCCGGCCCCGTAAGTGTGCTGCGGGCTCGTCTCGTTCGAGTTCCCCCCGTCACCGAACTGCCAGGCCCACGACACGACCGTGCCGTCCGGGTCGGTGCTGCCGTCGGTGAACGTGCAGGTGAGATTCGTACAACTGAACGAGAAGGAAGCGGTCGGATCCTGGTTCGGCACCTCTCCCACGCCGATCGAGACCTGTGCGGTATCCGAGGCCGCCTCCGAATCCGTCGCGATCAGGCGGATCGTATGGGTGCCGAGCGACAGGTCGTTGCGAGAGAACGTAATGCCGGTCCCGATCAGACCATCCCGGCTCGAGAACCACTGCAACGACGCACCGGCGAGCGCACCGTCCTCGGGATCCGTCCCCTGGCCCTGGAAGCTGATCGATTGTCCGAGCGTGAACTCCGAACTGTTCGCCGGCAGGTTGATCGATGCGGTCGGCCGCTCGTTCCCGGACACCCCGACGGTTATCGAAACGGTCTCCGAATCGGTCGCGTTCTGCGAGTCCGTGGCGGTGAGCCGGATCGTATGACTACCGGTGGACAGGTCTGAACGAGAGAACGAGGTCCCCGTTCCCAGGGGTCCATCGAGGCTCGAGGTCCAGCTCAGCGACTGCCCGGTGAGCGATCCGTCCTCCGGATCCGTGGCGCTTCCCTCGAACGAGATCAAAACGCCTGAGTCGAAGGAGGCGCCGTTGCCGGGCGAGGAGATCGAAGCGCTCGGAGGCCGATTATTCTCGGGTCCGGTGGGAGAGTCGGGTTTGCACGCGTACGCCGCAACGCCGATTCCGGCGGCCAGCAGCAGGGCTGGCAGCGTTCGATAAGAAATACCGCTCACAATCATCTCCCGGGGTACAATCGACCGGCGCGAACATATGTTCCGGCGCCGGAGCCACGGCCTCAACCCGCGCCGCAGGCGTTGCCTGCATGATCGCGGTCCCCATGATCGGATCGCAGGATCTGTTCCGCTACCCTGCAAGTCCGATCATCAACTGGTTGAACATACGTTGTCGGGGGTCGGCTGGCGTGCAGAACCGCGACAGAACGCCGGTCTCTAGGTGCCGGAACCCGGCGGTGGGGGCGGTCCGCCCTGGCCTGTGGGAGGGGGAGTCCCGGGGTCCCGGTTCCCTTCCGAATGTGGACGCCTGCGCCGCCTGTCGTCCTCCGGCCGTTGCCCGCCGGGCGCGCCGCGGGGTCCGATGCGAATCCTCTCCTCGAGGCGCGCGCGCTGCTCCTCTGAAAGCAGTGGATCCAGTTCGGCCCGCACGGAATCGGACAGTGCCCTCATCCGCTCCCTGGACTCCAGCATCGCAGCCGAAAACTTGGGCGCGGCTTCGTCAAGGACGGCTCGAATCGCCTCCTGCTGTTCCTCGCTCTCCGGCCGGACGACGTCCTCGAAGAAGAAGACGAGCCCGCGTGCGCTCCTCATTTCCGCGAGACTGCGCATCCGGCGGTTGTTGACGGCGCCCGTGATCAGGCTGCCGAGCAACATGCCGATCAGCAAGGTCGAGAACAGCATCAGGGCCGACTTGGTGCTCGCGGTCATGGCAGAGCCTTTCTCATTTCGTCACACGCCTCCGAGCGCGAACGCCGTTTCCAGCGTCTCGCCGGGAATACCCAGCAGGGCCTCGACCGCCGAATTCGCCAGCCCGGCATCTCCGAGCAGGCTGTAGATCCCCAGGGCGACGACACCGATCAGACAGGCGGCTGCAAGACGGGGAAAGGCCCGCTGCAAATGGAGATACAGTGATTCCGCACCCGGTTGGTCGCCCCGCGCCGCTTGCCTGACTTCTCCCGGCAGCTCCCCGACGCGGGCCATCACGCGATCCCGGAATCCCGGCTCGAACTCCGGTCTGCCGGCGCCAAGCTCCTCACGCACGGCCACCCACGCTTCCCAACGCACCGCGAGCTCGCGGTCAGCCAGAAGACGCTCGCGCAGTGCGCCCGCCTCCGACTCGCTCAGCTCGCCGTCCAGGGACCGGATCAACCGCTCTTCATCCCGCATCACGATCTCCCTTCGAACTCCCGTATTCTTCCTTCAATGTCACCGCGAGTCGATCCATCGCTCGCGACAGCCGAGACATTACCGTTCCCTCCGGTATTCCCAACGCCGCGGCGGTTTCCTTCGTACCCAAACCTTCGATCCACCGCAGCACGACCACCGCCCTGTGGTCCGGGCTCAAATCCGCCAGCGCCTGCTGCACCCTGCGACTCCGTTCCGCCTGTTCCAGGCGTCCGAGCGGTCCCTCTTTCGTGTCCACCGCGATCATCTCGAGTCCCGGCCCTCCCGGCTCCCGGCCATATTCCGATACTCCGCCGGGTGTCGATTCGACTGACACGAATCGGGAATACCACCGCTTTCTCTTGCGCAGCGCGGTCAACGACAGATTCATCGCGATCCGCGTCAGATACGTGCCCAGCGATGCGTCACCCCGATATCGTTCCAGGTATCGATACAACCTGATGAACGTCTCCTGGCCGACATCCTCCGCCTCATCGCCCGGCCCGAGCATGCTGACGACCGTCGCCGCGACCCGGGCCTCGTAGCGATCGACGATTGCCGCGAATGCCCGTTCGTCCCCCGCACGCGCGCCGGCGAGCAGCACCTCGTCGGACGGAGCGGAATCGGAAACGGGTACTCGCTCGGGCATGGACGACACGCGCTCTTCCTCGAGTCAGAATCTTCAGACGTCCCCGCCACGTGGGCCTCAGCCTCGCGCAGCGGGGCGCCTCGTGCACCTGTCAGGTCTTCGTTCCTCCGTGTACCCTGGCGCCTTCAGACCGGCCCCCGGCGCCGCCGTTCCGTCCGGCTCCGCCGCGACCACGTCCCTCCGGACCTGAGGCCCGGAAGCGGTGTGTCACCAGCGCCCGGTGAAGCGTGACGACTTCCTGCTGGTCATCCGTCAGAATCTCTCCGAACCCCTCCCGGTGCGCCCCGCGGTCTTGGCGCAGCGACTCCATCTGTTCAATCTGCGCATCCGTCAGCCCCAGCGCATCAACCATGGCGGAGTGCTCCGCCTCACCGCGTTGCCTGGCGGCTTCCCGATTTTTCATCGCGGCTTCGCGCCTTTCCTCCAGGTCGGCTTCGCGCTCCTGCAGCCGGTCCCGTTGTTCCTGGGTGAGCAGCGGCTCGATCTCGGCACGGATCGCCTCGCGAACCGCTTCTGCCCGACTCCGCAGCTCGTCGCGCGACAGGTCGCTGCCGCGGGCCTCCTCGCGCTGGCTCTGGAACTCCGCCCGATGTGATTCCAGTACCGCCTGGATTTGTGCTTGCTGCTCCTCGGTAAGGTCCAGCCATGCATATCCATGTCCCTGGCCGGACATCCCGCGGGACGATCGCGCGCCGGGCCTCGAGCGGATCCGACTCCGCGCGGCCGCCAGCTGAGTGTCGATCGTCGAGATCTGATCACTGCTGAGAATCGTCTGCAGCTCGGCAGCAGCATACCATGCTGCGCCGGGCGCCCTCTCCTGTTCCTCGTGTTGCGCCGCCAGATCCTGGATCGCCGATACCTGCTCGTCGCTCAGCCCGAGCGACTTCGTCAGCTCACCGATCGCGCTTCCGAGATCCGCGTCCGCCAGCAGATCGGTGCTGACAACCGATCCGCCGACCGGCTCAGTAGGCGTATCTTCCCCGCCGCACGCCGCGAGACCGAACGCAGCCAGGCCCGCCAGGACGAGCGCGCCTCGGCTCCTTCCGCCACGGTTTCCGATTCCCACTCTGCCCATTTCTTCCTCCCGATTCCACGACCGTTCAGGCCGTATTCCACATGCCCCGTAAGCGGGACCGCTGCTTTCGAGAGATTAGACGCGCTCCTGGATCGATTCATTCCCCCGTCACGCCGACGAGGCGTTTCGCGTGGTTCCTTGCGGCAATACGCAGATTGTGCAGGCGAGGTCGTCGATCAGCGGAATTCGCAAGTTTACTATATAGTTGAGATAATACGTACTAAAGAATTGCTGTTAAATCGTTTGTCTACGCTGCATTTTTCGCTCGCCGGGTAGCCCCCTGAGGGTACGAGTCTTGCCAATACCCGGTAGCGGCGGCCACAAACTCAAAGGAGAGCGCGTTGAGCGACTCCACGTGTAAAATCTGCGACGGACCCGTGCCTTCGGGATTGCGGTACTGCAATGACTGCGATTTTCAGCAGCGTTCGAATGATACTGCGTCCAGGTCCAAGTCCGAGCGCGCGCACCAGCCGAGACCCCACGGGGAGCGGGGCTCACTGTCCATCTTCCTGCTCGTCTTCCTGGTCGCGTCGGCCGGAACGATCGGTATGGGCATAACGGCCATGCCTGGAGTTTCGATACCTGGCCTGCGAGCGACGCTCGGAATCGGCGCCCCGGCGCCTGAGTCGACCACTGTTGACTGGGGAGAACTCCGGTCCGTCAAGACCCGAGTGCGTGTCAGGGCGGCTAGAAACACCAACAGTGACATCGTGGGCATGCTCGAGATCGGCGAGACCGTGCGCGCACACTTCCTCGAGGATAACTGGTACGCCGTGTTCGCGGCGGACGCCCGGGAGGAGGACCCGAGCGCGGCAATCGGCTACGTCTATGCCCCGCTTCTCATCCCGGCCCGGGACGAAACGATGGCCGCCTCGAGCTGAGACGAAGCCGTTCAGAGATCTTCCTCTTGTTCTGGCGCGGATTCCGTCTCCGGTTCACCCTGCTTCGCCCGTCTTGTGGCCAACCCCATGGCCTCCAGCAGTGACAGCGTCGCGTCGGTCACCGCGTCGCTCGCTCCACGCACACCTCGACCCACACCCTTGCCGAGATCGGTGATTGCGCCCGCCCCGACATCGACGAAATCCGTTCCCAGGTCCAGGGCCGCGCTGCCCGTCTGGCGTACGACTTTCCCCGTCCCGGTGACCGCGGACTTCGTTCGATCTACGGTCGCATCCGCCATGGCTTTCGCCAGGGTTCTGGTACCCTGGACGACGATTCCTCCCAGCATTCCCGCCGCTTCCACAGCGGCGGCCTGGCGCAGGGATCGCTTCGGCGGCCGAACCATGGCACAGCAATAGCGCTTGGTGATCACGCCCACCCGCAGGGACAGAAATCCGTTCGCCGTACCGGTCAGCACAGAATTCACCAGGATCGCGGTCGCGACCTGGAAGCCGGGGATCGCGGACACACCCGCTCCGACGACGCTCGACACAATCGGCTCCACCTGGGTGGCAACGTCCACGTCGTCCAGTTCTGCCGCGACGAAGGCCGTTCCGGCAACGTTCACATAGAGCTTGCCCATGTCCCGGATCGTCGGGCGCTGCCAGTAGACATGAGACACCCGCCACACGAGACGCATCAGGGCGCCGAGCACGAGGAACGCATCGAGACGACCGCTCTGCGAAATGGCGGTCGAGAGAAAGACCCCTCCCGAGACCGCCTGGATTTCGCGGTCCGCCTCGCCGGACAGCGATGCGAGCGCGGTCTCGATCTCCTCTCGCGATCCGAGGGGCAGGCCAACCAGTCTCGGATTCCCTTCGAGTCTGCGCCGCAGGCCGTTCAGGTATGCCTCGAACTCGGGTCCTTCGTCCACCTCGGGAGGCACCAGGGGCTCGGGAAGCCGCAGCAACAGCAGGGCCGGCACGATAAGCAACAGGACCCAGGCCCCGACCAGGACCCAGAGTGTGATCCTGCCGGCCTCCGGACTCCAACCGGTGGAGACCAGGTCGACGAAGTCCGCCGTCTGGTTCACCATCAGCAGCAGAAATCCGAGGACCAGGAACGAGAGAATCGCCCAGCCGAACCGAACGAACGTCCTGTCAACCATGCCGGTCATACGCTGTTGTCGTCCTTTTCCTGGGAAGCCATCCGTACTTTCCGGGCACGTCCGTGCCTGCTTCCGAATCGCGCTGCTGTCCCGCGATCGTGCACCGGAGCGAGCGGCACCGCAACCTCCGTTCGTATGTTACCGGGTACACGCCGCGGACTCGATCCAGGAAGGGCTCGATGAGACGTCTAAGCCAGACGCAGATCAGTACGTTCCAGGCCTGTCCACAGAGATGGAAGCTACGCTACATGGACGGGCTGAAGGAGCCCCCGAGCCCGCCCCTCACTTTCGGTTCGGCCGTGCACGCGGGGCTCGAAACGTTCTACCGGAATCGGATCGCCGCGCCGGCGCCGCTGGAGGTCGTCCTCGGTTCTTTCGACTCGGAACTCGATCGCTGTGCATACGGCACTGCGCAGGACTTCGAGAGCGCCCGGGCAGACGGGCATGCGATGCTGCAGTCGTGGTACAGCAAGCACGCAGCGGACTTCCAACCTGCGCTCGCCGTCGAGTTGACTCTGCAGTATTCCATCGATGATGTACCCATGATTTCGATCCTGGACCGGGTGGACGCCGGTGACGACGGAGCCGTGCGAATCACTGACTACAAGACAGGAAAGTTCTTCCTGCGGGACAAGGCGCACGATTCACAACAGCTTACCCTGTACCAGATCGCCGCGGAGGAGAAGCTCGAGCGGGAGGTGGAGTCACTGTCACTCGTCCACGTTCCGTCAGATACGGAATGGGAGGTTTCACGCAGGTCCCCTGTCGAGGTCGAGTCCGTTCGCCGTCTCGTTCTGGATACCGCGCAGGCGATCGAGGACGAGGCGTTCGAGCCCCGTCCCGGCCGACAATGCGAGCTGGTGCCATGTGAAGCCGTGGTGCCCGGCGTTCGCCGACCAGTACCCGGAGAATTGGCCGGAGCAGCTCGATGCCCTGGTGTCCTCTCCCGCCGAGATCGCTGAACTGGCTGATGGGCTGGGCCAGGCACAGCAGGCGAAGAAGGAAGCCGAGGAACGGATTCGCTCCCTGCAACAGCAGCTCATCGCCTGGTTCGAGGCTTCGGGCCAGCGGGCGGCGGCAGGCGCGTCGTTCCGGGTGCAGGCGAGCCGAAGCGAGAAGACGGCGCTGACCTGCAGCGACGATGAACTCCGAGCCCTCCTCGAGCCGGCGGGCCTGTGGGAGGATGTCCTGGCCCCGGCCTACCATCTGAAGGCCAGGCTGCTGCACAGACCCGAACTCCCGGGTGAGATCCGCCGAGCGCTGGACGAGCACAGCGAATCGAGGGTGAGCTGGCGGTTTACCCCGCGCAGCCTTGGATCCGGTGACGAAGGAGACCTGACCTGAGCACCCGGCCGACCGAAGAGCCGGCGGTCAACTGGCACTCCCTGACCCCGGAAGAAGCCCTGTCGCAACTCGAGACGGGATCGGAGGGCCTGTCCGAGTCACAGGCCCGGTTGCGTCTCGAGCGGGGCGGCCCGAACCGGCTCGCAGATGCCGAGCATGTGTCCCCGCTGAAGCTGTTCGCGGCACAGTTTCAGAACCTGCTGGTCGGACTTCTGTTCGCTGCAGCCCTGTTGTCGATGGCCATTGGACTGCTGCCCGGTTCGGAGCCCCACACCACCGACGCCGTCCTGATCATGGTGATCCTGGTGGCCAACGGCGTGTTCGGATTCGTCCAGGACTATCGGGCACAGACCGCGATCCAGGCCCTCAGGGAGCTGGCGGCGCCGGAGGCGACCGTGATCCGGGACGGTGAGCCGCGGCAGATTCCGTCTGCCGAGGTCGTTCCGGGTGACCTTCTCACGTTCGCCCAGGGAGACCGCATTCCTGCCGACGCCCGGCTACTGGACAGCGTCCATTTCGAGACCGACGAATCCGCGCTGACGGGCGAGAGCATGCCCGTCGCGAAGTCCATCGCCGAGCTGCCCGTCGAGACACAGATCGCCGATCGCAGGAATCTCGTATTCAGTGCGACCAGCGTGGTGCGCGGCCGGGCAACCGCGGTAGTGGTGGCGACCGGGATGCACACCGAGATCGGCCAGATTGCGACTCTCGTGCAGCAGGTCGAGGATCGGAAGACCCCGTTCCAGGAAGAAGTGGACCGCCTGGGACATCGGATCGGCCTCGGCGTGGTGGGACTGATCGCGATCGTCGCCGTCGTGCTGTTCACGGTCGCGGACACTCCTCCGCTGACGGTTCTGCTTCTCGCGGTGACGCTGGCCGTGGCCGCGGTTCCAGAAGGCCTTCCCGCAGTCGTCACTCTGACCCTGGCGCTCGGATCGAAGCGGATGCTGCGCCGTCGGGCCCTCGTCCGGCGCCTCCCCGTAGCCGAAGGACTGGGCTCGGTCGACGTGATCCTCAGCGACAAAACCGGCACTCTGACCGAGAGTCGGATGAGCGTCGAACGCCTCGTAGTCGGCGGGCGCGAGATCCGGGTCGAGATCCCTCGCGAAGCAGAGAGTCCCGTATTCCTCGAGGGTGGAAGCGAGGTCGAACTCGAGTTCCTGGAGCCACTTCTGCTGTGCGGCAGCCTCGCGAGCGACGTCGAGCGGGACTCCACTGGCGAGTACCTGGGCGATCCGACCGAGATCGCCTTGAGGGCGCTTGCCGATCGAGCCGGCGTGTCGGCGGATCTCGAGCGGCTTCGTGAAGTCCCGTTCGACTCGGGGCGTAAGCGCATGACTGTCGCAACCGGCAGAGCTGAACCCTCGATCTGGATGAAGGGCGCTCCCGAAATCGTGCTGCGACACTGCGACTCGGTTGCGGTCGACGGCGACACGCTCGCCCTGGATGACGAACTGCGGGAACGAATCCTGGCCGACAACAGCAGGCTGGCATCCAGGCCTACCGGGTGCTGGGATTCGCGCGGCGCGCTGCTGACGAGCACCGAGGTCTCCGATGCCGAGGACGACGGGATCGAGTCTGGACTCACCTTTCTCGGCCTGCAGGCGATGATCGATCCGGTCAGGCCGGAGGTCCCGGGGGCTATCGACGACTGCCGCGGAGCGGGCATCCGGGTGGTGATGGTCACCGGCGACAACATCGAGACGGCACGGGCGATCGCTGACGAGCTGGGGCTGCGTACGGAGGGAGCGCGGTCGGGAGGCGATATCGATGCCCTGTCGGATGAGGATCTGCAAGCCCTGGCGGCCGAGACCGATGTATTTGCACGCGTGTCTCCCGTGCACAAGGTACGCATCCTCGAGGCTCTGCAGCGGGAGGGCCACCGGGTGGCGATGACGGGAGACGGGGTGAACGACGCGCCGGCTCTGCGGGCCGCGGACGTGGGCGTCGCCATGGGCCTCAGGGGAACCGATGTCGCACGGGAGGCGGCCGACCTCGTACTGCTGGACGACGACTTCAGCACGATCCGCGACGCGGTAGCCGAGGGCCGAGGGATCTTCGACAACATTCGCAATTTCGTGACATTTCTCCTGTCGGCGAACGTGGGAGAAGTCCTGATCGTGTTCGTCGGCGTGCTGCTGGGCGCCTTCTTGTTCCCGGACGTATTAAGTGGAGGCTCGGACGCTCTGATCCTGACTCCGGCGATGTTGCTGTGGATCAACCTCGTGACCGATGGACCTCCCGCTCTCGCCCTCGGCGTGGACCCGCATTCGGACGATGTCATGCACCGCCCCCCGAGATCGAGGGAAGAGTCGGTTCTGGATCGTCCGACTTCCCTGTTGATCGGGTGGATCGGACTCGCGCTGACCGCGGTGGGGCTGGTGCTGTTTTTCGCAGCCCTCACCCGCACCTCCGATCTGGTCGGCGCAAGAACCCTGTTGTTCACCTTCATCGTCACGGCGGAGATGGGGGTGCTGAGCGTAATCCGCGGACGGTCAGGGATTCCGCTGATCTCGAATCCGTGGATGTTCGTCGCCGTCGCCAGCTCGCTCATCCTGCAGTTGCTGGTCCTGTATACGCCGCTGTCGGATCCGTTCGGGGTGCGCGGCCTGTCAGCCGTCGAGTGGCTCGTGGTCCTGGGTGCGACGGGAGTGTTCGTGGTGTTTGCCTGGATCGGCGGTCGCCTCATCCGACGCTGAGCGTCATTCCAGATCCCCCTTGCGCGAACCCCGGGGATCTTTTATCTACTACAAACGTAATAGATAGTATGACACCACTGGAGTGACCGGAATCAGGCGGTGGTCAGCGGTTCACCGCGAGCGGACTGCAGCAAGGGAGGTGACGACGTGAAGCCCCGACTGACTCCTCGTGAGCTGGACATCATGGCCGTGCTGTGGCAGGACGGTTCGGGCACCGTATCCGAGGTTTCCGATGGTCTCGAGGCAGATATCGCCTATTCCACGGTGCTCACGATGCTGAGAACGCTGGAAACCAAGGGGCACGTCCGGCACGAGCAGGAGGGAAAGGCATTCCGCTACTTCCCCGAGACGGCTCCGGAGGAAGCGGGCGGCACTGCACTCGACCGGCTGCTGAGCAAGATCTACCAGGGCTCACGCGAATTGCTGGTCACCCGGCTGCTGGCCGACGAGGACGTGTCGGCCGATGAGTTGCACCGGATCCGCGAATTGCTCGACGACCGGATCGAGGAGCTCGAACGATGATCGCTGCATGGATGCTGTATCTGTTGATCGTTTCCGGACTCCTGTCTATCGCCGGTCTGAGCGCCGAGAATGCGGCCCGCTGGCTTCACCGGCCTGTGAGGTCCGTCTGGGCGGCGACCCTGTTCGGCACTCCCCTGTTCGCGTTCGTCATGGCTCGCACCGGCGGATTGAGTCTGTTTGGAGGCGTGGCTGCGTCGAATCCCGGTCCTGCCGGGCTCACAGCGTCCAGTGCAGCCGAGCCGACCTCGGCGCTCGTGGCCGCGTGGGACACGATACAGAGGTCGGCGAGGACCCTGGATCGTCCCCTTCTCATCCTGTGGATAGCGGCGTCGACCGCCGTCCTGCTGGCGCTGCTCATTTCAATGCGCCGGCTGTACGTGGCGAGCCGCGAATGGCCACGACGTCGAGTGGACGGCAGTGAGGTCAGGGTATCGGAAAGACTCGGCCCGGCGGTGCTGGGATTCGGACGGGCGGAGGTCGTGCTCCCCACCTGGGTGCTCGAGCAGGATCCGGCCAGCCGCAGGCTGATCGTGCTGCACGAAGCAGAACACGTGAAGGCCCGAGATGGAGCCCTGCTGTTCTCTGGGTTGCTCGTGGCAGCGGCGATTCCCTGGAATCCGCTTTCCTGGTGGCAGCTGCGACGGCTGCGACTCGCGGTGGAGCTTGACTGTGACCGGCGCGTGCTGCGCTCCGGCGTCGGGCTCCGAGAATACGCTTCCCTGCTTGTCGAGGCGGGAAGCCGGCGCGCGGTCCCATTAGGGTCGGCCGCGGCCTTCGTCCATTTCGATTCTCAACTTGGGAGGAGGATCCGGATGATGATGGAGAACCGGAAAGCGCCCCGGTACGTACCGGCGGCAGTAGCACTGACGATGGCCGCGGCGATCCTGGTCGTGGCGTGTTCCGCACCCGCTCCAACGGAGACGGGCGATGTCGCTGTATCCGAGCAGATTCCCGGGGCCGTAGCCGGGAAGATCGCGCAGAAGTTGAACGAGGCAGGCACCTGGACGGTACGCGTCGAGGGCGAGGGAGAGCGCGAAGCTGTCGCGTTCGGATTCGGTGAAGACCATGACTTCGTATTCGAATCCGAAGACGGCACGCTGCACCTCTCCGAGGAGGGCGACTTGCGCAAGATCACAGAATACGAACGGAATGCGATGTTCGGTGCGGGCGAGGAGGGAGAGTTCAAGCTCCGCCGGATCGCAGAGCCGGGCCAGCACCTCGAGTTCGACGAATCGTCCGGAAACTGGACGCTCGAGGAGGCCGGAGCCTACAAGTTGAGGCAGCTTAAGGACTCGGTCCGCTTCGAACCCTGATTCCTGGTTACGTGGCTGAGACTGGGGACACGGGCCATGGTTGGTCCGTTCCCTTGTCTCGGTCGTTTTTACTCCGCCACCGCAGCCCGCTTGCCCCCCCTGACACGAACTAATTGCTCCAGTCGTTGTAAGAAAGTGGAAAGTGTCCGATGCAGTTGGTCTGAGTATCGGCAAAACTCATGACAATCGTGGGGAGAGATAGATGAACAACGGCAGGACGCTTCTTGGTATCTCCGTCTTCGCCGTGTGCATACTCACGGGGTGTGGAGACGACGAGCCGTCGGGCGGGTTCATTCCAGCGGAGAACGTCCCTCCCGTGGTCACGATCACGGGGCCCCAGACTGGATACGTGACTACGGAGAAATTCACCATCACCTTCACGGCAACAGCCGTCGATCAAGAGGATGGTCTCATCCCCGGGACCAGCATCCGGTGGGAATCGAACAAGGACGGCGAGTTCGGAACCGGGAGCGAGGTGCTCTGGAGTGGCCTGTCGGTGGGGTCACACCTGATTACCGCCACGGCAACGGACAGTGACGAAGGCACTGGCAACAGCACCATTTCGGTGAACGTTCAGGCAGCACCGGCACAGCCCCCGTCCGCTGAGATCGTCACCCCGATGAACGGTGCGTCGTTCGCTGCAGGCGAGGAGGTAGCGTTTCTCGCCGCGGTCGATGATCCTGACGGTCCCGAACTCCCGGATTCGGCTATAGTGTGGTCGTCGGACATCGATGGAGTGATCGGTACGGGCCGACAACTCGGCACGAGCACTCTCACCGCGGGGGCGCACGTGATCACACTCACGGTCACGGATCCCCAGAGCCTGACGGACATTGAGACGGTCTCGATTACGATCACGCCGTAAGACTGGACACACTGCGAGCGAACGCCGCGTCCACCCCGGGCGCGGCGTTTGCACGCGGGCCCCGCGTGTCCCAGATTACTCGTGGATCCCCCCATTCTTTCAAGCCTTGCCGTACTGCAACGACCAGCGGGCGCGGGTCGAGCGTGTCTCCGAGTCCCGAGCCACAGCTCCTTCGTGCACTTCGCTCGTCTCCGCGGGCAACGGCGCAGGCAAGGAGGCAACAGGTGAACACCATTTCGAAGCTCCTCGTCCTCGGAGCGCTGCTCGTGCCGTTCCTGCCTCGCGCCGCACAGGCGCAGGAGGTAGAAATGCGTCCGATGTACGAGCTCCCCACGATCACGGTTTCTGCCCCGGCCGAATCGGACCCGCTGTATGAACGAGCGAGCGCGCTGTACGAGCAGGCGAAGTGGATCGAAGCCGCGGAGCTCCATCGGGAAGCTGCTGAGAGCATGCCAAAGAACGACCCGAACTCCTACCTGCAGTTCGACCGCGCGGGACGGTTGTACTTCTACGGCGGCGAGTACGGGGATTCACGGAAAATGATGGAGAACGCAGCCGAGGTCGCCGAGGCGACGGGCGACATGGTATCGGCAGCGTATCGACACATCGACGCCGCCTTCATCTCCGTGTGGGAGGGCTATCCGGGCATGCGGCGTGAGCACGTGGAGACGGCGGAGAAGTTTGCGAGCGAATACAATTTCGGGGAGGAAGACTACGCGCAGGTGTTCGCCCTTACCCGAGGCGTAGGCATGCTCCCGGTCGAAGAGAAGAACTGACGACTCTGAGGCGACCACACCCGGTCAGCTGACCGGGTGTGGTGCCAATCGGTGGTCCGGCTCCGAGATTCGCGGGCCGGGTCGCCCGGCTATTCTGTGCCGGGCGAGGTCCGGGCCCTGGTGATGCGGATGGCACCGGATCCCTCGTAGGGCGCCTCGCGGTCGATGCGTGCCTCCCAGGCTGGATCGATTCCGCCCCACGCCGCCGGGCGTCCTCCGCTTCCGAGGCTCTCGCAATCCGCGTTTGGAATCGGGAAACGCCGCCAGACACCGTCCGGAAGACGAACCGCCAGCTGGACGTCGTCGGCCCACATCGGCCCGTCCCCCTCGAGCAGCAATCCAAACAGCAACTCGAGCGCGTCCTCGGGGATCCGCGTCTTCACTTCCTCGACTGACCACTGGCTCGAAGCCACCCGCATGGTCCGAAGCTCCTCCCCGGGTCCAGCCGCCGGCTTGCCGTCGATCCGCAGCCACCCGAAGGCGCCGGACTCGCAGGGGTCCGACGCACCTACGATCCCGCCCGGTTCCGCTTCCTCCGGGGCGCACGCCGGCATCTCGGCTTCTTCCACCCGAAGGGCCACGCGCAGCCGGATGTCTTCGCCGCGGAGCGGGACGGCGTCGATCACCTGAGTCAACCGCCCCTCTCCGACCCCGGAGGGCAGGTCCGCGCCGGATCGTCCTGTTTCCTGCGCCAGGAGTGAGCCCGCGAAGGCGGGCAGTGTCAAGAGACTGACCAGGAACCGGCCGGGTGTCGTATGCGCAGATCCGAGTGAAATCACGCTGTAATCTCCACAGAGTCTTGCCGCTTCCCGGAACCCCGAGACACTCGCAGAATCTAGCCCGGGTCCGGTACTCCCGCCCGAAGAGCCGGGAGTATCAGGCCTCGAGCACTACCTTGCCGAGGTTTCGGCGCTCGTGAATGTACTGATGAGCCTCGACTGCGCCGTCGCGGGTAAGCGGGAATGTCCGATCCACCACCGCGCGGAGTTGGCCGTTCATCACACTATTGAGAATCCACTCGAGGTGCTTGCGCAAAATCTCCTCCTGCTCATGCAGATGGAGGAGATGCACGCCGGACACGCCGATCCCCGGCTGAATCAGTGACAGGGGGTGAAAGCGCGGCGTCTTGAGCCAGGCTCGGGCCGCGCGCAGCCAGTTCTTCGTATTCCCCGGCATCGCCTCGCTGAATCCATAGAACACGATGCGGCCCAGCGGAGCGAAGAAGCCGCTGACAGGAGGCCGTTGCGGCTCCCCCCACGGAGTCGAGCGCGACATTGATTCCCCGCTCCCCGACCAGGGCCAGGACGTCCGACTCCCAGTCTCCACGTGAGTCGCAGCAGGCCTCCGCACCCAACTCATCCACGACGAATGCACGCTTGCGCTCGGTGCCTGCGGTGCCGATCACGCGCAGGCCGTGCGCCAACGCGAGCTGCACGGCCGCGGTACCGACTCCCCCTCCCGCCCCGAGGACCAGCGCGGTCTCACCGGCCCGCACCCGCGCCGACTCGAACAGGCACACGTGGGCCGTGAGGAAGACGACCGGAGCGGCCGCCGCCTCGACGGCCGATAGTCCCGCCGGCCTGTTGAACACATTTCGAGTGGGCAGGACCACATCGCGCGCGTATCCCCCGTGCCTGAGCAGGGCGACGCAGGTATCCCCTTCTCTCCAGGGCTCGCCGTCGTCGCGCATCGCACCGTTGCCGGCCGTGGTCACAGTTCCCGCGATTTCGAACCCGGGACTGTAAGGTCGCGGTGGAACCGTGTCGTACAGCCCCGCCCGCATCAGCAGGTCCGCGAAGTTGATCCCCGCCGCCTCGACCCGAATCGAGACTTCGCCCGGCCCCGGATCCGGTAACGCAATCTCGCGCTCGACGAACACCTCCGGTGGGCCGTGCTTCTCGATTCGGATCGCCCACGTGGTCATACCTCGTCCGCCCGCAGCGGCAGATTTCGTTGCCGACATCGCTACGGCGCCCCATGCTTACAGGACAGGGCCCCGCCATTCCCGTCGAACCAGGATCCGGTGGCGCCCGCGTCCGAACGATCCAGTATGATCCGGGTCGGGTTTCCGCGGTCATCTACTGCGAGGAGGGCCAGGCGCGAGTCCTCCGGGTCCGACCACGCGACCCGCACTTCGATCGGTACGTTTTCCTGGTCGTCTCGGAAGATCTCCCACACCCCGAATCCGTCGATACGGCCGAAACGGTTCACCAGATCGAACTCAGCCCTCGCCGAGGGAGTGCCTTCGAGGGAAGTCGGCGGCGTCAATCTGCTGTACGCCGAGGACGAGCTCAACGAGATCTCCGATCAGCGCCAGGAGGCGATGATCGACGAGCGCGACGACCTCCTCGAGGCCATCCGGCGTCTGCGCACGGGCATCCGCGAGTTGAACCGCGAGGCGCGCGACCGCCTGCTGTCGTCGTTCGACAAGGTGGTCAACGAGCATTTCAGCGGCTGTTCACGCACCTGTTCGGCGGCGGCAAGGCGTAGTTGCAGCTCACCGAGTCGGATGATCCGCTGGAGGCGGGGCTCGAAATCGTCGCGCGGCCGCCGGGCAAGGAAGCCGCAGATGCTGACCTTGCTGTCGGGCGGCGAGCAGACGCTGACGGCCCTCTCTCTGATCTTCGCCGTGTTCCTCACCAACCCGTCGCCGATCTGCGTCCTCGACGAGAGTCGATGCGCCGCTCGACGACGCCAATGTGGCGCGCTATTGCGCTCTGCTCGATGAGATGGCCACGCCACCGACACCCGCTTTATGGTCATCACCCACAACCCGATCACCATGGCGCGGATGCACCGCCTCTATGGCGTGACGATGGCGGAGAAGGGCGTGACCCAGCTGGTCTCGGTCGACCTCGAAGTCGCCGAGGCGCTGCGCGAGACCGCCTGACGCGGCCGAATTCCCGGACCGCGGGCTGGAACCATGACGCGGGCCGGCGGTTGCCCATTGATGTTTTCCGATTTTGCACTGCCCGCCGTCATTCTCGTCTTCGCTCTGGCCGGCCTGGCGATCGCGGTCGTCGGCACGCGCATGGCCGGCCTGGCCGACGTACTCGCGGACCGGACCGGGCTCGGCGAGGCGGTGGCCGGCGCGGTGCTTCTGGGCGCCACCACCTCCATCTCCGGCTCCATCACCTCCATCACCGCGGCGTCGGGCGGCAATGTCGATCTCGCCTATTCCAACTCGCTCGGCGGCATCGCGGTGCAGACCGCCTTCCTCGCCATCGCCGATATCGTCCACCGGCGGGCCAACCTCGAGCACGCCGCCGCCTCGGTGGAGAACATCACCCAGGGGGTGATGCTGATCCTGCTGCTGACGGTGCCGCTGATCGCCTACATGCTGCCGCAGGTGACGGTGTGGGGCGTCCATCCCGCCAGCATCGTGCTGATCGTGCTCTACGTGATGGGCGTGCGCCTCGCGAAGCTCGACCGCGACAAGCCGATGTGGATGCCGCAGGAGACCGCCGAGACGCGCATCGACGTTCCCGATCCCGCATCGGGTCGGGGGCCGTCCACGGCCGGGCTGTTCGCCCGCTTCGCGATCTACGTGGCCATCGTCGGCGTCGCGGGCTGGGTCATCGCGCTGACGGGGCTGGAGATCGCGGCGCGCACCGGCATCGCGCAGAGCGTCGTCGGCGGACTGATGACGGCCACCGTCACGTCGCTGCCCGAGCTCGTCACCACCATCGCGGCGGTGCGGCGCGGCGCGCTGCAGATGGCCGTGGGCGGGATCATCGGCGGCAACACCTTCGACGTGCTCTTCCTGTCCGCCTCGGACGTCGCCTATCGCGACGGCTCGCTCTACGATGCCATCGACCCGGCCTCGCGTTTCTGGGCCGTGGCCGGTATTGTCGTGACTGCCATCCTGGTGCTCGGCCTGATCCGCCGCGAAGAGAAGGGGCCGGCCAATATCGGCCTGGAGAGCCTAATGATCCTGGTCGTCTATGCCGCCTCGGTGGGCGTGACGGCCTTCGTGCTCTGATTCAGCCGAACAGGGCGATGATGACCAGCGTCAGCGCGAGGTCGGCGGCGACGAGGCCGGCGCTGAGGGCCATTGGCGTGCCGAGCGCCAGGCGCAGCACCATGTAGCCGTAGCGCAGCACCACGACGATGGCGACCAGCGACAGCAGCGCGGCGCCGTTGAGCGGGATCCAGCCGGCGCCCTGGAGCAAGTAGGGGATCGCCAGGATGGCGGCGGCGATGGGGGCGGCCCAGTTGCGCGCCACCACGTAGGACACATAGTTTGCCGATACGCCGAGCGGGCCGGCCACGAGCGCGAGGGCGATGGGGAAGCCGATCCAGTCCAGCACCAGGAGCGGCATCTGCTCCATGAACAGCCCGCGAAATGATTCCGCGCCGCCAGTGCGGGTGATCGCCAGCACCACCACCGCGTTGATCGGCAACAGCAACAGGATCACGGCGAACGAGCGCCAGAACCCGTCGGCCGACCGGTCCATGGCCAGGAGGCCCTGCTTGCGGCCCAGGAAAAGCAGCGCCGCCCCGCGCAGCGACCGGCTGATCTCGCTCAGGCCGAGCATGGACCGCCCGCCGGCCGGATCACGGCGCCAGCACGGCGTCGATGATCGCGCCGTAGGCGTCCGCGAGTGCGCGCAACTCGCTCACCGAGGTGCGCTCGTCGATCTGGTGCATGGTCGATCCGACGGCGCCGAACTCCACCACCGGGCAATGGTCCTTGATGAAGCGCGCGTCGGACGTGCCGCCGCCGGTGGTCGCCTCCGGGGTGCGGCCGGTGGCGGCGATGACCGCCGCCTCGATGCGCTGCAACAAGGCTGGGTCGTTGGTGCGGAAGGCGGCGCTGGCGCCCGGCTGCCATAGGATCTCCGCCGCCGGCGCGACCGCGTGGATGCGCTCCGTCAGCAGGGCTTGCAGCGAGGCGGTGGTCCACTCGTCGTTGGCGCGCACGTTGAAGCGCAGCGCCGCGGCGGCGGGGATGACGTTGTAGGCGGGGTTGCCGACGTCCACCGAGACGATCTCGAGGTTGGACGGGGCGAAGTGGGCGTTGCCCTCGTCGAGCGGGACGAGCAGCGCCTCGCCGATGGCGAACAGCGCCGGGATCGGGTTGTCCGCCTTTTCCGGGTAGGCGACGTGGCCCTGCACGCCCTTGACGCGGACCTCGCCGGACATCGAGCCGCGCCGGCCGACCTTGATCGTGTCGCCCAGCACCTCGCGCGAGGTGGGTTCGCCGACGATCGCCGCGTCGATCGGGTGGCGCGCGGCGCACCATGCGACCAGCGGGCGCGTGCCGTTGATGGCCACGCCCTCCTCGTCGCCGGTGACGAGGAAGGAGAGGCGGCCGGGTCCGCCCTTGGCGCTCCACGCGGCGGCGGCGGCGATCATGGCGGCGATGCCGCCCTTCATGTCCTGGGCGCCGCGTCCGTACAGCGTGTCGCCCTCGATGGTGGCGGCGAAGGGGTCGTGCGTCCACGCCTCGCGCGGGCCGGGCGGCACCACGTCGACATGGCCGGCGAAGGCAAGGTGGCGCCCCTCGCCCTTGGTGGCGAAGAGGTTTTCCACCGGCGCCGCGCCGTCCTCGGCGAACACGAGGCGCTCGACGGCGAAGCCCGCCTCGGCCAGCGCACGCTCGACGATGTCGAACACGGCAGGGGTGGCGGGCGTTACGCTTTCGGCGCGGACCAGCGCCTGCGTCAGGGCGACCGGGTCGACCGTGCCGGTCATTGCGGGGGCCGGGTGTTGGTGTCCGGGCCGAAGCGGTTGGCCCCGCGGTCGCCGGGGATGATGCCGATGACGAGGGCCGCCAGGATGTTGAGGAAGGGAATGAACATCGCCGCCGCGAACATGCCCGAGAAGCCGCGATCGTGCAGCCGCTTCACCGCGAGCGCGACTTCCACCCAGGCGATCGGCAGCGCGATGAACGGCGACCAGGGCGCCATGAGGATGGTGCCGGTCGCCTCGTCGAGGCTCGGCATCATGAGGACGAAGGCGATGAACGCGGCGCCGAAATTGCCAAGCCAATAGACCTCGCGGTTGATGCGGCCGTTAAAGCCGAACAACGCCCACAGCATGGTTGGCTGGCGGGTGTTCGCCACGCTCAGTCCCGCAATAGCTCGTTGATCGACGTCTTGGAGCGGGTGCGTTCGTCGACTCGCTTCACGATGATGGCCGCCGAAAGGGCCAGCTTGTCCGTGCCGCCGCTCTCCGTCGCGACCGTGCCGGGCACCACCACCGAGAAGGGCGGCACCTCGCCGCGGAACACTTCGCCGGTGGCCCGGTCGATGATGCGGGTGGAGGCGCCGAGGAAGACGCCCATGGACAGCACCGAACCGCGCCCGACCCGCACGCCCTCGGCGACCTCGGAGCGGGCGCCGATGAAGCAGTTGTCCTCGATGATGACGGGGCTCGCCTGCAGCGGCTCCAGCACGCCGCCGATGCCGGCGCCGCCGGAGATGTGGCAGTTCTTGCCGATCTGCGCGCACGAGCCGACCGTCGCCCAGGTGTCGACCATGGTGCCTTCGTCGACATAGGCGCCGAGGTTGACGAAGGAGGGCATCAAGACGACGCCCGAGGCGATGAACGCGGAGCGGCGCACGACCGCGTGCGGCACGGCGCGGAAGCCGGCCTGCTCGAAATCGATCTCGGACCAGCCTTCGAACTTGGAGGGCACCTTGTCCCACCACTTGCCGCCGCCGGGGCCGCCCTCGATGGGCTCCATCGGCGTCAGGCGGAAGGACAGGAGCACGGCCTTTTTCAGCCATTCGTTGACGACCCAGGCCGAACCGTCCGCCTTCGGCTCGGCAACGCGCAGGACGCCGCGGTCGAGCAGGCCCAGCGCCTTGTCGACCGCTTCGCGAACACGTCCGGTGGTGCGCGTCGTGATGGTGGCCCGCTCGTCGAAAGCGGCGTCAATGGTGGCTTCGAGGCGCTCACGCTCGGCAAGGCTGATATTCATCAATCGTTCCGTCATCCGTCGAATGCGGCAGACATAGAGGTTCGCCGTCGAAAAGCCTAGGGGATCAAGCCCGCGGACCGAGAACGGCGGCGCCGTCGAAGCGGCCGTGGCGCA
This sequence comes from uncultured Gemmatimonadota bacterium, assembly GCA_942490755.1. Taxonomy (GTDB): domain Bacteria; phylum Gemmatimonadota; class Gemmatimonadetes; order Palauibacterales; family Palauibacteraceae; genus Carthagonibacter. Next base: position 47,209 of record CALNYN010000049.1, read on the forward strand.
GATCGTCCAGCGCGCCGTTGGCTTCGGTGAGGGGGTAGGGGGTAATTTGCGTCTCGACACCGCGCCGCGCGAGGCGGGCGAAAAACTCGGTGCCGTCGGCCCGGGTGAGGTTGGCGACGGAGACGATTTCCCGCTCCCCCCATAGGTCCGCGTAGGAAAACGAGGGGATGTCGCTCATGTGAATGCCGGCGCACACCACGCGTCCACCCTTGCGCACCTGCCGCAGCGATTGGGGCACCAGCGCGCCGACGGGGGCGAACAGGATGGCCGCGTCGAGCGGTCGCGGCGGCGTTTCGTCCGAACCGCCGGCCCAGGCGGCGCCGAGGCTGCGGGCGAACGCCTGCGATCGGGTGTCGCCGGGGCGGGTGAAGGCGAACACCTCGCGTCCGTCCTGAATGGCGAGCTGGGCGAGAATGTGCGCGCTGGCGCCGAAGCCGTAGAGGCCGAGCGTCGCCGCCTCGCCGGCGAAGCGGTAGGCGCGGAAGCCGATGAGGCCGGCGCACAGGAGCGGCGCGGCGTGCTGGTCGTCCAGCGTGTCGGGCAAGGCGAAGACGTAGCGGGAATCGGCGAGGGTGTGGCTCGCGAAGCCGCCGTCGCGCGTATAGCCGGTGAACGAGGGCGTATCGCACAGGTTCTCGCGGTGCATGGCGCAATAGGGGCAGTGGCCGCAGCTTCCGCCGAGCCAGGGCACGCCGACCCGCGCGCCGATGGCGAGGCCCTCCACCGCTTCGCCCAGCGCCGCGACGCGCCCGACGATCTCGTGGCCCGGGACGATGGGGCCCGGATGCGGCGGCAGGTCGCCGTCGACCACGTGCAGGTCGGTGCGGCAGACCCCGCACGCGGTGATCTCGATGAGGATATCGAAGCCCGTGGGCTTCGGCGTGGGCCGGGTCCGCCGCTCGAGCGGCTGTCCGGGCCGGTCAAGGACCATGGCTTCCATCGCGGGCTCCGGCGTTGGGATCAGTCCATGTGCGCCCGGCGCGGCACACGGCGCAAGGGGGGCCTCACGCCTCCTGGGTCAACGCCTGCGGCGCGGCGTCGACGGCCGCGAGGACCAGCGCCGTCAGCTCCGCGAGCGGCCACGCGCCGTCGACCCGCACGATCGGCACGCTCAGCGTCGCGAGCCAGCGCTCGTGGCGCGCCAGGTTGCGGCTGGGCTGGTCCTCGGCCTCGTAGCGCATCGCCCAATCGTGGAAGGCGATGAAATCGGCATCGGCCGCGATCTCGGCCGCCGGCCGTCCCTGGCGGCGCACCTCGCGGGCGACGAGGCGGCGCGAACGCTCCTGCGGCGCCGTGCGCACGAACACCACCAGCTGCACCAGCGGCCCCAATTCCGGCGCCCACTCGCCGATCGAGCCGCTCAGCACCCACCCCGAGCGCGCCACGAACATGTCGTGCATCAGGCGCAGGCGCTCGGCGACCGGGCGCACCACCTGGTAGGGCGGGTCGGTGGGCATCCAATAATAGTCGTCGGTGTCGTGGTGCGGCTGGCCGAGCTCCTGCGCCAGCGCAAGCCCCAGCGTGGTGACCCCGGCACCGGATGCACCGGTGACGTGGATGCGACGCACCGGCTCGGGCGTGGCCCGGCGCGAGGCGTCAAATATCGACGGGGTCGATCGCTTCCTCATCGCAGATGATGTCCCGGCCCAACTCCGGAGCCCGTCGGCGGGGCTTCTCCGGTTCCGTGCTCGACGGCTCCGCCGTGCCGCCTTCGAGGTAGTGCGCCGCGAAACAACGCATGGCATGGGCGACGCCCACGCTACGAACTTCGCGTCGGTCGTCCTCGAAATACAGGCCCCCCGTCGGACTGCCAGTGATAATTTCGTAAGACGGAAAATAATCGACCCAGCCGAAGCGGTCGGCGGCCATCTGCGCCGCCACGCGCAGCACCGACTTGCTGTAGGTGGTGGCGACCAGCACGTGCCGATCCTCGTGGGTGGCGATCAGCGGCACCGGCGAGACGGTGAGGAGCACGCGCACGCCCTGATTGACCGCGACGAGCCGCTCCAGGAAGCGGATCAGGGTCTCCGTCACCTCGGTGACGGTGAAGTTGTGGAACTCGTGCAGCGCCGGGTCGTAGCTGCCGGCGACGACGCCGGGGGCGAGCGGGAAGACCGAGCCGTCGACGCGCGAACGCCACGCCTCGGTCAGGCCGAGGGTGAACACGAACAGCTCCGACTCGCGGAAGACGCGCTCGACGTGGGCGAGGTGCTCCTGCCGCTGGGCGATCACCTTCTTGGGGTGCGGCCAGCCGCCGGGTTCGATGCGCGGACGGTAGGGGTCGACGAATTTGTCGTCGGGACGCTGCCAGTGGGTCTCGTGCGGGGCGCGGCCGTCGAACACCTCCTCGAACAGCTGCATCAGCTGCTCGATGGTGTAGATGTTGCCGTAGCGGGCCGAGAACATGCCGAAGCCGCGCCGGGTGCGCCGACCGGGCGGCAGGTCGGCCCCGTCCTCGGGCACGAAATAGTTGAAGCCCATCTCGGTGAGCCCGCGCGAAATATGCTGGGCGAAACAGCTGCCGGCGGTGCCGACGCGCGTGGTCCGGGCGATGCGGAATTTGGGTGCGACCACCGGATCGAGCCGGTGCGGCTCGACGCTTGCGACGCCGCGGCGCCACAGCTGGTGGTTTTTGGCATCTGCGTACGGGTTTGCCATCAGCCGACGATCTCGCTCAACCGCTGGACACGGTCCCACTTGGCGAATTGGTTGACAAGATCGTTGCCGCCGAACCGGTCGTAGATGCGGTAGCTGTCGCGCACGAAGGCCGGTAGCTCCAGGATGCGGTACCGGGCGCCCCGCTTGAACATCGTCGAGCCTTCCACCCCGCACGCGTCGGCGATCACCGGCAGGATCGGCAGCCAGGCGGATTCGCGCAGGTTGTCGTGCGGGAGGAACGGCGTTTGCGCGGCCGGGATGTCGAGCTGGGCGAGGACGCGCTTGGCGGTGTCGAAGATGCAGCCGATCATTGGGTGGTTGAAGGAGTACATGAACGGGCCGGCTCCGGCCCATTTGACGAAGAGGTCGGCGATGTCGATGCCGTGCCTGGCGAACTTGCGCGTCTCGGCCTCCCGCTCGTCCAGCCACATATCGAGGTAGCCGGCGCGCGCATAGGTGTCGCGATTGTAGAGGCCGAGCGCGTCGCCGACGGAGAGGCCGGCCTTGTAGGCGGCAAAGCAGATCGAGGAGTGGTATTCGCCGATCGGGCTGCCGATCTGGCCTTGGCGGTTGCGCACATAGCAGCCGTCCGGGTGGTAGGCGGCGAAGAAGATGCTGGGCACCAGGTGCACGGCCTTCAGCTCATCCAGCGCGACCTTGGTGACCTGGGGCGTGTCGGGGTGCGCGAAGACACGGTCGAACGTTTCCAGCGCGAGATTGCCCGCCTCCACCTCACGATCGATGGCCTGGACGTGGACGCCCGTGACCTCGACCCGGGGGCAAAGCAGGCTGAAGCTGTTGGCCAGTCCGACGGTGTTGCAATTGGATATGACCAGCCACTTGTCCACTCGCGACCCCCTTCGTTGCTGCCGACCCTAGCCTTGCCGGTTTTGGCAAGACAAGCGGCGAGGGCGGACACCCCGGGCGCTCAAGAGTTGCGCAATTGCCGGCGCGGGCCGCCGTTTTTTTGTTCCGACTGCTCAAGGCATCGGCATAAGATCTTGGTCCTCTATAGGACTTGACCGCCGTTGAGCTAGGGGAATAGCCTGCGATCAGAAGTCCTTCATAGGTATTGGCATGGCGGCCAGTGGAAGGCTGAAACCGGTGCAAGCCGGCGAGGCCGACGATACGAGAGCGAAGCACCGCCGGATCTCGGAAGGGATCCTGTCGGCGATCGAAGCCGGGCGCTGGCGGCCGGGCGATCAGCTGCCGGCGGAGGACCAGCTCGCCGCCGAGATGGGCGCGAGCCTCGGCACCGTTCAGCGCGCCTTGCGCAGCCTGGTCGAGATGGGGGTGGTCGAGCGCCATCACGGGCGCGGCACCTTCGTCACCGGCTCGCGGGCGCAGGAAGGCCACCTCAAGCATTTCCGCTTCAAGGCGGAGGGCGGCACGCAGCTGCTGCCGGTCTATTTCCGCATCATCGGCGTGGAGCTGACGGCCGAAAGCGGCCCGTGGAGCCAGTTCTTCGGGGCCGATGAGAGCGAATACGTCACCATCCGGCGCTTCGTGTCGGTCAACGACGAGTTCGAGGTGTTCAGCGAGATCTACCTGCCGGCCAAGCGGTTCGGCGATCTGGCGCGGATGAGCGGTGCGATGCTCGACGGCATCTCGGTGCGCGACATGCTGGCCGCCCGCTTCAACGCGCCGACGCTGCGCACGCGCCAGACCATCGCCTGCCAGGCGCTGCCGCCGCGGGTGACGCGGCCGCTCGCCGTCCCGCCCGGCCAGTGCGGCCTAGTCTGGACCGTGTGCGGCATGAGCTATCGCGACGTGCCGATCACCTGGCAGCGCATTTTCGTGCCGCCGAGCGACCGCGTCATCGAACTCTTGCCGACCACTGCCGACGGGCAGCCGGCCCTCGCCGAGGTGGTGTGATGCCACGACCCCTTTATCCGACCGGCCCCCTCCGCGGGCGCGGAGACCCCAACCAACGGAGAGCGACCATGCCCATGAATGTGCCTGCGATGCCGCGCCTCGCCCGCGGCCCCCGAGCCCTCGCCCGTGCCGGCCTCGCCGCCCTGGTGCTGGCCGGGTCCGCCGCCTTCGGCCCCGCCTCGGCCGAAATGCCGGAAATGAGCCTGAAGTTCGGCCACCCCTACAACGAGACCCACCCGCTGGCGCAGGGCGCCCAGATGTTCGCCGACAAGGTGAGCGAGAAGAGCGACGGCAAGGTCACCATCGAGGTCTTCCCCAACAGCACCATCGGCTCCTCGCGCGATCTGGTGGAAAGCATCCAGATCGGCGTCGTCGATTTCGCGCTGGTGCCGACCACCAACGTCGCGAGCTTCTACCCGCCGCTGGACCTCTTCTACCTGCCGTTCCTGTTCCGCGACAGCGAGCACGCCTACGCGGTGTCGGACGGTGAGATCGGCGAGGCGCTCTTCGCCGACATGCTGGCGCAAACCGGCATCCGCACGCTCGCCATGTACGAGAGCGGCTTCCGCACCATCACCACGGCCAACACCAAGGTCGAGATGCCGGACGACATGAAGGGCATCAAGTTCCGCGTCGTCAACAATCCGCTCAACGTGGCCACCTTCAAGGCGCTCGGCGCCAACCCGACGCCGATGGCGCTGTCGGAGGTGTTCACCGGCCTGCAGCAGGGCACGGTGGACGGGCAGGACAACCCGGTCGGCAACGTGAAGGCGTTCGGCTTCGACAAGGTGCAGGACTACATCACCCTGTCGAACCACCAGTGGGCCGGCATCATGTTCCTGGCCGACGACAAGATGTGGCAGGACCTGCCGGACGAGGTGAAGGCGCTGTTCGCCGAGACCGCCAAGGAGACGCAGGACTGGGAGCGCGCCGAGATCAACGCCGTCGAGGCCAAGTATCTGGAAGAGATGGAAGCGGGCGGCATGACCGTGACGCGCCTCACCCCCGAGCAGGCAACCGCCTTCCAGCAGGCGATGGAGCCGGTGTGGAACGAGTATCGCGAGAAGATCGGCGCCGACACCATCCAGGCCGTCGTCGACACCAAGTAACCGAGACCGCCAGGAAACTCCCATGCGCGCCGTCCGCAAGCTCCTCGATTTCACCGAGTACGCCCTTGCGGCGGTGTGCATCCTGGCCTTCGTCGCGATGTTCGTCCTGGGCGTCGCGACGGTGTTCTTCCGCTTCGTGATCGAGAGTTCGCTCGCCTTTCCGGACGAGCTGATCCGGTACCTCTTCGTGTGGGCGATCTTCCTCGGCTCGGCCATCGCCTTTCGCCGCAACCTGCACGCGGCGATCGGCGTGGTGGTCGCCCGCCTGCCGGCGGTGCCCAAGCGCGTGGCGCTCCTCCTCGCGACGGCGGCGAGCGCCTTCTTCTTCGCGGTGATCTTCTCCTCCAGCATCACCATCACGATGCGGGCGCGCCCGCAGATCTCCCCGGCGCTGGAGGTGTCGATGGCCTGGGTCTACGCCGCGGTGCCGGTGGGGATGGCCTTCCTGTTCGTCTACGCCGTCGAGCTGTTCCTCGTTCAATGGCGCGCGCCGGCGGACGAACTCCTCGCCGACGACCACTGACCCTTGGCGCAAGGATCTGACCGATGACGACCGCGGCAATTTTCGGATCCCTCGTGCTGCTGATGCTGCTGCGCGTGCCGATCGCGGTGGCGCTGGGGCTGTCGAGCGTGCTCGGCCTGTGGCTCAGCGACATCTCGTTCGAGATCGTCGCGCAGCGCATGTTCTCCACCAACAACTCGTTCCCGCTGCTGGCGATCCCGTTCTTCATCCTGGCCGGTGAGATCATGTCCATCGGCGGCATGTCGCGCCGCCTGGTGGGGTTCGCCTCGGCGCTGGTCGGCCACCTCACCGGCGGGCTCGGCGCGGTGGCGATCCTGTCCTCCAGCTTCTTCGCCGCGCTGTCGGGTTCCAACGCGGCGACGGTCGCGGCCATCGGCGGCGTGATGAACCAGCCGATGGCGGAAAAGGGCTACCGCCCGTCCTATACGGCCGCCACCATCGCCGCCGCCGGCGTCACCGGGATGATCATCCCGCCCAGCATCCTGTTGATCCTCTACGGCGTCGTCACCGGCGTCTCGATCGCGGACCTCTTCCTCGCCGGCATCCTGCCCGGCATCGTCATCTGCATCAGCCTGCTCGTCGCCAACCGGATCATGACGGCGCGCATGGGCATCGCGCGGCTGCCGCGCTCCGGTGGGGCCGCGATCCTGCGCTCCTTCCGCGAGGCGTTCTGGCCGCTGCTGATGCCCGTCATCATCCTGTCGGGCATCTATGGCGGTGTGTTCACGCCGACGGAGGCGGCCATCGTCGCCGTGCTCTACGGGCTTCTGGTCGGGCTCTTCTATGGCGAGCTGACGGTGCGGGCGCTCTATCAGGCCTTCCTGCGCGCCGTTGTCGCCTCGGCGGTGGTGATGTTCGTGATGAACGCCGCCGGCGTGTTCGCCTGGCTCATCACCATCAACCAGATCCCGCAGAGCATCTCGGCCTACCTCGCCGCCACGGCCGGCAGCCAGGTGGTCTATCTCCTCTTCGTCAACGTGTTCCTGCTGGTCGTCGGCTGCATGATGAACGCGGCGGCGGCCATCGTGATCTTCACCGCGATCCTTTATCCGGCGGCGATGAGCTTCGGCATCGACCCGGTGCTGTTCGGCGTCATCGTCGCGGTCAACCTGTCCATCGGCACCGTGACGCCGCCGCTCGGCGTCGACCTCTTCATCGCCTCGGCGATCACCAAGGTGTCCATCGAGCGCATCGTCGCGGTGATCTGGCCCTACATCCTGGTGCTCATCGCCGACCTGCTCATCATCACCTTCGTGCCGCCGCTGTCGCTGCTGCCGGTGCGTCTGTTCGGCTGATCGGCGCGGGGGGCACCCCCGCTCGGCCACACCATCACGGGGCGCGGCGGCCCGGTCCCGCCCGCCAGGAGGACCTCGATGCCCTATTCGACCTACCGGCCAGAGCTCATGGGATCGGCGCTGCTGCACGCGCCGGCCGAGATCGAGGCCGGCTCGATGCAGGAGCTGACGCTCGTCTACACCTGCGGCACCTTCGGCATCGACGATACGGGCTCGCTCAAGATCGGCTTCCGCTTCGCCACCGACATGGGAGCGGTGCAGTTCACGGACCCCGCGGCGCCCGGTTACACCACCGCCATCGCCTCCAACGGCGCCCCGCTGGAGCTGAAGTGGGAGTTCAAGCGCAACATCCGGCCCTGGAGCCGGGCGCTCTATATCGGCGTTC
>CALNYN010000050.1:0-14531 GCA_942490755.1 uncultured Gemmatimonadota bacterium
TTCTTGAACGACGCTCCACACATGACAGGAGTGATCGCACCGGCGAGCGTCGCCTTCCGGACCGCCCGTCGCACCTCGTCCTCACCCAGTTCCACGCCCTCGAGATAGTGCTCGAGCAGCTCTTCATCATGCTCCACGGCGGCTTCCACCAGCTCGTGACGCAGCTGCTCGGCCTTTTCCATCAGAGCGTCCGGAATCGGGCCCTCGGACCACTTCACACCCAGCGAGTCCTCGTCGTACACGATCTCAACCATCCTGACCAGATCGATGTGGCCCGTGTACAGCTCCCCCTCGCCCAGCGGGTACTGGATCGGATACGCCTTGGCGCCGAGCCGGTCCTTCATCATCTGGACCACCTGCTCGAAGTCCGAACCGATCCGGTCCATCTTGTTGACGAACGCGATCCGCGGAACCCGATACTTGTCCGCCTGGCGCCACACCGTCTCCGACTGGGGCTCGACCCCGCCTACCGCGCAGAACAGCGCAACCGCACCGTCCAGCACGCGGAGGCTCCGCTCGACCTCGACCGTGAAGTCCACGTGCCCGGGAGTGTCGATGATGTTGATCTGGTACTCTTCACCACCGCTCTCCCAGAACGCGGTCGTCGCGGCGGACGTAATCGTGATCCCGCGCTCCTGCTCCTGCTCCATCCAGTCCATCGTTGCGTCGCCGTGATGCACCTCACCCATCCGATGCAGGCGGCCCGTGTAGTACAGGATGCGCTCAGTCGTCGTTGTCTTGCCGGCATCGATGTGCGCCATGATGCCGATATTCCTGACTCTCTCCAGCGGTGTTTTACGTGCCATCTATGTTCGAATCCGTCGTTTCTTCCTGTCAGTCCAGTCCGGCGCCCTGAGGGAGCCGCTCTCCCGTACCGGGACTACCAGCGATAGTGAGCGAACGCCTTGTTCGCTTCCGCCATCCGGTGAATCTCTTCCTTCTTCCGCACTGCCCCACCGTCACCACGTGACGCATCCAACAACTCTGCCGCCAGACGATCGGACATCGACTTGCCGGATCTGCCGCGGGCGGAATTGATCAGCCAGCGTCGCCCCAGCGAGTCCCTGCGACGCGGTGACACTTCCATCGGCACCTGATATGTCGCTCCACCGACCCGGCGACTCCGCACCTCCAGCACCGGCTTGGTGTTGGTCAAGGCCTGCCGGAAAACGTTCAGACCGGGCTGGCCCGTCTTCTCTTCGATCTTCTGCATTGCCTCGTAGAAAATTCCCTCGGCCGTTGACTTCTTACCGTCCAGCATGAGGACGTTGATGAAGCGCGTGACCTCGCCGCTCCCGTACTTGGGATCGGCGGGAATTTCTCTCGGTGTCGACCTGTTCCTGCGTGACATGTGCTCTTCCTTGAACAGAATGCCCGGCCTGTTATCCGGGCCGGGCTTCGCCTGCCGTCGTCCGCCAGTCCCGAACCGGTCGTCCCGGAGCTGCCGGATTCGCCGGTTTTTCGTCTAGCGCTTCGACCCGTACTTGGAGCGACTCTGCTTCCGGTCCGCGACTCCCGATGCGTCGAGCGTACCGCGGACGATGTGATACCGCACACCGGGAAGGTCCTTAACCCGACCTCCTCTGATCAGCACGATACTGTGCTCCTGGAGGTTGTGTCCTTCACCCGGAATGTAGGCCGTTACTTCGTACCCGTTCGTCAACCGCACGCGAGCGACCTTCCGGAGCGCCGAGTTCGGCTTCTTCGGAGTCGTTGTATACACACGCGTGCACACGCCGCGCTTCTGCGGGTTCGCTTCGAGAGCCGGCGCCTTGCGCTTCTTCTCGATACTCACCCGTCCCTTACGGACTAGCTGGTTGATCGTGGGCATGGCCTGGCCGTGTCCCCCATCTGGGTATCGTCGAAAACCGCGTCTCCGATGCAGTCCGTCGCGCGGACGCCGGAGGCGCGGAAAAAAGTGCGGGGACGACTCCTCTCGCCCCCGGCGGAACAGCCTGCCGATCCCTTGATCGACAGACCGAGCAAGGTAGATGCGGGCACACACGCTGTCAAGCTGGCGCGCCGCGCCGCGTTAGGAACGAACAGGGGTCTCCCGGACGGTGTCCGGGAGACCCCTGAATCGCACTCGTGGCCTCAGAATCAAGTCGTCGGCGCTTGCTCCTCCACCGCCTCGGAATCGGCGGCTTCGACGACTTCGATGACTTCCACAGTCGGCTCGACCGTTGCCACGGAGTCGGCATCACCCCGCAATTCGGCGAATAATCCACCGGCCAGTGCCACCGCCTCCGGCTCGGGCTCCTCCCGCCGCAGCGAGTCCAGTTCCTGCTGCAACGGCTCGCCGACGAGAAACTCCATTTCCTGGAACCTGTGAATCCCGGTTCCTGCCGGCACCAGATGGCCGATGATGATGTTCTCCTTGAGTCCCTTCAACCCGTCCATCGCACCCCGCACGGCCGCATCCGTGAGAACTCGGGTGGTCTCCTGGAATGAGGCGGCGCTTATGAACGACTCGGTCGTCAGGCTCGACTTCGTGATTCCCAGCAGTACTGGCTCTGCGCGGGGCGGACTTCCACCATTCGCGATTACTTCTCGCGTGGTCTCGCGGAAATCCATCCGATCGATGTGCTCGCCTTCCAGGTATTCGGTATCACCCGAATCCGTAATCCGTACCTTCTGCAGCATCTGCCGCACGATCACACCGATGTGCTTGTCGTTGATCCGCACACCCTGGAGGCGGTAGACCTCCTGAATCTCGTTGAGCAGATACTCCTGCACGGCCCGCGGTCCCTTGACGCGCAGAATGTCGTGCGGATTGACCGGTCCCTCCGACAGCCGGTCGCCGGCGCGCACCTGGTCTCCCTCGTGCACACGAAGGTGCTTTCCGACCGGAACCTGGTAGACCTGCTCCTCACCACCATCCATCGTCACGATGATTTCCCGCTTGCCCCGTTTGATCGATCCGAACGAGACTCGACCGTCCACCTCCGTGATCGTGGCCGGATCCTTCGGCCGCCGGGCTTCGAACAACTCTGCGACACGCGGAAGACCGCCCGTAATGTCGCGCGTCTTGTACGCCTCACGACTGATCTTGGCCAGCGTATCGCCAGGCTGGACCTTTTCCTTGTCATGCACCAGCAGCTGAGCGCCAACCGGAACGATGAATTCCCGCAGCTTCTTACCCTTTGAATCGACGATTTCGAGTCTCGGGTGGAGCTTCTTGTCGCGGTCTTCGATGATCACCAGCTGCCGCCGACCCGTGGCCTCGTCGAGCTCCTCGCGGAACGTCTCCTCGGGAACGATATCCTCGTAGACGATCTTTCCAACGTGGTCGGCCACGATCGGCTCCGAATACGGATCCCAGCTGAACAGCAGGTCGCCCGGATCCACTTCGGTTCCATCCGAAACGTGCAACGTGGCGCCGTACGGCACGGCGAGCCGTGACCGAACCCGGTCGCCCTCCGTACGCATCAGCAGCTGCCCTTCCCGGCTCGTCACGACCTGGCGGTCATCCGGGCTCTTGACCACGGTGATCCGCTCGAGTCCGACGGTCCCGTGCAGCTTCGACTTCCGCTGCGTCTGGGCCGCGATGCGCGCCGCCGTACCTCCGATATGGAAGGTCCGCAGCGTGAGCTGCGTTCCCGGCTCCCCGATCGATTGGGCCGCGAGGATTCCGACCGCTTCGCCGACCTCGACGGTCTTCCATGTCGCGAGATTCCGGCCATAGCACTTCTGACACAGGCCCTGTCGTGCCTCACAGGTGAGTACCGAGCGAATCTTCACGGACTGGAGACCCGCCTCATCGATCGCTTCGGACGCCTCCTCATTGATGATTTCGCCGGCCTTGACGATGACCTCATCGCTGATCGGATCGACCACGTCCTCTCGTGCCACCGTGCCCACGACCCTGTCCTTCAGGGGCTCGATGATGTCTTCGCCTTCCTTCAGCGCCGACACCTCGAGTCCGAGAACCGTCCCGCAGTCTTCCAGCGCGATCGTCACATCCTGCGCGACGTCCACGAGGCGACGGGTCAGGTAGCCCGCATCGGCCGTCTTCAACGCCGTGTCGGCAAGACCCTTCCGGGCACCGTGGGTCGAGATGAAGTACTCGAGCACGCTGAGCCCTTCCCGGAAGTTCGCCCGGATCGGACTCTCGATGATCTCACCGATTCCCCCGGTCAGCTTCTTCTGCGGCTTGGCCATCAGGCCGCGCATTCCTGCGAGCTGACGAATCTGGTCGCGAGAGCCCCGGGAACCCGAATCGAACATCATATAGATCGGGTTGAACCCATCGCGCGATCGGGCCATACCCTGAACCATCGCGTCGGCAACGTCGTTGTTGGCGTGCGTCCAGGCGTCGATCACCTTGTTGTATCTTTCGCCGAACGAGATCACGCCCTTGTGGTACGCCCGGGTGAACCGGTCAACGTCTCCCTGTGCTTCCGCCAGGATCGACGCCTTTTCTTCCGGGATGACCATGTCCTCCATCCCGACCGATACGCCGCCCTGCGTCGCGTACCGGAACCCGAAGTTCTTCAGGTTGTCCAGGAAATCGGTCGTCGACCGAAGTCCCGTGATTCGGAAGATGTCGAACACGAGGTCGTTCAGTGTGCCCTTGCTCATCGTGGCATTCACGAATGGAACGCCCTCGGGGAGGATCGAGTTGAACAGCACCCGGCCGACAGTGGTCACGATCCACTGGTCCTGGTCGAGGTACCGGATCGGACGATGGAAATCGGGCGTCCTGCGCTCGGTCAGCAGCATACCGTTGGCAATCGCCAATTCGACCTCGGCGAAGCTCTGGAAATGCGCCAGCTCGTCCGACTCACCCGCCTGCTTGAAGTTCGACGGTGTCTTCGTAACGAAGTAGCAGCCGAGAACCATGTCCTGACTCGGACTGGTGATCGGTCGCCCGTTCGCGGGCTTCAGAATGTTGTTGCTGGACAGCATGAGGATCCGCGCCTCGAGCTGCGCCTCGAATGACAGCGGAACGTGCACCGCCATCTGATCCCCATCGAAGTCCGCGTTGAATGCCGCGCACACCAGGGGATGGATCCGGATCGCCTTCCCCTCGACCAGGACTGGCTCGAATGCCTGGATTCCCAGGCGATGCAGGGTCGGTGCCCGATTCAGCAGAACCGGGTGATCCGTGATGATGTCTTCCAGAACCTCGAACACCTTGGGATCGAGCATTTCGACGAGCTTCTTCGCCCGCTTGACGGTCTCAGCGAAACCGCGGCGCTCGAGCTCGTGAATGATGAACGGCTTGAACAGCTCCACCGCCATCACTTTCGGCAGCCCGCACTGGTGCAGCCTGAGCTCCGGGCCCACCACGATAACCGAGCGGCCGGAGTAGTCAACGCGCTTTCCGAGCAGGTTCTGCCGGAATCTGCCCTGCTTGCCCTTGAGCATGTCGGACAGCGACTTCAGCGGACGCTTGCCGCGGCCGCGAATCGCCTTGCCCCGGCGGCCGTTGTCGAACAGTGCGTCGACGGCCTCCTGCAGCATGCGCTTCTCGTTCCGCAGAATCACTTCCGGCGCCCGCATTTCGAGCAACTTCTTCAACCGGTTGTTCCGGTTGATGACACGCCGATAGAGGTCGTTGAGGTCGGAAGTCGCGAATCGACCTCCGTCCAGCGGAACCAGCGGGCGAAGATCCGGCGGAATCACCGGGATCACGTCCATGATCAGGTGTTCCGGATCGTTCCGCTTCGCCGGATCAGCGTCGCTGCCGCGAATCGAATCGATGACCTTGAGACGCTTCAGCTTCTTCTTCTTTCGCTGCTTCGATGTCTCGGTGGCCACCTCGATGCGCAGCTGATCGGCGAGTCGTTCGAGTCCCTTGCCGTCACGATTGCGCTGGGCTACCGGGCGGTCATCCGTGTCCAGGTTGCCGAGCAGCGTGCGAACACCTTCGGCCCCGATTTCCACACGAAAATCGGTGTCACCTTCTTCCCGGGCCTTCTCGGTCAGCTCCCAGTACTCGTCCTCGTCCAGGACCTGCTGATATTCGACTTCCTGCTTGCCGGGATTCGTGACGACGTGGGCGGCGTAATAAATCACGCTCTCGAGGTCACGGAGCTTCATTCCGAGCAGATAGCCCATCTGCGACGGAAGTGTCTTGAAGAACCAGATGTGTGCGACGGGGACCGCCAGCTCGATGTGGCCCATCCGTTCGCGGCGCACCTTCGACAGCGTGACTTCTACTCCACACTTGTCGCAGATGTGTCCCCTGTATCGGATCCGCTTGAACTTCCCGCAATGGCACTCCCAGTCCTTGACCGGACCAAAAATACGCTCGCAGAACAGTCCATCACGTTCCGGCTTGAACGACCGATAGTTGATCGTCTCGGGCTTCGTGACCTCTCCAAAGCTCCAGGATCGGATCTCGTCTGGCGACGCGATCTTGATCTGAATCCAGTCGAAGTCGGCCGAGCTCGTTCCGCGGTGGCGGGGAAAGTCGATCATCCTGTTAGACCCCTCTTGTCGCTGCGTTGCATCAATTCGCGAAGATCGAATCGTCCTCGTTGCTGCCCAGCTCCACGCTCAGTCCAAGAGCCTGCAGCTCCTTCACCAGGACGTTGAAGCTCTCCGGAACCCCCGGTCTTGGCAGGTTCTCGCCCTTCACGATTGCTTCGTAAGCCCGGCTTCGTCCCGTAACATCGTCTGACTTCACCGTCAGCATCTCCTGGAGAGTGCGGGCCGCCCGTACGCCTCGAGCGCCCAGACCTCCATCTCACCGAATCGCTGCCCACCGAACTGGGCCTTACCGGCCAGCGGCTGCTGCGTAACCAGGCTGTAAGGCCCGATCGAACGCGCGTGGATCTTGTCGTCCACCAGGTGGGACAGCTTCATCATGTAGATTTCTCCGACGGTGACGTCGGCGTCGAACGGCACGCCGGAGCGGCCATCGCTCAGCCGCATCTTGCCGCCCGGCGTCAGTCCGCCCTTCAGCATCAATTCGACGACGGCGGCATCGAGCCCTGACTTCAGGCTCCGCTTGCCCACCAGCTCGGCGGCAGCGGGCCAGCCCGCATCCGTGAGCTGGGCTGCCGTCGTTGCCCCCGACGCGGAACGAGCCACGTTCAGCACGTAGTCGCCGATCGAACTGAGGAATTGCTTCCCGTCCTTGTCCGCCTTGGGCTGCAGGTACGCATCGAGGCTCCGGCCGAGACCGGCCGGGTGGCCGTTTCGCTGCGGCTCGAACTCTCCGGCGAACCGCTGGATTCCACCGACGAACCTCTGGATCGTCTCTGCTTCCACAGCCGGCGTCTCGACATCCGGAGCGAGGAACCGGCCGGCCCAGAACGAACCGCCCAGCTTCAGCAGGGCACCGATCTCATCTTCGGTGGCTCCCTGGAACACCGGAGTCTGGGCGCGGAATCCGAGCTGACGGGCGGCCCAGCCCAGGTGCGTCTCGAGAATCTGACCGACGTTCATCCGGCTCGGCACGCCGAGCGGGTTCAGCACGATGTCAACCGCAGTACCGTTGGGCTGGACGGGCATGTCCTCCTCAGGTACGACGCGCGCGATGATCCCCTTATTCCCGTGCCGGCCTGCCATCTTGTCGCCGACCGAGATCTTCCGCTTCTCCGCCAGGTAGACCTTCACGAGCTGTACGACGCCAGGTGAGAGCTCATCGGCCTGGAACACCCGGTCGATTCCCTCTTCCGTTCTCTCACGAATTCTCTCGACTCGCCGCTTCGCTTCGTCGATCACTCGACGGGCCCGGCGATTCGCGTCCTCGTTCTTGACCTTCAGAGTGCTCAGGTCGACCTCACCGAAGTCGAGGTCTGCCAGGACGGACTTGGTCAGCTTCTGCCCTTCCTTGAGCAGCGGCTCGATCGTCCCGCGCTTCAGGAACAGCGCTACCGTCTGTCCCTCAACCGCACTCCGAAGCTCGAGGTCCCGGGCTTCGACGACGCGCGTGATCTCCTCGCGCTCGGTCTCTCGGAGGCGCCCGATCCGTTCGCCATGCTCACGCTCGAGCAGTGGATCGTCGATCCGACGCGAAAAGATCTTGACATCGATGACCGTGCCCTCGACACCAGGCGGGACCCTCAGCGAGCTGTCCTTCACGTCCTTGGCCTTCTCACCGAAGATCGCCGTGAGAAGCTTCTCTTCGGGCGACAGCTCCGTCTCGCCCTTCGGCGTGATCTTCCCGACCAGCAGTTCCCCGGTCTTCACGGCTGCTCCGATTCGCACGATTCCACGTTCGTCCAGGTCGACGAGCGCTTCCTCCGACACGTTCGGAATCTCGACCGTGATCTCTTCGGTGCCCCGCTTCGTATCGCGAACGTGAAGCTCCAGCTCCTGAATGTGGACCGACGTGAATACGTCGTCCTTCACCAGGCGCTCGCTGATCACGATCGCGTCCTCGAAGTTGTGCCCGTACCACGGCATGAACGCGACAGTGACGTTCCGACCGAGAGCCAGCGCTCCGAAATCGGTGGACGCACCGTCCGCGATCACCTGTCCTTCGGCGATCTTCTGGCCGACCTCGACGATCGGACGCTGGTTGATCGCCGTGTCCTGATTTGTGCGCCAGAACTTCTTGAGTCGATAACGGTCATACTGCGACAGCCGGGCCAGCGGAGCCTCATCCTTTGTCCCCGAGGAACCCGTGTCGATTACAATCTCATCAGCCGTAACGTGGGTCACGGTTCCACTGCGACGAGCCGAAACCACGGAACCCGAATCCTGCGCGGCCTTCTCCTCCAGCCCGGTTCCGGCAAACGGTGCCGCGGGGAACAGGAGTGGAACTGCCTGCCGCTGCATGTTCGAACCCATGAGGGCGCGATTCGCATCGTCGTGCTCGAGGAACGGAATCAGCGCGGGCGATACGGCCACCAGCTGGTCGGGCGCCACATCCATGAAGTCGATCTCGTCGGGCGGCAGGAGGGGATAGTCATCCCGGCGCCGGCAGAGGACGAGGTCGCGGACGAAGTTACCATCCGCTGCGACCTCCGCATTCGCCTGGGCGACCGCGAAGTCTTCCTCTTCGCTGGCCGACAGCCACTGCAGCTCGTCCGTTACCTTTCCGTCGATGACCTTTCGATACGGCGTCTCCAGAAATCCGAGCTCATTGAGCCTGGAAAAGGTGGTCATCGAAGTGATGAGCCCGATGTTCGGACCCTCCGGGGTCTCGATCGGACACATTCTCCCGTAGTGCGAATAGTGAACGTCGCGCACTTCGAATCCAGCCCGCTCGCGGCTCAGACCTCCGGGACCGAGCGCACTCAAACGCCGCTTGTGCGTGAGCTCGGACAGCGGATTCGTCTGGTCCATGAACTGGCTGAGCTGGGAGCTTCCGAAGAACGCTTGGATTACGGCGCTGACCGTCCGCGCGTTGACCAGGTCGTCGATGGACATCTTTTCCGGATCGCTGTTGATCGACATCCGCTCCCGGACCAGTCGCGCCATACGTGACAGGCCGACAGAGAACTGGTTCGCGATCAATTCACCGATCGACCGGACCCGACGATTGCCCAGGTGGTCGATGTCGTCAGTGTATCCCCGCCCCTCGTGGAGCTCGATCAGGTACCTGACGATCGCCACGAAATCCGAAGGCTCGAGCACCACCACGTCGCTGTCCGGAAGCTCGAAATCGAGCATCCGATATACTTCCCGCAAACGATGGTTGACCTTGTGACGTCCGACCCTTCCCAGGTCGTAGCGCTTCGGGTTGAAGAACAGCCTGTCCAGCGCAGTACGCGCCGTCGCCAGGTTCGGCGCTTCGCCGGGACGCACGAGTGAGTAGATGCTGTGCAACGCGTCCGCCTCGCCGTGCGTCGGATCCTTGGCCAGGGTGTTCTTGATCAGGGGCGACTCACCCCTGGGCCCGCCGGTGAACACAAGCGCGTCCCGGACCTTCTTTCCCTTCAGGCGCGTGAACTGCTTCTCGTCGAATTCGTCGCCCTTCTCGGCGAGCACCTCAGCAGTCTTCGGGTCCACGACGTCCGCTGCCAGCCTTGGCTTCTGGCTCCAGTCACGCCTCATCACGAGGTCCTCGTAGGAACCCCTGAGCGGAATGAACGCGGCACTCGAAAAGACCTCGATTTCCGGGACTCCTGCGCGCACCAGCCGCTCTACGAGCTCGTCCGTCACCTCTTCGGTGCGGCGTGCGAGGAACGCCTCGGGGTTGTCGTATGCGTCGATCTTCTTGACGCCCGCCGCCTTGAACCGGCGGAGCAGCGTGTCATCCAGCTTTTCGCCGACCTTGGCCAACGATTCCCCCGACTCCGAATCGTCGACGTCCGCCGCGAGCCAGAAGAGAGTCTCGACATCCTTCGGATCGTATCCCTTCAACTCTACCTTTACGGGTTTGGCGCCGGACTCCTTGTCGAGGATCGAACAGGCCACGAGGGTTCCGATCACTTCGCGCCGGGCGGTCCGATCCTCGGCGATCTCTGCCATCGCCACGTTCCGCACCGTGTAGAACAGTTCGAGGATGTCCGCGTTCGTACCGTATCCGAAAGCTCGCAGCAGTGCAGTCGCCGGGAACTTCTTACGCTTGTCGATGTGGACGTGAATCACGTCGTGGATGTCGAGTGTGAATTCGACCCACGATCCCCGGAACGGGATGATCCGCGCCGAGAAGAGCCTGGTCCCGTTCGGATGGACGTTCTCCTCGAACACGACGCCAGGCGAACGGTGGAGCTGGCTCACGATCACCCGCTCGGCACCATTCACGACAAACGTGCCCTGCTGCGTGAGCAGCGGGAGATCGCCGAGATACACTTCCTTCTCGAGGATGTCCGCCGGGCGTTTCTCGCCTTCGCCGAGATCCTCGAACATGACGAGCCGCAGAGTCGCCTTGAGCGGAGCGGCGAACGTCATGTCGCGCTCCATGCATTCCTCAACAGAGTACTTCGGCTCGCCGATCGAGTAGTTCACGAACTCGAGCGAGTAATTCTCGTTCACGTCAGTGATCGGGAAGATCTCCTGGAATACCCGCTCGAGACCTACGTCCTGGCGCCCCGCTTCGGGACCGGACCTCAACAGGCGGTCGAACGCCTCCAGCTGCACTTCCAGGAAGTGCGGCATGGGCATCGGTGTATCCAGCTTCGCGAAGGAGACTACTGAATCGTTCTTCATCGATGTCGCCAACTTCGTTCACCCCTCGAATTCGAATGGGCTCGTCCGACCAAGACGTAGACGCAGAGGCGCACGAAGCCCCTCGCCCAGCCGGAGCCGAATGGCTCCGCCGGGTCGACGGGGCGCCGTGCGCGCATCAGATTCTGTCGGACGAAGCGTTCCTGCATTCCGAACCACGGTCTGAGTCTGCTGTGCGGCGGAAACGCGACGATCGCGCCCCCCCGATCAGCGTCACTTCAACTCGACTGTGGCTCCCTGCTCTTCAAGCTTCGCCTTGATAACCTCGGCCTCCTCCTTTTCAACACCCTCCTTGACTGCCTTGGGGGCGTTGTCCACGAGTTCCTTGGCTTCCTTCAGACCGAGATCCGTGACCTCGCGAACGACCTTGATCACCTGGATCTTCTTGTCGCCCACACCCACGAGCATGACGTCGAACTCCGTCTGCTCTTCCGCTGCGGCGTCGCCGGCGCCGGGCATCGCGCCCCCAACGGCCATGGCCACCGGGGCGGCGGCCGTGACACCGAGCTTCTCCTCCATCATGTCCTTCAGCTCTGCCGCCTCGAGGACGGTGAGAGAGACGATGCCCTCAAAAATCTCTTCAACCTTGCTCATCGCTCTAAATACTCCCTGCGTTGTCGCCATACATCGAGCTGGTGTGGAGAGACCGCACCGAGCCCCCTTCGAGTGTGAGGCAGATTCAGTCCTGCCCTTCTCGCTTCTTCGCCGCTTCTTCGATCATGTACGCGATATCGCGCATCAGTCCGCCGAGTACGCCGGCAATTCCTCCAGCAGAGGCGGTCAGCGCACCAGCGATCGAGCCCAGCAGAGAGTCCCTGCCCGGGAGATCAGCCAGTCTCGCTATTTCCGCAGCCTCGACGGTGCGCCTGTCGACCACTCCAACCCGGAAGACCGGCTTGTTGTCGTGCTCCTTGGCGAAGTCACGCACGACCTTCGCCGGGGCCACCGGGTCACTGCCGGCGAGGACAAGTCCGGTCGGACCGGTCAGGTGCTCCTCGAGCCCATCCAGATCGAGCCCCTCGAGCGCCCTTATCGTCAGCGTATTCTTCACCACGCGGAATGCTGCGCCGGACTCGCGCAGCTTGGTCCGCAACTCTCCCTGGGCCTCGACATCGAGTCCCGTGAAGTCCGTCACGTAGATCGCGCCCGCCTGCTCGAGGCTTTCGGCAATCCCCGCCGTGATCGTCTTCTTCTCGTCGATTCTCATTCCGACGTTCTCCCGTCGCTCAGCGGTAGCCGGTCGGGTCGATGGAAATTCCCGGACCCATCGTACTGCTTACCGTTACGGACTTAATGTACGTGCCCTTCGAGGAGGACGGCCGGTTCCGCTTGATGGCTTCCATCAGCGCATCGAAATTCGCGTTGAGGCTTCCGGATTCGAAGCTCACCTTGCCGATCGGCGCGTGGACATTGCCGAACTTGTCTACCCGAAACTCGATCTTTCCGGCTTTCGCCTCCTGGACGGCACGCCCTACATCCATGGTGACCGTTCCCGCCTTCGGTGTCGGCATGAGTCCGCGCGGTCCGAGTACACGACCGAGCTTCGCGACGTCCTTCATCAGATCCGGCGTCGCGATTGCCACGTCGAAGTCGAGCCAGCCCCCCTCGATCTTTTCAATGAACTCTTTCCCGACGAAGTCTGCGCCGGCTTCCTCGGCTTCCCGAGCCTTGTCACCCTGTGCCAGGGCGAGAACCCGGACGGTGCGTCCCGTCCCTGCCGGAAGAATCACCGTGCCTCGCACGATCTGGTCTGCATGCCTCGGATCGACCCCCAGGCGCACTGCCACATCAATCGTCTCGTCGAACTTTGCGAAAGCCATTTCCCGAACCCGCTCGATCGCTTCGGGTGCTTCTACGAAGACCTCTTCCTCGATACCGGTCGACGCGTTCCGATAGTTCTTTCCGTGCCTTGCCATCAGTCCGCCACCTCGATCCCCATCGACCGGGCGGTACCGGCGATCATCCGCGCGCCTGCATCGAGGTCGTTGGCATTCAGGTCTTCCATCTTGATCTCTGCGATCTTCTTCAGCTGCGCCCGGGTCACCTTGGCAATCTTATTCCGGTTGGGCTCCGCTGATCCCGATTCCAGTCCCAGTTCCTTCTTGAGCAGCACGGCCGCCGGAGGCGTCTTCGTGATGAACGTGAAGCTACGGTCCGCGTAGACCGTGATCACGACCGGGATGATCATGCCCGGCTGATTCGACGTCTTGGCATTGAACTGCTTACAGAATTCCATGATGTTCGCACCATGCTGCCCCAGCGCCGGGCCTACCGGCGGCGCCGGCGTGGCCAGGCCGGCCGGGATCTGCAGCTTTATGTACGCCATTACTTTCTTCGTCGATTTCTTCGCCATCTCTCGCCTCGTGGGTCCGTCAGTGTTCCGGGGTCCGTCAGTATCCCTTCAACTGCGTATAGTCCAGCTCCACGCTGGTCGGCCGACCGAACAGACTGACCTGAACGCGCACTTTGCCCTTATCCGGAATGATCTCCTCGACCGTCCCGCTGAAATCGCTGAACGGACCCTCGGTGACCTCTACCACCTGTCCGACGTCGAACGGGATCTCTTGCTTCGGACCCTCTTCTTCGACCTCTTCCGCCACTCCGAGGATCTTGTTCACCTCGTCGTGACGCAGAGGCTGAGGGCTCGACCCTCCGCCGAGGAACTTGATTACGCTCGGAGTGCTCGTGATCAGGAACATGGATTCCTGGTTCAGGACCATGCTCACCAGCACGTAGCCGGGGTACAGCCGTTTCGTCGACCGAACCTTCTTACCGCCCTTGATCTCGACGACTTCGCGTGTCGGAACGATGACCTCTCGGATGTCTCGCTCCTCGGGCTCACCGCCGAGGTCTGCGATCTTCCTCTCGAGCAGCGACTTGACCTTATTCTCGTGTCCCGAGCAGGTCTGAATCGCGAACCACTGCGCCTCGCTCATTTCGTTCTTCGTCTCAACCACTGAACAGGCCTACGAAGCCGCGGACGAAAGCCGAGAACACCGAGTCCATCAGCCCGATGATGATCGCGAGCACGACGACGAACACGAGAATGACGGCCGTGGCGTTCCGCAGCTGCTCGCGGTCGGGCCACGTGACCTTCTTCATCTCCGCCTGCACGCCCTCGAAGAACTCCTGCATTCCTCGGATCCCGACCATCTACCGTTTGTCTCCCATCTGATTTCGACATCCGCCCGGTGGACGGAAACGCCGGCTCCTTCCACCCGAGTTGAGTGGATTCGAGGCCCGGATCAACGATCCGGGGCCCGGAGCCGGCGTCGTCGACACGCTCGGCGCGTCAACGCGTTTCTTTGTGTTCCGTATGCGCATCGCAACGGGGGCAATACTTTTTGTACTCCACCCGCTGCGGATGTTTCCGCTTGTTTTTCGTCGTCGAGTAATTCCGCTCTTTGCACTTGGTGCATTCGAGCGTGATCTGGTCTCTGTTCGATGCCATTCCGATT
>CALNYN010000051.1:0-30759 GCA_942490755.1 uncultured Gemmatimonadota bacterium
GCGCGAAGTCGGGATGCGGGTCAACCTGTACGGGACCCGCCACGTGCTCGATTTCGCTGAGGCGTGCCCCGGGCTGGAACGCTTCCACTACGTCAGCACCTGCTACGTGAGCGGCAGGTACGTCGGCATCTTCAGCGAGGACGACCTCGAAAAGGGCCAGGAATTCAACACCTACTACGAGGAGACGAAGTACCTGGCCGAGGTCGAGGTCCGGGACCGGCCACTGAGCGACGGCCTTCCGGCGACCATGTATCGCCCCTCGATCGTGGTCGGGGACAGCCAGACCGGCGAGCACGCAGAAGTACGACGGGCCCTACTACGTCATCCGGTGGATCCTGCGCCAGCCGGGCACCGCCATCGTGCCGGTGGTGGGGGATCCTGATGCCGCCCGGGTCAACCTGGTTCCGAGGGACTTCGTGATCGACGCAATTCGCACCTCGCGGCCCTGCCGCACTCGGTCGGCCGGACCTACCAGCTGGCGGACCCGGATCCGCTGCACGGTCTGCGAGCTGCTCGACGTGATAGCGGCGGCCACCGGGCGACGCGTGATCGGAGCGTCCGGGTCGCCGAGTCGCGACGCGCGCGCTGGGCATTATCGACCGGGTGCCGGGTGTCAAGGCGCTTGATGGGCATCCCGCCGGAGGCGATCGACTACTTCGCTCACCCCACGCACTACTCGGTTCAGCACGCAGCGCGCCGACCTGGCAGGGGTCGGGAATCGATGCCGTGCGTTCTCGTCCTACGTGGAGACGCCTCGTGCAGTTCATGCGGAAGCACCCGAAGGTCGGCTCGGGGCGATGACCTGAGCTAGTCGTGGCGACGAACCAGGTCCTGCGACTACTCGACCGGCTTCCTGCACCTCCGCCGTGTTCGAAGCGCCCAGTCGCGACAGCAGGATCGCCGATGATCGCTCCGGCTCCGACGACCTGCGACCAGCGTCGGGACCTCGCCCAGGGTAATCCACGCCACGAGCAGGGCCACGACGGGGACGGTGTTGGAGTAGACCGCTGTCCGGCTGCTTCCCAGGTGCCGGATTCCGTAGTACCACAGGATATAGGCGAGAGCGAGGGAGAATGCGCCGCTGAACACGAGCCCCCCCCACGCACCGGGGCTGATAGCGATCCAGTCCTGGGCCAACAGCGCCGGGGTCGAGACCGCGACCAGGCCGATTGTACCGATCCACATCGTGAACGCGGTGACGGACAGCGTGCCGTACTTCCTGCACGTAGGGACTGGCAAGCACCGTGTACACCGACCACGCGAGCGCCGAAGCCAGCATGATGAGGTCGCCTCGCAGGGTGTCCGCACCGAAGCTGTCGGGCCCCGGCTGCTTCCCCACAGGATGAGCACGATGCCGCTGATTGACAGGGCGACGCCGGCCCACCCGGCCTGGCTGATCGTCTCATGCTTGAGTGCGACCGAGAGCACGGTGACGATGAAGGGCACGGTCGACAGCATCAGAGCCGCGTTGCCGGCCCTCGTCCCGTCGATCCCGAAGATGAACAGAGCCTGGTAGACCACGTTGCCCAGGAGCCCCAGTCCGACCAGGCGGAGAACGTCACCCTTCTCGAACCGCACGCGCTTCCCGAAGGCCGCCATGTAGACGGCGAGGACCGCCGAGGCCAGCACGAAGCGGGTCGCGTTGAAGGCGAGCGGGCTGAATTCGGACAGCGCCGACTTGACCACGGAGAAGTTCGAACCCCAGATGAGGACCAGCAGAACGATCGCCAGATCCGGCGGGAATCGCCGTTCCTCGCCGCTGCTGGGGCCCTTGGGTTGGCTTTCGCTCATGGACACAGGACTTTCATTGGTCGGTGGCGCGCCGCGCGTCGCCGGCACACGGTAGTAGCCGAACGACCAGGCGGGGGCAAGAGGAGAATAGCATGAGAATCGCGTTGATACAGCAACACGCGGGCGAGGACCGGGCGGAGAACCTTGCCCGCGCGCTCCACAACATGGAGCGGGCGGCCGAGGCGGGGGCCGATCTCGTGGTGTTCCCCGAGGTCGCTCTCACCCGGTTCTTCCCGCAGGAGCGCGGGTTCTCCGAGGCGGCCGACTGGGCGGAGCCGATACCGGGTCCCACGGCGGACAGGATTGCGGCCCAGGCCCGGGCCCTGTCGCTGGTCACCGTGTTCAACATGTACGAGCGGGACGAGCACGGACGGACGTTCGACAGCTCGCCCGTGTTCGAGGCCGATGGGTCGCTGCTCGGCATCACGCGCATGGTGCACATCACGGACTACGAGTGGTTCCACGAGCAGGAGTACTACCATCCGGGCGACCGGGGTGCGCCGGTCTACCAGACCTCGGTTGGGCGGGTGGGGGTGGCGATCTGCTACGATCGGCACTACCCGGAGTACATGCGGGCCCTGGGCGTGGCCGGCGCCGAGCTGGTCTGCATCCCGCAGGCGGGCGGGATCGGCGAGTGGCCGGAGGGGATGTACGAGGCGGAAGTCCGTACCGCTTCCTTTCAGAACGGCTACTTCACGGCCCTGTGCAACCGCGTGGGGAGTGAAGAGAAGGTAACGTTCGCGGGCGAGTCGTTCGTGTCGGATCCAGAGGGGCGGATCGTCAGCCGAGGGGCCTCGGGAACGGAAGACCTCGTCGTGCTCGACATCGATCTTGCCGCCTGCGCGCTCCACGGCTCGGAGACTTTTCTGGAAGGACCGACGGCCCGAACTTTACGGCCGACTGGCTCGTCGGACTGACCGAGGAATACGAACCAGACCAGAACACGGATCATGACCGACATGCGATCAAGCACCCTGGCTCTCTTTTTCCTGTCAGCAGTTCTCACGTTTGCCGCCTGCTCGGGGCCGGACGAGGGTGAAGGTGCTGGCGACGCGTCCGGCGCACCGGCCGAGCTCTCGCTTCCCGATCCCAGACGGGTGGGGCACACACATACTGGCAGTGGCCGTGGCACCCGACGGCGCCGTGTGGGTCGGCACGTATGGCGACGGGATTTATGTGAGCCGCGACGGAACCGGGTCGGCCTGGGAGCACATCGCGGCGTCGGACGACTCGACCTCGATCTCATGGGACTTCGTCAACTCTTTCGCCTTCGCACGAGGCGAGGTCTGGTACGGAACGATCGGCAACGGCTGGGGCCTGTCGCGCGATGGTGGAGCGACGTGGGACAACTGGACGTTCCGGAAGCTCGGACCGCGCTGGCAATACGTCGTACCCGATGGGATCCGGACGGCCGGTGACTCGGTGTACATCGCCACGGCCGACGGCCTGCGAATTACCTCGGACGATGGCCTGAGAACTGGCACGAGATTACTGAAGATCCCGGTTTGTCCAACAAGTATTTGCTGTCTCTCGATATCGGCCTGCCGGAAGGCGACGATGCGACCCAGATCCGGAGGCCGTGACGCACCTGCGCGGACTGTCGGAGAGCGAGGATGGTGGTCGCAGCTGGGAATCACCTCCTCGCCCTCGGCGGAGAGCGGACCCGGTCCGGTCTGGCTGATGATCGCGACGAGGTCTTCGGAGAACTCGAGAGTGGCATCCCGGCAGCCACCTGCGAGCACAACGATCTCACGCGTCAACTGTGCGAGTGGACCGTGTCATTCCGGAGCTACCCGTCGCCCGGAACGGATCCTGTCGGGCCGTCGGACAGGTCTCACTTCCGCTTTCAGCGCCCCGTGCTGCCGGGCGACAATCCTCACCTGGACCAGACATACACGTACGGTTCGACGATGGGCGGCAACTTCCAGCAGCACCAGGGCGTGGAGTTCAACGTCCCGGAAGGGACTGTGATCCACGCGATCGGAGATGGGGACGTCGCGCTGGCCGGCGAGGCGGAGGCTGGGGCGCTCACGGTGGTCATCCGTCACGATGAGCCGATCGAGGGCCAAACCGTCTGGTCGACCTATTTCCATAACTCGGAACTGCTGGTCGAGACCGGGCAGCGGATATCGGTGCAGGCCAGCTGATCGCCCGGGCCGGCAACACCGGTCGGGCGACCAACGACCATCTGCACCTCGAGGTTCACACGACGCCAGAGGACGACCTGCGGG
Organism: uncultured Gemmatimonadota bacterium; assembly: GCA_942490755.1. Taxonomy (GTDB): domain Bacteria; phylum Gemmatimonadota; class Gemmatimonadetes; order Palauibacterales; family Palauibacteraceae; genus Carthagonibacter. The sequence continues at coordinate 4,023 of CALNYN010000051.1, forward strand.
CGGTCGTCGATCCCGAGGTACGCTACCCGCCGTACTCACGGAATCCGCAGCTGTGGATCAAGCCGTTTCCGGGCACTGGCGTGATCGCGGGTCAGGTCTTCAATTCCGCTGGAGAGCCGGTTTCAGGAGCCCGCGTGTACGGCGTGCGCAAGCCGGAACCGACCGAGACTCCGTTTTCCTTCGCCGAGACCTACGAAGACCGGGCGAATCCGGATCCCCTGTTCAATGAGAATTTCGCGATCGGAGATGTGCCGGTGGGGGTGTATGTACTTGGGGTTGAAGTTGATGGAGCGCGGGTATGGAGAACGGTTCGGGTCGAGTCGGGACGGGTGACGGAGGTGGAATTTCGTCCGTGAGTCGGCAATCCGGAATGCGTGTAGCACGAGCGCGACAATTGACAGGAATATGTTCATGGTCCTATCAGAATAGTCGAGACGATTCCGAATCCCCGTCAGACCCAGATATCCACGGAGATCGAGATTTACAGGCAAGAGTCTTCAGCAGACCTGAGTCAGCCAACGGTCGACCGGCCCACGACCGCGAGACGTCACTCCGTCCCTGTTCGATCATCAATTCCCGCACGTTCCAGCCCGACAAGGAGAAGCAACATGAAGATGTCACGCCTGTCCATCCTGGCCGTGACTTGCTGCGCGCTGACACTCGGCGCCTGCGCAGACAACACGGTAGCCCCGGACCAGGGCCCGGACTCGACTGCAGAGGTCGCGCAATTCGGTAAGGTCGCCGGTGCGCCTGCATCCCTGGATGATCTCGGTGGTCGCCAGATCGTGGTGTTCCAGAGCCAGAAGGGCTCGCCGGCCGGATTCGAAGCGGCGGTCGAGAAGCTCGGCGGAACCGTGGACGCGATTTACGGAAGCGTGGGGGCCGCAGTGGTGTCCGGGCTGGACGATTCCGGCGCGAAGGCACTCGCGAAGCAGAAGGGCGTGCAAACCGTCGAGCTCGAGCCGGTGCTCGAGATGAGGCTGCCGGAGATCAGTGCCGACATGGCGGTTTCGGCCGAGATGATCGCGAGCCCGACGGACCCGACAGATGCATTCTTCTGGAACAACCAGTGGAACATGCGGGCGATCGACGGTCCTGCCGCCTGGGCATCAGGCAGGCTCGGCTCACCCGACGTGACAGTGGCGATCCTCGATACCGGGATCGACTACATGCACAATGACCTGGCTGGACTGGTGGATCTGACCCGGTCGGCATCTTTCCTGCCCGACGACGATGCGCTTCTGCAGGCGATCTTCCCGGGAGCGCACCCGGTCGCCGACCTGGTATGGCACGGAACGCACGTCGCGTCAACGGCCGTGTCGAACGGCTATGGAACGGCAGGTGTTACCTCGATGGCCACGTTGATCGGCGTCAAGGTGTGCAGCATCTATGGCGGGTGCCCCGGCTCGGCAATCTTCGCCGGAATCGACCACGCGATCGAGAATGGCGCGGACGTGATCAATATGAGCCTGGGCGGCTGGTTCATGAAGAAGGACTATCCGGGCTACGTGTCGGTGATCAACCGCCTGGTGAACTACATGAACCAGGCTGGGGTCACGCTGGTGGTCTCGGCCGGGAACGAAGCGTGGGACCTGCAGCACAACGGCAACTACTACAAGACCTACTGCGATGCTCCGCATGTGATCTGTGTGTCAGCGACCGCTCCCAGTTCCTCTGAGAGTGCGACCTCGGGTCCGTTCTACGACGTGGACGACCCGGCCTCGTACACCAACTACGGGCGCCAGGCGATCTCCGTTGCGGCTCCGGGCGGTGACACGACGGGCTGGGTGATGGCGGCCTGCTCTCAGTTCAGCCTGCTGGCGACGTTCTGCCAGAGCGATGCGTACTGGTACCTGTACGCCTCCGGCACGAGCATGTCGGCGCCACATGTGACGGGACTCGCGGCGCTGATGGTCGAGGACCTCGGTCGCAAGCCGGGCCGGATCAGAGAGCAAGATCCAGCAGTCGGCCGACGATCTGGGCCAGCCGGGAGTGGACCCGTACTACGGCAAGGGGCGGATCAACGTGGCGACGGCGGTCGGCGCGAATTGATCTGGACGACTGCCCGCAGGGTGTAGTCGCGCGGCACGTAGCCGCTCGCTCACCAGAAGGACCGGACCGGGGGGTGCCACGAACGGCACCCCCCGATCGTTTGCAGTGTAGAGATGGGACGAAACGGGGTGTCCCGGTCCAGATTCCCAACGCGCAGACCGAGGAGCGGTACCGATGGCGTCACGGCTCAGCATGCGAATACTCACCGCCGGCTCCCTGTCGGCCATCGTTTTTTTTGGCCTCGTCGGCTGCTCTGGCGATGATCCGACGGGACCGGCCCTGACGATCGGCACCGCATCCGAAGTTCCGCCCAACGCCCAGGTGGTAGCGTTCGACATCGTGCAGGAAATGACGACCGAGATCAGCGGGATCACCGACCGGCGCCGAGACGTGATCGCGGATCAGGCCGAGTGGGAAGCGCTGTGGGACGGGATCCAGACCTTCGTGGCACCGAAACCACCGGCTCCGGCGATCGACTTCAGCAGCCGGATGGTCATCTTTGCTTCCATGGGAGAGCGAACTTCGGGCGGCCATACGATCGCCGTGCTCGAGGCCGCACAGGAGGACGGCAGCCTGTATGTCGTGGTGGAAGAGGCGACACCCGGTATTCAGTGCATGACCACCGACGTGGTGACGACGCCGGCCGTGGCCGTGAGCGTGCCTCGTACGAGCGGAACGGTGCTGTTCGTGGATCGGGAGATTGCCTACCCCTGCGCGCCCATGTGAGTCAGTCCAGGAAGTAGCCCGTCGCCAGCTCCCGGTACGCCGCTACCTCAGCCTCGATCCACGCCTCGTCCCGCCGCAGCTCTTCTGCCATGAGTTGCGCTACGAGCGGCGCCGCTTCGATGCTGGCGCGGGCGTTCAGCAGCAGTGCGCGGGTGCGGCCTGAGACAGCACGTCCTCCACGGTGACGGGCCATCTCGAACCTGGCCGCCCACACGACCTCGGACTGCTGGTAGGGCAGGGCGGGGTGCAGGCGCTCGGCCAGTTCGGGCCGGGCTCGCTCGTAGTGCCTCCAGCTCCAGCGAGTCGGTGCCGTACACGGTCTGCGGGTCGGTCGGATCGACGTGGTCGCTCCAGCCGTGCAGTCGGAGCTCCGCGGTCCGGCTCGGCCGCGCTCGAGGAGGCCCCCGACCAGGGCGGCCTGGTTCACGCAGTCCTCACCCATGCGTCGATATGTCGTCCACTTGCCGCCCGTGATCGTCACGAGACCTGAAAGAGAGACGAGGACCGTGTGGTCGCGCGACAGGGCGGCCGTGTTCCGGTCATCCCCCTCGCTGACCAGCGGCCGCAGACCGGCGAAGCAGCTCAGCACGTCGGTCGGCGTCGGATCCTTCGTCAGGTAGCGCACGGCGTGCGTGAGCAGGAAGTCGATCTCCTCGTCCAGCGGTCGGGGTTCGAGGGTGGCCTCGGGCACCGGCGTATCCGTGGTTCCCACGATCACGCAGCCGTGCCACGGAACGGCGAACAGGACTCGCCCGTCATCAGTTTCCGGGACCATGATCGCACTGTCGCCCGGCAGGAACGACCTGTCGAGCACTATGTGCACGCCCTGGCTCGCCCTGACGATCGGAGCCGGCGTCGGGATCGTCGAATTCGGCGGATCTCGAATCCGTGAACACCCCGGTGGCATTGACGACCACCCGGCCGCGGAACTCCGTGCTCGAATCCCGTCCCATCACGTGCCCGTACGCCTTCGACAGACCAGCCCACGCCCTCCGTTGTCAGATACCCGATGACGCGCATGTGGTTGAGAGGGATTCCACCCAGGTCGGCCAGCGTGCGCGCGAGGGTGACGGCGAGCCGGGAGTCATCGAACTGCCCGTCGAAGTAGATCACTCCCCCGCGCAGGCCGTCCGGTTCGATGGTGGGGATATGTTCGCGCGTCTCTTCCGGTGAGAGTCGCTCGGACGGGGCCAGCCCGAGCTTGCCGGCCATCATGTCGTATACCTTGAGCCCGATCCCGTAGAACGGTCCCTCCCACCAGTCGTACAGCGGAACGACAAAGCTCAGATGGTGCACCAGCTGCGGAGCGTTTCGAATCAACAGGCCGCGTTCGTGCAGGGCCTCGAGCACGAGCGAAATGTTGCCCTGCTTGAGATAGCGGACGCCGCCGTGAATCAGCTTGGTGCTGCGGCTCGATGTGCCCTGGGCGAAGTCTGCCTGTTCCAGCAGAAGCGTGTCGTACCCGCGAGAAGCCGCCTCGACCGCGACACCGAGACCCGTGGCACCGCCGCCGATGACGATCAGGTCATACTCACGTCCGTCCGTCGCCAGTTCGAGCAGTCGTTCACGATTCATTGGACTTCGGGGGGCTTTCTGTCTCCGGTAGCCGGCGGGTGCTTCAGCCACCACTCCCTGGCGCGTTCCGAGGACCACGGCGGATCGAATTCGATGGCCGTGAGCGCGTCCGCCAGCGATTCCATGTCCGGGAATCTCTCCTCCGGCTGCTTTCCAAGACAGCGGAGGACCACCTCGTCCAGCTCTTGGGGGATCTCCTGGCTCGCCTTCGTGGATGGCGCATCGGGCTGTGTGTTCAGGTGCTTCGCGACCACGTCGTACGGGCTCCCTCCCTCGAACGGAGTCGTTCCCGTGAGCATGAAAAAAGCCACACACCCGAGGCTGTAGAGGTCCGCGCTCCCCTCGACGGATTTCTTGCCACGGGCGAGCTCGGGCGCGATGTACAGCGGGGTACCGAACACCTGTCCGGCCCGCGTGAGTTCCTGTTCCACCGGCCCGATGTCCTTCGCGAGCCCGAAGTCGAGCACCTTGACGAAATCGTACATTCCGCCGCGCTCGGTGAGGAAGATGTTCGATGGCTTTATGTCACGGTGCAGGATTCCGGCCCGGTGCGCCTCGCCCAGCGAGCCGCACGCCTGGCGCAGTATGAACACGCCCGATCGGGAGGAAGCGGTCCATCCCGATCCACCAGCCGTTGAAGATCGAGTCCCTCCAGGTACTCCATCGCGTAGTAGAACGTGTCGCTGTCGGCGGCGCGGCCGAAGTCATAGACCGTGATCGTGTTCGGGTGCGTCAGGTTGGCGGAGAGCTGGACCTCGCGTTCGAACCGACCGAGCATCTCCTCGCTTCTCGTCGGATCAGGATTCATCACCTTGACCGCGGTCGGCCGCCGGATCAGTGCGTGGTGCGCCACATAGACCTGGCCCATCCCTCCCTTGCCGAGGTCCCTGTCGATCACGTAGTTGCCCAGCTTCTGGGCCTTTCGCAGTTCGGTCCGCACGCTGTACAGGACATGAGAAACCACCACCGATGCGCCAGCCACCAGTGCAGCGGCGATCGCGCCCTGCACGGCCAGGTCCCGTGATGCCTCGGTGACCTGCATCCATGACGCAGCTGCTTCCGGTATCGCCGATCGTGCCGCGAGCACGAACATCGGATAGGCGAGTGCGGCAGTCGCTGCGGCGATCGCCTGGTATCTGACCCTCCAGGGAAGTACCGCGGCGACGAACAGGAGGAGGCCGTTCGTCCGGGTCGGAGCGGACCCTGCCAGGAAGGCGGCGTCGGAAAACGCTGACACCAGGACACCAGCGACAAGTATGGCGCAGACGAACACCTCGATCTTCGAAGTCGTGTCCGGCCACCTCAGCACGACGACTCCGGCCAGCGCCAGCGACGCGGGCAAGAACCATTCGAGCGGCCAGTACCAGCGGGAGACGTCAGATATGACCGTGGCACCCGCATGCAGAACGAAAATGTCCAGCAGGGCCAGCAGCGTCAGCAGCGCGGCCAGTAGCAGGAACACGAGCGCCGCCCGCCGGCGCAACGTCTCCGTCTGTTCTCCCTGCCAGGCGGTCGTGGCCGTGTTGAGTTCGATCCGGGGAGCGGCGCTGCGGATCAGTTCGCTCATGGCTGCCTCGCGGTCAGCTGCCGTTCGGACCCGCGGCCCTGACCTCCTCGCCTACGTAGTCCGCGTACTGCCCGAAATTGGCGCGGAAGCGGTTGGCCAGATCCTGTGCCGCGCTGTCGTACGCAGCTCCGTCGGCCCACGTGTTGCGCGGATTCAGAACCTCGTCCGGTACGCCTGGGCAGCTGACGGGCACGTGCACGCCGAATACCGGATCGGGCGTCGTGTCGATCCCGGCCAGGGTGCCGTCCAGGGTGGCGGTGATCATGGCACGGGTATAGCCGATCTTCATCCGCTCACCAACACCGAACGGACCGCCACTCCATCCGGTGTTCACGAGCCAGCAGTTCACGCCGTGCTTCGCGATCTTTCGGCCGAGCATCTCTGCATACACGGACGGATGCATGACCATGAACGGGGCCCCGAAGCAGGCGCTGAACGTGGCCTGGGGCTCGCTGCCAAGACCCTTCTCGGTGCCGGCGAGTTTCGCCGTGTACCCGGACAGGAAGTGATACATCGCCTGCTCGGGCGTCATCTTCGAGATCGGCGGCAGCACGCCGAACGCATCGGCGGTCAGCATGATGATGTTCTTCGGATGTCCGGCCATCCCGGTTTCGGAGGCGTTCGGAATCATGTCGATCGGGTAGGCGGCCCTGGTGTTTTCGGTCAGCGAGTCATCATCGAGGTCGAGCACACGAGTATCCGGATCGATCATCACGTTTTCGAGCACCGTGCCGAATCGACGCGTCGTTTCGTAGATCTCCGGCTCCGCCTCCTTCGACAACCGGATCACCTTGGCGTAGCAGCCGCCCTCGAAATTGAACACGCCGCGATCGCTCCACCCGTGTTCGTCATCGCCAATCAGGGTGCGCGTGGCGTCGGCCGACAGCGTCGTCTTGCCGGTGCCCGACAGACCGAAGAAGACCGCCGCGTCGCCGGCCGGTCCGATGTTGGCCGAGCAGTGCATCGGCAGCACCCCTTGCATGGGAAGCAAGTAGTTCATGACGCTAAAGATCGACTTCTTGATCTCGCCCGCGTAGCTGGTGCCTCCGATCAGGACGAGTCGATGCCCCAGGTCGACCAGGATGAACACCGTGGAGTCCGTGCCGTCGAGATCCGGTGCGGCGTGGAATCCAGGCATCTGGATCACCGTGAACTCGGGGACGAAATCGGGAAGATCTTCGTGCGGAGCCATGATGAACATGTTTCGCGCGAACATGCTGTGCCACGCGTGCTCGGTCATGACCCGGATCGGGATCCGGTACGCCGGATCGGCTCCGGCCCACAGGTCCTGCACGAAGATCCCTCGGCCCTGGATATAGGCGGACATGCGGCGGTGCAGGTCTTCGAACCGTTCGGACGAGAACGCCCGGTTCACGTCCCCCCACCAGACCTGGGTCTCCGAACTCGGCTCCTCGACGACGAACTTGTCGCGCGGCCGAGCGGCCGGTGTGGTCGCCGGTGCGCACCACGATCGGGCCTCCCGCCAGTACTGCCTCGTTGGCCCGGATCGCGTGCTCGTACAGGGCGGGCGTCCCGTAATTCCAGCGCACGATACTCGCGCCCATGATGCCGTGATTCTCAATGCCGTAGCTGGAAATGACCGGTCCGATCTGCTGCATGCTATCCTCGCGCGTTGTCCGTGTCGTTCATCTGGTACGGGATCCGATCATCGTGGTCGTCATCGGTGTCTGGCGCAATGCCGCGAGGGTTCTGGCTCGTTCCCGGGGCCGCTCGTAGTTTCCGTTCCCCGGGTGCGTTCCGGTTTCCGGGCGGTTCTGCACTGTTGCCATTCCTGCACCGCGAGACGGTAGATGATTACGATCACGGGCGATGGACTGAGCATCGAGGATGTCGTCGCGATAGCGCGACATGCGGAAAACGTCGCTCCCCTCGACTCGGGCGTCAGGGAGCGGATGGAGCGGAGTCTCGCCTGGGTCGACGCCGCGGTGGCCGAAGGGGCGCGCACGATCTACGGCGTGAATACAGGGTTCGGCGCTCTGGCCAGCCGGAGCATTCCGGCCAGGGACGCCGGTCGCCTGTCTCGAAACCTGATCCTCAACTGTTGCGCCGGCACGGGAGCGCCGCTGCCGGTCGAGATCGTGCGGGCGATGATGGCCATCCGGGCAGGTACGCTCGCCCGTGGACTGTCGGGTGTGCGGCCCGAACTGGTAGAGACGCTGATCCGCATGCTGAATCGGGGTGTCATCCCGTTCGTCCCCTCGAAGGGATCGCTGGGAGCGAGTGGCGATCTGGCTCCACTGGCTCACATCGCGGTGGTGATGACCCGCGAGCCGGATGGATCTGAGCGAGAAGACTGGTGCGGCAAGGCGTGGTTCGACGGACGGCTGATGTCGGGGGCCGAAGCGATGGACGCGGCGGGGATCCCGAGGCTCGCTCCAGGCCCGAAGGAAGGCCTCGCCCTGACCAACGGAACGACGTTCATGCTCGCCGCGGCTGCGCTCGGCGTGAACGATGCGGAGGCGCTGCTGAACCATGCCGATGTCGCGGCGGCTCTGAGCCTCGACGCTCTTCTGGCGTTGTCGTCCGCGTTTCATCCCCTGCTGCACGAAGCCAACCGCCAGAAGGGGCAGTCGGAGGCCGCCGCCCGACTCCGGGCGCTGCTGTATGGAAGCCGGTTGATCGACTCGGACCCCGATCGGGTCCAGGACGCCTACAGTCTTCGGTGCGTGCCGCAGGTACACGGGCCGGCACGGGACGCGGTCGAGTTCATCCGGAGTCGAGTGGAAAGCCTGCTGACCGGCACGAGTGACAATCCCCTCGTGTTTCCGGACGCGGATGGGGGTGGTCGGGCAATAAGTGGCGGTAACTTCCACGGACAGGGGTTGGCATTCTGGCACGACCTGCTTGGGATCGTGATCGCCGAGGTCGCAAGTCTCAGCGAGCGACGTTGCTTCCGGCTCCTCACCCCGGAGCTGAGCAACGGGCTTCCGTCGATGCTGGTCGCGAATCCCGGACTGGACAGCGGGTTGATGCTGGGACAGTACACGGCAGCTGCGCTGGTGTCGGAGAACAAGACTTTCGCGCACCCCGACAGTGTCGACTCGATACCGTCGAGCGGTAATCAGGAAGATCATGTGAGTATGGGCGCCAACGCCGCCCGGCACGGGCTCGAGATCCTCGAGAATGTCCGGACCGTTTTGGCGGTGGAACTTGTAACCGCAGCACAGGCCGTGGACCTGCGACAGAACGGGCCGGAACGACTGGGGCGGGGGACCGCTGCAGCCTATCGAAAGATCCGATCGCGGGTGCGCTTCCTGGAGCACGATCGGCCGATAGCGCCGGACATCGAAGCGGTGGCTGACCTCATTCGATCCGGCAGTATCATGGCCGAAGTGCGGGAATCGCTCGAACACGAGGAGGGAAAGGCGCGATGAAGCCCTGGACCGATGCAGACCTGCAGGCATTTCTCAAAGTCATCGATCCCGATGACAACGCCACCGGTGGAGGCACGGCCTCTGCCGTGGCCGGCGCGATGGCGGCTGGCCTGGTTGGAATGGTGGCCCGCGTGTCGAAGGGGAAGCCAGACCTCGACAGCGACGAGTTCTATGACACGATAGACACTGCGGCGCAGGAGCTTGTACGCGACCTGATGCAGGGAGGCAGAAAGGACTCAGAAGCGTTCGGCGCCGTGATGCGTGCCTTCACCCTGCCCAAATGCACGGAGGATGAGATATCCGCCCGGAGAAATGTGATCCGGTCAGCGATGGTCGAAGCCACGCGAGTACCGCTGGAGAACGCGCAGCGGTGCGTGCGCGTTCTCGAGCTTGCGGACCGGGTGTCGGCGAAATTCAACGAGAACGCTGCCTCTGACCTCGCATGTGCCGGTGCGCTGGCGTGGACGGCAGCCGAGGGGTGCCTGGAAAATGTCGAGATCAACCTCCGAGAGTGTGAAGGACGAGCAGGCGTAAGGCGGAATTCGAAGCCCGATCGAACGAGATTCGCAGCGTGTACACGGTGCTGTCGGGGAGGAATGAATGGCTGAAGTCCTGATGTGCGAGGCAAACGTCAGTGAGGGCCGCCGCACGGCGGTACTCGAGGCCCTGATCGCCGCGGTGAGCGCGGTCGAGGGAGTGCGGATCGCGGACTGGTCGGCGGATGCCGACCATAATCGTGCCGTGATCACCTTCGTCGGCGAGCCCGAGCATGTTCTCGAGGCGGCAAAGGTCCTGGCAGATTCCGCTCTCGCCGCGATCGACATGCGCGAGCACCAGGGCGAACACCCGAGGCAGGGCGCTCTCGACGTGGTGCCGTTCATTCCGATCCGCGAGGTGAGCAAGGAACGGGCGGTGGAGATCGCCCGGAAGTTCGGCGCCTGGCTCGGCAGTCGGGGAGTCCCGGTTTACTACTACGAGGACGCGGCCACGCGTCCCGAACGGCAAAGTCTGCCGAAGATCCGCAAAGGCGAATACGAGGCGCTCGAAGAGAAGCTCCGGGACCGAGCATGGGAGCCGGATGAAGGCCCCGCGGAATTCAATCCGACAGCCGGGGCGACCGTCACCGGATCGCGTTTTCCGCTCATCGCGTTCAACGTGAATCTACGGACCGATGATCTGGAGGTCGCGAAGACGATCGCGCGGGCCGTCAGGCACATCAACGGCGGGTTCAAGGCCGTGCGTGGAATGGGGTTTGCGCTCGAAGAGCGGGACATGGTGCAGGTGTCGATGAATCTCGTGAACTACACGGAGACGCCGATTCACCGGGTGCTCGAGACCGTCCGCTCCGAGGCCGCCCGGTACGGAGTGGCGGTAGCGGGAACGGAACTGATCGGTCCCGTGCCCCTGGATGCGCTGGAGGAAGTCGTGCGCTTCTACCTCCAGGTTCACGACTTCACGACGGAGCAGGTGCTGGAAACGGCACTGCTGGACTGAGCCGATGAATGGAGCCCAGCGTCGGCCGATCGACCTTCTCGTGGTCGGAGCGTCGGAAGTGCTCACCTGTGACGGAGACGGCGACGATCCGATCGGTCGGGTGACCGGGGGAGCCGTGGCGGTTGCCGGAGACTCGGTGGTCGCGGTCGGCCCGGAGTCCGAGGTGCGGGCCTCGGTGGACTCGACAGGGGCGCGGGTGGTCGATGCACTCGGGGGAGTCGTGGCGCCGGGGTTCGTGGACGCACACACGCATCTCGTGTTCGGAGGCTCACGGGTCCGCGAATACGCTTCGCGCCTGACGAGGACGGAAGAGGAGACGATTGCGCTGGGGATTCCGGTCGGAATCCTGGCAACGGTCGAAGCGACGCGGGTCGCCACGACGGAGGACCTGGTGCGGGCGGCGGTTCCGCGGCTCGATGAAATGCTGGCACACGGCACGACGACTGTAGAGAGCAAGAGCGGCTACGGGCTCACAGTGGCAGATGAGATCAAGCTGCTGGAGGTGAATCGTCTGCTGGACCAGTCGCACCCGGTACAGCTGGTCAGCACCTTCATGGGGGCGCATGACGTGCCGCCGGAGATGGACCGGTCCGCCTACGTCGAGCAGGTCGTGTCGGAGCAGCTACCGGAGGTCGCCGAACGGAGGCTCGCGGTGTTCTGCGACGTGTTCTGTGACGACGGGTACTTCACGCCGCGTGACGCCCGACGGATTCTCGAAGCCGGGCTCGAAGCCGGACTCGCCCCGAAGATCCACGCGGAGCAGTATGCGCGGACGGGTGGGGCGGCGCTCGCCGCTGAATTGGGGTGCACCTCGGCGGATCACCTCAATTTCGCCCACACTGATGACCTCTCAGCACTGGCCGCTGCAGGCGTCACAGCGGTCCTCATGCCGCTGATCGACTTCGCGGTCCGCCACCCGAAGCCGATCGACGCGAGCAGCTGGTGCGAGACCGGACTCACGGTCGCCCTCGGGACCGACATGTGCCCGGGCGGATATGCGGCGTCGATGCCGCTGGCGATCCAATTCGCCTGTCGCGGGAATGGACTGTCGCCGAACCAGGCTCTGCTCGCGGCCACGGCCGGAGCGGCTGACGCCTGTGGTCTCGAGGACCATGGGCGACTGACGGCCGGAGCGGTGGCCGATCTGCAGATCTGGAATGTGGGCACACTGGAAGAGATGGTATATCGGACCGGGCACAATCCGGTACGAAAGGTGATCAAACTCGGAAGGGTGGTACACGGATGACAGAAGCGAGTGGACCGCGGGTGATTCGCGCCCCCCGGGGGACGGAGCTCTCCTGCAAAGGATGGCAGCAGGAGGCGGCGCTTCGGATGCTGATGAACAACCTCGATCCCGAGGTGGCCGAGCGACCGGAGGACCTGGTGGTGTATGGCGGCCGCGGACAGGCGGCCCGGAATTGGGAGTGCTTCGACGCGATCGTCCGGACGTTGCGTGAGCTGGAGGACGACGAGACGCTCCTCGTCCAATCCGGAAAGCCGGTGGCAGTGTTCTACTCGCACAAGGACGCTCCGCGCGTCCTGATCGCGAACTCCAACCTCGTCCCGCACTGGGCGACCCAGGAGCACTTTGACGAGCTCGCATCGAAGGGCCTGATCATGTATGGCCAGATGACCGCCGGCTCGTGGATCTACATCGGTACCCAGGGAATCCTCCAGGGCACATTCGAGACACTCGGCGCGCTGGCCGAGCAGAAGGGCTGGAACGGCCTGCAGGGGACGATCACGCTCACGGCCGGACTCGGGGGCATGGGAGGCGCCCAGCCGCTCGCGGTAACGATGAACGGCGGGGTGGCGCTGGTCGTCGAGGTGGATCCGGAAAAGGCGCAGCGGCGTCTCGATCACCGGTACGTGGACCGCGTCGTCGAGGACCTCGAAGAGGCGGTTCGACTCTGTGAGGCCGCCCGGGACGCCGGGGACGCACTGTCCGTCGGACTGATCGGCAACGCCGCGACCGTGCTTCCCGCCCTGGTCGAGAAAGGATTCCGGCCCGAGGTCGTGACCGATCAGACTTCGGCGCACGACCTGCTGATGTACGTCCCGATCGGACTGTCGATCGCCGAAGCAGACGCCCTGCGGAAGAGCGACCCGCAGGACTACGAAGCGCGCTCGATGGATTCGATGGCGCGTCACGTCGAGGCCATGCTGGCCTTCCAGGCGGCGGGCTCCGAAGTGTTCGACTACGGGAACAACCTCCGGCAGCGTGCATTCGACGCCGGGGTGAAGAACGCGTTCGACTTTCCGGGTTTCGTTCCGGCCTACGTCCGCCCGTTGTTCTGCGAGGGCAAGGGGCCATTCCGCTGGGTCGCCCTGTCGGGGGATCCCGAGGACATCTACCGGACCGAGGAGGCGGTGAAGGAGCTGTTTCCTGACGACCGTCACTTGCACCGCTGGCTCGACATGGCCCGCGAACGAATCCATTTCCAGGGACTGCCGTCACGCATCTGCTGGCTCGGGATACGGAGAGCGCGCCCGGGCCGGCCACCGATTCAATCAGATGGTGGCCCGCGGCGAAGTGAAGGCCCCGATCGTCATCGGCCGGGACCACCTCGACTGCGGATCCGTCGCGAGTCCCAATCGAGAGACCGAGGCAATGCTGGACGGGACCGACGCCGTGTCCGACTGGCCGATCCTCAATGCACTGATCAATGCGGTCGGCGGGGCGACCTGGGTCAGCTTCCACCATGGCGGTGGAGTGGGAATCGGCTTCAGCCAGCACGCCGGCCAGGTGATCGTCGTGGATGGAACCGTGGCGGCTGAGCGGCGCCTCCAGCGGGTGCTCACCACGGACCCCGGGATGGGCGTCGTACGACACGCCGACGCCGGGTATGAAGATGCGATCGCGACGGCTCGCCAGAGCGGGATCCGCATTCCGATGCTCGGGATCGGTGAGCCGGGAAGCGGCAGGCCCTGTGCGTAGAACAGGATGACGTGAGGCCGGCGCCGACGGGCGGCGGGACCACCGCGAACGAGGTCTCGCAATGGGCCCCGTTGAAATCGAGGACATTTCGCGCCCTGTGGATCGCGAATCTGTTCTCAGCGATCGGCACCTGGATTCACCAGGTCGGCGCCGCCTGGCTGATGACCGAACTCGCGCCGAGTCCGGTCCTGGTTTCCCTCGTTCAGGCTGCCGCCGGGCTGGCGATGTTCCTGTTCGTCCTTCCGGCAGGAGTGCTCGCCGACGTGCTCGATCGACGCCGCGTGCTGCTTGCCTCACAGGTGTGGTTGATGCTCACGGCGGCCAGCCTCGGCCTGCTCACTGTGACGGGCCGGACGACGCCTGCAGCTCTGCTGCTGTTCACCTTCCTGATGGGTACTGGCGGCGCCCTGATGCAGCCGGCGTGGCGCGCGGTGCTCCCCGAGCTCGTGTCGGGGAAGGAGCTGCCGGCTGCGATCGACCTCGTCGGACTGGGAGTGAACGTGGCCCGGGCAGTCGGTCCGGCGATCGGTGGAATCCTCGTGGCGAGTGCGGGAGCCGGCGCGGCATTCCTGCTGAATGCGGTCACCTACCTCGGCGTCGTGTTCGTAGTTGGAGGCTGGAGGCGTGAGACCGCGCCGAGCGGTTTGCCTGCCGAACGATTTGTCGGGGCCCTGCGTTCGGGCTTCCGCTACGCGCGTCACACGCCACAAATGGGATCAGTTCTCGTACGACTCGGCCTGTTCGTGCTCCCGGCGAGTGCCCTGTGGGCCCTGCTTCCGCTGGTTGCGCGACAGGAACTCGGGACGAACGCCGCGGGCTATGGCTGGATCCTGTCGGCCTTCGGGGCGGGAGCCGTGGCCGGGGCGTTGTCGCTCGGACGGCTCCGCGAACGGCTGTCGCTGGACCAGATCGCGACGATCGGAACCATCTTCTTCGGCCTAGCGATGTTCGGAGTCGCGTTTGTCCGGCTCTGGACTCCGTTTCTCGCCTGTGCGTTCATCGCGGGGATCGGGTGGCTGCATATCCTGGCGACCCTGAACACGGCGGCGCAGACGGTCCTGCCAGGCTGGGTACGGGCCCGAGGTATGGCGTTGTTCATTCTCGTGTTCTTCCTAGCCTCGACGATCGGCAGCATTCTGTGGGGCGCCGTGGCGAGCCAGGCCGGGCTGGGGATGGCGATGGCCGTAGCCGGGACCGGGGTCGTGGTCGGTACGTTGGCCCGCTTCCACTATCACGTGAGGGACACGGTCGGTCTCGACCTGGCGCCCACTCGACACTGGCCCGCCCCCACCGTTGCCGAGTCGATCGAGCCCGAAGAAGGCCCGGTTCTCGTGTCGGTCGGCTACCAGGTGGATCCGGAGAAGCTTCCGGAATTCGAGACCGCGATGTTGGACCTCCGACGGCGTCGCAGACGCAGCGGTGCCTATTTCTGGGATCTGTTCGTCGACTCGGCCGATCCGGATCGCCATATCGAGGTGTTTCTCGTCGACTCGTGGGCCGAGCACCTGCGACAGCATGAACGGGTGACGGCGCTGGACAGACGAGCCGAGGAACGGGTGCAGGCTTGTCTGGTCGAGGGTGAGCGCCCGGGGATCCAGCACTTCGTGGCTTCGAAGGGGTGGCGGTCTCGGTTCCAGTACCGCGATCCGGGAGACACCGACCAGGTCTGATCCCGGCCGGCGGGATCAGTCGCCGGCGGGATCCAGCGGATCGGTGGGTCCGTGCGACTCGTCCAGGTACCGGCGCAGCGCTTCACGCTGTTCGGTTCCTCCAAACAGCGTGGCTCCGGTGCGGACGAGATCGGCCACCACGTCGTCGAGCGGTCTAATGGCCTGCCGTTCCTGGTAGTCGCTCAAATCCCCGATGAACGGCCACAGTCTCTGCTTCACGTCTGTCGGCAGGACCTGTTCCAGGTACTCGAGTGCGAAACTACGGGCCTCTTGATCGC
Source organism: uncultured Gemmatimonadota bacterium (assembly GCA_942490755.1). GTDB lineage: Bacteria > Gemmatimonadota > Gemmatimonadetes > Palauibacterales > Palauibacteraceae > Carthagonibacter. Next base: position 19,718 of record CALNYN010000051.1, read on the forward strand.
CGGACAGCAGCGATCGATATGCCGCCCGTATCGGAGCCGCATCGAGAACGAGGCTGAGCAGCCGGAACACGTGCTCGAGACTCAATTCGCCACGCATGCCCAACTGCCGCTCGACAAGTGGGTCTGGCTCCACGTCGTCCAGCAACCGGGCCAATTCCCATACCGCACGACCCCGTCCGAGCTCCTCGCGGATAGCTTGCCACACTGCGACGTCCGGCGAGTCCTCGCTCCCGGGCTGCCCCGCAGCGCGACGCCGTGCCAGACCGACCGCAGCCCGGTATCGCACTTCGAACCGACCGGCTCCCAGGGCGTCCAACAGGGCGTCATCGGCAGCCGGGCCTGAAATCTGTGAAAGAACCCGGGGAATTCGTCGCCGGATTACGAAGTCGGCCCCCTCGTCGGCGAGCAGCAGGGCCAGTCCCGGAACCGCTGGCGCCCCGATCTCCACCAGCGCCCTGGAGGCCGGCGCCAGCAACCGGTCTCGGGCGATGAGGCGCGCGAGAACCGGTACCAGCTCCGGATCCCGTACGCCTTCCAGTCGAAGGAACTCGGTGATTCGACCGATATCACCGGAGCGCAGAAGCGTGTCCGGCTCGTCGTCTTCCGCAGGGTCGAATCCGCCCCTGGAAGGCGAACTGGCGCCTAATGGCCCGAGATCGATTCCGCGGGTGTCGAGAACGCGCGTGATGTCGAGCCGGCTCAGGGTAGACGCCAGGGGGGCACCGGCTCGGCTCGCTTCCGTCAGCATCGCATCCCCACCTCCGCCGTCCGCGAGCCGGGATCGGAGAGTCGCGAAGTACTCCCTCCCGACGCGCCATGACAGCGCGACCACGGCGACGCAGATGCCGATTACCCATATGGAAAGCCAGCGGGAGGAGAATCCAGGCAGGGTGACCCACAGGAACACGAGCAGGAAGCCCAGTCCCTCGCCCGCCGCATCAGCCACCGAGTCCACGACCGTCTTGGTGCGCCGACGGAGATCGTGTGGAACCGGCACCCAGAGAAATTCCATTACCGATCGGAATATTGACTTTCGAAGCGTCGAATCGGCTCCACGCAGCCCCGTGGCCGCCACCAGTCCCGGGGCCAGGAGCATTCCGCCTGAACCCAAGGCCACGACGAGCGGGACGAGCGCCACGCTCCAGGCGATTCCCGCCGCCGCAAGGAAGCGAGTAGTAAGGAGCAGCTGGATGACGAGCGCCAGCCCCCCCGTCCATGCATAGAAGTCACCGAAGAACACCGCCATCTCCGGCCCGCTGCCCACGGCTCGCTGCACGGCCTCCTTGAACTGGAAATCCACCACGGCACTGGCCGCGCTGACCGCCAGAATGACTGCTGCGATCAGGCGCACGTGCGGCGTCTCGAGCGCCAGCCGGATGCCCTCACCCCGTCTGGGCCGGTTTCCAGATCCGCGGGCGTCTACAGTCAGTCGGTCGCGTGGAATGAGCTCGTTGATCAGCATGCTGAGCCCCAGCAGGCCGATGAGCACGATCAGCAGGTCTCTCGGTGCAAACAGGGCCAGGAGCGGGCGGATCGACGTTCCGGCCACCAGGAGACCGAGTGTTCCACCGGCGCTCACGACGCCGAACAGGCGTTTCGCTTCCCGCACCATGAACAACTCGCTCACCACGAGCCAGAATCCCGAAGTGAGGAGCAGGGTCCCGACCGCGGTCAGCAAGTAGAACAGGACGACCGTCGATGCGGACCGCGCGACAAACGGATACAAGACGGCAAGCGCTGCGCCGAGCGCTACGATCACCGTCCGCAGCACGCCCCTGGGGTGGTATCCCACCAGAGCACGGGCGAACAGCCCGGCGCCGGCGAGCCCGAGCCCGATCGCCGCGCCGCCGACATAGGGAAGGGCGGAAGCGTCGAAGCTGTCGAGGAAGAACGCCTCTCGCAGAGCTCGAGACAGTACGACGAACGCCATCATGACGAACGCGCCGCTGAAAGTGAGGAGTACGAGTCGTACTTCGGTCGGACGGATGTCCAGCCATTCGGCGAGGCGCACCGCCGGGGTCATACTCGGCTCGGCCGGATCAGGCGGGGATACCCTGGCGGGCCGCTCGCTCCATGGCCTCAACGAACCGGGCCAGTTCTTCCGGTGTCGTATAAACGCTCGATGAGACCCGGATACCCTTGAACTCCGGGTGCACGATCGGCGTCACGATGATCCGATACTCGCGCCACAACCAGCTGGTGAGCGCACCCGGCTCGATCCCCTGGATCTCCACGGTCGCGAATGCGCACGAGAACCTCGGGTCGAGACTCGTGTGAAGGACGACGCCCGGAACCTGGAGCAGGGGCTCCGCCCAGCTGTCGCGCAGGTACCGAAGACGTGCTTCCTTTCGAGCCGGGCCGACCGTCTGGTAGAAGGTCAGGGCCTCCGCGATCGCCAGGTATCCGGCGGCGGGATGTGTACCGATCTCCTCGAATTTCCTGATGTCGGCGTCCAGGTGGGGGTCCGCCGCCTGCAGAGGCCACAGTTCGGGAATCCGGTCCTCGCGCACGTACAGCAGTCCCGTTCCGATCGGCGCGAAGAGCCATTTGTGCAGGCTCACCGCGTAGTAATCGCAGTCGAGGTCGGACAGGGTGAAGTCGAACTGAGCCAGCGCGTGCGCCCCGTCGACGATGACCGGGATTCCGTGGCGCCTGGCCATGGCCACGACTTCGCGCACAGGCAGAATCTGACCGGTCAGGTTGACCACATGGCACATCAGGATCAGCCGGGTCCGCGGGGTGATCGCCGCTTCGAAACGTCGGACGATTTCGGCCGGATCCTCGGCCGGCACCGGAATCGCAATCTCGCGCAGTACGATTCCTTCCCGCCGTTCCCGCTGTCGGAACGTCGTGAGCATGCGCGGATAGTCCTGGTTCGTAGTGAGGACCTCGTCTCCCGGCTCGAGATCGAACCCGAACTGAATGATCTGAAGGCCCTCGGAGGCGTTCCGGGTAAGTGCGATCTCTTCGGGTTCGACATCCCACTGTCGGGCAAATCGCTCCCGCACGGCTTCGCGCTGTGGCTCGAGTATTCGCCACATGGTGTAGACCGGTGCCTTGTTGGAATAGTCCAGGTGGCGCTGCATGGCGTCCTGGACGTAGCCTGGCGCCGGGCTCACTCCCCCGTTGTTGAGGTTCACGAGCGCTCGATCGACCGTGAACGCGCGTGCGACCTCCCCCCAGAAATGCCTCGTCCACTGCAGCGTCATGCGGGTGCCGGAGTGACTGGTCGAGAGCATCCAGCGCTTCCGGCGGTATCGCCGAGGCGTCGGGAGGGGGAAGAGGGGAGTCCAGCCGCCACCGCGAAAGAGGGGAGGCCGATGGACCCGAGGAAACGCCGTCGCGAATACATGCCATGGACCTCCGTGGAGATGGGTCAGGCCGGCGGTGGAGTACCGCCGGCTCATCAGCTTGCTGCTCAGCTGGTTCAGTCCTGCGGCCCATTCCGGGCATGGATCGCATTGCCTGCGGCTCCTCGGGGATCGAGGACACGGCGTCGTTTCCGTAGCCCGCGAGGACCATCATGTCCCCACCTGCCTCGCCCGAGGTTCCCTTGACGATACCGAACGGAACGTCAGGACTAACCCAGGCGTCGGAGCCATCTTCGTCGTTCTTGAGGTGCCAGGCGTGCATGTCACCGGCCGGCACCTCGACACTCTCCTCGCCGACGAGCTCGATGCCGCACACTTCTCCGCGACATCCAGCATCGGATTGTCGACCATCTGCTGCTGCATCATGCCCAGCATCTCGTTCGGCAGACGCATGGCCGGCTGACCGGCCATCTTCACGATCACACCGGTCACATCGGTCGTCTCGAACGGCCACCCCGGTACGTCGAGCTGCACGATGACCGGACCCTGCGTTCGTCACGGCTGAGAACTCATACCACGTCTTGCGGCCTCGTTGGCTCGGTCCACCAGCGCGAACCTGACGCCACTCACCTGTCCGCTCGGGGCGCCCTCCAGCTTGAATTCGGCCCAGTATCCGTGCTCGGTACTCCACGATAGCGCTGCACAGCCGGTTCGCCTGGTCCTGGGCGGCCAGCGGGAGCGGCGGCAGACGACGATCGAGGCCGCTGCCGCGAGGATCAGTCACGGTGCGGATCCGATCCATCTTTTCGCAAGTTCCACGCAGCACGGCGATGTCCCATGACACGCGCCGCCCGCGTACCGGTTGAGGGCACAAGATGCCACCTCTGGGGCGGGGCGCAAAGGGCCGCCCTCACCTGCGGGGCGGCTACTCCCCGATGATCTTGATCAGGACGCGCTTGGGACGCCGTCCGTCGAACTCGCCGTAGAAGATCGTCTCCCAGGGACCGAAGTCCAGCTTCCCGCCTGTGATGGCAACCACGACCTCCCGACCCATGATCTGCCGCTTGTGGTGCGCGTCGGCGTTGTCTTCCCCGGTACGATTGTGGTGGTACCGCTCGGGACTCGGATCAAATGGCGCCAGTTCTTCCAGCCACACTTCGTAGTCGCGGTGCAGTCCGGGTTCGTCGTCGTTGATGAATACGCTTGCTGTGATGTGCATCGCATTCACGAGGCAGAGTCCCTCCCGGACCCCACTCTCGACCAGGGCCATATCGACCTCGGCCGTGATGTTCACGAACATCATCCGCGCGGGCACGTTCAAAGTGAGGTACTTGGTAAACGATCTCATCTGGTATCCTCCGGGCTCGCGGACGGGAAGTTGAGACTATGCTGCTTGTATCGAGCATACGTACGGTCCTATCTTCGCCGACACCCACCGGGTGGGAAAGCGGGAGCCGGGAATGGCGGCTCGGAATCAGTTGCGAGAAACAACTTCAACAAGAACAGAGATGTGCATGCAAACAGTGACGTTAGATTGGAAGGGTGAATTCCGGTTCGACGCGACTGCAGGCCAGGTGCGAACCGCGATCGATGGAGACGGTCAGGCTGGCCCGTCGCCCGTGAACCTGCTTCTCGAGTCGGTCGGCGCGTGTGCGGCGATCGACGTGGTCGACATCCTGCAGAAGGGTCGGCAGGAGATCCGCGGGATGCACGTCGAGGTCGGCGCGGACCGTCGTGACGAGGTCCCGCGCGCCGTGACCAGGCTATTCCTCAGATTCCGGATCGAAGGAGACGTCCCGGAACCCCGAGCGCGGCGTGCCGTCGACCTGTCGCTCGAGAAGTACTGCAGTGTATTTCACTCGTTACGCATGGATGTGGCGGTGGACACGGAGATAGAGATCGTACCGTGATCATGCAGTAGCAGCCTCGGGCCGCGTCGCACGACCCGATGCCGGGACAGGCAGGATCAGACGCGCAGTACCTTTTTAAGGACACGCCGCGCAATCTCCAGGCCGAACAAGAGCAGGATCTTCCGCAAGGTCATCTTCCTCCGTCCAAAACGGGCCGTCGTCGCGGGGTAACGTAGCCCTGAACCCGGCTCGAAACCCGTCGGTTGTCGTATCGTTAGGCTCTGCACAATGTACGTGAATCTCGCGGGCGGTGTTTCACATGTCTATCTTCCGCCTGCGAAGTGATTCCCGAAGTGGGAAAGTGGGAATCCTCCGGAGGGGTGGCAGAACGGCGAATGCACCGGTCTTGAAAACCGGCGTCCGCAAGGACATGTGGGTTCGAATCCCACCCCCTCCGCTCCCATCCCCGCCCGGGATTCTCACCCTGCGGTCGTCTGTGGCAGCTGGACCTTCAGGGGGGCATCCACGCCTGCCTGCTCGATGGCGGAGATCTTAATTACCCAGGCGTACTTGCTCGGCGTGCGGTTGCGTTGAGGCTCGGGCACTTCCACGCTGAATCCTGTTCCTGCGCTCTTCCACCGGAGAGCCTCCTCTCCGCCCAGAAGTGAGACCGTTGCGCCGGTTACTGGCTGCAGTCCTGTGATGGACACGGACGCGGGCAGACGCTCTTCTCCCTCGTCGGCCAGGTAAATCATATAGGCCGTCCCGTCTGCCCGATGGGTCAAGCGCACTTTTCCTTCCCGGTACGGCGACAGGGCCCGGGTCTCGTATATCGCCTCGCCGTTGACATTCATCCAGGCACCGAGTTCCTTGAGGCGGTCGTAGGCAGCGTCGTGCCACCTGCCGTCGGGTCCAGGCCCGATGTTCAGAAGAAGATTTCCGCCCCGTGAGACGACGTCGGCCAGCATGTGGACCAGGTTCCGGGCCGACTTGTATGTGTCGTCCTGCTTGAACGACCAGCTCGTGGCCATGGGCATCGGCACCTCCCATGGGTAGGGGATGACTTCGTTGGGGACGCGAGCTTCCGGCGTCAGGTAGTTCTGGTAGGGTCCGGGCACGGCCCGGTCCACCACGATCAGACCCGGCTGCTTCCGGCGGGCATTCTCCACCAGGCGCGGCATATCGATGTCCTGGCTCTGGACTCGAAGCTGAGAGTTGTCGGGCCTGCTCATGTAGGCGCGAACCTCATCGGGGGTCAGGCGCTGGACCCACCCGCCGTCGAGCCAGAGGATATCGACCGACCCATAGTCGCTCATCAACTCGTCGATCTGCCCATGGGTGAACTCGACGAACCGTTGCCATCGTACGGGATACTTCTCGATGTCGTAGTTGGGATTGCGATCTGGCGTGGCGAAGTAGGGCCACCAGTAGTCCGGACTGTGCCAGTCGGGCTTGGAGAAGTACACGCCGATCATGAAGCCCCTTCGCCTGAACGCCTCGAAGATCTCCTTCGTCACATCGGCCCGCGGGTCCGCACTGAATGGCGTGGCGGGAGCCGTGATCCTGTAGTCGGTGAGGCGGGAGTCGAACATGGAAAACCCGTCGTGGTGCTTCGTGGTGAACACCACGTATTTCATGCCGGCATCCCGGGCGGCCCGGGCCCACCGCTCGGGGTCGAACTCCGTTGGATTGAACGTGGTCTGAAGCGCTTCGTACGCTCTCTTGTACTCGTCGTAATTGTCCATGGAGCGCTGACACCACCCAACGTCTTCGGAGCAGAGAGACCACGATTCGACGATACCCCACTGGCTGTAGGGTCCCCAGTGCATGAGCAGGCCGAGCTTAAGATCCTGCCACGCCTCTAGCTTCTGCCGGACCAGGGGATCCGTCTCGTCGACGTAGGTCGGTTCCTCCTGAGCCCCGGCCGGCGGAGGCACGGCCAGGGAGGCCACCAGCACGCAGAGGGCCATGAGAACGCCGCGTCTAGATCGACTCGGGTCAGTCGTGGGGCTCCGCATGCGACTCCTCCATGGTTCAGCACCGGGGGGGGCGTTTCCGGTCACCGACCGCCGGGGCGATGAAGCACCCTGCGGCATGCTCGCTCGAGCCGCAATGCGGTGTTCCGGCGATCGATGAGTCACGGGATTCTTCAGAGTCAGACATTATCGTCCGTCAGCGACGGGAAACTCCGGCGACCGTACCCTCGAACCAAGGTCCGGGCTCGAGTCCCGCAATCACTCGTTTCCTGTAACTACTTACTGGTCTTCCTGGACGGAGTCTCCCCGCTTCTGGGAAATGTAGTGTATCTTGGCTCGCTTTCTGCTCGTCTATTACATATCGAGTGTAGGCGTGAAGGCCCTGTCTCGTTCAGTCGGGTGGATGCATGATGCTGAGAGTTCGATACCTATTGCCAGCCATGGCATTTGCTGCGTTCGCGTGCGGCGGTGATTCCGATCCTGCCGGTCCAGCGGGAGGCAACCCCGGTTCGGGTGAATCCGAGTCACCCCCGGTTGCCAGCATCACCGTCGAGGGTCCGGTGGTCATGCTGTGGGACGCAGGTCTCAGCACACGGCTGACCGTCAGCGCCCTGGACTCCGAAGGGCAATCGATTCCGAGCGTTCTTTTCGAGTGGACGACCGCAGATGTCTCGGTAGCGACGGTGGCCGGCGGAGTCGTCACGGCAACCGGTGACGGTTGGACCCAGATCACCGCTTCGGCATCCGGAAGCACGGACGCCGCACAGATCGTTGTGGTGACACCAGATGGTCCCAAGGATCGGACCGACTGCAACGCCTGTCACGGGGACGAATACGTCGACCAGCACGGCGACTCGAACACCCCGATCACGTGTCTGCAGTGCCATTCTGGTCCCACGTGGACCAGCGGGGACTTCGACCACCCGTCGGTGGCGAACGGGTTCGATCTGCTGGGGGCACACGCCATGCTGTCATGCACGGCCTGCCATGAGCCGGACGGGTCGCCGAAATACCCGGGGGTCGCGGATGACGAGTGCGTCTCCGTGCCACCAGGCCGACTACGACGGACAGCACGAAGGATCCGGCTATCCGACGACCTGCCTGCAGTGCCACACCAGGGACAGCTGGACGAGCGGGGGCTTCGACCACCCGTCGGTGGCGAACGGGTTCGACCTGCTGGGGGCGCACGCCATCCTGTCATGCACGGCCTGTCATGAGCCGGACGGGTCGCCGAAGTACCCGGGGGTGGCGGCTGACGAGTGTGTCTCGTGTCACCAGGCGGACTACGACGGACAGCACGAAGGATCCGGCTATCCGACGACCTGCCTGACCTGTCACACACGGGACTCGTGGTCCGGCGCAGACTTCAACCATGACCTTCAGTTCTTCCCGATTCTATCAGGGAAGCACCAGGGGAAATGGGGCGGCTGCGAGACGTGCCACGTGGATCCATCCGACTACACGGAGTTCTCCTGTTTCGCCTGTCATCCGCACGATCAGGACCGCATGGACGACAAGCATTCGGAGATCTCGGCCTACGCATATGACAGCGATCGCTGCTACGCGTGTCATCCGGACGGACAGGACGATTGAGCCGCACGGAGGGCCCTCCCGGAGGGGTTGTGGCTCGCGCGACCTGCCACCCATAGAATCACTCGGCCTCGGGCTGCTTCGCCCCGGGCGAAAGCGGATCAATCGATCCGGATTCCGTGACCGGGGGGTGGGTGCTGTTTCAGGCCGCCGCAGTTCAATTGAATTCGACCAGCGATGAGAATGCGAACTGGGAGCAGGCAGACGCGCTGATTCGAGAAGCGTGGGCGCTCGGGGCCCGCTTCGTATCCACACCCGAGAACACCCCGTTCCTCGGACCGCATGAAGAAAAGGTGACTCGGGCGGAATCGCTGGATGGACCTACCTGCCATCGCTTCAGTGAACTCGCTCGTGAACTCGAAATCCACCTGCTCCTGGGATCGTTCGCCGAATTGAGCGACGATCCGGCAAGATGCTTCAATACATCGGTGCTGTTCGGACCCGACGGTAGTCGAATCGCAGCCTACCGGAAGATTCACCTGTTCGACGTCGACATCTCGGCGGAGGTCCGCTTCCAGGAGTCGGCGACGGTCAAGCCTGGTGACGAGGTCGTGGTGGCGCAGACCTCCGTCGGCAGGATCGGTTTGACCGTATGCTTCGACCTGAGATTCGCGGATCTGTTCGGGAAGCTGCGACGCCAGGGTGCCGAGATAATCACGATTCCGTCGGCATTCACAGCCACGACGGGCAAGGATCACTGGCACGTCCTGGTTCGAGCGAGGGCGATCGAGACTCAGAGCTTTGTGGTCGCCGCAGCGCAGCAGGGACGCCACGACGACGGTGGACTCAGGGAGAGCTTCGGTCATTCCATGATCGTAGATCCGTGGGGTGAGATTCTGGCCGAGGCCAGGGGCGGTCCGGGGATCGCCATCGCCCGGATTGACCTCGATCGATTACTCGAGGTGCGAAGAGCGATCCCGATGGAAGTTTCGTGACGAGTCGAGTGACGCTTCGATTGGGCAGCGACAAATGAGCCACGTAGGAGAGGTCGTTGAAGCCGAGATTCGTAGGCGACCGCAGGATGTTCAATCAGACTCGCCGGATCCTGGCCCTGACGAGTGCGATCATGCTTTGTGGAGCGGCGCCTGTCGTCGCCCAGGAATTCATCATCCACGTGAATGGCGATTCGATCAACGGCGACGTGAAGGGATTCAAGCGAGGCAAGCTCGAGTTTGAAATTCCGGGTGGTAGCTCGACGTACATCGAGTTCGACGATCTCTCGACGATCGGCAGCTCCGACTACTGGGACATCGAGCTGGACGACCAGACGCGCACTTTCGGAACGCTGGAGCCGGGTGAGGAACCGGGCACGGTGCGGATCGTGGGCGCTGCAGGTACGCGGGAGATCCCATTGGTCAGAATCGTCCAGATGGTCTCTCTCGATGATTCTTTCTGGTCGAAATGGGACGGATTCCTGGAATTCGGGTTCTCGTTCGCCAAGGCGAACAGCGTGACGAACTACACGCTCGGTGCGCAGTTCGTCTATCGGGGTGAGAACTGGGCATCGTCGCTCACGCTGGATTCACGGCTCAATAGCCAGGACGACGTGGGAACCACCAGCCGGAATCAGATGAACCTGACTGTCGTCAGATTGCTGCCGAAGACATGGTACGCGGGCCTGCTCGGCCAGGTGGAACAGAATCAGGAACTCGACCTCGATCTTCGGCTGCTGCTCGGTGCCGTCGGCGGACGCGATATTCTCCAGACAAACAGGGTGGAGTGGCGCTGGGTCGCCGGGATCCTGGGAAACCGGGAAGAGTACACCGGACTCGAGCCCAACAGTTCGTTGGAATCGCTGTTGGGCACCTATTTCAATTTCTTTACCTTCGGGGACTGGGAGAATGATCTATCCGCGAGTCTTCTGGTCTATCCAAGCGTCACGGAATCAGGTCGTATCCGGGCTGATTTCGACATCAGTTATCGGCAGGATCTGTTCAGCGATTTCTACGTGCGTCTTTCGTTCTACGACCAGTACGACAGCAGGCCACCCGAAGGTGCGAGCGACAACGATTTCGGCACGACGATCGCCGTCGGCTGGGACTGGTAGGGTGGGACAGTTCGACCGGGCTCGGCCCGCGTGGGGCATGTGCTGTCTGGCTCTGTTTGCGCTTTCGACAGCCGCTCCGGCCGTTGCCCAGAATCCGTGCTGCCGCTCGGCCGGGTGGGAAATCTCAATGCGCTACCGGGTCGAGGGGCTCGACGCCGGCGATTCGCACGAGCGGTACTGGGAGCCTCGCCCCCCAATCGAGTCCGACCCTGGATCGTGCCTTACCCGCCTCGTTGCTTTCAAACTATTCGAAGACCGGCAAGCGCTT
>CALNYN010000052.1:0-52015 GCA_942490755.1 uncultured Gemmatimonadota bacterium
CCCAGAGTCCGTGCAGCGAAATCGACCAGATCATCATCTGCCCCGGACACATCCCAGGCGTACAGCACCTGCAGCGCCCAGCTCCGGGCACGAGATCTCGGGTTGGCGGCGGTCATCGAAGGCTCGCCGCGAGCTCGCACATCTCCAGCACTGCAAGTGCCGCTTCCTCACCCTTGTTTCCCCTGCGCCCGCCGGCCCGGGCCCGGGCCTGGTCTGCCGTGTCCGTGGTCAGGAGACCAAAACCGATCGGGACCCCGAAGTGACGCGCCACCGACTCGAGGCCGGTCGTGGCACCAAGCGAGACGTACTCGAAGTGCGGCGTCTCGCCCCTGATCACACACCCGAGGGCTACGATGCCGTCGAGTCCGCCGCGCTCGAGCAGCCAGTGGGCACAAATGGGGAGTTCCCAGGCGCCTGGTACGTAGTAAGTCTGAATACGATCGTCGGTAATACCAGCCCGAATGAGGGTGCTCCGGGCCGCCGCTTCCATCGCGAGTGTCACCGCTTCGTTGAATCGGCTTACGACCAGCGCTACACGAAGGTCGGTCTCGCTCCTTGACCCGTCCGGACTGCCGGTCACGAGGAGCCGAGCAGGTGCCCGAGCTTATCCCGCTTCGCCTTCAGATAATCGTGGTTTCGCTCGGTTACGTCGCCTTCCAGCGGAACCCGGCCCGTAATCTCCAGCCCGAATCCCTCGAGCCCGCTCAGCTTCTTGGGATTGTTGGTCATCATTCGAACTGTCTTGAGCCCGAGATCCAGGAGGATCTGCGCACCGATACCGTAGTTTCGCAAGTCAGGAGCAAATCCCAGGTGCTCATTGGCTTCGACCGTGTCCATGCCTTCGTCCTGCAGTTCGTACGCCCGAAGCTTGTTGAGCAGGCCGATGCCCCTGCCCTCCTGGTCGAGATAGACGATGACCCCCGCGCCCTCCTCCGCGACAAGCATCATCGCCGTCTGCAGCTGAGACTGGCAATCGCAGCGACCCGACCCGAAGACGTCTCCGGTCAGACATTTCGAATGCACTCTCACCAGCACGTCATCACGGTCCGTCACATCGCCGAACACGAGCGCTACGTGTTCGTGCGAATCGACATCGTTTCGATACCCGACGATGCGGTAGTCGCCGTATGGAGTCGGGAGGTTTGCCTCGGCGACTCTGTGCACCAGGCGCTCGTGACTCAACCGATACGCGATCAGATCCGCCACTGTGATGAACGGAAGCCCGTGCGTCTTTGAAAACACCTCGAGTTCCGGGCGCCGCGCCATCGTCCCGTCTTCATTCAGGATCTCGCAGATCACGCCCGCGGGCGCGCAATCGGCCAGCCGAGCGATGTCTACTGACGCCTCGGTCTGTCCGACGCGCTGGAGTACCCCACCCCGTTTCGCCCGCAAAGGAAAGATGTGCCCTGGCCGAATAAGGTCTGATGGATGCGATTCGGGGTCCACCGCCACCTGGATCGTACGTGCCCTGTCTCCGGCACTGATCCCGGTCGACACGCCCCGCTCGATCGTAGCGTCGATCGATACCGTGAACGCGGTCCCGTTCGGATCCGAGTTGCGTCCATCGGACATCAGCGGGAGATCCAGGTGGTCGGCGATCTCCGAATCCAACGTCAGGCAGACCAGGCCACGCCCATGCGTCGCCATGAAGTTTATGATCTCCGGTGTGACCTTGTCGGCGGCGCACACGAGGTCTCCCTCGTTCTCCCGGTCTTCGTCGTCCGCGATAATGACAAGCCCGAAGAAACATGAATGTGGGCAATCGCGCTTCTTGAACCTTGGTATCTACAGGAGACTGCAATGCGAATCCACTCCCGAATCGACTTAGGGTTTCGTCCGGCCCTCGGCCCGCACAGCCGAGGTCCCGGGGCTTCGATACGGCTCAAGGAGCCGGTCCACGTACTTGCCGATCATGTCCGCTTCCAGATTGACCCGATCGCCGGATCCAAGCCGACTCACGTTCGTATGCTGGAATGTATACGGAATGATCGCGACTTCCGCGACATCCTCCATCAGCCGATTCACAGTCAGGCTGATTCCGTCGATCGCTATCGAGCCATAAAGCACTGTCAACCGCCGAACCTCCGCCGGCAGTCTGACGCGCAGGAATACGGTCTCACCCGCCACCTCGACCTCGATCATCTCTCCAGTTCCGTCGACATGGCCCTGGACGAGGTGACCTCCCATCGGGTCTCCGGCCCGGATCGCCCTTTCCAGGTTGACCTCGCGACCCGGCACGAACTCGCCGAGGGTCGTGCGCGACAGAGTCGTCCGGATTGACTCGAACCAGAAGCTTTGACTGGCGCAATCGACATCGAACACGGTATGGCACACACCGTCCAGTGCTACGCTCTCGCCCTCAGACAGTGCCTCCGAGAAACCAGGCGCGACGATACGGAACCGCACGCCCTGCTCGAACTCCTCGCGCACCTGAATCGTACCGACTGTCTCCACCAGACCCGTAAACATGTCAGATCTCTCTCGTAACGGCATCCAATGCCGCGTGATTCCATTCGATCAGCGCGTCATCCCCGAGGGCCCGGCAATCGGCCAGGCGCCATGCACTCGTGTCAGGGACCTGCGCTGTGAACGCAGCGACTCCGCCCGGTCCGACCATTCGCGGAGCGACAAACCAGTGAATCCGCTGCACGTGCCCCCCGGACAGGAGCGACGTCGCGAGCTTCGCTCCTCCCTCACACAGCACTGCGCCGCGTCCACGGGCGTTCAGCGCGTCCAGCGCGACCGACAGGTTCAGCCCTCCACCGGAATCCCGCTCGATCAACTCAACTTCGACTCCGGCAGTCTGCAGTCCAGCGATCCGGTCGGGATCAGCGTCCTCGCCGACCATGGCGAGGACCGGGGCGTCGGCGACGGTGTCGACAAGCCTGGAGGCAAGCGACAGGCGTGCCTCGCTATCGAGCACGACGCGAAGCGGTGCAACCCGCGGTGCGGAAATGTCCCTGACCGTGAGCAAGGGGATCGTCGATCCGTACAGTGTCGGCGCCAATCAGGATCGCGTCGTGCGCGGCACGCAGCCGCATGACCTCGAGGCGGGACTCGGCACCTGTCAGATCGGTCCGAACCCCCTCCCGCTCGGCAATCCGTCCATCCAGCGATGCGGCAAGCTTCAGTCCCACAAAGGCCGCGTTGCGCTGGTGCTGCCAGAGATAGGCGGCGTTGACCTGCGCCGCCTGACGCGACTGCACTCCGCCCGTTACCTCGAGTCCCGCCGCGACGAGTGCGACTGCACCACCGCCCGCAGCCGGATTCGGGTCGGAATTGCCATACACGACTCGCCGGATGCCAGCGTTCGCGATCGCCCGACAGCACGGAGGCGTCTTTCCGGAATGGGCGCATGGTTCCAGCGTGACATAACGTGTTGCGCCTCGTGCCAGCTCGCCTGCCTGCCGGATCGCTTCGACCTCCGCGTGCGCTTCGCCGAATCTGGAGTGGAAGCCCTCACCGACCACCTGCCCGTCCGCCACGATGACCGCTCCGACGAGTGGGTTCGGGCGAGTCTGACCCCAACCGTTTCGGGCCAGCGCGATCGCCCGACGCATCCACTCGCGATCCCGGGGGTCGACGACACTCATTCCGCTCGCGACAACCGCACGGAACCGTCTCCGCCAATGATCTCGCCGCATACGAAACCCGCGACCGACTGGACACCGGCGTCTCCAAGCACCTGGTCCAGACTCTCCGCCGGCACCACGACGATCATCCCGATTCCCATGTTCAGTGTTTCGTACAGGTCGGAATCCGAAAGTCCACTCTCCGCGGCGAGAACGCGGAACAGTGGAGGCGGAGACCAGGAATCGAGATGAACCACCGCGTCGGCATCCCGTGGCAGAACCCGGGACAGGTCCCGGGGATTCCCCCGCCGGTGATGTGGGCCAGTGCCCGGACCAGATGGGACTCCAGCACCCCGCGCAACGGCTCGAGATACGACCTGTGCACGCGCAGCAGCGCCTGCCCCACCGTTTCACCCGACAGGCCCGGGTAGGGATCCCCAGGGTCCAGACCCAGGCGCTGAAACAGCACGGTTCTGGCGAGACTGTACCCGTTCGTGTGGAGGCCCGAAGACGGGAGGGCGACGAGTCGATCCCCGGGACGGACCCCGGTTCGCCCGGGAATTTCGAACACTTCTTCGACCAATCGATGAACCCTGCCAGGCCGGTAGTGGCCGGGGTCGTGGCCACACCTCCGGCATCCCGGCCGGGTCTCCCCCGAGCAGTGCACACCCAAACGGATCTGCAACCACGTAATACCTCTCAACTACCCCGAACGCGACCTGGGGATCCAGCTTGCCGCAGGCGAAGTAATCGAGGAAGAACAGCGGCTCGGCTCCCTCGGCGAGGATGTCGTTGACACAATGGTTCACCAGATCCTCACCAACCGTGTCGTGTACCCCCGTACGCGCAGCGACCAGTACCTTCGTCCCCACTCCATCGGCGCTGGCCACGAGTTCGGAGGCGCCGGGGAGGCGGAACCGCCCCCCAAATGAACCGACCACGCCCTGTCCGCCGCAGCGGTAGGGGTACTTTCTACGAGGTCATATGAGTTCGCCTTTTTCCTATCGCCCTTCAAGCCCGTGGTATCCACACCGGCATCCCGATAAGTAATCGCCCCTGCTTCGGGTCCGCGCTCGGAGTTTCCGATCACGTTTCTTCCTCCTCGCGGATCATCCGCTCCGGTGCCGTCAGCCCGAGCAGCGTGAGACCCTGCCGAAGGGTAATTCTGACTGCGTTGGCCAGGCCGAGTCGCGCATCTCGCGCCGGTCCATCAGCGAGCACACGGCGATCGGGATCAATGTTGCCCTCGTGATACCAGGCATTTACGACACTGGCGAGCTGCTCGAGGTAACTGCAGACCTGGTAGGGGGCTCGCGCCCCCGCAGCGGCAGCAACGATCTCCGGGAACCGCAGAACCGTCTTGGCCACTTCCCGCTCGGAAGAGAGCAACAGCGCCGAGAAGCCATCCGCCGAAGCCACCAGCGTCATGGGATCAACCCCTGCCCGCTCGAAGATTCGGCACATTCGGGCATGGGCGTACTGGACCTTGTATACCGGGTTCTTCTCAGACGTGTCGAGCGCCAGGTCCAGGTCGAAGGTCATCGGGACCTCCGCCCGTCTCATCAGGAAGAAGTAACGGGCCACGTCCGGGCCCGTCTCCTCGTACAGCTCGCGGAGCGTGACGAACGTCCCGGCCCGCTTGCTCATCCGCACTTCTTCTCCGCCCCGCATGACGGTGACGAGCTGGATGATGATCACTTCGAGAAAGTCGGGATCGACGCTGCCGGCCTCCAGCGCCGCCTTCATCCGGAGAACATGACCGTGATGATCAGCCCCCCAGACGTCGATCGCACGATCGAAACCCCGCGTTCGCTTATCGAGATGATAGGCGATGTCTGACACGAAGTAGGTATGCGAGCCGTCTCCCTTGACCAGCACACGGTCCTTCTCGTCTCCGTATTCCGTCGTTCGGAGCCATAATGCACCAGCGTCGCGATATGCCGTGTCGCGGGTCTCGAGATCCGAAAGGAGAGTCTTCACTTCGCCGGCGCCGAACAGCTGACTCTCGAGGAACCAGTTGTCGAACTGGACGCCGAACTCCTTCAGGTCCGCGGCCTGGTCCTCCCGAAGGACGTCGCTGGCGCGACGTGACAGGTCGCGGATCCGCTCCGCTCCTGCGGCTTGCGACAGGCCGACCGGAGCCTGCTCCGCTTCCAGTGTCGCCGCGATTTCCGCGATATACGCCCCCTGGTACCCCCCCTCGGGCACAGCGACCTGCTCCCCCTTCGCCTGTCGAAGACGCGCGTCGATCGAGAGTCCCAGAAGCTCGATCTGCCGCCCGGCGTCGTTCACGTAGTACTCCCGCTCCACCTGGTGCCCCGTCCACTCCAGCAGCGAGGCGACTACGTCTCCGATCGCCGCGCCCCTGCCGTGCGCCACGTGCAGCGGACCGGTCGGATTTGCCGACACGAATTCGACGTTGACTCGCTCCGGGGCGTCCGCCTCGCAGCGTCCCCATGACTGGTCCGCCGATGCCACGCGGGCCAACTCGGTCCACACCAGTCGATCCTCGAGGCGGAAATTCAGGAATCCAGGGCCCGCCACCTCCACGGAAACTACGCCAGGGGTCGAGCCGGACAGGCGGGCTGCAATTTCAGAAGCGATCTCCCGGGGCGGCCGTTTCAACATACCTGCCAGCACCAGCGCCGCGTTTGTCGTCAGATCGCCGTGCGCCGAATCGCCCGGCCGATCCAGGAGCGCAACGAATGACGCTGGAGCCCCCAGTTCGACTACGGCCGCCTGCAATGCGTCCCGCAGAGCAGCTGGCGCCGGAACCACGAATTCAGCTTCCGGCATCCGAGCCGTCCTTGGCGGCCGATGACTCCCCGTTCTTCCCGCCGGATACCTCTTTCGCGGAGTCTTTCCCTGACGGCCTTTCCGATCCGGTTGGACCCGAGCTTCGACTGCCATAGTCGGTGGCGTAGAATCCCGGCCCCTTGAACACGAGGCCGCCTCCGGTCGAGATCAACCGCTGCACTTCACCGTCACATTCCGGGCATGCCTTGATTGCATCATCGCTGATCTTCTGAAATCGCTCGAACTCGATCCCGCAACTGTTGCATTTGTATTCGTATGTCGGCATCAGTACCCTCTTCCAGTGCTACCGCGAGCCTGCTTCATCGTTCACGCACCCTGATACGGCCCCCACAGTTCCTTCAGGACCCCGCTGATCTCTCCCAGCGTGCCGCGCACCTTGACCGCGTCGACGATCGGCGGCACCAGGTTTCCACCGTCCGATGCTGTCCGTCTGACCTCCGCGAGCGCGTTCTGCACCAGAGCATCATCGCGGGCCGCAAGCACCACCGCCAGACGTGCGGTCTGCTCGCGTCCGAGGACGCCAAAGTCCGGCTGCGGAAGATCCAACGGAGCCGTATCCTCTTCATAACAATTCACGCCGACGACCCGCCTGTCTCCGCTCTCGAGTTCGAGTTGCCAGCGGTATGCAGCCTGGTGGATTTCCTCGCTCATGAAAGGTATCGCCGCGGCAGCCCCCCCGAGCTCATCGAGCTGCTCGAGATATCGGACCGCGCGCCGCTCCAGCTCATCAGTCAACCACTCGACGTACCACGATCCTGCCAGCGGATCCGCGGTCGAGGCTGCCCCCGACTCCTCGGCGATTACCTGCTGGGTCCGAAGGGCCAGCAAGGCCGCATCCGCGCCCGGCAGCGCCAGCGCTTCGTCGAACCCGTTCGTATGCAGCGATTGGGTCCCTCCCATTACCGCAGCGAGAGCTTGAATCGCCACACGTACGACGTTGTTCAGCGGCTGCTGGGCCGTCAGTGTGGATCCACCTGTTTGCGTGTGAAACCGCAAACGTGCGCTTCGATCCGACGCCCCGAATTCGTCCCTCATCATACGTGCCCACAGCCGACGTGCCGCACGGAACTTCGCGACCTCTTCGAACAGGTCGTTGTGCGCCGCAAAGAAGAAGCTCAGCCGCGGAGCGAACTGTTCGAGCTCCAGGCCGCGGTCCAGTGCTCGCCGAACGTATTCCCGGGCGTTCCCGAGCGTAAACGCGACCTCCTGGACTGCGGTGGACCCGGCTTCGCGCATGTGATAGCCGCTTATCGAGATGCTATTCCAGCGGGGCATCTCCCGGGCACAGAAGTCGAAGATGTCTGTTACGAGTCTGAGGCTGGATTCGACCGGGTAGATGTACGTTCCCCGAGCTACGAACTCCTTCAGGATGTCGTTCTGGACGGTTCCACTCAGCCGATCACGCGGAATTCCCCGACCGTCTGCCACCGCGACGTAAAGTCCCAGGAGTACGGCCGCCGTGGCATTGATCGTCATTGACGTGCTGACGCGATCAAGTGGAATCCGGTCGAACAGGAGTTCCATGTCATCCAGCGTGTCGATCGCTACGCCCACCCGTCCCACTTCCCCTTCAGACAACGGATCGTCTGAATCGAGTCCCATCTGCGTGGGAAGATCGAATGCCACCGACAGTCCGGTCTGTCCTTGCTCGAGCAGGAAGCGGAATCGCTCGTTGGTCTCGGCCGCGGTTCCGAATCCGGCGTACTGGCGCATCGTCCAGGGTCGGCCGCGGTACATGTCCGCATAGACTCCCCGGGTGAACGGGAACGACCCCGGTTCTCCCAGGTCCGCCGCCGGATCAAGCTCCAGATCCGCCGGTCCATAGGCGGTCCGAACCTCGATGTCCGATGGCGTCCGGAAGCGCTTGTCACGATCAGGCGAGTCCATCCGTCCCTCTTCAGCTATTCGAGAACGACCAGCAGATCGCCACGATTGACCGTCTGGCCTGGTTCGACCATCACTTCCGTGACCGTGGCGCCTGCATCGGCTCTCAGTTCATTCTCCATCTTCATCGCCTCCATCACGATGAGGCCGTCCCCCTGCTCGACCTCCTGGCCGATCTCGACCTCCACCTTGACGATCAGGCCCGGCATCGGTGCGCGCACCTCCCGGTGTGTTTCCAGTGGCGCGGCGGCTGAGGCGAGGTCGCGGATGTGACGAGCCCGCTCATCCTCCACGCGAACCACGAAGCCTCGCCCTTCCAGTTCAACGAGCCAGCCATCCGGGTGCAGTCGACCGAACAGCGACACCGATCGGTCGTCCATGCGGAGGTGTCGACGGTCCGTCCCGGGAAGACTGGCCAGTTCCGCGGCGACGGGAGCGCCATCGACGCTCATACTCCCCCCATCGATCTCGACTGAATACTCGTGATCTTCCACCGTGACGAAGTACCTCACAGCATCTCCGTTCCATGCGACGAGTTCGCCTCGACACGTTCCAGCCAGACAACCGTCTCCACGTGCGCCGTCTGGGGGAAGGCGTCGAAGGCCCGCACGGCAACCGGCCTCCAGGCTGGAGACAGGCGCGCCAGGTCCCGGGCCAGTTTCGCCGGATCGCAACTGACGTATGCCATGCGACGTATCCCGCCCCCCTGCACCAGGTCTTCCGCAACGCCCTTTGCCAGTCCGGCTCGCGGCGGGTTGACTACGACGACTTCCGAGTCCTTGTAGCTCTCACCGGCCGATTCGACCGGGGCCTGCACGACCCGGACATCGAGTCCCGACTCAGCCACCGCAAGGCTCGCCGCGGCGCACGCCTCCGCGTCTGATTCGACGGCTGTCACGCTGGCGCCGTCCCGAGCCCAGCGCAGGGCCCGCGCACCTGCGCCGGAATACAGGTCAGCGATTCGAAGTCCGCTTCGCGGCCCAACGCACTGGTCGAGGTATCTGTCCATCGCATCCGATACGCTTCGGTTCACCTGCAGGAAAGACTCGGGTCCGAGACCGAACCACGTCCCCTGCCAGTAGTCCTTGAACCTGGCGGAGCCGGCCAGAACGGTGTGCACTCCCTCCGAGTCGATCCAGACGTAGGACGCCAGTCCCGAGATCGACCGAGCGACAGAACTTGGATCGCCCGGGCGGTCCGATTCTCCGCCCTGAACCAACAGCGCAACCTCACCTCCAGTACCCGCCCGTATCGTGATTCGCAGTTCCCGCCCCTCCGGCAGCAGGCAGGCATCACTTCCCCACCCTGAACGCAGCTCGCGCAGCGCCTGCCGGACCGGCGCCTCGGCCAGCAGGCAGTCGGGCAGGTCCACCACACTCTCCGGGTCGTCATGTGCTCTGAAACCCGCAACAACTCCTTCGGGCGTCCGCCGCAGCGTCACCGCAATGCGGTTGCGATAGCCCAGCTCGGGGCCCGCGAATTCCAGCTCCGGAACATCGAGCTCGACTCCGCCGATTCTGCGCATAGTGTCAGAGACGATTTGCCTTTTTGAAGCGCGCTGTGCCTCGATCCGCATATGCTGGAGGGCGCACCCTCCACACCGATCGTACACCGGGCATGGTGCCTGCCGCCGGTCCGGTCCCGGAGAGAGCAGCTCGACGAGCTCTCCCCTCGCCCATCGCTTCCGCAACAACACCAGCCGGGCTCGAACGAGATCGCCGGGAGCGGTGCGAGGAACGAACACTACCCGTCCATCGGCTTCGCGGCCTACCCCTTCACCACCTGTGGCAAGAGAGTCGATCCGGAGTTCGACGACGGTTCCGGGGCCCTCAGCAGGTGCGATCGCGGATTCGGTCATCGCGGATCGAATGCCCTCTGCCACGCCGTTCTTCCGTCCGAACTGGAGTTCGGCAGGGACTGAGCGGCCAGGATTCCATGAGAACTCCCGGTCTGTCGTCGCTCGTCTTCGAGCAACACTGCCGCGACGGTCGCTGCACGAACCTGCCAGTCAGCGGCGCCGTCGTTCAACAGGTCCGGGTGGTTCTCGATGTATCGAATCGACATGCGGCCGTGCTGGAAGTCGGGCTCGTCCATTACGGCCAGGTGGAACGGCTGTGTCGTACGTATCCCCTCGATCTGGAGTTCTCGCAGCGCACGCCGCATCCGAACGATCGCCTGTTCGCGGGTCGGCGCATGAACGATGAGCTTTGCGAGCAGCGGATCGTAATTCAGCCCGACCTCGATCCCCCTCGCGATCCCCCCGTCCCAGCGTACGCCCGGACCTGTGGGCACATACAGGGACTCGACTCTGCCGGTGGACGGGAAGAAGCCCTGGAACGGGTCCTCGCCGCTGATCCGGCATTCGATCGAGTGACCGACCGGCCAAGCCGGATCCGCCTCGATGTCCAGGGATTCACCCGCGGCGATTCGGATCTGCCAGGCAACCAGGTCGACTCCAGTAACCAGCTCTGTTACCGGGTGCTCCACCTGAATCCGGGTATTCATTTCGAGGAAGTAGAACTCGCCGTCTTCGTACATGAACTCGACGGTACCCGCCCCGACGTATCCGACCGCCCTGGCGGCGGCCACGGCGAGCTCTCCCATCCGGGCTCGCGTCTCCGAATCGATCGCGGGAGATGGTGCTTCCTCGATGAGTTTCTGATGCCGCCGTTGAATCGAGCATTCCCGCTCGCCAAGGTGGATCGTGCGGCCGGACGAGTCGGCGAGCACCTGAATCTCGATGTGCCGAGGCGCGGTGAGATAACGCTCCATGTAGACCCGAGGATCTCCGAATGCCTGTCCGGCTTCACGGGTCGCCGCTTCGAACGCGCGGTCGAGCTCCGCCTCGGACTCGACGATCCGCATTCCCTTTCCGCCCCCGCCCGCCGCCGCCTTGAGCAGGATCGGATACCCCAGGCGTTCGGCCTCGGCTCGTGCCTGTTCGGACGTGGCGACCGGCCCGGTGCTGCCCGGAACGACCGGGACGGACGCCTCGATCATGCGGGCCCGGGCTTCCGTCTTGTCTCCCATCGCCAGAATGGCTTCCGGGGACGGACCGATGAAGACGAGCCCCGCGTCCTCGACTCGCCTTGCGAACTCCGGGTTCTCTGCCAGAAATCCATACCCGGGATGAATCGCCTCGGCCCCCGTCTGTCGCGCGGCGTCCAGCAGTCGATCGATGTTCAGGTAGCTGTCTGACGCAGCGGCGGCACCGATCGGAACCGCTTCTTCCGCCGTCAGGACATGCGGGGAAAACTCGTCGGGTTCGGAATACACGGCCACGGCCCGAACGCCGAGCTCCTGGCATGCGCGTACGACACGAAGCGCGATCTCCCCCCGATTCGCGATGAGGACCTTCTCAAACATGCCGTCTCCCAACCTGCGTGTTCAAACAACCTAACCGGGACGCCGGGCCAGCCAGGCGAATCGGCCCTGCGAATCCAGGGTCTGCTCGCGAAGACTATTCCCGACGAACCGGGACTGCCGGGTGGCCTTTCTGACCGCCCGCCAGATCCTCGCTTTATGGACATCGTCGCAAACGATCGCTCCTCCAGGAGCGACGAGATCGAAGGCCCGCTGCATTTTTTTCGCCCGGTCCCGCACCGTCCCGAAGTCGCAAAGCACGAGATCGAAGCTCGCATCCACGGCAGGATTCGCGAGGAACTGATCCATCGGGACGAAACCGGCTTCCCCTGTGCCAGCCGCTGCGGAGAACTCCCGAGAGCGGTCCAGCCAGTTCGTGTTGTCGTCCACAGAGTAGATCTCGCAGGTCGGGAATTCGGAATCCCGCCAGGTCCGCAGAGTCCAGGAGGAAATTCCTGACCCGAGATCCGCGATCCGGTTCGGAAAGGTCGATGCACACCACCGCACGAGGAATCTGCAGAGCTCGATCGATGCGGCCATCTCGGCGTTCGTACCGGTCGTGAGTATGTACTCGGCGTGTCGCTGTTCGATGTCCGGGATGATGCGGTCCGTCGCCGGATTCGCACTCGACAATGCCGGGATCTGCTCGTGCAGCACGGATGCGTCCCGGTGGCCGCGCCGGGCCTGTGCCAGGACCTTCCATCGATCCGGAAGCCAGTGATAGCCAGGCATCTCGGTTCCAGCTCCCTTCCGACCGCTAAAGCGGAATGTTCCCGTGTTTCCTCGGAGGATTGCGGTCCCGCTTGTTGGCGAGCATCTCGAGACCGGAGATCAGTCGCATTCTGGTCTCACGCGGATCGATGACATCATCGAGGAACCCCCGGCGAGCGGCCAGATATGGATGCGCGAACTTCTCCCGGAAGTCATCCTCTAACTCGGCCGCACGCGCGGCAGGGTCGTCCGAATCGGCGATTTCCTTCCGGTAGAGAATCTCGACCGCGCCCTTCGGGCCCATCACCGCGATCTCGGCCGTCGGCCAGGCAAGATTCAGGTCCCCCCTGATATGCTTCGACGACATGACGTCGTACGCGCCGCCGTATGCCTTCCGGGTAATTACCGTCAACTTGGGAACTGTCGCCTCGCAGTACGCGAACAGGAGCTTGGCGCCGTGGACGATGATCCCTCCGTGCTCCTGCGCCACCCCGGGAAGAAATCCGGGGACATCTTCGAAGGTCACGAGAGGGATATTGAACGCGTCGCAGAACCGGACGAACCGTGCGCCCTTCCGACTCGCATCGATGTCGAGGACTCCGGCGAGCACGGCCGGCTGATTCGCGATCACGCCCACCGGGCGTCCACCCAGACGGGCGAAGCCCGTAATCAGGTTCGCCGCCCAGCCTGCGTGTACCTCGAGGAAGTCTCCGTCATCCACGATCCGGCCGATCACCTCATGCATGTCATACGGCTGGGTCGGAGCATCGGGAACCACCTCGAGCAGCATCTCGTCCATACGATCGTGCGGATCGCCCGTCTCTCTGACCGGTGGAGGTTCCGAGTTATTCGCCGGCAGATAGGAGAGAAGCTCGCGGATCGCCTGTAGACACTCGATCTCGGTGTTACGGGAGAAATGAGCCACACCGGAGGTCGTGGCGTGGACACGCGCTCCTCCCAGGTCCTCGAAGCTCACCTCTTCGTGCGTCACCGTCTTCACAACGTTCGGCCCGGTCACGAACATGTGGCTGATTCCCTGGACCATGAACACGAAGTCCGTGATCGCGGGAGAATAGACAGCCCCGCCGGCGCACGGTCCCAGGATGGCACTGATCTGTGGGACCACGCCGGAGGCCATCGTGTTTCTCCAGAACAGCTCAGCGTAGCCGCCGAGCGACGCGACCCCCTCCTGGATCCGCGCACCACCAGAGTCGTTCAGCCCGACAACCGGGGACCCGTTTCGCACGGCCAGGTCGACGACTTTGCAGATTTTCTCGGCATGGGCCTCGGACAGCGAGCCACCAAACACGGTGAAGTCCTGGCTGAATACGTAAACCGTCCGCCCGTCGACTTTGCCGTACCCTGTTACGACGCCATCTCCGGGGATCCGCTGTTGATCGAGGCCGAAGTCCGCAGACCTGTGTTCGACAAATCGGTCGAGTTCGACGAATGTCCCGGGATCGAGAAGCACGTCGAGACGCTCCCGGGCACCGAGTTTCCCCTTATCGTGCTGGCGCTTCAGCCGCTCCGGCCCGCCGCCCTCCAGGGTCTTGAGCCTGAATTCGCGCAGTCGCTCGAGCTTATCTCGCGTGCTCATTGTCGCTCCGCCTCGCGCTCGGCCTTCCGCTTCTCCTCCTCTTCTTCCAGCTCCTTCATCAGCTCTTCTTGCGCACGAGCCTCCTCCGCCCACACGGAGAGGGCGTCCGGGTCGACGTCTACGAGCCGACCATCCAAGAGCATACGCACCATAGCGACCCGCGACGGAAGACCTGCCTCGCTGAACCGTATCGTCCCCGTAGCTCCATCCACACCGCCACTCGCCCTGATAGAACGCGCGACCGCACCAGGACGACCCAGGGTCTCACGACCCATTCCTTCCAGCACCAGTCGCGTTGCATCGTATCCCAGTGCGGGCAACAGGTTTTCCGGCGCCAATTGACGGAATTCCCGTTCATAAGCCTCTACGTACCGGGCCCACTCCGTCCCCTCCGCCGTCCTGTCTATGAACAGGGACACCACCCGGTAGTCGGCAAATGCAGGCTCGAGTCGTCGCAGGACTGACGGATCCGACCAGGCCTCTCCACCGCCAATGATCCGGCTTCTCAGGCCGAAATAGGAAAGCTGGGGCGCAATCTGAAGCACGGTCGCCGGGTCACCAGCGAGTACCATTACCCCTTCCGGATCCGACTCCAGCACAGCCTGGATCGGCTGTTCAAAGGTGGTCGAATCCGGCTCGTACTCCCGGGCTCCCACGACTGCCGCACCCGATGCCATGGCCGCCGCCTCGAAGGCTCGGAAGCCGGCTCTTCCACCGTCGTCCGACGGATAAAGCGCACCGAGTCGGTACAGGCCCATTCGTTCGGGGAACCACTGTCCGAGCGCTCCCCCGATTGCCGACTCCCGCCGGCCCTTCTCCCACAGGGAATACGCGTTGGGACCGGTTCCCGAATCCCGTGTCGCCGTCGGGCTGACGATCGCCAGGCCCGCATTGTTCCGGCTGGCGGCTGCATCGGACAGGGACTCGGAGCGGATCGGACCGATCACTGCCGCGACGTGCCGTGATTCCAGATCGTCCAGCAGCAGGTCGTAGCGGTCGGAGTCCGACCCATCATCCAGCACCACGAGATCGATCGTCTGTCCGCTGAACGATGCAGAATCGTATTCTGCCAGCGCGAGGAAGACCCCGTCGCGCAGGTCCTCTCCGACCTGCGCGAATCTGCCGGTGAGTGAAAGGATGACTCCAATCAGTAGCGGCTCTGATGGCGGCTGGATGTCGCCATCGATCACCTGCTCGAGGGTACGACGATCCTCGGGTTCGATGTTCGCATTGAGCCAGCTCCGGGCCACGCGGACAGCAGCTTCTTCCATCCCCGCGAGCGCATACGCCCTGGCCAGCTCGGCTCCGAGCACGCCTTCAACCCGCTGCTGCGACTGAAGCGATGAAACGCTCTGTTCCAGGGCCTCTAATTCCGTCACGGACATGCCGGCCGCTGCTCGCCGCAACTCCCGGATGCCGCCGTCGCTCGCCACTTCGCCGGAATTCGCCAGGAGAAGCTCTGCGGCCCGGTCTTCAGCTCCCAGGTCGGAGAGGATTCGGGCGAAGATCACCACATCCGCACCCGACAGCGACTCCCCCCCCCCGACGGGTGCCACTGAATCCGCAATCGCCCGGGCCTGATCCCAGCGTCCCGTCGTCACGAACACCACAGCCGAGTCAGCCAACGCCGACGAACCAACGCCGAGACTCGAGTCGCCGAACTCGCGGTCGATCAACTCGCCGTCCGCTGCCGGGGGCGGAACTGCGCGGGTCGCCTGGCCACCAGAAGCACAGCCGGCCAGCCCAATGACCATTCCCAGCCAGGCAACAGTCGTCGCCACACGTCTCCATGCGTGGAAGGGTCCGACCAAGTCGGCCGAACCCTTCCACGTAGCTTCTGGATGGTCTGTAATGCTCAAGAAGCTCAGGATTCCTTCTCCTTCTCTTCCGAGTCATCGCCATCGGAGACGTCATCGGCCGGAGAGTCCGCCTCGTCAACCACCTCTTCGGCCTCTTCAACCACCTCGTCAACCACCTCTTCGACCTCTTCTTCAGCCTCTTCGACCTCTTCTTCGGCCTCGGCGGCTTCCTCGACAGCCTCCTCAACCGCTGCTGCGGTCTCGGCGATATCTTCGTCTCGGCTGGACTTCATCCGCTCCTCGGACCGTGCGGATTCCTCCACCTCCTCTTCGACGACTTCGATGACCGGCCGCGGAGGCGGCTCCGGGATCGACGTTACTGACAGGACGATTCTGCGATTGATTGGATCCGATTCGATCACCTTCAACTCGAGCGGGTCCCCCTCGTAGAATCGTTCGGCCGGATCTTCGAGCTCTTCCTCGACTCCGAGCTGGCTGATCGGGACGAATCCCTCGATCTCCTTACCGAGATCGACGACCACACCCTTGTCGAGCAGACGAACGATCGTCCCGCTCCACTCCGAGCCCGGCTCGTATTCCTTTGCGAGTTCGTACCAGGGATCGTCTTCGACCTGCTTGAGGCCGAGGGAGATCCGCTTCTGATCCGGGTCGATGTTCAGGACGACGACTTCTACCTCTTCGCCCTTCTTGACTACTTCTGACGGGTGCTGAACTCGCCGGGTCCAGCTCATGTCCGAGATATGGACCAGACCGTCGATGCCGATCTCAACCTCCACGAACGCTCCAAACGAGGTGAGATTGCGAACGACACCCTTGATCTTCGTACCCGGAGGGAACTTAGCGGGCAGGGCGAGCCAGGGATCTTCCTCGGTCTGCTTCATGCCGAGCGAGATCTTCTTCTCCTCTTCGTCCACCCGCAGGACCACGCACTGGATCTCGTCACCGATCGACAGGAGTTGCGACGGGTGTCGCACATTCCGGGTCCAGCTCATTTCCGAGATGTGGACCAGGCCTTCGACTCCCTTTTCGAGCTCGATGAAAGCCCCGTAGTTCGTGATCGACACGACCCTGCCACGCACCCGACTACCGACCGGGTACTTGGCCGCCACGTCCTCCCACGGATACGCCATCAGCTGCTTGAGGCCGAGCGAAATGCGCTCTCGGTCCCAATCAATGTCGAGGATCTTCACCTCGAGTTCTTCGCCGATGTTCGTGATCTCCGACGGGTGGCCGATCCGCCCCCACGACATATCGGTGATATGGAGCAGTCCGTCCATGCCACCCAGGTCGATGAACGCACCGAAGTCCGTGATGTTCTTCACCACTCCCTTTCGGACCTGACCGACTTCCAGCTCCGTCTTCAACAACTCGCGCTTGTCCGCGCGCTCAGACTCCAGGATCACCCGCCGTGACACGACGATATTCCTGCGCCTCTTGTTGAGTTTCAGGATCATGAAGTCGTACTCGTTGCCGATCAGATCATCGACGTTCGGTACGCGTCGAAGCGCGATCTGCGATCCGGGGAGGAATGCGTCGACCCCCATCAGATCGACCGTTACCCCACCCTTGATCTTACGCTTCAGGACTCCCGGAACCGGACGATCGTTGTCGTAAGCATCCTTGATCTTCTCCCACACGCGCAGGAAGTCCGCCTTCTTCTTCGACAGAACCACGACGCCTTCTGCATCTTCGAGGCTCTCGAGGAACACCTCGACTTCGTCGCCGTCCTGGATCGCGTCAGGATCGCGGAACTCGTCCAGCGGGACGGAACCCTCCGACTTGAAACCAACGTCGAGAATGACCGCATTGTCGGTCTTCCGAAGCACGGTAGCCTTGACGATTTCCCCTTCCACGATGTCGTGAAGAGTGTCCTCGTACATGGCCA
The DNA here is from genome assembly GCA_942490755.1 of uncultured Gemmatimonadota bacterium. Taxonomy (GTDB): domain Bacteria; phylum Gemmatimonadota; class Gemmatimonadetes; order Palauibacterales; family Palauibacteraceae; genus Carthagonibacter. The sequence goes on from CALNYN010000052.1 coordinate 17,650, forward strand.
GGAGTTCTTCATATTCCTCGTCCGAGTACTCCCCGGCATCGAGATCCACCGGGACATTCCCGGACGAGGACTTCTCGAACATCATGTCCGGCGTCGGTCCGATCGGATCGATGACCTCGTAGACATCATCGTCGGTGATGACTTCGACTTCATCGTCCGCGGACTCCGGAGCCGGCTCACCGGCGGACTCGTCGGTCTCGACCGTCTCTTCCGCTACCAGCGCTACGGCCGCCTCCTCGACGTCCACCTGAGGCTCGACAGTTACGTCGACAGTCTCCTCGACCGGAGTTTCGGGAGTCTCTTGTTCGGAGTCCGGGGACTCGGCTGGGGTTCGATCGTTGGTCATGGGGTTCAGGTCACTTTCTCTGCTGCCGCGTCCGCTGTAACTGCCACCAAAAAACAATCGGCCGGCCTCGGATTCATTTCCGAGCCGCCAGCCGTTCCGGTGAGGGACGCACGTTTAGGTTAGAGTTCACGCTCACGGGAACCTGAGAACAGCACGGCAAACTAGACGAAATCGCAAATATCGTCAACCGTTCGTGCGCCGCGCTCAACCGCGAGTCCGACGATCAGATCGACGACTTCGTCCGGCGTGAGCCGGGTCGTATCGATCTCGATCGCGTCGGGGGCTCGTACGAGGGGACCGTGATCCCGGGCGGAGTCCCTGGCGTCGCGCTCCTCGAGGCTGCTCACTTCCAACTCGAGCCGCTGTCGGTCGAGTTCGATTCCGTGCTCCGACGCACGCCGGCGAGCTCGTTCCTCGACGCTCGCAACGAGAAACACTTTCAGGGCTGCACCCGGAAACACGACCGTACCGATGTCCCGCCCATCGCAGGCCACCCCACCTTCCGTTCCGGCGGACCGGAGAATCTCAAGCACGCGCTCGCGCACGTCGAGGCGGGCTGCTACCAGTGACGCGCGAATCGCAGTCTGGGCGGCCGTGAGAGTCTCACCAGGGATCTCCCCATTCGCTCGGACCGCGAAACCAGATGGACGACGCTCCAACGAGATGCTGATTGCGCCGAGTTCAACAGAGAATCGGTCCGAATCTTCAATCCAGCCGTCCCGCAATCCCAGCCAGGCGATGGTCCGGTAGAGGAGACCTGAGTTCAGATGACTGTAACCCAGCCGATCCGCCACTCGTCGCGCCGTAGTGCTCTTTCCGGACGCCGCTGGTCCGTCGATCGCAATGATGATTCCGTTCACGACTCGCTCCCCGGAGCGATCTGCTCGAGGTCATCCCAGAATTCCGGATACGACACGTCTACACAGTCCCTGTCGTCCACCTCGATCGCACAGTCAGGCGATCTCCCGAGAGCGCCGAAGGCCATGGCGATCCGGTGGTCACCTCCCGTCGAAATCACCCCGCTCAGAGAGCGGTTCGAGCCCTCGATGATCAGTCCGTCCTGCCGTTCTTCGCATTCGACCCCGATCGCGCCGAGATTCCTGGCGAGCCCTGCCAGTCGGTCGCTCTCTTTGACTCTCAACTCGCCTGCGCCCGAAATCCGCGAGTCGCCCCGGGCGCGGGCGGCCAGCGCCGCGAGCACCGGGATTTCGTCCACGAGCCCGGGTACTTCGTCAGCATTGATCTCGAAGCCCGCCAGGGGTCCGGGAACCACATCGATGCTGCCGACCGGCTCCCCGAGCCGCGATTCGACGATTCGCTCGGTAACTGCCGCCCCCATTCGTCGCATGACATCCAGAAAACCGGTACGAGTCTCGTTGAGACCCACTCCCTCAATGCGCACCGGCTGTCCCGTAAGTAGGCCAGCGGCGATCAGGAATGAGGCCGATGAGACATCCCCGGGTATGGCCAGATCGAATCCCGGCAGGCCGACCCGGTCGGGTTGACCGACGAGAAGAACTCGGGCACCGCCATCGTGGAGTCGGCCGAATTCAATCGGTACACCGAGGCTGCCCAGCATCCGCTCAGTATGATCGCGCGACACCCCCGGTTCCCGGACTTCGACTTCGACGCCCGCAACCAGCCCGGCCAGCAGCAGAGCGGACTTGACCTGGGCGCTCGCTACCCGGCCTCGATAGCGCAGGACTCGCAGAGATCCCGAGGTGCGTTCCTCCAGGCTGATCGGCAGCCGGTCCCGACGTTCGGTGTACGTGATTCGTCCGCCCATCGATTGGAGCGGATATACGACGCGATCCATGGGCCGCCGCCGGAGACTCTCATCACCGGTCAGGCGGGCGGGGACTCCCAGTCCGACGAGCAGACCCATCAGCAACCGGGAGGTCGTACCACTGTTACCGCAGTCGATCGGGCCCGGGTGCGGCTTCCAGGCAGTCGGACCCGAGACCTTCACGACACCGACCTCCGAGTCAGAGATCACCGCCCCAATGGCCGCCAGCGCCGAGCGAGTCGAGTTCACATCCGCCGAGCCCGGCAGGTTCTGGATCCGCGATTGCTGGTCCGCGAGGCAGGCCAGGATCAAGGCTCGGTGCGAGATGGATTTGTCACCCGGGAGCTGGAAGGCAATCACGATTCACCGAACTCCGGCGTCCCGGCCAGCGGGATCTCCAGACTCATTCCGTCCTCCGCGGCTTCGACCTGCGAGAACACGGATCGAGCTTCTTTCTCCAGGCGGTGGGCCTGCTCTGAGTGACGGGCGCTGAAATGCGTGATGACCAGGCGGCGCGCATGAGCCCGCAACGCGACCTCTGCTGCCTGTATGGCCGTTGAGTGACGGGTCTCCGCTGCCCTGGTTGATTCCTCATCGAGGAAGGTGCACTCGTGTATCAGCAGATCGGCCTCACGGGCTGCCTCCAGCACACTGAGGCAAGGGGCCGTGTCGCTCGAGTAAACGAGCTTCCGACCTGGTCGCTCCGGTCCGACCAGGTCCTGAGGCTGGATCACCGTACCGTCGTCCAGCTGTATTGTCTCTCCCCGATGCAGTCGTCCGAACAGTGGTCCTTCGGGCACCCCGAGTTCCCGGGCCCGGACTGCGTCGAATCGGCCGGGTCGGATGTCCTCGATCAGTGCCAGGCCGAATGAGCCCGCCGCGTGTTCCGTCGCGAAGGCATGAATCGAATAGCCATCGTATCGAATGGCCGACCCGACCGGTAACTCTCGGACCTGGACCGGAAAGGTGAATCGGTCACCCCCGACGAATACGGCCGACTCCAGCGTCTCCGACCCGGCCGTGGGCCCCCATACAACGAGCTCCTGTTCACGGCCCTGCAGGCTCAGGGTCCGAAGCAGCCCGGCCAGGCCCAGATAGTGATCGGCATGGAGGTGCGTAATGAAAACCTCGCGAATCGTGAACCCCACGCCGAAACGCATCATCTGTCGCTGCGTTCCTTCGCCGCAATCGAACAGATACAGGTCCCCCTCCCGCTGAACCGCGAGAGCGGAGACATTTCGCCGAACAGTCGGCCGGGAGGACGCAGTCCCCAGGAACGTGACACGTAGCACCGGCGCCAACCTACCGCGCGCCGGGTGGAGGTCAACGGGCTCTTCGACTTTCACGGGCACGCTTCGTGCTCGTTCGGCGCAACCAGAAGGGCGAAAGTACCGGATTAACGCAGGTCCGGACCCGCATGCCATGTGGGAGAATTGCAGGACGCGGCGCAATCGGGCGCCACGCGCAGGTTAGGCGGGACGAGAGGATCGATGGACGGCGAGACTCACCGCGACAAAAGACGCAGCCGATATGCTCTGCTGGCGCGACAACGCCGCGTGGAGCGTCGGTTCGAGATCGTCGACCGCCGCTGGACAGAATTCCGAGACGAGCCATCTCCGGCCCGGCTCGCCGTGCTTCGCCGCAGCGTCGCCGCGGCTGAGCGCGAGCTAGCCATGCTGGCACGGGAGCTTCACGGTGGATCGAACCAGCAAGAGACGGCGGCGAAAGGCGACGACTCTGCGCCGTCGCCCAGAGACCTTGTTGACGCTGGTCGTGAACTCGATTCGCTCGTCGGCGGATCGCACCAGGCATGGAATGCCACGCGCAGCGCCCCGGACGCCAATGCCCTGCTTCGAATTGCCGAAATGCTGTCGCAAGCCGAGCAGGCTGCCGGGACCCTGCAGCAGGCTCTCAGCTCGCTCGGCAAGTCACACGCCGTGCATCAGTCGACGCATGGCGCCGCCGCAGAGCCGGGATCGCGGCGACACGAAGAAACGCTGGACGGACTGCTGATCGGTCTGCACGACGAATGGACGAGGCTTCGCCGTCGACCGACGCTGGAAAAGACGATACACCTGCGCGAGGCGCTGGCTGAGGCACGCCGACAGGCCAAGGCGCTCGCAGCGCTCGCCCGATCGGGATCGGCGCTCGCATCACCAGAGGCCCTGCGCTATCTGGGTGGTGCGGCCGAGGCCGTTCGTTTCGCACCCTACCGGGATCCGGACACGGGGTCATACAACGGTCACGGCTTCGGCGTATCGGCCGCCGCGGAGCTCGAACGCTGCGTGAGGTACGATAAGCAGTTCGGGATCATCCTCCTGTCCCTGGCGTCGGGCGAGACTGCATCAGCCAGGCCAGTGATCGGAGCCATCCAGACTCTGCTGCGGGGAACGGATCTGGTGGGCAGACTTGCCGGCAATGAGCTCGTCATTGCACTCCCGGAGAGCGACGGACGAGTGACCCGGCGAATCGCGGCGCGAATCCTACGGGCGCTCGACGCCGCTGATCACGGCGCGGCAGTGAAACGACTCACATATGCGATCGCGCCCGAAGAGGGATTGAGCCTTAGTGAGTTGCTGGACGCCGCCCGGACTCGCCTCGAGGCCTGATCCGCGAACTGCTACGCATATACCCCTTGACCGCCCTGCGTCGTCGGGTCTGGTTCTTCATCCCTCCGGCTCGCTAGCGCCGCCTCCGCCGCCTCGTCCACCTCGTGTACGACTTCCGCCTCGATCCGCGCGAGCAGGGCGCGATTGCGCTGGCCGCGCTCCTCGGCACCTGTCTCCGATGCATCCGCCCCTGCTGCTTCTAGCTCGATCGGCCCGGTGGCGAGGAACTCCTCGAACAGGCCGATCGGATCACGCCTGCCCCAGTGCTCGAACTGATCAGCCGGGATCAGTTCCCGCGCCTCCCTCACGTCGTGCGTCGCGTGACCTCCCATGCGAAATGTCTCAGCCGCGAGAAAGACGGGGCCGTCCCCTCGCCTGCAACGGGCTACCGCAAGGGTCGCCGCTGCATACATGTCCAGAACATTGTTTCCATCTACCTCGAGCAATTCCACTCCATACGCGCGCCCCCAGGCGGAGAATCCGTCAGCCCGATGGTGCTGCCCGAGTCGGGTCCCCAGGGCGATCTGGTTGTTCTGAAGCACGAAGATCACCGGTAGACGATTCACGGCAGCGAAATTCAGCGCCTCGTGAACCTCGCCGCTCTTCGTCGAGCCATCGCCGATCCATGTCAGGGCTACGCCGTCTTCTCCAGCCATCCGGAAGGCCAGCGCGTAACCATTCATTACGCCGCACAGACCACCCACCACGCTGACGGGAGCGACGACTCCGCATTCACGGTCTCCGAAGTGCAGGTCCCGGCCACGCGCCGGTCCATCCAGCGCACCGAGATATCCCTCGAACATCGAGCGCAGCGGCATACCCATCTCGTGGCAGGCGCCAGCGTTGCGGATCATCGGGCCGCACACGTCCGTGCGTTCTCCCGTACCCCGCCGCAGTGCGTGCACGGCTCCGATCGTCACGGCCTCCTCGCCGGTTCCGAGCCATGCTTTGGAAATCACTCCCTGCTTCACCCAGCGCTGCAGCATGATGTCGTGCAGGCGGAATCGCAGCATGCCCCGATACAGAGACACCAACTCGGTGCTTCCGAGGTCCTCGACGACTCTTTGTCTGGCAGGATTCGACTCGATTCGCTCGCGGAAAGCTCGAAGCAGGTCTGGATCCGCCATCCAGTCCTGGTACTCCGGTGGATCGAATGCTGCGTATCTTCGCATCGAGTCTCCTTCGACGGTTCGGCTTCGCCTGCAACGATGCCAGGCCCGACTCCCCGCAACGCTCAGTGGCGCGTAATATCTACCGGACTCTCGACGCGGCTGCCAGCTTGAAGAGCTGGCACGAAAGTGAGGTCCCGTCCCGCACACCAGTCCGCGGGACGGTTCTCGAACTGGGGAACAGGATTCGGCGTGAGCGAACCCTCGAGTACAGGTCTGAGGCTGCCCCCTGGAGCAATCCGTTTCGGACTCATGGCCTTCGGGCTGGCGAGTCTCGTCGGGTTTATCGCCCTATTCCTGGTCACGCACGACTTGAAGGGCAGCCTCGAGGGATTCCGCCAGTTCCGGCCGATCTGGATCCTTCCAGCCCTCGGACTCGCGGCCATGGACTGGTTAGGGGGCGGGCTGCGGCTGTGGATTCTCACGCGTCCGCTGGGCACGCGAATCCGCTATCGGAACTGCGTACAGACGTCAGCAGCAACTGCGGCCCTCGCATATTTGACCCCGTCCGGGACCGGAGGCGGTCCGGCCCAGCTGTATGGTCTGGTGCGCCACGGATCCAGTCTCGGCCGAGCGGTGGCGGTAAATTTCGCCAGCATGACTGTCAATCTTCTTTTCCTCTCGCTCGCCGGATTCGGTGCATGGTTCTTCGGAGCCGCCGGGTCGATCGAAGGGATCACTCTTCCCGTGGCGAACGTAGATGCGGCGACCCTGTTCAAGTGGTGCGCTGCCGGATTCGGCACGATCGCTTCCATCGTGCTGCTGTTTGCCCTGAGTCCCAGGCTACCGCGGAAGATCGCGGTCCGGTTCTTCGGAACCGGACCGCGCGTGCGCAGCGCCTTGCGATTTCTCCAGGAATTGCATGGCGCGATCCAGATCTATGGCGCCAGGGGAAAGGGAGCACTCGTACTGGCCACGTTCGTCAACGTTCTCCCGTTCGGGGCTCGATTCGTCATGGGCTGGGCGATCCTGCGCGGATTTGGAATTGATGCCGGGTTCTGGAACGTCGTCACGCTGCATGTGATGTTACATTTCCTGCTCTATTTCATGCCGACCCCCGGCGGATCGGGTGTGGCAGAGGTGCTCGCACCCGCCGTCATGAGCAGCCTGATGCCGGCGAGCCTTCTGGTTGCGTACACGGTTGTCTGGCGGTTCTTCCTTGCCTACGTCACGATCCTGGTGGGCGGCGCGATCCTCTTTCGGTGGCTGGACGCCGACGGGCAGCGCTTGCTTGCGGCTGAGGCCGAGCCGCCAGATGCTGTGCCTGCTGGCACGTTCGACGGGGAGGAATCAAGATGAAGCAATGTCGCGAATGCGAAGCCGTCATCCCGGATGACGCGAAGCTCTGCCCACACTGCCGTGTGTCGCAGCGCCGCGGAGACTGGCTGCCGCAGGCGACCCTGGTGGGAATGAGCGTGGCAGCAGCCGTCGCCGTCCTGCTGGAGGGCTGCCCTGGCAGTCCGATCGGTTGACGCCGCACCGGCCGATCGCCAGGAACCGGGCGCCACCGGGTCGGGTTCGAACGACAAAGCTGGCGCGGACTGCTGATCGGTCGCATCCTTCGTCATCAGGGCTGATCAGTTTCTCTTCATACGCTCAATATTCGGGGTTAGCGAATGCGGATTCGGGGTCAATCGATCGTCTTTCTCCTCGCCACTGCCGGCCTCATGGCCTGCGCCGGGAACGCCTACATGCCGGGCACTCCCGGAAGCCCCAATTCAGATATCAGCGGTCAGGATACCCGCACACAGTGGCTGACCGAGCACCCGGATGTCGATGAGGAGATCCGGGCCGCCATCGAACAGGGAGTCTTTGTCGCCGGCATGACAGTCGAACAACGAGACGTCGTCTCGAATCCCGATCGGCGCGGTACGACGGGTGACGGGTTCTGGCGTTCACGCGACGAAGGTCTGGATGTCCGATATCGGTGGTTCGTCGGTGGAACCATGCTACCGTTCGAGGATGGGCTCGGCCGAAAGGTGTGCGAGCTCGTCTACATGCAGGGACAATTGCGGGAAGTCAGATACTGCGGCCTGGCGACCGACTCGCCAGAGTAGACGCTGGACGCAGTAGTAGACAAACTTTTTCCCGACTGAGCAGCGATTGTCATCCCCAACGTCACTCGAATGTCTGACCGGGGTAGCACTGTGGTATCTTTCCAACACATGTTGTCGGAAGGTACGGTCCATCTGGTTGCCCGGAGCCCGATCTTGCCGTCCTCTGGCTTCCATGCCGGGTCGAGACCGTATTGACGCAGTTTGCAATGACTCGGCCGGAATAGAGGAACATGCACCGTTTGTCCGAATGCAGTGCAGTTTGATTAGTACATGTAATTTCAGTATTTACAAGAGTGTTGCCGGCTCAAGATTCCCGGAACGAGGCTTGCTACAAGCTGGAGGGTGCGCCTGTATGGCGCTGGTCAGGCGCCGGGAACGCCGGCTCGGCACGATTCCTTCGTGGTAGTTCCGAGGACCGAGAACCCGGTTTCCCTTTCGAGAGGTTCGAGGGGGCAGCCAATACTCGATGGGAGTGACCGCACGAAGGCGGCACGTTCCCGCGCGGGGCCGGTGGAATTGCGGCCCAAACAATCCCTCAATGGCTTCGGCCGGGAGGACAGGATGCTCGAGCTGTTTCAGGCGCTCTGGACCGATGAGTCCGGGCAGGATCTCGCTGAATACGCGCTGCTTATCGCGCTGATCGCGCTTGCCGTGATCGTCGCTGTTGCGCTGCTTGGCACACGGATCAGCAACGTGTTCAACACCATCGGATCGACTCTGGAATCCCAGGTTCCGGGAACTTCCTGATCCGGTCCGACAACAGTACGCGTACTGGGCGGAGCGGGGGCGGCGATTGCCGTCCTCGTTCCTCGCCTGCCACGCGACAGATCTGATCGGAAACGCCTGCTCGTCGAATTAGGTTGGACGAGGGCGTAGAGAACTGACGGTGAGCCACAGAAACCGGGGGATAACTGTGGAACTGAGCGCAGTCGGGTTAGTCACGCTGGTGAGTGCCGCCGCGGCGATGGATGTCGCCTGGCGTCGCATCCCCAACGTGTTGACCATGACAGGGTTGTGCGTCGCGCTGGGTTTGCGTGCACTCGAGGGCGGTCCAGCCGTTCTCGACGGGCTCGCCGGCGCAGGCATGGGACTCGCGCTTTCCTTCCCCCTGTTCGCCCTGGGTGGCATGGGCGGCGGCGATGTGAAGTTGATCACAGCCGTCGGAGCCTTCCTTGGGCCGCTTCAACTGACATACGCGCTTCTCGCGACGGCGTTGATCGGAGGCCTTCTGGCCCTGATCGTGGCCGCTCGCCGGGGAGCGCTCGGCCGTGTCGTCCGGAGCTCGGGCGGCGTGGCGGCGACGCTCCTGGCGGGCCTCGCCATGCGTGCGGACCTCAAGTCGCTTCCTACGCTGGAGACGGAGGGCGCAATACGGATCCCGTACGGGGTGCCGATTGCGCTGGGTGCCGTCTTCGGTCTGGTAGCGTGAACACAATGCTCGCCCTGACACGGCGGGACCCCGGAAAGGCAGGTTGAACGGGCAATGCGAAGCAGAAGACTGATCATCGTGCTTTTGCTGGCGCTCGCCTCGGGGCTGGCAGCCGGCTGGCTGGCGCTGAACTATCTGCGCCAGCCGAACAGCCCCATCAGTACGAGCGCTCCAGACGCTGTCGAGGTCGTTGTGGCTTCGAGAGACCTGCCAGTCGGGCATGTCCTGGATGTCGCGGACATCAAGGTAGCCCAGTGGCCCGGCGACGCGGTGCCGGAGGGGTATTCGAGCTCCGTGGACGAAGTGCTTGGTCGTGGTCTGATTCAGCGAGTCACCATGAACGAGCCTCTGATGCCCGCGAAGATCGCGCTGAAGGAGGCCGGTGGTGGACTCCCGATCGTGATCCCCGCTGGAATGCGCGCCGTAAGCATCCGGGTAGACGAGGTGATTCAGGTCGCCGGGTTCGTGGGACCGGGCACCCGGGTCGATGTACTCGTGACGCTCGAGGGGGAGAATCAGCCCGATCCGATCACCAAGATCGTGCTGCAGAACATGCTGGTCCTGACGAGCGGACAGATTGTCGAGCGGTCGCGTGACGGAGAGCCGGTGCTCGCAACCGTAGTGACCTTCCTGAGTTCTCCCGAGGATGCCGAAAAGCTGGTGATGTCGGCTACCAAGGGCCGGATTCAGCTCGCATTGCGCAACACACTGGACCTCGATTCGCTGTCGACAGAGGGCGTTCGGCTGGGATCTCTGATTCCGTCTCAGCGACGTGCCTCGGCGCCGCGGCCGGTCGCGCGAACTCAACCACAGCCAGCTGCATCGCGGGCCAGGACGATCGAAGTGTTCCGTGGTCCTGAGCGCGAAGAAGAGAATATCGAAGGGGGCGGCTCGTGAAGACGCTATATCGATTCAAGCGAGGGGGATCCATGCTGATCCGTTCGCGATTCCTGTTCGCCGCCCTGGCTTTCGCGGCCACGATGGCGGTACCGGGAGCCCTGCGGGCACAGGCGTTCACGCCTGAGGTCGTGAGGCTCGCGGCCGGCGAGTCATTTCTGATCACGCGGAGCGCTCCGCTGACCAAGGTATCGATCGCTGATCCGAGCGTGGCCGACGTCGTCGTAGTGTCTGCCACCGAACTGGTTGTGAACGGTAAAGTGGCAGGCACGACGAGCTTGATGCTGTGGGACAACGCGGGTGGCCGCGCGCACTACTCCATCAAAGTAAACGCGGATTCCGAGTCCTTGCAGGAGAACCTCAGGCGTCTGTTTCCCGACGAGACGTTCCGAGTCGAAGCATCGGGCGCGACCGTGGTCCTGGCGGGCAACGTTTCCTCGGCCATGGTGTCAGAGCGGATGGAAGCCGTCGCCACCTCGAGTGTCGGGGAGGGCGCCACGGTCTCCAATCAGCTCAGTGTACCCGATCCCGGGCAGATCCTGCTCCAGGTCCGATTCGCCGAAGTCAGCAAGTCCGCGATCGAGAAGGCGGGCGTCAACCTGCTTCGCTGGAAGCCGGGCGAGGTTTCGGGTGGCTGGTCCAGTGGCAGACCTTCGGGCGGCGGCGGCAATATTAGCCTGCCTCCCGAGGGCGCGCTCTCAACGAGCCTGTCCGACGCTGTCAATCTGTGGCTGTTGAGCCCCAATGGAGACGTTGGCGTGTTCATCCAGGCCCTCAAGTCCAACGGTGTCTTTCGATCACTGGCGGAGCCGAACCTGCTGGCCGTCCATGGCCAGGAAGCGTCGTTCCTCGCTGGTGGCGAGTTCCCGTACCCGGTCGTTCAGGGGGGTGCGAATGTCGGCGCCGTCACCATTCAATTTCGCGAATACGGAGTAAGGTTGAATTTCAAGCCCGAGATTCTCCCGAGTGGGAATATCAGGCTGCATGTTGCTCCGGAAGTCTCGACACTCGACTTCGCGAATGGGCTGACTCTGCAGGGATTCAACATCCCGTCGATTCTGTCTCGGAAGGCGGAGACGGAAATCGAACTGGCCGATGGACAAACCTTCGCCATCGCCGGCCTGGTGGACAACGCGATGATCCAGGACATCGACAAGATCCCATTGCTCGGTGACATACCGATCCTCGGAAGCCTGTTCCGCTCGAAGGAAGTGCGGAACAATCGCAGCGAGCTTCTGGTCTTGGTCACGCCGCACATCGTGCAGCCGCTGAGCGAGCAGCCGCCAGTGCCGACGCATGAGCCGGACACGTGGGACTGGATGGGCGGGATGGAGTCTGCACCATCGCTCGATATGGAAGACATCATCACTCCGGATGAGAACTGAGCGATCTGTCGACCGAGTGACGGTTAACCTGACACGGGACTGAACGGGGATCATGGAAGAGCGAACGATCAAGAGTGCGGTCATCTCGACGGACCAGGGACTGCGAGAGCTTCTGCGAAAGGTAGTTTCCGCGGATTCTCTCGGACTCACCGTCGGCCTCGAGGTCATCGTTCCGTTTCCCGAGATCAACGATTCCCATCTCGAGCAGCTGAGGCAGCTCGCGCCGGATCTGATCTTCCTCGACGTGTCGGACGATCCGATCATGGGATTGAAGTTCGCGCAGTTCCTCATCGAGGGTGCGCCGAACAGGCGAATCATTGGTCTGGGTGAGCCTCTCACCCCTGAGCTCCTGCTGCAGGCGATGCAGGCGGGCGTGTCTGAGTATCTTCCGAAGCCTGTTACGGATGAGAAGGTGCAGGATGCGATCGACCGGATCGCCCGCAAGTTCGGTCACCGGGTCGAGGAGCGGCGTCGTGAACCTGGCAAGCTCCTCGCCTTCTTCAGTCCCAAGGGCGGCGCGGGCTCGACTTGTGTCGCGACGAATACGGCCATTTCGTTGCACAGGCTGACGCGAGGCAAGGTTTTGCTCGTGGACCTCGACCTCGAACTTGGTGAGACGGCGCTACTCCTCGGGGTCGAGCCGAGATTCAGTTTCGTGGACCTGGTACGAAATTTCCATCGAGTGGATGCGGGTCTGCTTGCGTCGTACATCGAGCGTCACGACTCGGGCGTGGAGCTGCTGTCGGCTCCGTTCCATCCAGCGAAGGCAGAAACAGTCACCGGGGATCAGATAAGGCAGATTCTCCACTTCCTGAAGCAGCACTACGACTGGGTTGTGGTGGACACATCCAAGTCGTTCACCCCTCCGACCCTGGCAACGTTCGAGCAGGCAGACAGCGTGTTCCTCGTTACCAACGTGGACCTCCCGTCACTGCGAAACATCACACGATGTCTCCCGCTGCTGGAGCGGATGGGACAGGTCAAAGATGACGACTGGCTCCGCATCGTCGTGAACCGGTATCAGGCTAGCGACCCGATTACCCTCAAGGAAATCGAGAAGACGCTCGGAATCCCGGTCTATTGGACGCTCGCCAACGACTACGAATCGGTGATGAACTCGATCAATAGCGGCAAGCCAGTGGTGTTGTCTGAGAAATCAGCATTCGCCAGGGACATGAAGGCGTTCGTTGCAGACGTCACGGGCTCTGCGCCGAGCCGGGAGTCGAAATCGAGTCTGCTCCAGAGTTTCAAGCCGCTGAAGAGGATCTTCGGTCGGTCACAAGGCGAAGCGAGAGGTGAGGCGTAATGAACCACTACGAGAGTTCAGATGATCCTCGTGTACAGACTGACCCGATGCGACGGGCGGCCGCACCCGAAGCCGGCGAGTCGGCGTGGATCACTGACGGTAGCGGCCGTCCGTTGGACGGGGACGGATCCGGTTCTGTGCTCCAGGAGATCAAGGTGCGGGTGCACCGGCAGCTCCTGGAACGCCTGAACCTGTCCAACATCGACGCTCTCGACCGGGCACAAGTCGTTGAAGAGATCCGGAAAGTCGTCCACGACCTTCTCGCGCGGGAAGCTGCGCCACTGAATCTGGACGAACGCGAAGACCTGGTCGAGCAGATTCTCGACGAGATTTTCGGGCTCGGGCCGATCGAGCCGTTGCTCCAGGACCCGTCGATCTCAGACATCCTGGTGAACACCTCGCAACAGGTCTACGTGGAGAAGCAGGGTCGACTCGAACGGTCGGACGTCAGATTCAAGGACGACCGCCACCTGCTGCAGATCATTGACAGGATCGTGTCAGCGGTCGGACGGCGGATCGATGATTCGTCACCCATGGTGGACGCGCGACTTCCAGACGGTTCCCGTGTCAACGCGATCATTCCGCCTTTGGCGATCGACGGGCCGCATATGTCGATCCGGAAATTCAAGCGGGACGTGCTCTCAGCCCCGGATCTACTCCGAACGGAGACCATGACTCCGGCCATGCTCGAGTTGATGCAGGGCATCGTGCGGGCCCGGCTAAACGTGCTCATTTCGGGGGGGACGGGTGCGGGTAAGACCACTCTGCTGAATGTCCTCTCTGAGTCGATTCCGACGACAGAGCGGATCGTGACGATCGAGGACTCTGCGGAGCTTCAGCTGCGTCAGCCGCATTGCGTGCGTCTCGAGACCCGCACCGCGAACGTAGAGGGCGCCGGCGCCGTACCGCAGCGCATGCTGCTGATCAACGCGCTTCGCATGCGGCCCGACCGGATCATCATGGGTGAGGTCCGGGGATCGGAGGCCATCGATATGCTCCAGGCGATGAATACCGGGCACGACGGCTCGTTGACCACGCTTCACGCCAATACTCCGCGCGATGCGCTGGCCCGGCTCGAGACGATGATCTCGATGGCTGGACTCAATCTGCCGGAGAAGGGCATGCGGCAGCAGATCGCGAGCGCAATCAACGTCGTGGTCCAGGTCGGAAGGCTCACGGATGGACAGCGAAAGATCGTCTCGATTTCCGAGATCAGCGGTATGGAGGGCGACGTCATCACTATGCAGGACATTTTCGTGTTCGAGCGCGAAGGAATCGGTGGCCAGGGCCAAGTGCTCGGCCAATTCCGCGCCACCGGCATCCGGCCGCGATTCACCGAGCGTCTCAAGGCGTACGGAATCGAGCTCCCGATGTCGCTGTTCACGAACTTCGAGGCCTAGGCCAGGAGGCAGATAAGATGTTCGATATTCTACCTCCGAATTGGCTCCCCGCCCTGCTGGTCTTCTTGACAGTAGGGCTCGGTGTGATTTCGATCGCGTTCATGATCGAGTCCGGCCGCGAGGTCAAGCGGCGGCGCGATTTCCGCCGGCAACTCGAAGGCGTGACAAAGGGCCCGACAGCCGAGGGGGCGGGACCGAACAGCATCCTGCGTGACAGTTCGGGACGTGAACTGACGTGGCTCGAGCCGATCCTGCGCTTTGTTCCTCAGACCAGCGACCTGCGGCTTCTTCTCGAGCAGGCCGACGTAAACTGGAGCGTCGGTTCGTTTCTGATGATCTGCATTGGGCTGGGTATCGCACTCGGTTCGGCCGCGTGGATTCTCGGTGGCAGCCCTATCTACTTCCTGATATTCGGCGGTCTCGGTTCCACACTGCCGCTGTTCCAGTTGCGACGGCTCCGCAAGAAACGGCTCCGGGCGTTCGAGGAGGCATTCCCCGAGGCAATCGATCTGCTCGGGCGGTCCATCAGGGCCGGACACGCATTCGCTACCGGGCTGAAAGTCGTAGCGGAAGAGGGACAGGATCCTGTGGCCAGCGAGTTCAGGCAGGTGTTCGAAGAGCAGAAATTCGGGCTTCCCCTGGATGAGTCGCTCCTTGGCCTCGCTGACAGGATCGAGCTCGTCGACGTCAGGATCTTCGTGACCGCGATCCTCGTCCAGCGGGACGTGGGTGGAAATCTCGCCGAGATCCTCGACAAGATCTCCTATACGATACGTGAACGCTTCATGATTCAGCGTCAGATCCGGGTCTATTCAGCCCAGGGACGTATGACAGGCTATCTGCTTGCGGCGCTGCCGATTATCATCGGTATCCTGATATATGCACTCAACTCCGAATACATGAGCATCCTGTTCGAGGAGCCTGTCGGTCGGGCGTTGATCGCTCTGGCGATCTTTCTGCAGCTCGTGGGACTCTTCTTCATTCGACGAATCGTAGATATCGAGATCTGATCCATGATAATGATCGTCGTAGCTGTTCTGTCAGCTCTTGCCGTGACATTCACTGTCGTCGCGGTGTCCGAGTTCGTGCCTGCGCGAGATCGGAACATTTCTCGCAAGCTGACCGAGCTCGAAGAAATCGCTTCCACCCGGACTCTTGCGCAAAAGCGGCGTCGACAGACGAAGCGTGAGCAACTCGAGGTGTGGCTCGAGACCCTGGGGGAGAAGGTCGCCGAGGGGCAGAAAGACGTAGGTCCGCTCCGCGAGAAACTGCTCCAGGCTGGATACCGAAGCCCACGCGCGGTTCCGATCTACTTCTCAGTGAGAATTGCCTCGCTCGTGGCTGGCGCGATCGCGATTGCGGTCCTGGCCCCAGTGCTCAGCCTGTCCGGCACCCGCCTGCTGGTCTGGGTCGGCGCCGCCGCCGCCGCGGGTTGGATTCTCCCGGCCGGCGCGCTGTCGCGCAAAGTGCGGATGCGACAGAAGGAACTGCAGAAGGCGTTGCCCGACACACTCGACATGCTTGTGGTATGTGTCGAGGCTGGTCTCGGATTGAACCAGGCAATCGTCCGCGTCTCTGACGAGGTCGAGCACATCTCAGAGGCGATGTCGGAGGAGTTGCAGATCGTCAACCTGGAGATTCGCGCCGGTACTCCCAGGGAGGAAGCACTGCGTCACCTGGGTACTCGCACCGGCCTGAAGGACATTCAGGGCCTGGTCGCGATGCTCATCCAGACGGACCGGTTTGGTACGTCGATCGCGCAGGCACTGAGGGTCCATTCCGACGATCTGAGAATGAAACGGCGGCAGAGAGCCGAGGAAGCAGCGGCCAAGACGACGATCAAGCTCGTGATTCCGCTCGCGGTGTTTGTATTCCCGGCGATGTTCGTGGTCATTCTCGGCCCCGCCGTGCTCAACATCATGCAGTCGTTCTCATCGCTCTGAGCAGGGTTCAGGCGTGGAACGTCTCGCAGGACGTTCAGCTCGGGGATCGAGTTCTGATCGCGAATACGCATTGGTCGAGATTGCGCGGGATGTTGGGTCGGCCGAATCCAGAGCCGGGAGAAGGGCTGCTGCTCGATCCCTGCCAGGCCGTCCATATGTACTGGATGCGGTTCGCGCTGGATGTCGCCTTTCTGGATGACCGGGGGATCGTGGTGGCCGTTTACCACGAACTCGAGCCTTCCCGGCTCTCGGGTCGTCACAAGGACGCCACTCGTGCTCTCGAGTTGCGGGCCGGAACGCTGAAACAGAGCGGCACGCGGGTAGGTGACCGGATCGTACTCGAGCCGATCGGCGGTTGATGCGTTCAGACTCTCGTTTTGCGCGTGTCTGAACGGGAAACGACAGGGGGAGACGGTACGATGGATCATGATACGACCCACGATGAATCGGATTTCGGCCTGAGCGCCGCCGTAGCTGCGCCCATGCTCGGAGTTTCCGATGATGCTTTCGAGCAGGCTGCTCCTCCGATCCCGATCACGCTTGCCGACACCGGGTTGTCGCCGAGTCTGATCGAAGACCTCGTCCTCAAGATGATGTACGATCGAGGCGCGATGCCCGGCCAGGTGCTCCGGGACGAGCATCACGCTCGCCGTTCGCCATCGTCGACGAACAGCTCGTGGATCTGCAGCAGCGACGATACGTCGAGGTTCGCGGCACCACCGGCCAGAGTCGAGCCACCTACATCTTCGATCTCACTTCGGCCGGGCGCGAGCGCGCCCGGGAGCTGTTCGCGACCAACGGCTACGTGGGCCCGGCACCGGTGCCACTCGACAACTACGCTGCATGGGTCGAATCGCAGACCATTCAGGGGATTCACGTCACGGCAGGCGGAATCCGTGATGGATTCGCTCATCTCGTGTACCCCGAGCACTTCCTCGACCAGCTGGGCCCCGCGATCAACTCCGGTCTGTCGCTGTTCCTGTACGGTCATTCGGGAAATGGTAAGACGACGATCGCGGAAGCCATCGCGGGCATGCTCGGAGGTTCGGTTTACCTGCCATACGCGCTGGAGGTAAGTGGCCAGATCGTAGTCCTGTTCGATCCGGTCTATCACCACCACGTGGACGATGATACGAACGCTGACGACGACGACCCGTTTGGCGACCATCCACTGTTCCATGATGCCCAGCCACACGATTCACGGTACGCCCGTATCAAGCGGCCGGTCGTATTCGTCGGCGGCGAACTGCAGCTCGAACAGCTGGATCTTCAGTACGATCCCGACTCGCGGATCTACCAGGCTCCGTCGCACGTCAAGGCAAATGGCGGTGTCTTCATCATCGATGACTTCGGTCGCCAGCACGAGGCCCCGTGACCTGTTGAACCGGTGGATGGTCCCCCTCGAGAAGAGAGTCGACTTTCTGGCGTTCAAGAACGGTTACAAGTTCCCGATTCCGTTTGACTGCATGTTGATCTTCGCGACGAACTTGAATCCGCTCGAACTGGTGGACGAGGCGTTCCTGCGCAGGATTCGTTACAAGATTCTCGTTGAAAGCCCGAACCGGGACCAGTACGACGAGATCTTCCGCCGGTGCTGCGACGCGAACGACATCGTATTCGATCGCTCCAAGGTGGACCTGATTTACCAGGGCTTCTATCAGCGGCTGCAGATGGCTCCGCGCGGCTGTCACCCGCGGGACGTCGTGGACACGGTGTGCAACGTCGCGAAGTACCTCGGCGTGGCACCCTCGTTGTCCGACGAGCTTCTGACCGAGGCCTGTAAGACGTACTTCCTCGACATGCCGGGCGTTGGCTCGATCGCGTCAGGCGCGGGAGCTTGGAGCGCGGAAGAGGACCCGGAAAGTCCCTAGACTGGCGATATCGGGGGGGTCGTCCGTGACTCGGCTTCTGCCGTCGCCCGGGGCGCTCATAGCGCTTGCCGCCTTGCTGACGGCGCTTGGCCCGGGAATCCCGGCCATGTTCAAGGCGGATGGAGATGTCGGGCGGCATGTTCGCGTCGGCCATCAGATCATCGAGCAGCGTGAAATTCCGCTGGTCGATTCCCTTTCTCATACAGGGCCGGGTGGTGCATGGGTGCCCAAGGAGTGGGCATCCCGGTGGCGATGGCGGCGGCGGACAACTCCTTTGGACTTGCGGGAGTCGCCGTACTCGCCGGGCTTCTGTTCTCTGCTTCGGTATGGCTGATATTCGGGATCGCGCAGTCTGGAGGAGCAGGAGTCTTTTCCGCACTCCTCGCCGCCGCGCTCAGTCTGCTGCTCCAGCTCGTACACCTTCTGCCCCGCCCGCACCTCACCACGACCGCGCTACTGGCCGCCGTGACGCTTGTGCTCGTAAGGTACAGAGAAAGAAGGCAGGGACAGCTCCTGTTGCTACTCCCACTCCTGTTCGCGCTTTGGGTGAACCTGCACGCTGGCTATCCAGTCGGCCTGGCCGTCGTAGGTGTCTTCGTCGCCGATGCATGGGTTGGAGTCGCCACGCGGGACACAGACCGGCGTTCGGCCATGTTCCTGTCGGTGGCCGCCCTGGGAGGCGTTTTTGCCACACTTCTTAACCCGGTAGGCATCGATCTGTGGCGACACGTCACCGGGCACGTCGGGAGCCGGTTCTTCATGAGTATCACGCAGGAATTCCAGTCGCCTGACTTCCATCAGCCATACGGGCGACTATTCCTGCTCGTGATTCTCGGCGCAGGTGCGCTCGTCGGCTGGCTTCGTCCCACTGTCCGTCGCCACGAGGGTGCGCTGTTTCTGCTCGGCCTCGCAGCGGCTCTCGACATCGGCGAGGCATCTCACCGTGTTCGCAGTCATCTCAGTGCCCTGGCTGGCCGTCTGGGTAACGAGAGCAATTCATAATTCCGCCGCCGACGGATCTCGTCGAGCCGTCCGGTTCCAGGAAGCCGGTGAGAGGGCGGCTGCGAGCGCAGCCATGGCGGGTCCGGCGATTCCGCTCGTCGCGGGGCTCGTCTCGGTTGCACTGGCTCTCGGCCCGTTCAGGGAACGCGCAGCGTTCGACCCTGCGCAATTCCCCGTCGCTGCACTCAAGGCTCTGTCGCCCGAGAGCATGCCGCCTGAGCTATTCAATCAGATGCGCTGGGGCGGGTACATCCTCTATGAGTATCCTGACACTCGCATCTTCATGGACGGTCATGCGGACTTCTTTGGTGAGGATCTGACCAGGGAGTATCTGGGCATCCGCCACCTGGCACCGGGGTGGGATGAAGGCCTGGATCGGTACTCCGTAAACTGGACGCTCACGATGCCGATGGCTCCGATCAGCCAGGCGCTCGAATTGTCGCCCGAGTGGCAGCGAGCCTACGCCGATGATGTGGCAGTGATCTTCGTGCGAGAGGCATCGCTTCCACGCTGACGACGCGCTGCAGGAACCGTGGGCGGTTGCGCCCGAATCTGGCAAGGCTGATCATTTGTAACATGACTCCAGAGCCTCGGGTTCTTCCGCTCGCGATCGCGCTGTGGGCCGCGCTCGGTGCGAACGACGGCATCGCCCAGCCCACGAGCGCCTCCCTCCCCACGATCGCTCGCCTGCACTACGACGGTGGAGGTGATTGGTACGCGAATCCGTCCAGTCTTCCGAACCTTCTTGCCTCAGTCTCGGACTGGACGGGTCTTCGGGTGGCGGCGCGTCCCGCCGAGGTACGCTTGCTGGACCCTGACCTTGGTGACTATCCGTACCTGTACATGACGGGTCACGGAAATGTCCGGTTCTCGGAACCGGAGATCGAGAGGCTCCGCGCCTATCTTGACGGTGGCGGATTCTTGCATATCGACGACAACTACGGCATGGATTCTTCCGCCCGGCGGGAGGTGTCGCGCCTGTTCCCGGACCGGGAGCTGGTGGAAGTGCCGCTTGACCACCCGATTTACAGTATCGTCTTCCGGTTTCCCGACGGTTTGCCCAAGGTGCATGAACACGATGGGCTGCCGGCCCGCGGATTCGGGGTGTTCATCGACGGCAGACTCGCCCTGTTCTACTCGTTTCAGAGTGATCTCGGAGACGGGTGGGAAGACGCCTCAGTTCATGGAGATCCAACCGAAGTTCGAAACGCAGCTCTCGAAATGGGCGTGAACCTGTTCGTCTACGCGATCAGTTCGAGCGGCGCCGCGTAGCTGGCTTCACCTCTACTCCGGCGACACTCGCGCCAGCCTCAGGGCATTCGCCGTGACCGCGAGGGACGCACCCATGTCCCCTACGAGTACCGCGACGATCAGAGACACGGCGCCGAGCGGGACTCCGATGGCCAGCACGGTCTTCAGCAGAATTGCCGCCCCGATGTTCTGGCGGATGACTCGGCGCTCTGCCTCGCCAGCAGCGAACCAGGTAAGGCAGACGACTCAGGTCGTCTCCCATGACGGCGATATCTGCCGTCTCGAGCGCCGCATCCGATGCCGCTGCCCCGAGCGCGATTCCGACCGTCGCCGCCGCGAGGGCGGGGGCGTCATTGATTCCATCCCCGACCATGGCGACCGGCCCATGCGTGGACTCCAGCTGTTTTACCACGTCCACCTTCTCACCCGGATTCAAGCCGGCGTGGATCCTGTCAGCTCCGACTTCGTTCCCTACCCGGCGTACTGCGGTCTCGTGATCGCCACTGAGTACGACGAGCAGGTCTATGCCCTCACGACGGAGATCGTCAAACAGTTCACGCACCTCTTGCCGGGGGGAATCGTCCAGGGCGAGCAACGCCAGCGGAACCAGTCTCGGCTCCTGTCCCTTGGCTGCCACGATATCTGCTGAGAGGTCATGATCCCCTATGAGTCCCCGGGCCATGAGCACGGCCGTCCTTCCCTGCTCTTCCAGCTCCCGAAGCGGGCCCGGGGCGAGAAAGTCCTGATATCGGACGGCGCGACCGATCACGTAGGGCACCCCGTCAACGACAGCCTCCACTCCCCTGCCGGGCAGCGCAGAGACTCGATCGACCGGAACTACGAACGAGAGTCCGCGATCCCCGAGCCGCCCGCACGATGGCCCGCCCGATCGGGTGCTCCGAGCGGACTTCCACGGCAGCGGCGATGGACAGAGCATCGTCCGCGGATCCAGCTGCTCGATCGGGACGACATCCACCACCTCCGCCCGACCGTGCGTAAGCGTCCCGCTCTTGTCAAAAGCCATCACTCGAACCTCGCCCATTCGTTCGAGGCTCTCCCCACCCTTGATGAGCACGCCGTTCCGGGCCGCGCTCGTCACGGCGCTCACGACGGACACGGGGGTCGATATCACCAGCGCACAGGGACAGGCGATCACGAGCAGGGTCAGACCGCGAAGCAGCCAGGTCTCGAACGAGCCGTCGAAGAACAGCACCGGGACGAGAATCACCAGGACCGCCCCGATCGTCACGACCGGCGTGTAGCACGCTCGCGAACCGCTCGACGAACCTCTCACTCGGAGATCGCCGGCGCTCAGCCTCCTCGACGAGCCGGATCATCCGGGCCATCGTCGTGTCCCCGGCTCCGCGCTCGCTGCGCACGCGCAGAAAGCCCTCGTGGACGATGGATCCGGCGTACACGTGATCTCCACTCCCCTTCTCCGCCGGCATCGCCTCCCCCGTGATCGGCGACTCGTTCACTGCTGACTGGCCCTCCACCACTTCGCCGTCCACCGGTATACTTTCTCCCGGTCGAACCAGACCAGATCTCTCCGCTGCCACGTCGGCGGCTCGCAGCTGAGACCTCCCGGTCGCCCCGCACGACGCGGGCCACTTCCGGCGACAGCTCCATCAGCGATCGCACCGAGTGGTCGGCGCGTTCGACCGCGAATCCCTCCAGAAGCTCCGCGACCGAGAACAGGAACGCGATCGCAGCCGCCTCCATGTACTCGCCGATCGCCGCAGCCCCGACAACCGCGAGCGCCATGAGCACGTGCATGTCCAGGATACCGGCCCTGAGCGCGCCGAATGCCTTCGGCAGGAAATTCCACGCCCCAACGATTGCTGCGACGAGGAACAGAGTGCCGTCGAGCCCGGGAGATGCACCGAATCCGGAAGAGTGCGACGCCAGTCCTTCCCCGCCGAGAATCCGTACCAGGAGACCCGGCCAAAAAGAAGCCGCCGACACATAGGTCAGGACGGCCCGCCTGGAGCGCCAGATCTGCGCGCTCTCAGGCGAGTCGGCGTCCGCCACGTGCGCCCGATACCCCAGGTCCCCGATCACCCGACGCAGGGCCTCGGGGTCGGTGAGGTGCTCGTCGTACGCGATCGTCAGGCTCCGTGACACCGGGCTTCCGGTCATCTCTACGAATCCGGGTTGCCCGTTCAAACCGGCCCGGATCGTGGCCATGCAGCTCGCACAGTCCATGTCCTCGATCCGGAACTCAACGACGCCGCGACCGGAAATTTCAGGTGAGCCCACGGCACTACTGGAATCGAGAGCCGTGCAGGACGGGTCCGAACACCCGCAGCCCTTCGATCCTCGCTGAGTCTCCCCGGACCGGGAATCGCTCACGCGTCCGTCCCGTGATGCCGAACGGCCCGAATCGCGAAATCCGGGCCGTTTGCACTGCGTCTCCCGCCAAGGCTGCTCATGCCGCCCCGCCACCCCCACCGAATACGCCGAACAGGGCGAGCATCGCCAGGATGATCAGGACCGCAACCACCAGCGGCCCGACGAACAGACCACGGAAGATCTTCGAGTCATACTTCAGGTGCATGAAGAAACTCACGACGAGCGTGAATTTCGCCGCCGACAACGTCAGCAGCAGTGGAACCAGGACCGGCCGCAGCGCGTCGATGTAGAAGATCGCCACTTCCACCGCGGTGATGATCCCGAGGACCGCGGCTACGACGAGATACGTCTTGACGCTCGCGTGGCCGTGTTCCGTCACCGAATACTCCATCCCTGCCTCTCCTAGACCAGCAGATAGATGATCGTGAACAGGACGATCCACACGACGTCCACGAAATGCCAGTAGAGTCCCGTGATCTCGACGGTTTCCGCGTTGGCGCTCGTGAGCTTCCCACGGACCGCCAGAACGAACAGGGTCGTGAGCCAGATCACGCCGACGAACACGTGCGCGCCGTGCGTACCCGTGAGCAGAAAGAAGCTCGCTCCGAACAGGTTCGTCGTGAGGCCGAGACCCTCGTGCACGAAATGCGTAAACTCGTATACCTGTCCCGAGAGGAACACGAGGCCGAGCAGTGCCGTCATCAGGATCCACAGCTTGCCCTGCCGCATATCGTTTCGCTGCACGGCGGCGAGCGCCAGGACCATTGTCAGGCTGCTCATCAGCAGCACGAAGGTGGTGACCGTAATGAACGGAATGTTGAGCAGGTCCTCCGGGTACGGTCCGACGATGCTGCGCCCGCGGTACACGAGGTACGTGATGATCAGCGAGCCAAACAGCATGCACTCCGACCCGATGAATGCCCACATCAGCAGCTTGCGATTCGGAAGACCGGTCGACGTATGGTGCATCTCCGCGGAGGCCGCGGCGGTTTCACTCACGATGGTTCCTCTCGTTTAGCGCTCGAGGGGCTGAAACGCCCAACCGTATATTGCCAGGACGACGACACCCGCCCCGGCCAGTACTACCGGCAGAGTCTTCGAGACAGCGCCGATCGCCACGACCACGAGGCCGAATGCCAGGATACACGGCCACATCGACGGGCTGGGCATGTGCGGTTCCGGCGCCGCAGGATCGTTAACATCCACGTCGAGCCCACCCTCTGCCCACAGGGGATCACGACTGTGCACAGCGGGCTCGACCCGGAAGTTGTAATGCGGCGGCGGTGAATCGATCGCCCACTCCAGGGTCGCCCCTCCCCACGGGTCGGGACCCGCGGACTCCCCTTTGCGGAGACTATGGAGCACGTTCCACAGGAAGATCAGGATCGAGAACCCGAGTACCAGCGATCCGATCGTGGACATCAAGTTCATCGCCTCGAAGCCCAGACCTTCCTGGTAGGTAAACGTCCGCCGCGGCATGCCGTGCATTCCAAGATAATGCTGCGGAAAGAACGTCAGGTTGAACGCGATCAACATCAACCAGAAATGTGCCTTCCCGATTCCCTCACTCAGCATCTTTCCGGTGATCTTCGGGAACCAGTAGTAGATACCGCTGAACAGCGCGAATATCACGCCCCCGAACAGCACGTAATGAATGTGCGCAACCACGAAATAGGAATCCGTCTGCTGAAGGTCGGCTGCTGCCGAACTGTGCATGACTCCGGACAGTCCCCCGATGATGAACATCGCGATGAACCCGATCGCAAAGTACAGAGGCGTCTTTAGTCGAAGTGAGCCGCCCCACATCGTCGCGATCCAGTTGAAGATCTTCACCCCCGTCGGAATCGCGATCAGCATCGTCGTCGCCGAGAATACCGTGTTCCCGATCGGACCGAGACCGACCGCGAACATGTGGTGTGCCCAAACTCCAAATCCGAGGAAGGCGATCAGGATTCCCGAGTAGACCACGAACGGATAGCCGAACAGCGGCTTCCGGCTGAACGTCGGGATGACCTCGGAGATGATTCCGAGCCCCGGGAGAAGCAGGATGTAGACTTCCGGATGTCCGAATATCCAGAACAGGTGCTGCCATAGCAGAACGTCGCCGCCGGCGGCAGGATTGAAGAACGCGGTCCCGAATGTCCGATCGAACATCAGCAGTACGAGCCCGACCGTGATCGCCGGGAATGCGAGAATCAGCAAGAACGAGGTGACGAAAGTCATCCACGTGAACAGGGGCATCCGCATCAGCGACATGCCCGGCGCCCGGAGGTTGATGATCGTCACGATGAAATTCAGCGCCGCGGCAATCGAGCTGACGCCGAGGATCTGGAGCCCGAGCACCCAGAAATCGATTCGCACGCCGGGTGAATACTGGGTCGACGTGAGGTTTGCGTAGCCGAACCAACCGGCGTCCGGTGCTCCGCCGAATAGAAAACTGGAGTTGAGGAAGAACGCTCCGAACACGAATACCCAGAGGCTGAAGGCATTGAGCCTCGGGAACGCCACGTCCCTGGCGCCGATCTGCAGCGGGACCATGAAGTTGAAGAAAGCCGCGGACAGGGGCATGACGGCCAGAAACACCATCGTCGTGCCGTGCATGGTGAACAACTGATTGTACAGGTCCGGATCGATCAGCGTGCTCTCCGGAGATCCGAGCTGGATCCGGATGAGGAGCGCCTCCAACCCTCCGACGAGAAAGAAGAAGAAGGCGAATACGGCATACATGATGCCGATCCGTTTGTGATCGACCGTCGTGACCCAACTCCAGAGCCCCCCGGAGTAGGTGCCCTCGTGGACCGCGGTCATGCCGGCGGTATCGTGCGAGGCTTCGGTGACTGACATTCGGATCTCCGCTCCTACTTCAGGCTCTCGAGGTAGGCCACGAGAGTCCGAATCGTGTCCTCATCGAGGTTCAGTGTCGGCATCAGAGACCCGGGCTTCAACGCCGACGGGTCCCGAAGCCAGCTGGCCATATTCTCGGGCGTATTGTCCAGGATCCCGGCCGCGATCTTCCGCCGGCTGCCGACGTGCGTCAGGTCGGGTCCCAGCACTCCCGCGGCGACCGTTCCTTCGATGCGATGGCAGGCGATGCAACCGGACCCGAGGAATGCCTGGTTCCCGGCATCCAGAACGGCGCGCAGCCCGGCATCCAGCGGATCCTCGTGCGGTTCCGGCATCTCGTCCCCCGCGCCGACCTCCTGGGGCTCCGCCGGTGGGGCCGTGTCTCCCGTGCCGAGCGCTGGCTGTTGCTGCAGGGCGACCCAGGCTTCGAAGTCCTCTGCGCTCTCCGACACCATCTCCATCTTCATCAGCGCATGTGACATGCCGCAGAACTCAGCGCACTGCCCCGGGAAGACTCCGACCGAGTCCATCTTGAACCACAACTGGTTCTCGTGCCCCGGGATCACGTCACGCTTTCCACCGGCCCGGGGGAACCAGAAGCTGTGGATCACGTCCGCAGAGGTGAGCCGGATGTCGACGGTGCGGCCGACTGGAACGTGGATCTCGTTTGCGGTGACGATCCCGAACTCCGGATAGCGGAACTCCCACCACCATTGCCGCCCCACCGCTTCAATGAGCAATGCATCGGGGTCGGTCGTCGGGCGATCGACTTCCCAGATCGTACGAATCGTCGGCACCGCGATCAAAACCAGGATCAGGGCCGGCGCGAGCGTCCACGAGATCTCGAGGATCGTGTTTCCGTGGACATGCTTGACGTCTCGCTTACCCTCCCGGTCCCGAAATCGGAACACGGCCACGAGCAGTGCCCCTTCGACGAGCACGAAGACGATCACGGCCCAGAAGAAGATCCCGCGGAACAGATCATCCAGGCTGGTGGCAAAGTCAGAGGCCGGGCGAAGAGCGGACTGCGGGAACGGCCCCCCGCATCCCGAGAGCAACCCGGTCAGGGCCACGATCGCGAAGATCGGCAGGGCGCTCTTCAGCGGGCGCCAGGGGTGTCGCATATCCTGTTCCGTTTTTCCTGAACGAGTTCAGTCGGTCGGAGCCCGGAATTCCCGGACTTAAGCTGGCGCAACTGTAGTCGGGCTTCGAAGGCGGGTCAAGAACCGTTATCGAACCGGAATTCCTCGCGACCGGCGCATACCGCTTCTCGGCGAGGGCCAAATTCGGTCGCCGCGGCACACTCGGGCGACCAGCCGGCCCGATTCGCGGGCCGCAGGATCAGTGACGGAACGTACGTCGCCCGGTAAACACCATCGTCATGCCATGCTCATCAGCCGCCGCGATCGCCTCGTCGTCACGCTTCGAGCCACCCGGCTGGATAATGGCCCGGACTCCAGCCCTCGCTGCAGCATCGATTCCGTCGCGGAACGGGAAGAAGGCATCCGACGCGAGGACGACTGACTCGAGCGTGTGGCCTGTATCGCGGGCCTTCTTCTCCGCCAGCTGGACCGCGTCGACGCGGCTCATCTGTCCGGCTCCGATCCCGATGCTCGCCCCATCCCGGGCCATCAGTATCGCATTCGACTTCACCGATTGAACCGCTCCCCAGGCGAATGCGAGATCGTCCCACTCCGCATCCGTAGGCTGTCGATTCGTCACGACTCTCGTATCGCCGGACTGCCTGAGGTCGGACGGTCGGGCCGGCGCCGGAGAGCTCTGTACCAGAACTCCGCCGTTCACACCTCGAGCGTCCAGACCCGGTCCGATGTGGCCAGCCATCGCACCGAACCGACCCTCATCGATCGGAGTCAGGATACGAAGCGATGGCTTTTCCTGCAGGATCCTGAGGGCCGCAGCAGCGTAGCCCGGAGCGACGATGCACTCGACGAACAACTTCGACAGTTCCTCCGCCACCATCTCCGTTACGGGTTGCGAGAAGATCACCGTGGAGCCGAAGGCAGATACCGGGTCGCAGGAAAGAGCCTTGCGATAGGCTTCGGCGACGGAGCGTCCGACCGCGATTCCGCACGGAGTCGTATGCTTGAGGATCACGCACGCCGCAGGCTCTTCCCCGAGAAACGGAGCGATCGCCAGCAGAGCACCGTCGACATCCAGGATGTTGTTGTACGACAGCGCCTTGCCGTGAAGCTGGCGCAGGGCCGGGATCCCCACGGATTGCCTGGAAGCGACTCGATAGAATGCGGCATCCTGATCCGGGTTTTCCCCGTAACGGAGTTCCTGGGTACGGACGAGCGACAGCAGGAGTTCCTCGGGGAGCCCTCCCGACCCCGGCTCGACCTCATTTCCCCGAAGATAGCCTGCTACTGCAGCGTCATAGGTAGCCGTGTGAAAGAACACCTTTGAAGCGAGAGCCCTCCGCAGCTCGGGTTCATCTCCGTTCGAGTCGATCGCCTGCAGAACGGATTCATAGTCCTGCGGATCGCAGATCGGCCACACGAAGGGGTGATTCTTGGCCGCTGCCCTCAGCATGGTTGGTCCGCCGATGTCGATATGGTCCAGTGCATCCGCCAGCGTCGCGTCCGGCCGCGCTACCGTCTCGCGGAACGGATACAGGTTCACGGCCACCAGCCCGATCGCCGAGAGCTGATGTCGCTCAAGATCCCGCACGTCATCCTCGACTGAAAGACGAGCCAGCAGGCCGGCGTGCACCGCCGGGTGAAGCGTCTTCACGCGGCCCGACAGGATTTCGGGGAACTTCGTGAACTCGGCGATCGGCGTTACCGGAACGTCGGCCTCCCGCAGTACCCGAGCTGTTCCGCCGGTCGACAGTAACGTCCAGCCTCGATCGACAAGAGCGGACCCGAATTCGACGAGCCCGGTCTTGTCCGAGACGCTGAGTAGCGCGTAGGGCATCGATCTACCTCATGCGATGGTCGGACCGAGCTCGAATTGCTCGGCCGCGTACAGGGGTCGTATCCACTTCGGTCTACCGGCCTGATCCGTGACCAGGTCTCCGGCGGCAAACGCCGCTACGACATCCGGCAGCAGACGATGCTCGACCGTCAGGATCCGCGCCGCAAGGCTCTCTGCGGTATCTGCTTCGAGCACCGGAACGGGCCACTGCGCTACGATCGCGCCGTGGTCATACTCCTCGTCCACGATATGCACCGTCGCTCCGCTGATCCGCGCTCCCGACCGAATCACCGCCTCATGGACTCTCTTTCCGTACATGCCGTTTCCGCCGAACGACGGAAGCAGAGCCGGGTGAATATTCAGGATTCGTCCCCGGTAGGCCCGCACGACGGATTCCGGAACGAGCTTGAGAAAACCAGCCAGCACGACGATGTCCGCGCGGGCAACACCGATCTCCTCCAGCATCGCTTCGGCAAGTCCATCGCTACCTACACCAGCCGGCAACACCGACCATGGAACGCCCGCGCGCTCGGCCCTGGCAATCGCACCGATTCCGGGCCGGCTGGCGATGACCCGAGACACACGCGCCTCACCCTCAGTCCCACCGGAGAATCGATCCAGCAACGCCTGGAGGTTCGTGCCCGAACCCGAGACAAATACCGCCACCTGAAACGGCTGACTCAACTGTCTCTCCGCGCGGAGGGAGTCGTGAATCGCCACGAAGAGGTCCGCCCGGCGTGGAATATCGACGGGCGCAGCTTCATCATATCTCCCGTCCCCTCCGGCCACCAGACTCGCGTGCGCCCCAAGCTCTTCACCAGGCACTACATCGCGCTCCCGGTCGCCGATGAACACACAACGGTGCAGACGAAGCCCGTGCTCTCGTGCCGCCTGGAGGAACAGTGCCGTACCGGGTTTCCGACAAGCGCAAACTCCCCTGTCCGGATCGTGTGGACAGAAATAGACGTCGTCCAATCGTGCACCGTGAGCCGAGAGTTGCCGTTCGAGCTCCGCCTGAACGGCCTGGAAGTCGGCTTCCGAATAGTAGCCGCGCCCGATACCGGATTGGTTCGTGATCAAAATCGCGGGTATTCCCGCTTCGTTCAGGGCCCGCACTGCATCGGCGGCGCCTGGCAGCAGGACGACGTCCGCGGGATTCGACAGATACCCCGGGTCCTCAATCAGCGTCCCGTCGCGGTCGAGAAACACCGCCTCAAGCATCAGAAACTGCCTCTACGGTCGCCAGGACATGTCGGATCAACCCGGCCGCGACCTCATCATCGTCTCCGGGGCTCAGGGTTCTGAAATCCACGACGAATGAGTCAGCCTCGATTCGACCGATCAGCGGGGGAATGGCTGACCGGCACGCCTCCTCCACCCGGCCGTACGGCCCGTCGATTCGCCAGCCCGCCGATGGCAGTTCCACACCGGGAAACGTCCCGCCGCCGACCAGGGACATGAGATCGACGACCTGGACCCTGTCGCGCATCGAGGGCTCCAGTCGCTGCAACAGGCGTTCGGCCCGGGCGCGTACCGACCCCGCGGGCTCGGCCAGGCGAGCGAGCGCCGGGATCTCCGCGGCAGCGCGATCCGGATTCGCGTAGAGCTGGAGAGTCGCCTCCAACGCAGCCAGGGTGAGCTTGTCCACCCGGAACGCCCTGAGCATCGGGCTCTGTCGAAGCCGGGCTATCCACTCCTTGCGTCCGTGCACCACGCCTGCCTGAGGCCCGCCGAGGAGCTTGTCGCCACTCCACATCACCAGATCAGCGCCGGCGGACGCAGACTCGCCGGGCGTCGGTTCCGCGGGGAGCAGCGGCGCGAGTCCAGGCATGAGAAGCCCTGAGCCGAGATCGTGGGCGACCGGAATCGAGGCCTCCTTCCCGACCCTGACGAGGTCCGCCAGCTCCGTCTGTTCGGTGAATCCCTCGATCCGGTAGTTCGATGGGTGAACTTTCAGCAGGAGACCCGTCTGCGGCCCGATAGCCGCCCGGTAGTCCTCCGCCCGGGTCCGATTCGTCGAACCGACCTCCACCAGGATGCCGCCGGACGCCCGAATGACCTCGGGAAGTCTGAACGACCCGCCGATCTCGACCAGCTCACCGCGCGCCACGATCACCTGCTTTCGATCAGCGAGTCGATTCACTACCAGCGCGATCGCAGCCGCCGTGTTGTTGACCACGAGCGCGTCTTCCGAGCCCGTGAGTCTTCGAATCCAGGTCGAGCAATGCTCGTAGCGGTCACCACGCTCGCCGCTCGCCACGTCGAATTCGAGGTTGCAGTACCCTCTTCCCACGGACAGCAGTCTGGTCAGCGCCGCTTGCGGCAGTGGCGCCCGCCCGAGATTCGTATGCAGGACGACTCCCGTGCCATTCAACACGGGGCGCAGGCCAGGGATGTCCAGCCGTGTCAGGTAGCCCTCTGCGGCAGCCAGGATTTCCGCTTCTCGAACCTGTCGGATCTGCCGAGTCCCGACACGCAACTCTTCCCTGAACTCGTCCACCACGATCCTCAGGGCTTCCGTCACGGCTGGCCTGCCCCATCTGATGACGCTTTCTGCAGCCTCCTCCGTCGACAGGAGGTGGTCGAGCGAGGGCAATTCTCGCCTCGGGTCTGGGGAGTCGGTCAAAACTCGTCGTCCTGCAGCGGTCGGTCGGGCGCCTGGGACGCATCTTCCTCTGACTCGGCGGGCGCCAGCGCAGGAAGCGGCGCCACGTATGCGGCCGTCGTGTCGCCGCCTCCGGCGAGTCCCCTCAGGTTGCTCACTCCGGAGACTGAGACCCGGAACGTGTCCTCCGTCAACGCTTGTTCCAGGGTCACGATGGGGAACGGGAACGGCCTCTCGCGTGCCTCTGCGCTTCCCATATCTGGTCGGCCGGGCCGGGCCGAACGGTTCCTCGGGCGTACCGGCTTCCGGTGTAGCGGCGACGAGCGGGTCGGCTTCGGGAACCGAGTCCTCGGCGGCGCTGACGGTGTCTGCCGCGCCCGGAAGAGAGTCGGTCGCCTCCGCTCCTCCCAGAACCTGCAGCGGGTGCTGCCGGATATCATGTCATCATCCCATAGCGAGTCCAGGGGCTGCCCGGCGGGCCAACTCGTCCGGCCGGCACCGTCGCTGGAGTCCCCGGCTGGCCTGTCCGCATGCCCAGGATGGGCAGCGCTGGCCCGCGAGTGGGGGCTCACCGTTACCCTAACGCTGTCGGGGGACGCCTCCGGCTCCAGCGTTCGTCGAATTCCAGCACAACGGTAGCCATTATCAAGCCGGTCGCCTCGACCAGCACCAGAGCGTGCTGGTGACCGCGCGGAATCATCCACAGATCGTGCGCATACCGACTGATCGAATCGGAGAGAGACCAGGGCCTCGCCGTACGTCTCCACCTCCGATCCAGCCGGCAGTTCCGGTCTGATCAGAAAGCCGAGCACGAGATAATCGCCCGGGGGCAGTGAGCGCATGCTGAACACGCCACCCGTATCGCTCACGACGCTGTACGGCGTCGAATCCTGCGGAAGAAACAGGATACGAGCATCCACCAGCTCCTGCGCCCTGAATCCTGTCGTAGATCGTCCCATCGATCCGAGTCGTGAGAGATCTCCGGCCCGGTACTGAACGTCCACTCGATCGATGTATGCGCGTCGTGTTGCGCAGCAGGTCAGACACGCCTCGCGGTATGCGCGTGGTACACCACTCCTGGCCTCCAGCCGTCTCGCAGCCGCACCGAGAACCCCCTGGTATTGGGGTTGAATCTCCAATCCCACGCCGGCGGCAGGTCAGGCCACGCTCCAGATTCCTGGGGCTCTGGATCGTCTGGTCGAACCGGAGAGACGCATCGTCATCGAGGTCCGGAACGACTGCGTCAGGCGCTAGATAACGCTCGAGCACTTTCGGGGACTCGAAATCGGGCCCCGAACCGGGTGGAGCTTCGATGTTCGCACACGTCGAGACCAGCGCGACCACCCACACTCGTCAAACCGATCAGGAACCAGCCGGCATTGAAGGGTCTCATGGTCAGTCGATTCCGAATGCCACCTTCTTCTCGAGCAGGCGTTCGTACCGCTGCTCGAGCGACGAACCTTGTCGCGTTCCCGCTCGACGACCTCTGCGGGTGCGCTACCGAGGAATCCCGGGTTCTCGAGCTTGCTGCGGGCCGCCGACAGGAGCCCGGAAAGCCGATCGAGCTCTGACATCAGGCGTTGCCGCTCGCGGTCCAGATCAATCACCTCACGCAGAGGCAGGAACACCTCACCGCCCGTGCGAAGTACGGCGTGCGCCCCGGCTCGCCTTCCGGCGACGCCGCGGCCGTTTCCAGTCGCTCGAGCCGAGCCAACAGCTTGAGTCCGTCCGATTCCGCCGCGAGAGCTGCCGAAAGCGCCGGTGGAGGATCCACCAGCACGAGGTCGATGCGCCGACCCGGATCAATCGAATACTCGGAGCGCAGGTTTCGGACCGAGGTGACGACGTCCTGCAAGGCCTCGATCGCCAACCCGGCCTCCGGGTCGAGTCCGTCTGCTGACTGGGCTGGCGTCCGCGCAACAGCGTGTCACTGGATGTGCGCCCCGGCGTAGCAAAACAGCTCCTCGGTAATGAACGGCATTATCCGGATGCGGCATCAGCCACCGTCCATCACGGTCGCCAGCGTCGCGGCAGCTGCATCGCGGCTCTCCTCACCGGTCACCCCGCAGCCGCGGCTTGCCCAACTCCACGTACCAGTCGGCGAATTCGCTCCACACGAAGTGATAGGCTGCCTCGGCAGCTTCATGAAGCCGGAATTTCGTCAGAGCGTCGGTCACGGCCCGGGTCGCCTCGGGGAGGTCTCGACAGGATCCACCGATCCCGCGATCTCGAGTTCCAGATCGCGTGGATCACGGGCGACGTCGTCGAATTCCAGGTATCCGAGCGCGAACCGCGCGACGTTCCAGATCTTGTTGGCAAAGTTCCGACCTACCCGGAACGAGGATTCGAGATCTTCGTATTTGCCGATCCAGTTGCAGATCCGTGCCGAGCGCCGCGGCGACCACGAGTGTGTAACGCATCGCGTCGGCGCCGAACATCTCGACTACCCGCAACGGATCGATCCCGTTGCCCAGGGTCTCGACATACGTCGCCCCCTGGGCGTCCCGGACCGTGCCATGCAACAGCACGTCCGTGAACGGCAGTTCACCCCGGAACTCGAGCCCGGCCATCACCATCCGCGCGACCCAGAAGAACAGAATCTCCGGGTGCCGTGCTCAGCATGGGTCGGGTAGAACGTCCGGACATCTTCGGTCTCCTCGGGCCGGCCCAGGGTGCTGAACGGCCACAACCACGAGCTGAACCACGTATCGAGGACGTCGGGATCCTGTTCAACCTTCCCACCGCGAAGCCGAGTCCAACTCTCACGAGACACGGAGATCCGTTCACACGCCGGGTGCCTGACAGTACCACACCGGGATACGTGCCCCCACCAGAGGCGACTGATGCACCAGTCGCGGACATTCGTCATCCAGTGCTCGTACGTCGCACCGAATCGTTCGGGGTGAAACCGCAGATCCCCGGACCTGAATGCGGCGAGGGCGGGTTCCGCCAGCGGTTGCATGCGGACGAACCACTGCAGGCTGAGTCGCGGCTCCACCATCGTATCGCAGCGATAGCAGTGCCCCACGGCGTGAGTGTGTTTTTCTACCTTCTCCAGCAAGCCTGCCGCCTCGAGGTCCGCGATGATGCGGTTCCTCGCTTCAAATCGGTCCAGGCCACGATACGCCGGCGGAGCGCCATCATTCAGGGTCGCATCGCCATTCATCACGTTGAGTT
>CALNYN010000053.1:0-68418 GCA_942490755.1 uncultured Gemmatimonadota bacterium
TCGCGCGTTCAGACACGTATTGCTGGTCGAACTGGCCGAGATGCGGCTGCCCGGATGACTATACGATCCGTCGCTGTGGGAGTTTCTTCGTTCCGATCGGCACGCTTCTGGGAGTGGCCGTACTGCCGTTCGTGGACCTTCTTCGTGCAGGGGAACCGGAGTTCGCCGTCGCTTCCGATCGCGGAGGCGTTCGTCCTCGCCGTGCTCGCCAGCATGTTGACTGCACTCGTGCGCGGCATGAACTGGCGGGATGTGATCGAGGGCTTCGTGTCCGGCTGCGAGGGCGTGACGATCGGGGCGATCGTACTCGCGCTAGCGGTGACGCGGAAATCGGTATGCCGATGCGGTCGGAACCGCCTCCTACGTGGTAGAGACGGTCGGAGCATGGATCCCGCCCACCGGCTCTCCCGGCCGCCCTGCTCGGCGTCACCATGTTTGTCGCGTTTTCCACCGGGACATCGTGGGCACGTACGCCGTGCTGTTCGATGGCGATCCCGCTCGCCTGGGCATCAATCCGGATCCAGGCTTCCTGGTCCTGTCTTTCGCGGCGGTTACGGGCGGCGGCGTGTTCGGCGACCAGTGCTCCGCGATCTCCATGATGCGGCTCGTCGCGCTCGCCACCGGCTCGCGCAGCGCCGATGGACCACGTCCTCACGCAGCTTCCCGTAGCGCTCGGTGCCGCTGGAATGGCGGCCGCCCTGCACGCTCCTCGCGGCGGGCATGCTCTCGAGGGCTTCCGGGACGCGGTGTCTCCCCAGGTATTCAGGGACTTGCTGGCGGCGTCCATGCCCGTCGGCCCGCCACCTCCGAGCCGTGACAGGACAGCGAATTCGTGGTACAATCGGGTCGGTCGAGGGTGCCGAAGTCGAAGTGCCAGGCGCCCCTGCCGAGTATCTTGAGCGTACGGCTGGACCCGGCGTGGAGGACGGTTGTTGAGCGACACACAGACGAATTCAGTGCTCATTCTTGGTGCTTCCAGCGGGTTTGGAGAAGCTGCCGCGCAGCATTCGCGCGGGCCGGATACGACGTGTACGGCGTGCACCTCGACCGGCAGGCCGGTCTGAAGCGGGTGGAGGAGATACAGGCCGAGATCGATCCGGTCGACGGAATCGTCCCTTCTTCAGCATCAACGCGGCGAGCCCCGAGAAACGGGGTGCAAGTGCTGGACGAGATCGCCGCGGAAGCCGCGGAGGGATCCGTCCGGGTGCTCATGCACTCGCTCGCGTTCGGGACGCCCTCGAGGAAGTTCATCGCCGCGAGTCCGGCTGACGAGATGGGCCCGGGCAGATGGACGTGGCTCTGACGGTCATGGCGCACGGCCTCGTCTACTGGACGCAGGGCACGGTGGCGCGCAGACCTGATGGAAAAGGGCGGCAGGGTCTGCGCGATGACGAGTTCGGGGTGGTGATCGGTGATCCCGTCCTACGGAGCCATTCTCCGCCGCCAAGGGCCTCGCTCGAATCGCACTGCCGTCGGCTCGCGCTCGAACTGGCCCCGCGGCATCACGCGAATGCCATCCAGCGCGGGTGTCACGGACACGCCCGCCCTGCGGAAGATCCCCGGCGCGGAGAATATGAGTAGCCGAAGCCGACCGGCCGAATCCGTATCAGCGCCTCACCACCCCGAGGACGTCGCCCGCTGCATGGTCTCCTGGCCGACGAACGGACTTACTGGATGACCGGGAACACGATCCGGGTCGATAACGGTGAGGACTTCGTCGTTTCGGTGCCGTCGTAGTCGATGGCCGATACGCGTGATCTCGCTGGCGGCGAGGCGTGCCGCCCGACGCGGAATCGAGGATACGCTGCGGGAATTCCTGCCGAGACCGAGCCGATCCCGGGTGCGGACATCGGCCGGAAAGTCGGGCTCGCCGACCACCGGCGTGGTCCTGGTCGGCGTCGGGCTCTAGCGATCACGTCGCCCTGACCGACTGAGCCGGCACCGCATGACCCAACGCGGTCGCGTTCGCGTCTGCGAGTCCAGACCGACGCCGGGCTCGGGAGCCGAAGCCAACGCAGAACTGATCCGTGACCGGATGTCCGAAGCGGCATCCCGAAGCCCGGCTCGTCGTGTTCCCCGAGGCGGCGCTCACCGGGTACGTGTTCGACAGCCGCCAGCAGGCCACCGGACGGGCGGTCGAGCGGAATCGCCTGCTGTACGATCTGTGCGGGACGCCTGCCGGGAGCTCGGCATGTGGACGGTGTTCGGCGCCATCGAGCGGTTTCGTGGTGGCGAAGGCTCGGACCGGGACTGCCTGTACAACACCGCCTTCCACCATCCTCTCCATCCGGGGAGCTGCACCAGTATCGCAAGGTCCACACGCTGTGCCTCGGGGTGGACCGGTTCTCGGCTCAGGCGACGAGGGGTTTCCGGGTGTGGGACTCCCGTTCGGTCAGGTCGGGCTCAACATCTGTTACGACGGTTCGTTTCCGGAGAGCGCTCCGGAGCGCTGAAACTCCTCGGCGCAAGCTCATCGTGCTGCCTACGAACTGGCCCGACCTGTACCTGAAGACGGAACAGATCCGGCTCCGGGCTCTCGAAAACCACGTGGATTACATCGCGGTAGACCAGGTAGGGACCGAGCGCGGAGTCGTGTTCCCCGGTGGCAGCGTCGCGGCGAAGGTCCGCGTGGGGCGCTGCTGGCCGAAGGGGATCGAACCGCACGGACTTCGTGGTGGAAATGGACCTTCCTTCGGCCGATGACAACCGGGTCATCCAGGCCCCCGGGAGCTACGAGTTCGACTACGTGGCGGATCGTCGACCGGATGCGTACGCACCACTGGGGGAGATAATGCCGGAAGGTCAGCCTACGGGAAGTCGGAGAGCCGGGGAATAGACGCCGGTCGGCGCGTCCCGGACGGCCGGAGGTATTCCGGCCGGGTTCGAGTCAGACGAGAACTTCGCGGCAGTCCTTCAGGTGCCCCCTCACTCCGCCTTCACCAAGCAGGGGGCATCTCTAAGGAAGCTTCGACATCCGGCCGCGCAGTCGAACCTCCTCCAGGCCGCGCGACAGCTTAACTGCCGGCGGGGTGACTCTCACATCCACGGAGACATTCGGCACGTCAACCGACACCGGCTGCTCGACCGAAGGTGTGTCCCGCACCTCCGATCTCCGCGTCCACAAGCTGAACCGCACTTCCCACGACCGACAATGCCGCGAGCGTCCCTAGCATCCCAAGCACTTCCCGGATCTCCATCCGCCCAATCATCGTCCTGCCCTCCCATCCTCGTCCGGGTCCGTGAAGGTGCGGGTTCCACCCTCGCACACGGTTGGACATCATTCGGCCCCAAACCGTTGGCTCACACTACGTGGGACCACCGACAGGAGTTTCGGATTCATCCGGATTCGGCTCGGGATCAGCGGAAGGACACCTTCCCGATCCTGCCTTCGGGCCCGACGATCCAACCCGCGTCAGGGGAAACGAAAGCGAGCCCCCACCAGTCCCGATCGTCGAAGCCGGACCAGGTGACGCCGCCGTCACTGCTCCAGTCTGCCCCGCCGGGCCCCACGGCCACCGCCACCGGCGGGTTGGCTCCGGACCCATGCTCCGCCGTACGCCGCCCCTGCGATCCGCAGGGGCCCGCCGGCCGGACCCGAGGTGACGCCGCCGTCGGCAGTCACGGCCACGTTCGCGGTATGCTCATCCGGGCGGGTGAGGTCTCCGCCGACCACCAGCCCGAACCGCTCGTCACGGAAGGAGATCGAAGTGATTCCAGCAGCTTCGCCCGCGATCAGCGGGTTTCGGCGCGACCAGGTCCATCCCCCGGTCGTTCGAGCGCAGAACCCGCGCCGGGTCCAAGTTGCCGGTCCCGATCCACGCTACGTTCTGGGCTCCAACGGTGAGGCAGGTGCCGCTCGCCGCGAACCCGCCCTCGCCGACCTGCGCGACAGGCAGCCGTCCGGCGCTGACCGGGGACCAGTGCTCTCCGCCATCCGTCGTACGGAGGATTCGCAGCTCCCCGTTCACCGCGTCCCCGTACGCGAGGCCCCGCCTGTCGTCGAAGAACGACAGGCAATCGTAGAATCCGTCGGCCTCGTCGTTCACCCACTGGATGCGCCAGTTCTTTCCACCATCATCCGTACTGTAGATACGCGACATGTCCGATGGCCCGGCGGCGAGCAGCCAGGCGACGTCCACCGAAATCGCGTGCACATCCCTGAACTGGAGTGTGTCAGCGCCCGGGACCACGCCGCCCGACCAGCTCGCTCCGCCGTCGAGCGTACGCAACCCGCCACCGCCGTGACCGCTCACCCACACGACGTCTTCGTCGACCGGGCTCACGGCACGGAGCAGGACGCCAACGCCGCTGGGCTGGAGCTCGACCCGTGGGGTCAGCGGAATCCGCTACGGCGCGTGGAACCACCTCATCCGGCCGGTCTCGCCACCACTCCCACCGCTGGCACAGCCCGGTAGCCAGCATGGCCGAGAAGAGCGCCACGGCGATGATGGATGCGGAAGGCCCTCTGGTGCGGGCCTTCCGAAGCGGATCGAGACGGCCGGCGCGATGGCGCAGGCCCGGTCCGGTGTGGCGATCAGAGCTTGTCCGCCCACTTACGGATCTCCTTGCCGAAGTCCTCGAGCGCCTTGAACATCGGGGCCGGGCCGCCGATCGCACGCGCGAGATTGTCAGCCACGGCATCCCAGTTCACCACGTTCCAGAAAGCGGACAGGTAGTCCGGGCGCCGGTTCTGGTACTTGAGATAGTAGGCATGCTCCCACACGTCGACCCCGAGGATCGGCACGTAGCCGTCCATCATCGGGCTGTCCTGGTTGGCGGTGGAGAATACCTCGAGCTCGCCGAACGAGTTAAGGGCAAGCCAGCCCCAGCCCGATCCGAACCGGGTGCCTGCGGCGCCTGAGAGCTTCTCCTTGAACGCGTCGAGTGATCCGAAGGTGTCGTCGATCAGATCGGCCAGCATTCCCTCGGGCGCTTCCGGACCGCCGGGTGCGATGACCCTGAAGAACAGCCTGTGATTCACGTACCCGCCGCCGTTGTTGCGCACCGCGGTCTGGACCGAGGTCGGAAGGGAGTCGAAGTGCCACAACAGCTGCTCGGCAGGGAATCTCTGGAGTTTCTCGTGTCCTTCGAGCGCCGCATTCAGCTTGTTCGTGTACCCGGCGAAATGCTTCGAGTGGTGAATTTCCATGGTCTTCGCGTCGATGTGCGGCTCGAGCGCATCGTAGTCGTAGCCCAACTCGGGAAGCAAGAACGGATAGCTCATATCGAACTCCTGTCTGGATGGCCCGGTGCGGGAGACGGCACGTGGCCGGTCGTGCGGTGGTCCCTGTGATTTCAATTCGCGTGCGTAACCGATACGGCCTGCGCCCGGTCCATGTTCCATCAGCGTGCCCGTCAGCTGTCGGTCACGTCGATCGTAACGTCGATCCTCCGATTGCTGGCTCGTCCCGCCGCCGTGTCGTTCGGGGCGATCGGTCGGTTCTTGCCGTACCCGACTGCCGTGATCCGATTCGCGCTCATCGCGACGTTCTGCAGAAGGTAGTCCCGCACGGCGATCGCGCGGCGCTGGCTCAGCGCCTGGTTGGCCGCATCGTTGCCCACGTTGTCGGTGTGCCCTTCGACGGTGAGCCGCGCGGCGGGGAACTCCCGCACGACCCGCTGCAGCTTGGTCAGCACGTCGAAATTCTCGGGCCCGAGCTCAGCCGAACCGGAGGCGAAGGACAGGGCCGTGAGACGAATCGTGACCCGATCGTCGGTCGCGAGGATCTCCGCCTCTTCCGGATCGAACACCGCCCGGATCTCCCTGAGCTTCTGCTGCTTTCGCTCCCGCTCCCTGAGCTCCGCTGACGCCGCGGCCTCTCGCTGTTCGACATCGGCGAGACGGGCGTCGAGTTCATCCACCTGGCCGATGAGCCGATCCACCTCGGCCGACCGGATGTCCAGGTCGGAGCGAAGGTTCCGGCGATCGGCCTGCAAGCTGTTGGTTGCTTCGAGGGCCTGATCGGCAACAGCGCTTGCGCCGTCCGCGAAGTGCGGGGTGAACTCGAGCGCCGCGGCGAGCGCGGCGAGGTGGGTCTCGTGGCGCAGCAGGATCTGTTCAGGCGTGAGGTCACCGTCGGCGATGCTGTCGGCCAGGAGAGCCAGGTATCCGGCGTGCCGGTACTCCTCGGCCGCTGCGGTCGCGAGGTCGCGCGCCTGCTCCAGCTGTTCGGGGTCGCCCCTGAGGACGTTCTCGGCTTCGGCGAACAGGGTGTCCGCGTGCGCAAGGGTGACCGGCGCCCGTTTCTGAGCGTCGGCGTCCTTGGCCGCGGCACGCAGCTCTTCGGCCAGGCCCAGGACCTCGACGTGGATCGCCGACCGGTGGGCCTGCCGGTAGCCTGCCGCAGCGCGTTCAGCCCGGTTCGCGGCGTCGTCATCCTGGCGCTCGGCCCGGACACCCGCTTCCCGGAGTTCGCTCTCCGCCTTCTCCCACTCCTCGGCGGCAAACTCGGGCGCCCTGGCCGCGGCCGCGTATCCACGTGCTTCGAGAGCGGGCTCGAGAATCGGGCCGGTGGTCTCCGCCAGGCGCTCGCCCTCGGCGAGGGCGGCGTGAGCCTCATCGGCGAACTGCTCGATCTCTTGCTCAGAACCTCCCGCCGCCGCCGAACTGCGCCCCTGCTCGATCGCTTTCACTGCGCGCTCGAAACTCCGGGGCGCCAGGAACTCCATCTGCAGGGCACGATCGCGTTCCAGCCGTTCGACCGCATTGTCCAGACGCTGTTGCGCCTGCTGAGCGAACAGCGGAGGCGTCATTGCAGGTGCGAGCGCGAACAGCAGCGCGACGAACAGGGCACAGCGCCGGATAGCAGGAAGACGGCCTGTGCGGAACTCGGAATCAGAATCAGAAAGCATGGGTTCGCCTCTCGGCCGGCTTTCGCCGTGTTTCAACCGCCCCGGGAGGCCTCCTCGATCCGGTCCACCAGCTCCCGGATCGTCGTGCCGCCCCGGTCCATCGCGTACCAGCGTCGGGTGTCCTTGTAGATCTCGCTCATCGGGCGCTCGCCCGCCCGCATTTCCCTGATCACCATCTCCTGCAGCTCGACCGGTCGCGGGCCCCAGTTTGCGACCGCAGCTCCCGACTCGTCGAG
The DNA here is from genome assembly GCA_942490755.1 of uncultured Gemmatimonadota bacterium. Classification (GTDB taxonomy): domain Bacteria; phylum Gemmatimonadota; class Gemmatimonadetes; order Palauibacterales; family Palauibacteraceae; genus Carthagonibacter. Next base: position 7,089 of record CALNYN010000053.1, read on the forward strand.
CACGATAGCCAGGGGGATCGACCGGCTCCCGTTCGTCAGGAAGAGGTCCATGAGGTCGAGGTTTTCATCCCGCTTCAGGATTCGAAGCTCGAGCTGCGGGGCATCCGCGGCGAACCTCGCGATCACCGGGACGGTGTTCGAGGCATCCCCGCACCAGTCCTCAGACAACAAGAGAAGCCGCCACGACTTCCCGATCCCGCCCAGTCGGTCGAGCTGTTCGGCCGGGCTACGGGTGCGCTCCCACACGCCTCGCCATAACTCGGCGTGCTCTTGGACCTCATTCTCCAGGTAGCGCTCCCACGGAATTCCGCGGGCCCAATCCGCATCGTGATTCGCGACCTCTTCGCGCTGCGACTGTATGGAAGTCATAGTGGCCTCCGGGCCTCAGATCCAGTAGCATTACGGGCTCATGGCGCGGGCCCGATACGCCGGAAGTTACAGAGCCCGCGGCTACGGGAAACCCCGCGGAGCGCAGACCGGTTCCCGCGTGGCGGAGACGGCCTGTCCGCCCGCGACGGAGATCGACGCTCCGGCGACCGATACCAGATACAAACGGAGTTCAGAACCATGCATCCGGATCCCCGCGGAATCACCGTCGAGGGCGATCTTCGCCCGCCGTTTCCGATCAACGAGCCCGTACTCTCGTATGTCGCCGGCTCGCCTGAACGGGCAGAGCTGAAGACGACGCTCGACATGATGGCGTCGGAAGTCATCGACATTCCCGTGATCGTCGGTGGTGAGGACATCCTCACGGGCGACACGGCGGAAGTCGTGATGCCCCACGACCACGGCCACGTGCTCGCCCGATATCACAAGGCGGCTCCGGAGCACATCCAGGCCGCGATCGACACCGGGCACGAGGCGTGGCACGAGTGGTCGAACTGGCACTGGCAGGATCGGGCGGCCGTGCTACTGCGCGCCGCGGACCTGCTCGCCGGCCCGTGGCGGTCAACGCTGAACGCCTCGACGATGCTCGGCCAGTCGAAGACCGTGTACCAGGCGGAGATCGACGCCGCTTGCGAGATCATCGACTTCTGGCGGTTCAACGTGCAGTACGCCCGCGAGTTGTATGCGCAGCAGCCGATCAGCTCGCCGGGCATGTGGAACTACATGGACTACCGCCCGCTCGAGGGCTTCGTCTACGCGATCTCGCCGTTCAACTTCACCTCGATCGGCGGGAACCTGCCGACGGCCCCGGCGCTGATGGGGAACGTCGCGATCTGGAAGCCGGCCCGGACTTCACTGTACAGCTCGTATTTCCTGATGCGCCTGCTCCAGGAGGCCGGACTGCCGGCCGGCGTGATCAACTTCCTGCCCGGAAACTCCGGCCAGATCAGCGATCTCCTGATCAAGAGCCCGTACCTCGCGGGGATTCACTTCACCGGATCGACCGGCGTGTTCCAGAGCCTGTGGAAGCAGGTGGCCGAGAATCTCGAGAACTACAGGTCGTATCCGCGGATCGTCGGGGAAACGGGTGGCAAGGACTTCATCGTCGCACACGAGTCGGCCGATCCGGACGCCCTGGTGACGGCGATGATCCGGGGCGCGTTCGAGTACCAGGGGCAGAAGTGCAGTGCGGCGTCGCGGGCCTACATCCCCGAGTCGATGTGGCCGGAAGTGAAGCAGAAGCTGGGCGAGGAGCTCGCGACGGTGAAGATGGGCGACCCGCGCGATTTCGAGAACTTCGTCTGCGCCGTGATCGACGGATCTGCGTACCGGGACATCACGAGCTTCATCGATCACGCGAAGGAATCTCCCGACGCCGAGATCCTGTTCGGCGGGACCTACTCGGACGAGAAGGGCTTCTTCATCGAGCCGACCGTCATCCTCGCGAAGGACCCGAAGTACAAGACGATGTGCGAGGAGATCTTCGGGCCCGTGCTGACGATCCACGTGTACGACGGCGCGCAGTGGGAAGAGACCCTGAAGCTGGTGGACGGGACCTCTCCGTACGCTCTCACCGGCGCGGTGCTGGCGAACGACCGGGGAGCGGCGCGGCAGGCGATGGCCGCCCTGCGCCACGCGGCAGGGAACTTCTATATCAACGACAAGCCGACCGGCGCAGTCGTCGGGCAGCAGCCATTTGGCGGTGCGCGGGCGAGCGGCACGAACGACAAGGCCGGCTCTTACCTGAACCTGATCCGCTGGATTTCTCCGCGGTCGGTGAAGGAGACTTTCGTTCCGGCGCTCGACTATCGGTATCCGTTCATGAAGCCCGGAAAGACCGAGGCGGCCGCCGACGCGCTCGAGGACATCGGCGAGAAGCTCGGCGTGCAGATCGAAGAGTTGAAGGGTCACCTGGGAGCGCTCGGGGGCTCGCTGAAGGAGCGGCTCGAGGGCGCGGTGGACAAGGCCCGGGCCGAACCCGAGGGTAAGAAGATCGACGTCGAAGCAGGGGGTGACGCCGATTCGAACTGAGAACCGTTCCTCGCGGTATGCCGTGGGTTCGCGGCTCACGGCATACCGGCGAGGGCTCCTGACACTCACCGCGGCCGTCCTCGCACTCACACCGATTCTGGCCCGAGCGGACGTAGGTCCGCCGGCGCACATGCGCATCACCGAGATCGAGCCGGGCAGTTACAGGGTGACCTGGCGTGTCCCGACCGTGTTGCGGGCCCGCACCGTGCCGCGACCCCTGCTGCCGGAGGGCTGTGAGCCGGTGGGGGAGCAATCGGTCACCTCCCAGCCGGGCGCCTGGGTATTCGAGCGTACCTGGACCTGCGGAGCGCCGATCACGGGCCGCGAGATCGGGATCGAGTATCCGTTCGGGGACCTGGCGCTGACCACGGTTGCGCGGGTCGATCTGCTGTCGGGCGACCGATTTGCCCGGGTCATCAGCCCGGGCGATCCCGCGTGGCGTCTGCCCGAGGGAACCGCCACGCCGGACCAGGTAGGACTCTCCGCCGATGCGGCGCTGGCCGGCGTGTCTCATGCCTTCCGGTCCCCGGTACACCTGGTATTCATCGTCGTCGCGGCTGCACTCGGGCTCGCGGCAGCGCCGCTGGTGATCACCGGATTTACCGCGGGCCAACTCGTCGGGGTGGGTCTGACTGCCGGACCGATTCTCCCGGTCGCGATCGCGGCGGGGCTCGCCCACGGGCTGGCCGTGGGCGGACTCGTCACATCTGACCTGGGTGGTGGAGAGGCCGGGCTCGCGGCGTCGATCATCGCCGCCCTGGGGACGGATGCCGCACACCTGGTCGGGGTCGGTGTGTTGTTCGGAATTGCCCACCTGCTGGCACGGGTTGGACTGCCGGACCGGGCGGCTCGCAGCGCATCTCTCCGGCTGCGCCCGACGCACAGCTGCAGAGCTTCCTGGCCATCGAGCCGTTCGAGCTTCGCCACGAGGCGATGGTTCGACTCGGGCCGCTGGCGGAGACATTCGGACTCGACCCCGACGGCACACTCGAACCGCTGGACCAGCAGGCGATCCAGACGACTGTCACGGCGTTCGTGCTCAGCCGCACGAGTGTGGCCGCTGACGGCTAGGTCGTCTCGGCGCTGCCTCGCCGGGCGGACTTCATGACCGTCAGCCCGACCGGGGCGCTGCCCCGGGTGAATCCCGTGCCGGAACTGGTGGCAGAGGCAGTGATTGGAGTGGTGGTGGCGTATCCGACTGACGGGATGCCGCAGCGAGTCGAATTCAAGTGGGAGCCGTTCCCGGAGGCGATCGGAGCGATCCCGGCGACGCTCATCGATCCGGAGTCGAACCGGTTCGAGCTGCTTTCGGGCGATCAACCGTCCCTCGTCTGGGAGAACCAGTTGGCGGAAGACCCGATTCCCACGGTCGAGGCGATAGAAGTAGAACCGACAAGACTACCGATTCCTCTGCTGTCGATTCCGCTCTTCCTCGCGGCCCTGGCGCTCCTGGTCGCGGCGCTGATGGATCGGAGGCGGGCACTGTCTCTTGCCGGGGCGCGCGTGCTCCTCGTTCTCGGATTGCTGGTCGGTCCTATCGCGCAGACGGCGGTCGCGATGCCGGGCTCGGCGGGCCGCGTGCCGTCGGAGAGACAGGCTCGCCGCATCCTCGCGGGCCTGCTGCCCAACATATATCGGGCGCTCGAGTACCGTGACGAGTCGGCGATCTACGATCGCCTGGCGGTGAGCGTCACCGGTGAGACGCTGACGGATGTGTACCTGGAGCAGCGCCGCTCGCTCGAGATCGAGGAACGAGGCGGGGCGCAGGCACGGGTGGAGGCGTTGGAAGTGCTCGAAGTTGATGACGTCGAGGAAGCAAGCGAGGGATTCCAGTCCCGCGCGATCTGGCATGTTGGAGGCATGGTGACCCACTTCGGACACAGGCATTTTCGCCAGAATCGGCACGAGGCCCTGGTCGGTGTCGTACCGGTGGACGGCGTATGGAAGATCGATGGCATAGAGGTTCTGGAGCAGGAGAGGATTCGATGAAGTGGCTCAAGGAGCCCCTGGTGCTGTTCATCGTCCTGGGAGCGACCCTGACACTCGTCTATTCGGCGGCAGCAGGGGCGTTCGCGGCCGATGAATCGAAGACGGTCACCATGAACGCCTCCGAGATCGAACTGCTGGCGGCGAACTGGGAGCGCCAGTGGCAGCGTCCGCCCACCGAGGAGGAACTGAGTGGGCTCGTAGAGGCCCGCGTCCGCGAGGAGGTTCTCTACCGGGCCGCCCAGTCGATGGGGCTCGATCGAAACGACGTCGTAGTGCGCCGCCGGATGGTACAGAAGATGGAGCTGCTGTCGCAGGACCTGGCCACGATCACCGATCCGCCCGAAGAGGATCTGCGCGCCTACTTCGAGGAGAATCGCGAGTCTTACCGGATACCGCCGCGCATGAGCTTCCGGCACATCTACTTCAACCTCGATCGACGAGGCTTCGAGCAGGCCGAGGCCGATGCCCGGGCGTTACTGGTCGAACTCCGCACGACGGAGCCCGTCGACGTGGACGTGGCGGTGCTCGGCGACCGGTTCATGCTCGCCGGCGAATACCGGCTGCGAACGCCCGACGAGATCGCACGAGAGTTCGGCAGCCGATTCGCAGAGTCTATCGTGGAACTCGGGTCCGGCTGGCACGGGCCGGTCGGTTCAGGCTACGGTACGCACCTGGTGGAGGTGACAGAGCGCTTGGAATCGCGACTGCCCGGGTTCGGGGAGGTCCGGGACCGGGTCGCCGCCGACTACGCACGGGAGAGGCGGGAGCGATCGAACGAGCTTCTCGTGAAAGCCCTCAGCGGCGAATTTGAAGTCAGCATCGACAGCGCGGCCATCCGCAGCCGCTCGCTCGAAGCCATGAGAGAAGGCGCCGAATGATTCAAAATTACGGAATTTCCATCCTGACCGTTCTGACCCTGCTCGCGGCAGCCGTTGCGCCGGCACCCGCACAGACTGCCGGCGAGAGCCCGCGATGCGACTTCTCGGACGTTCCGGGCGCCGTCTGGTGGGGCACCGAGAACCGGATGCCGCTCGATCGCCTGGCCGCGTACGCCGCGCCGGTGTTCTGGCACTCCCCGGACGAGCCGGAGCTGGAAGGAATGAGCGGAGCAGATGTCCCGGTTCCCGAGGTCCTTCCTCTCGAGAACGCCGACGGACCGGTCGTCTACTACCAGTTGAAGGAGATCCAGACCGGGACGGAACGGACTGGAACCGTGTGGACCCTCGACCCTGAGAACCGGGGCCGTTCGATCGTCGATCTCTCGGGCGGAGGACTGTTGCGCCTCGATTACTACGCCTACTACTCCGATGAGGCGGGCCTGGGGGCGCACAAGCATGACATCGAGCCCGTGGAGTTCAAGATCGCGGTCGCCCGGAGCGACGGAGAGGGATTCCGGGAGGCCGGTTACGGGGGACGGTGCCGGGAGCGCCATTATGTCCTCGTCGTGACGCGCGTCAGCGGCAAGGCGCACGGGATCGAGTGGTTCTGGAACATTGTCGAGGTGGACGAGGAGACGAAATTCCCGATGTACCTGTTCGTCGAGGAGGGCAAGCACGCGCTCGCGACCGACAAGAACTCCGACGGATATTTCACGCCGAGCTACGATGTCAACGTCAGGGTCAACGACGCCTGGGGCGTGCGGGACATCATCCGTTCCGGCGGGCTCTTCTCGGGCGGGTACGAGGCCTGGATGACGAAGGTCCGGAGACCGGAGCACCGCGTCTTTCCTCCGCTTCCCGACGACAGTCCGCTGCTGCCCGAGGGCCTCGAACGTCAGCCGGGGTACGATGGGGAGACGGCGGTTTACGAGCTGCGGGCACTGCCTCCGGCGAGCGAGGTGAAGGCCTGGGACGAGCAGCAGGCAGCCACGGAGGAGGACTCGCACCCCCTGTATCCGTTCGTAGAGGACAAGGAAGTGCCGGACTGGCCGGAGATCGAGGAGCTCGAGACCTGGGGTCAGGTCGAAACGTGGGTCAGCGAGGGTGCCCTGAAGCGTTCCCTGTCGATCGCCGCCTATGCGGACGGAGATCTGGGGTTCTCCTGGATGTTCCCGTTCTTCATCGTGAAGAACCTGCACGTGGGGATGAGCGGCGGCTACATCCTGCATCGGATGTACCTGACCTGGGGCGACACCGACAGCTTCGGCTGGCAGCTCCTCTACACCAGCTCGGCCTCGCGGTGGGTCGATCCATACTTCTCGGCCGGTGCGGAGTGGCAGGAGGGATACGTCGCCGATGACGGAACGATAGAGGACCGGACAGACTTCGTACTCGAAACCGGGCTGAAATTCCGGGCTCAGATCGGGCATTCGCCGGTGAAGTTTCTGTCGTTTCTCCACCGACTTCTGGGGCCTTCGAGTGGGGATCAAGAACTACGGCTTCTTTGACATCGACCGTCTGACCTACGTGCTGGAAGTCGGGGCGGGAAGCTTCTGAGTGAACCGACCCGGCTTCGCCTTGAACGATGGTCCAATGTTCCGCAGCCAGGGCGCCTTCCCACAGGTCCGAGCGGTCGGGGAGCCGCAGTTCGGTCCACCGGGACCTCCGCGTCCGGCTCGCGCACGGCCTCGATGAACGCCTTCTCTCCCATGCGCACCTCGACGCTTCCGGACCGGTTCGGCTCGTGCCTCTGTTCACGGACCGCCGCCGTTGCCATCCCTTTTTCCCGAACGATCCGGCCGGGCAGAAGAGACCAATCCCGCAGGAGATCCGTCGTGATTCTCGACCCTGTTCTCGTGATGGACTTTCTCAAGATCGCGGTCTCCTCCTTGATTCTGGCGATCGGAATGCAATCCACGGCCGGCGACCTGACCTACCTGTGGCGCAGACCGAGGCTGTTGTTCAAGTCGATGCTGGCGATGTACGTAATCGTTCCGCTGGTGGCCGTCGCCTTGGCCCGTCTGCTTCCCGTTTCGTTCGCATTGAAAGTGGCGGTCGTCGTCGTGGCGATATCGGCCGGGGCGCCTCTGGTTCCGCGCAAGTTGATGCCGCTGACCAACGATTCCTACGTGTTCAGCGTCATCGTCACATCCTCGCTGCTCGCGGTCGTGACCGTACCGCTCTGGCTCGTGGCCCTCAGCTTTCTGTCCGGCGCCACGCCGCAGATCACGCCTTTCGAGACGGGTCGATTGATCGGCCGGACATTCCTGTTGCCCCTCGCCATCGGGATGGGAGTCAGGTTCATGTTTCCCGGCCTGTCGGAGAAACTGTCCGACATCCTGATGGCCGTCGGCGGCATCGTGCTCACCGCGGGCGGGCTCATCCTGCTCGTGCTTGGATGGCCGCTGCTGCGAGAAGCGGGCTGGGTCTCACTGGGCGTCCTGGCCCTGCTCACGGCACTCTCGCTTGCCGTCGGACACCTGATGGGCGGTCCCGACGAGGAAGATCGCACGGCGCTGGCGATTTCCTGTGCAACCCGCCACCTCGGGATCGCGGTGCTGGTAGGCGCGGCTGTCCCCGGCATGAGAACGGGGCTGCTCGTCGTGGCCTACCTGGTGGCCTCGATTCTGGCGTCCATTCCGTACATCCGCTGGCGGAAGAAGTATCACGGGGCCGTCCGGTCCTGACGGACCTCGAAGTCGCCGGTTTCCCGTTGGACCAAGGACCAATATGCCGGGCTCGGTATCGCGCGTAGGATGGTCTTGTGTCGCCGCCGGCGGTGGTCGCTTCCAGGTCCGCGCCTGAGCAGGCGAGGAATCGAGCCGTGATTCCCGCAGTCGGCATTCTCCGATGAACGAAGGAAGAGCGATGTCAGGCCTGACCGAGAATTCCGAAGCATCGAACCGATCAACGAAGCATCGTTCGATGAGGAACCTGATCCTGCGCTTCGCGATCCTGGCGCTCATCCTCTCGGTCCTGTTCGTGAAGCTCATCGGACCACCCGCTCCGAGTGAAATCACGATCTATACGGGCATGGAAGGAAGTTCCTTCTTCGAGGACGGTCCACGCTACGCCGAGGTCCTCGCCCGCCACGGCATCGAAGCGAGACTCGTGGCGACCGGGGGATCGATCGAGAACCTCGACAGTCTCGTGCACGGGGAAGGGCCCCGGGTCGGGTTCGCGGAGGCGGCGCTGATTCGGACCTACCAGACGGCGTTCGCCGACTCCGTAGCCGCGGCGAAGGCCGGCGAAGAGGAAGCAGGACCGGGCGAAGTCGAGGGAGACTTCGGGGAAGATGAAGATGAGGTGACTCCGGATTCCGCGCTTTCCGATCTGCAGTCCGTCGGGACGCCGGAGGAGGTCGACGAAGAGGAGGCGGACCTGGGACTGGAGAGCCTGGGCGCGCTCTATCTCGAACCCTTCTGGGTCTTCGTCCCAGTGGGCCGCGACCTCCGGACGGAAGCCGACCTCGACGGACTGATCGTGTTCCCGGGTCGCGAGGGTACCGGGACGCGCGTGCTCGCGGAGGCGCTGCTCCGCGTGAACGGGGTCGAGGATGTAGAGATCTACGAGCCCGGGGACGGTTTCTCGGAAGATGAGGTCGCAGATGCCTTCTTGCGTGGCGACGTACAGGCGCTGTTCGCGATGGGCGATCCCATGTCGCCGCCGATCCAGCAGCTGCTGATGGATCGGCGAATCCGTCCCTTCTCATTCCGTCGCGCAGAAGCGTATGACCGCAAGTTCGAGTTCGTCTCGGCCCTGACGCTCCCGGAAGGCGCGGTCGATCTTCGCGACAATATTCCCGCTGAGGATCTGCAGCTCGTCGCCTCCAGCATCCAGCTCGTGACGCCGGCGGACCTGAACCCTGTCCTCGTCGACGCCCTGCTCGACGCGGCCACCGAGATCCACCAGCAGCCGACGCTGTTTTCGATCCGCGGATCCTATCCGAACGGGAACCCGGCATCGCTGCCGCTCGACCCGACGGCGGAGCGGTTCTACAGCGAGGGTTTCGCCAAGTGGCGGAGCTACGTTCCCTTCTGGCTCGCGACGTGGGTGGATCGATTCGCCCTGGCGTTCGGTGCCCTGGCGGCCGCCGGTGTCTTCCTGAACGTCGTACCACGTCTTCTGGCATGGCCTTTCTCGCTGCTACTGAGCCGGATGACGAGCCGCATCATCAAGGTGGAGCAGGGGCTCACCGTTCCCGAGCCCAGGGACGTTCTGATGGCCGAGATCGATGCGGTCGACGCGGAAAGCGCACACCTGTGGGTGCCTCCGACGGAGCGCGTCACCTACATGGAGTTCCGGCAGTTGATCGCCGACGTGCGGGACCGGGTGGAATCTCTGACCGAGGCGACGGAATCGCCGTAGGCCCGGCGCGGTCGTCCCCGTCTTTCGAACCAAGGAATCGAGGAGGCGGTTCTTCCCCGGGCGCCCGCATTCGCGCATCTTGAGACGTTGCAGTTCGCGTTCACCTCATCAGGCGACAATTCCGATGCAGGACGAGCCCGAAGTCCGGGGTTCCCAATCGAGTTTTCCGAGCCTGCTGGACGGCGCGGTAAGAGCTCCAGAGGCCGTCACGGAAGACCTCGAGAACTGCAGGAAAATCGCAGCCGATCCCTCCCGCTCCATCGAGGAGCGACTGGAGGCCTACGAAGACCTGATCGCTTCGGAGGTCGGCGACACACGGCTCAGCCGCGCCCGGAACCTCGAGCGGGAGAACGGTATCCGGCAGCTGTTCCTCAAATTCGAGGGCGGCAACCCGACCGGAACCCAGAAGGACCGGATCGCCTTCGCCCAGGTGCACGACGCGATGCGCCGGGGCTTCGAGGCGGTCGCGGTCGCCACATGTGGCAACTACGGGGCGGCGGTGGCATTCGCCGCGGACCTCGCCGGAATGCGCTGCGTCATTCACATCCCCGAGGCGTATCGGACCCGGCGTCTGGACGAGATGATCGTGGCCGGAAGCGAAATCGTCCGGGTCCCCGGCGATTACGAGGCGGCGGTGGAGACGTCCAAGCAGGCAGCCGAGAAGCACGAGCTCTACGATGCGAACCCGGGCGGCGCGAACACGCTGATGCAGCTGGTCGCATACGGCGGGATCGCGAACGAGATCTACGACGAGTTGCGTGATGCGCCAGCGGCGGTGGCGGTGTCGGTCTCGAACGGGACGACGCTCGCGGGCATTCACCGCGGATTCGCAACGCTGTACCGACGCGGGAAGACGTCGCGCATTCCGCGGATCATCGCGGGATCGTCGCACGGAAAGAACCCGATCGTCCACTCATACTTGAAAGGCTACGACGAATGCCGTGATCTGGATCCGTCGACCGTCAAGGAAACCGAGGTCAACGAGCCCCTTATCAACTGGCATTCGTTCGATGGGGACTGGGCGCTTGACGCCATCCGCTCATCCGGCGGATTCGCCGACAATGCCAGCGACCGCCAGATGCTGAAGCAGGCGCGGATCCTCAAGGATCGGGAAGGCCTGAGCGTGCTTCCCGCATCGACCGCCGGACTCGTGGTCATGCTGGAGCACCATGCGAATAACCCGATGCCGGGCGACCGATACGTGGCCGTTCTCACGGGCCGGCGCTGATCCGGGCTGAAGTAAACGGTCTCCGCAGACAGCCACAGCGACAGCATTGAGAGAGCGATGAATACAGATGCCGCCACGCCGTTGGACGGGAACGCCATCGTGTTCTGCGAGGGGGCGTTCACCCACTACCTACGGGAAGACCCGCGCATGGCCTGGTCCGCCGTACCCCGCAGTTATACCGGGTGACGGCCGTGATCGACTCGACGTCGCCGGCCGGGACGCCGGAGAGGTGCTCGACGGGACCCCAAACGGGATTCCGCTGCTCGCGGACCTCGATGCCGCGCTGCGGGTTTCCGCCGAGGCGGGCACTCCGGCCACGCATTTCGTGATCGGGCTGGCGCCCGATGGCAGGCCGCTGTCGCCCACCTCCGGCCCGCGCCGTCGGTCGAGTGCGCTCTGAACGCGGGGCTGCACGTCGACGCGGGGCTGCACGACTTCCTGTCCGAAGACCTGGAGCGAGCTGGCGCCGTCCAGCGGGAAGGGCGTCCAGCTTCGCGACGTCCGCGCCACCCCGCCTCGCGGGGATCTTCACGGCTGGACAGGCAAGATCGACGAGGTGACATCCTATCGGGTGGCCGTCCTCGGCACCGACTCGGCGATCGGCAAGCGGACCACCGCCTGGGTGCTCGTGGAGGCGCTCGAGAATGCCGGGCTCGCCGTCGAAATGATCGGCACCGGGCAGACCGCCTGGTTGCAGGGCGTGCGCTACGGGATCGTACTCGACTCGCTGGTCAACGACTTCGTATCCGGCGAGATAGAACACGCGATCCACCGTGCCTGGACCGAGGTGCAGCCGGAGTTCATGATCCTGGAAGGGCAGGGCTCGCTGATGAACCCGGCCTACCCGGGTGGTTTCGAACTGCTCGCGGCGGGGCGGCCGCATGCGGTTATCCTGCAGCATGCCCCGGCGCGGCGTGACTACGACGGATTCCCCGGTTACCCGATCCAGCCGCTGAACGACCAGATCCGCGCCGTTGAGTTGATCTCAGGCCGGCCGGTGGTGGCCCTGGCGCTCAATCACGAAGGACTGTCCCGCGAGCAGATCCCGGCAGCCTGTGAAGCGATGTCGGCCGAGACGGGCTTGCCGGTGGTCGATCCTCTGCATGGCGATCTTGGCCCCCTGCTTGACCTGATTGAGAACATCGGGGCCGCGGGCGGCAGGGCGTGAACAACGTACCTGGAAACTCCGACGGCCAGAAACCAGATCCCCTTACAGGTGCTGGAGTGCATCGACCGCCTGACGGTGGGCCCGGTGCGTCTGGAGCCCGCCGCCTGATCATGCCATACGTGGTGGAGCAGGACGGGCAACGCACCGAGCACGAGTTGATCTACCGCTACGAGATCGACGTGTTCGATCCGACCAAACTGGCCGACCGCAACCTGGCCAGCCTGGCCGGTGTGCAGGTGGCTATGAACTACGGCCTGTTCTGCCGCGAGATGGTGTTTATCGGTCCCTGGGACCGGCACGACCGGCGTTTCATCGAGGAATACACCGCAGCACACCGCGCGCGAGATTTTCGCAATCAAGTTCGTTGAGTCAAACCCCTTTCTGTCGGACGAGGTAAAAAACCTGCCAACGGACCGTCGCGACAGCTGGCTGCGGGCCCGAATCCGTTTCGAGGGTGAAAGGCTGTCGGCCGCCCGCACCGCCTGGACGCCGCCGGACCACGCGAAACACGCCGTTTTGTCCAGTGGCGGCAAGGACAGCCTGCTCAGCTACGGCCTGCTGGCCGAAGCCGGCCGCGACGTGCATCCGGTGTTCATCAACGAGTCGGGCCGCCACTGGTTCACCGCGCTCAACGCTTACCGTCATTTCGCCAGTCACGGAACCGAACACGGCACGGGTCTGGACCAACTCGGACCGGTTGTTCAGCGCGATGCTCAAGCACCTGCCGTTCGTGCGCAAAGACTGGCATTCGCGTTCGCGCCGACATCTACCCGATCCGCCTGTGGACCGTCGCCGTATTTCTTTTCGGGGCCTTGCCACTGCTGCGCGCCCGCAACATTGGCCATCTGCACATCGGCAGCGAGTTCGATACGACCGTGCGTTCGGCGCGGGGTGCGGTGTGGCGCACTACTGCGGCCTCTACGACCAGAGCCGCTGGTTCGATATGGCCATGAGTCGCTGGTTCCGCCGCAAGGGCTGGAACGTCTGGCAGTTCTCCCTGTTGCGGCCGTCTGTCGGAGGTCCTGATCCTCAAGATCCTTGCGCAACGCTACCCGCAACTGCAGTCGCTGCAGGTGTCCTGCCATGCCACCCACAAGGAAGGCGAGCGCGTCCGCCCCTGCGGCCGCTGTGAAAAGTGTCGACGGGTCGTGTCCATGCTGGTGGCGCTGGGTTCCGACCCGCGTAACTGCGGCTATAACCAGGCGCAGATCGAGCGCTGCCTTGCCGCAGTTGCGTGAACAAGGGCGTGCACCAGGAATAGGAGGCCGCCGAACACGTTCCTGACCTATTGGCTGAAGCCGGCCGGTCGCGGCGGCAGCGCCCTCGCCGGGAACGCCCGGCCCCACCCCGAGGTCCTGCGGTGCGTATCGATCCGAAGCGCTCACCCGTGGAAGCCATGCCGCGTGACGTGCGCGCGGGCCCATCTAGCGGATCTGGTTCCAGCACGCGGAGGGCGCCCTGCGCATGCGGGAGCCGGCGCTGGGTCGCACCGGTCGAACCGCTGTCGCGAGGAGTTGCTCGACCCGCCCTATTTCCTGGAAGCGGGCGAGGGTGGCGTGACGATGAGCCGGGTTCGGCTGGTCCCGCTGAAACCTCGGTGCTGTGGGGCGACATGACCTGGCCGGTGGCGCAGGAACGCATCGGGCAGACCAAGGTGGCACTGCTGCCGGTCGGCGCCATCGAGCAGCATGGACCGCACTTGCCGTTGGACGTTGATGCCTACGACGCCGAGCGCCTGTCCCGCGAAGTGGCAAGGCCTGCAGCCACACCGCGCCCTCTGGTCTTGCCGCTGATTCCCTACGGCGTGAGCTACCACCACGACGACTTTCGCCGGCACCATCAGCGTCGGCCCGGATACGCTCTCCGAGCTTGGTGTACGAAGTCGGCATGAGTGTCGCGCGCCAGGGCATCGACAAGCTGGTCATCGTCAACGGCCACGGCGGCAACGAGCCGGCGCTGCATTTCGCGGCGCAGTTGATCAACCGCGATGCCCACATCTTCACCTGCGTGGATACGGGCGAAACGAGCGACGCGGACGTCGAGCGCCTGGCCGAGACGAAAGCGGACGTTCACGCCGGCGAGATCGAGACGAGCACGAGCCTCGCCACGCGTCCCGACTTGGTCGACGTCAGCCGCCTCGAGAAGTTCGTGCCGCGCTTCTCGAGCCAGTACCTCGACTTCTCCTCCGAGTACGGCGTCGAGTGGTTCGCTCACACCTCTCGGATTTCTCCGTCCGGCGTGCTCGGAGATCCGACGAAGGCTTCGGTCGAGAAGGGGCGTGCGATGCTGGAAGCGATGATCGTTCACCTGATCCGTTTTGTGGAAGGCCTCAAGCCGCTGTCGCTGGCCGAGATTCACGAGCGACGGATCTGAGGGAGAGTGTTCGTGCGAATCCGGAACGTGGAGGCGTGGCGGACGGATCTCGCGCTCTCCGAGCCCTACGAGATCGCCTACGAGACGATATCCACCGCGCCGCAGGTCTTCCTGCGTCTGACCACGGACTCGCTCGTCGGGTACGGCTGTGCGGCCCCCGACCCGGAGGTGACCGGCGAGGACGCGGCCTCTGTGCTCGAGTTTCTCGGTACGGTCGCCGAGCCCGTCCTGCGGGGCGCCGACGCGCTGCGCCCGGCGCGCATCCTCGAAGAGCTGCGCGAGCCGGCCCGGGACCATTCGTCCGCCCTGGCCGCGGTGGACATGGCGCTCCACGACCTGCTCGGCAAGGCAGCCGGGATTCCCGTATGGCGACTGCTCGGTGGATATCGGGACCGGATGCGGACCAGCGTCACGGTAGGCATCCTTCCGCTCGAAGCGACGGTCAAGAGGTCGCGCGGCTTCGTCGACGACGGATTCAAGTGTCTGAAGCTCAAGGGGGGTAGGGATCCGGAACTGGATGCCGTGCGCGTGCTGGCGGTGCGGGACGCGGTCGGGCCGGCGATCGAGCTCCGCTTCGATGCCAACCAGGGCTACTCGGTGTCGGATTCGCAACGGTTCGTGGAGGCGACGCGCGCGGCCAAGCTGGAAGTGCTCGAGCAACCTACGCCGCGCGGCGAACCGGACCTGCTCGGCCGGGTGACTCAAAGCGTGCATCTTCCCGTCATGGCCGATGAGAGCCTGATGACGCTTCGCGATGCGTTCCGGATCGCGCGTCGCGACCTGGCCGACATGGTCAACGTTAAGCTGATGAAGGTGGGCGGGATCGCAGAGGCGCTGGCCGTGAATTCCGTCGCCCGTTCGGCCAGGCTCGAAGTGATGGTGGGTTGCATGGACGAATCGGAGCTCGCGATCGCCGCGGGGCTCCACTTCGCGCTTGCCCGGCCGAACGTCGTGTACGCCGACCTCGACGGCCACCTCGATCTGATCGATGATCCCGCGGCCGGGACGCTGACGCTGCGCGACGGCATACTCTATCCTTCCGATCGGCCGGGACTGGGGCTGTGTACGAATCTGTGATTGTCCCGACGCCCTCGCTTCACTCGAACGCCGCCGCTCCATACATTTACCGCCCGTCGGGAGCGTGCCGGCCCTCCGGGTGTACGCTTCGTCCGAGGACGGATTCACATTACGGAACTCGCAGCGGCCCGGCGCGGGTACAGCAGCAGGAGGCAGCATGGCGCGGTTCACAGACGAAGAGCTGATGCGGAAAGTACAGGAGGGATTCATCGTCGAGTCCGAAGCGGACATGACGGAGTCGTACAAGAAGGCCCTGATCAACCAGATCACGGTCCAGGGGGACACGGAGCTGATGAGCGCTCCCGCCTACTGGATGGCCTCGAAGGACGCTCCTAGCACCAACACCATGGTGTCCGCGACAGCGATCATCCAGGACGAGCTGGGTCACGCGAATATCGCCTTTCGTCTGCTGCAGGATCTCGGGGTGGATACGGACGCCCTGCTGTATGACCGGCCGCCAAACAAGTTCAAGAATCCCTTCGGGTTCGACCAGCCACTCGCCAACTGGGCGGAGCTGGTGAGCGCGCATGGAATGTATGACCGGGCCGGGATTACGCTGCTCAGCGATGTGCACCGTCACACCTCCTACGGTCCGCTCAAACGCGCGCTGGTAAAAGTCGGCATGGAGGAGAACTTCCACCTCCGGCACGGCGAGGCGTGGATGAAGAAGCTGTGCGAAGCGGGCGGCGAGGGCCGGGAACTCGTGCAGCGCGGCGTGGACTGGATGTTCCCGATGGGCGTCGAGTGGTTCGGTATGCCGGATGACCGGAAGACGCACAACGCGCAGCTCGACTTCAAGCTCAAGGGAATGACTAACGATCAGCTGAGGAACACCTGGCTGAAGGCGGTCGTGCCGCTCTGCGAATCGCTCGGTCTCGACGTGCCGGCACACAGCGACCCGGACACCGGCGAAGTCGAGCTGGAGTACGGATTCCCCTGCGAGTGGGACGCGGACGACAGGGTGTGGCTGTACGACCAGCCGATCACGTGGGACCAGGTGTGGGACCGCTGGCGTGCGCGCGGACCGATGAACGAGGAATTCGTAAGTTCGGTGCGGCGGAGTCGGGGATCGATTGAGCGGTTGCTCGCCGCGTGAGCTCACGCTCGCAGCGCGCCGGGGACCCCGCATGACCCGACTGGTTCAGCTCACGCGACGAACGAGCGCCGACCCGGGCTACGAGTCGGACATCGAGCGCGGCATGGACTTCTCAGCCGTGTTCGCCGAGACGATCGGACAGAACCCGGATTTCGAGCTGGAGACCCCGGAATGGGACACGCCGCCCGCCGACCTGCGCGAAGCTGCGTGGCGCGCGTTGCACGAAGTCGCGGATCCGGAGTTCCCCATCTCGCTTCCGGACCTGGGACTCGTGTACGACGTGGAGACGGAAGACAGCACGGTCCGGGTGACGGTCACATTCACCGCCTCGGCCTGTCCCTGCATCGAGTTCATCAAGTGGGACATTCGCGAGCGCTTGCTCGAAGAGCCGGGAATCGAGGAAGTCATCGTCGAGGTAACATGGGACCCGCCCTGGACGACGGAGCGGATTACCGGGCGAGGCCGTACCGCCCTGCGGAAGGCTGGAGTCTCGATCTGATGAAGGAGAGATCATGGGCCACCTGAGCGGCGAGCGGCTGTACGAAATCTTCGCCCGCCAGAAGCGCGCAGACCGGCTGGAGCACATCGGGACCGTCTCGGCCCCGAACCCGGAACTGGCGCGAGTATATGCCTGGAAGACGTACGACGAGGCGACCTGGTTCGAGATGGTCGTGGCCCCGCGTGACGCCTTCTGTGCCGTAAACCGGGACGAGGTCCCGTTCACACTGCACTCTGTGGAGACTGTATGAGTCTAGTCCAGACGGACAGCTTCAAGTCGGCGGATGAACTGCCGAGCCCCGTGCGCGAGGCGCTCGCCGCTACGTTGCTTTCACTCGCGGACAACAAGCGGATCCTCGGGATGCGCTACGGAGAGTGGATTCTCGGCGCCCCGACCCTGGAGTCGGGAATCGCCTGCTCCGCGATGGCGCAGGACGAGTGGGGGCACGGCCGAATCCTCTACGCGACGCTCAAGGACTTTGGCCTCGACCCCGGTGTTCTCGAGCACGATCGACCGTCCGACGAATACCTGAGTTCGGAGCTGCTCGACTCGGCAGTCGAGGAATGGCCCGATTTGTTGGCCCTGAACCTCCTGTTCGATGCTGCGCTGTCGGTACAGGTCGAGGCGCTCACGAACAGCAATTACGAGCCGATTCACTTCAAGACCCGCAAGTTGCTGGAGGAGGAGAGGTTCCACTTCGAGCACGGTCGGGGCTGGGCCCTCAGACTGAGTGAGACGGCAGCCGGTCGCGAGGCGCTCGAAGCGGCGTTTCGGAAGGCGATGGGGCCGAGCCTGCGCTGGTTCGGGCGCTCGGAATCCGGTTTCGGACAGCTGCTCGAGTCGGCCGGCGTGTCGGCCGCCGATCCGGATGTCCTGCGCCAGGCATGGCTCGATCGAGTGGTGCCGGTGCTGGCGGAGGCGGGGCTCGAGAAACTTGCCGCCGAGTTCGAGGCCAACGCGGGGCTCGACTGGTCCGACTGGAACCCGGAACGCCGGCGCGGCGGAAACGGCGGGCCGGACGCCGAGACGCTGGCCCGGATTCGCGGGGACAAGAACCGCAGCATGTTGATGGACTGACCGTGACCGAAAGCGATTCGTCTGGACCGAAACCGACCGGGCTCGGGAGGCCGATGTCCAGCACCATGATCCCGGCCTCCGTGGAGTGCCCTTTCTGCTCCGGGACCGACACCGAGCAATTCTCGGCCTTCGGTTCCGCGCTGTCCGTGAGCCAGTACTGGTGCCGGAAGTGCCGCACCGTCTTCGAGTGGATGAAATGGCGCGACGGAGCGTCCAGTCCATGACTCCCTTGTCGAGGCTGGGCCGAAGGCGGCTCACGCTCGGTCTGCTCCTCGCCGCTCAGTTCGGGGGCCCGACGATCCAGTCGGTGATCGCGCAGGACCTCGAGCCCCGAGCCTTCTCGCCCGCCCCGGTCGGCCTCAACTTCGCTGCGCTCGGCTACGCTTTCTCTTACGGAAACGTCGTCCTCGACCCCGCGCTTCCGATCACCGATGGCGAAGCCGACGTGCACTCGCTACTGGCAGCGTACGTGCGCACGATCGACTTCTTCGGGATGTCGGGGAAGGTCGATGGGGCGGTTCCGTACGTGGCATACGGGAAATGGACTGGCCTCGTCGAGGGCGTTCCCGACAGCACGACCCGAAGCGGGTTCGGCGACCCGCTGGTCCGCCTCTCGGTCAACTTCATCGGCGCTCCGGCGCTCAAGCTGCCGGAATTCGCACAGCGAAAGCAGGGCACGGTCGTCGGGGCCAGCTTCCAGGTCCGGATGCCTCTGGGCCAGTACGATCCTACGAAGCTCATCAACCTCGGCACGAACCGGTGGACCTTCAAACCGCGGATCGGCATCTCACAACCGTTCGGCCGGTGGATCGTGGAGGGCCACGGGACGGCATGGATCTTCACCGACAATCCCGACAGTCGTGGAAACCGGATCTCTCAGGACCCGCTTTGGGCGCTCGACGCGCACGCAGCGCGGCTATTCGGAAAGGGGATCTGGGCATCGCTGGATCTGGGTTACATCATCGGGGGACGAGCCAGTGCCAACGGGGTCGAGAGTACGGCGGAGCAGGAGAGCGTTCGCGGTGGTCTGACCCTGGCGATCCCCCTGGCACAGCGCCATTCGATAAAGCTCGGCTACTTCTTCGGGCTCTACACCGAGCTGGGGTCCGACTTCGACAACCTGCTGGCTGTCTACCAGTACCGCTGGGGCGGCGGAATCTGATGGGTCTCCCGGCTGCGATCCGGACTCGCGTTGGTGCCTGAGGGAGATCGCCCTTCGCTCGCGGCTCGCATCTGGCGATCCGTCTTCCGTACTTCTCTCAGGCCCGAGTCCGAGCGTGAGCGAAAGCGCGTCGTGCTCGATCACCTGGTTCTTCACCTGCGCCCCGTTCGCGTGCCGACCCGGACCCTGCCGTTTACCCACACGTTCGGTCTGGGCGGAATGTCCGCGGTTCTGATCCTGCTGCTCATTCTCAGCGGCGTGCTGCTGATGTTCGTGTACGAGCCGTCTCCGGAGCGGGCCTACGGATCGATCCTGCGACTCCGCGACGAAGTCAGGTTCGGCGGATTCGTGCGCGGGATTCACCACTGGAGCGCGAATCTGCTGGTGATCGTCGTGTTCCTGCACTTGCTCCGGACCTTTTTCACGGGCGCATTTCACGGGGCGCGGCAATTCAACTGGGTGATCGGAGTCTTGCTGCTGCTCGGCGTGGTGGCGTCGAACTTCACCGGCTATCTGCTACCGTGGGACCAGCTGTCGTACTGGGCGATCACGATCGTCACCGGGATGCTGGGCTACGTTCCGCTGGCCGGCGCGTGGCTGCAGCAGACGGCCCGGGCGGGAACGGAGATCGGGGCTTCGACGCTGATCCTGTTCTACACCCTCCACACGACCGTGCTACCGGTGCTTCTGGTCGCGTTCATGGCATTTCACTTCTGGCGAGTCCGTAAGGTTCGCGGGGTCGTGATTCCCTATGCGTACGGCGAGCCCCAGGACGAGAAGCCGGCTACGACCCTGTTCGTCCCCGATCTGCTGGCCCGCGAATTCTCCGTGTCGCTGATTCTCACGGCCGCAGTGCTGGTGACGGCCCTGCTGTTCGCCGCCGGTCTCGGAGCGCCGGCCAACCCGGGCATGAGCCCGAATCCGGCGAAGGCGCCGTGGTACTTTCTCGGGGTGCAGGAGCTCCTGCTGCATTTCCACCCGCTGTTCGCGGTCGTCCTCATTCCGTTGGCCGGCATCGTGGCGCTGCTCGCGATTCCATACCTGAAGTATGACGCGGAGACCGCCGGTCCCTGGTTTCTCACGGTACGGGGGCGGGACACGGCTCGTACAGCGGCGCTGGTGGCGTTCGGCACGACGGTGGCCTGGGTACTGCTCGACGACTTCGTGCTCGACTTCGGGCGCTGGCTCCCCTGGTTGCCTGGCCAGGTATCAGAAGGGCTGATCCCCGTGACGATCGGGATCGTGATGCTCGCCGGCCTGCTGACCTGGCTGAAGAAATCGACCAGCGCGACGAAGAACGAGCTCGTGCAGGCCGCTTTCGCCGCAGTCACCACGGCGTTCCTCGTCCTGACGGCGACGGGGGTCTGGTTCCGAGGCCAGGGAATGGCCCTCACGTGGCCGTGGAGACTCTAGAATGCCCACTCGTCGTGGATTCCTGGGAAGAATGTGGCTGGCCCTCGGAGGGGTCGCCCTGGTCGAGTACGCCTGGCTGGCGTTCGAGTTTCTCAGGCCACCGCGCGAGTCGGCCGCGGCGCTGCCGATCGTCGACGCGGGACCGCTGGACGCCTTCGATCCGGGCAGCGTCACGGCGTTTCCGGAGGGGAAGTACTACCTCGTGTGCCTCGAGGACGGCGGGTTCCTGGCGCTATCGCGCACCTGCACGCACCTCGGGTGCACCGTGCCGTGGGTGGAAGAGGAGGGACGATTCCTCTGTCCCTGCCACGCCTCGGCGTTCGATCTGCGCGGCGTCGTGTCGAATCCGCCGGCCCCCCGGCCGCTCGACACGCACCCGGTCCGCATCGAGAACGGTATCGTCAAGGTGGATCTCGGGCGCACCGTGCGTCGTGAGTCGTTCGACCGCGACCAGGTGACGTACGCATGAGCGATCCCCTGGCGGCTTGGAAGCGCGCGGGTCTCGCGGCGACGGTCGTGATCGTGCTGACGGTCCCCCTGTATGCGCTGAAGGAGGGGCGAGTTCGGGCGGGCCGCGCGGCGAGTGCAGTCGTCGTGGACGAGTTCGTCGGCGTGGATGCCTGCGCCGAGTGCCACGAATCGGCCACGGAGGCCTGGCGGGGATCGAATCACGACAACGCTATGGCCGTGGCCGGTCCGGAGACCGTGCGGGGCGATTTCGAAGACGCGGAATTCGAGCACGACGGAATCTCGACCCGGTTCTCCCGTCGGGACGGGAAGTACTTCGTATGGACGGAGGGCCCGGACGGGGAGATGGCCGAGTTCGAGGTCACCCATACCTTCGGCTGGGAGCCACTTCAGCAGTACCTGGTGCCATTTCCGGGCGGCCGATTGCAGAACCTGACCATCGCATGGGATACAGAGCGGGAGGAGTGGTTTGACCTGTATCCTGATCACGACTACCCGCCGGGCGATTGGCTGCACTGGACCGGAGCGGCGATGAACTGGAACGGCATGTGCGCCGAGTGCCATTCCACGAACCTGCAGAAGGGGTACGATCCTCAGACGGGGACGTTCAACACGACCTGGTCGGAAATCAACGTGAGCTGCGAGGCCTGTCACGGACCGGGTTCGCGCCACGTGGCGTGGGCGGAGATCCCGGAAATGGCCCGCCCGCCGATCGACGACTACGGGCTCGTTGTGCCGACCAGCGGGACGACGAACCGGCAGCAGGTCGAGCTTTGCGCTCCCTGCCATGCGCGTCGCACCGAGCTGGGCGATTACGACCATACGGACATCGAGCTGCTGGACCACCAGATCCCGGCCGTGCTCGAGGAGGGTTTGTATCACCCGGACGGACAGATCCTCAATGAGGTTTACGTCTACGCGTCGTTCACGCAGAGCAAGATGTTCCGAAATGATGTGCGCTGCGCCGACTGCCACGACGTGCACAGCCTCGAACTGCAAGAGGAAGGCAACGCGCTGTGCCTCCAGTGCCACCGGGCCGACACGTACGACGTATACGAGCACCACTTACACGAGCCGCTGACCGAGGCCGGGGAGGAGAACGCGGGCACCTACTGCATCGAGTGCCACATGCCGCAGCAGCCGTACATGGTCGTGGACTGGCGTGCCGATCACAGCATCCGGATTCCGCGCCCTGACCTGACGCTCGAGCTCGGGACGCCCAACGCCTGCTCGCAGTCGGGCTGTCACGACGACGAAACGGATCAGTGGAACGCGGATCACTACACCGAGTGGTACGGGCAGAAACGACGTTCCCACTACGGGACGACCTTCGCGGCGGCGCGTCGTGGGGACCCGGAGGCCGGGGCGCCCCTGGTTCTGCTGGCCCGTGATCCGCTGTATCCGCCGATCGTGCGGGCCACGGCCCTGTCGCTGCTGCGGAGCTATCCGGGTGATTCGACCACAGCAGTGCTGCGTCTCGCCCTTCAGGATGAGGATGCCCTGATTCGCTACACTGCCGCGGAGGCCGCCACGGCCTCGTCCCGGCAGGATCTGGTGGACCTGCTCGCCCCGTTGCTGTTCGATGCGACGCGGGCGGTACGAGGAATGGCGGCGAGCCGGCTCGCCGGTCAGCCACCCGAGCTGTTCAAACCGTACCAGGCCGAGGCCTTGGACGAGGTGGTGGCGGAGTACGTGTCATCGATGGAATACTCGCTCGATTTTGCGTTCGCGGGTCATAACCTGGGCAACCTGTATGTGGCGCTAGGCGACGCAGCGACGGCCGAATCGTACTATCGGTCGGCGGTAGGAATCGACACGGAGTTTCTACCGGCGAAGATGAACCTCGCGGTGCTACTGAACGCCCAGGGCCGGAACGACGAGGCCGAGCAGCTGGTGCGCGAGGTCCTGGCTCTCGATCCTGACTTCGGGGAGGCAGTGTACAGTCTCGCATTGCTCAGCGCCGAGGCCGGACGGGTGGAAGAGGCGGCCGAACTGCTGCGCCGGGCGACGGAATTGATGCCCGGGCGTTCGCGCATTTTCTTCAACCTCGCCCTCGCCGAGCAGCAGCTCGGCCGGCTGGACGAAGCGGAGGCGGCATTCCGCGGGGCGCTGGAGCTCGAACCGGACAATCTCGACTACCTGTCGGCCCTGGCGGACCACTACGCGCGGCGGCAGGACCTCCCTGGCCTCAAGGAGATCGCTGACCGGCTGGAGGCCACGCATCCTTCGGCCCCGATCACGGGGCAGGTACGGGCGGTGGTCGACCAGGTGGAGGCGGGAGGGGGCTAGACGGACACGGGCCCCGGACCCTCTCCAAACCTTACTCTCACGCACCAAGGCCCGGCCGGAACTGCTTCCGACCGGGCCTTCCGCTATACGACCGAAGTCGGCTCAGACCTGCCGCCGGCTCACCGCCCGCCCGGAGGCATGTTCTCCATCAGGAAGCGGGTCAGCAGCTCCTGCAGGTGCCGCCGCGTTCCCTGTCCCTCGAAGATCCCATGCGACCGGTTCGGATAGGCCATCATGGTGAACGCCTTGTTGTGTTTGATCAACTCGTTCACCACTGCTTCGGTGTTCTGATAGTGGACGTTGTCGTCACCCGTGCCGTGCACGATCAGGAGGTCTCCCTCCAGGCCGCTGGCGAACGTGAGTGGCGCCGATTGCTCATAGCCGGCCGCGTTCTCGTCCGGCAGTCCCATATACCGTTCCGTATAGATCGTGTCGTAGTACTTCTCGTGTGTCACGGGAGCCACGGCCATGCCGAGGCTGTACAGCTCGGGGTAGCGGAACAGCTGGTTCAGCGTGTAGACGCCGCCGCCGCTCCAGCCCCACGCTCCGATCCGCGCAGGATCGATGTAACTGCGTTCTGCCAGCAGTGCCCGGACCGCGGCCGCCTGGTCGGCGGAAGCGATCTGACCGGTCTGCCGGTAGATCACCTTGCGGAACTCACGGCCCTTGGGCGAAGGAGTCCCGCGGTTGTCGATCGAGGCGACGATGTAGCCCTGCTGCGTGAGCATCAGGTGCCACAGATAGTTGAAGCCGCCCCAGGAGTCGGTGACCGTCGTGCCGGCCGGGCCCGTGTAACCGTACACGAGCATCGGATACTTCCGTCCCGGGACGATGTCGAGCGGCTTCATCATCCAGCCATCCAGCTGGACGCCGTTCACGTTGACCGTGAAGAACTCGGATTCACCCCTGTCCAGCGCTGCAACGGTGGCGTTGAGCGCGGCATTGTCGACCAGCGTCCGAACCGTCTGATGATCCGGAAAGCTCACCAGTTCGGTGATCGGCGGAACGCCGAACCGGGACCAGGTATGCAAGGCCCACTGGCCGTTCGGCGACATCGTGTAGCCGTGAACTCCTGGCTGACCCGAGGGCGTCACGCGCTCGGCCGGGCTGCTGCCGTCCAGCCGGGCCCTGTACAGGTACCGCTGGGTCGCGTCCGACGGCGAGGCCAGGAACCACAGCCAGCCGTTCTCGGTGTCCACGAGTTCGATACCGATGACGTCCCAGCCCCCGAACGTGATCGGCTGCATCCCCTTTCCGTCCCGGCTCACGCGGTAGACGTGACGAAAGCCTGTCGTCTCACTGGTCCAGATGAAGTACCGCCCACCGTCGATCCACTCCCATTCGTCCACCGTGTTGACCCATGCCTGGTCCTGCTCCGAACGAATCGGGGTCATGGTTCCGGAGCTGATATCGCCGAGCATCACGGTGTTCGTGTTCTGCAGCCGGTTCATCCGCTGGATGACGATCTGATCAGAGGTGCCGGCCCACTCCATGCGCGGGATATAGTTGTCGCGCGGGTCCCCCGGCACATCGAAGAACGTGGTCGCACCTCCGGCCGCCGACACGACGCCAACCCGCGCGGCAGAGTTCATCTGCCCGGCCTTCGGGTACTGCACGGGAATCGTGTACGAGTAGAGAGAATCCGTGTTGTTGATCATGTCGAATTCGCGGATTCCCTCGGCGTCCAGTTGCCAGTAGGCGATCCACCGACCGTCCGGGCTCCAGCGGAATCCGTCCCGGGCATCGAACTCCTCTTCGTATACCCAGTCGAACGTCCCGTTGATGATCGTCCGCGACCCGTCATCGGTCAGCTGCGTCAGGCTGCCCGTGGAGATGTCCTCGATGTACAGGTCATAGCCACGACGGTAGGCCACTCTGGTCCCGGCGGGATCGAACTTCGCGAACATCAGGGACGACTCGTCGGCGTCGCCTCCGAGCTTGCGCAGGGCGCCGGTCCTCATGTCGTAGACCCAGTAGTCACCCCGCGTGTTGCGGCGCCACACACGTCTGGAGTTCGTGAAGATCAGCAGCTTGGTTCCATCAGGGGACCATTCGTAGCCCTGAATGCCGATCGGGCCGCTGCCATCCGACGGGATCAGGCTCGAAGCCCGAATCAGGAGGGACCGCTCACCGGTCCTGGTCTCGTACTTGACGAGGTCTCGACCCTGCCCGTCCTCAGACTCCTCGAGCGTCGTGTAGGCGTCGCCGTCATCCAGCCAGCGCGCGGGGCCGAAGAAGCCACCCCGGAAGTCGGCGGAGAACAGGCGGTCCAGTGTGATGGTGCCCGGGTCCGTTTCCTGAGCCGCTGCCGGGGTGGGAGCCAGGGCGAAGATGGCCGCGAGCGCAACCGCCCACGACCGTGCGTTCCGGAGCATGGTGCGTCCTTCCGTTTCAGGTAACCGGGCGGAACGGACCGGTCCCGCCTCCTGCGGGTCCCTTTCGGGACAGACGTCAATGTAACACCCGTGCCAGCGGAGGAAAGATTTGATCAGCGCCCGAACAGCCTCAGCAGATCGTTGAGCAGCGCGAAGGTCATGAAGAACATGATCACGGTCGCCCCGGCCACGGTGCTGTAGCGACGGAGGACCGCGGGGAGCGGCCGCCCGGCGACGCCCTCGAACACCAGCAGTGCGAAGTGCCCGCCGTCCAGCACCGGGATCGGCAACGCATTCAGGATGGCCAGATTGAGCGACAGGAACGCCAGGAACGCGAGGAATTGGTTCCAGCTCATGCGTAGCGTCCGCTCGCTGACCCGCGCGATCTCGATCGGGCCACTGAGCTGGCGGATCCCGATCGCGCCCGTGGCCAGCAGGCCTCCGCTCTGGGCAATCAGTCTCGCCGTGCGCCCCACTTCCCGCGTGCCCGCAACGATTCCCTCTGACAGGTCGTTGTCGACCATCTCCGGTGCGGCGGGGATCAACGCTTCCAGAAGTTCGATCTTCGCGTTCTCGGCGGCTGGAACCCAGACCCGGTGACTCGAACCGTCATCGAACTCGAGCGTGTGGAAGCCCTCCTCGGAGCCGAGCAGGGTAAGGGCGAGATCGCTCCAGTCGGAAATCGGCTGGGCGTCGACCTGGGTAATCGTCCGGTTCGATGGAACGCTGGACCAGCCTGCGGTAGGCGGCAGGATACTCTGATCGACTTCCACCACACGGGCATCAACGGGCCCGGACCAGTCTCCGGTGATCGAGACGAGGCTGTACAGAAACAGGGCGAGCAGAGCGTTCGCTACGACACCGGCGCCGATCACTACCAGCCGCTTCCAGCGCCGCTGGAAGGCAAATCCATGCGGCCACTGCTCGCGTTCCTCGGCGGTGCCGCGCATCCCCTCGATGCGCACGTAGCCTCCGAGCGGCACGAGGGCGAGCCGGTATTCCGTTCCTCGCCAGCTGCGCTTGAGCAGGGCGGGGCCGAATCCGACGGAGAACGATGTGACCGGCATCCCGAGACTTCTGGCCGCGACAAAGTGGCCGATCTCGTGCACGAAGATCAGCACATCCGCTACCAGGATCATCAACAGGGCCGTCAGCACCGTTCCTCCGCCTCCACTCCCCGGTTCGAGTATTCGATGAGACCGTCGGTACGCCTGCGACGAGGTCCCGCGGTCACGAATGCCCCGGGTGCAAGAACCGGACGGATCGGCGATGGGCCTCGCACCGGCTTGAGATGGCCGCCGCCCCCGGTGCAAGAACGGCCCGAAAATTCAGCCCGACACCTCCGAAGGCCACGTCCCGCGTCGCGTCGCATTTAGGAGGTCGAGCGGACCGCAAACACGATTCTGTTGCGCCCGGGCAACGCGAGCCTGCGGCGTTCCTCCAACGGCCGGCCCGCCATCGACCGTCCCAAGTTGCCAAGCGGACCTGAGCCGCTATGTTCCCCGCCGCTCGATCCCGGGTGCCAGAGTGACCGCCCGTGGATTCCCGTGTGCCATGTTCCGGCTCGGCCGGTGGCAGGAGGAGA
Source organism: uncultured Gemmatimonadota bacterium (assembly GCA_942490755.1). Classification (GTDB taxonomy): domain Bacteria; phylum Gemmatimonadota; class Gemmatimonadetes; order Palauibacterales; family Palauibacteraceae; genus Carthagonibacter. Next base: position 34,552 of record CALNYN010000053.1, read on the forward strand.
ACCGATGGTTCAGTGGATGATGAGGGGCAGGCCGCTCGCCTCACGCGCGTGGATCGCCATAGTGGCGGTTGTCACGCTCGGCGGAATGGCCGCCTGCTATCCAGGCGAGATATCGAGTATCCAGGAAACTCAGGTCGTAGTCACGACATATGACACGGAATTCGACTACGCAGCGCAGCGGACCTACTCGATTCCGGACACGGTGGTCGAGATCTGCGATGTCGAGAATCCCGAGCCTGGACTCCCGATCAACTGCGATGCAGACGACAGGATCGACTACGATCACTCGAACGATGCGGCCCTCGTGGCGCGGACCAGGCAGAACATGGACGCGCTCGGGTACACGTATATCGATTGGGAGACGGTCAACGAGAACAACCTGCCGGACGTCGCGCTCATCATGATGGTAGCCGTGAACCGATGGACTGCGGTGACCTACTGGGGCTGCGGCGGTTACTGGGGCTGGTGGGGCTGGTATCCCCCGGGCTGGGGCTGCGGGTATCCCGGGTACAGTACTACCAGTTGGGAACAGGGCACGCTGCTGACCGACATGCTCGATCCGAGCGGGGCCTCCAACGAGACGATTCCGGCTGTGTGGACTGGCGCGATCAACGCTGTGCTGTCGAACAGCGGAAACACGAATCTCGATCTGGCGCTCAGCGGCATCGACCAGTCGTTCACGCAGTCCGCAGACTACCTGATGGTCCCGTAGGGCCGAGGCAAATCCGAATTGGAGAAGAAGATGAGATTGCTCAAGGGAGCGCTCGCCTCGGTGGCCCTTCTGGTGGCCTTCAGTGGCGAAGCGCAGGCGCAGGATTGGTGGTGGGGAATCACGTACAACATGTCGGCGACGTCGAGCCTGCCAGGCACGTCCGACTCAGACGGGAACTTCGTGGACGACTTCAGCTTCCGCGGTATCGGGATCGAGGCGCGTTACGTTCCTGAGCGGGGCGGAAACCTGTCCTACGGATTCTCGGGCAGCTGGAACGTGCTGAACGAAAAGACCGATGACGTCGTGAATCTGCCGGGCGCGGACCTGAGTGGAACGCAGTTCAGGTACTTCAACAGCATCCCGCTCCTGGTGAACGCCCATTACTATTTTGGCTCGAGGGGCGAAGTTCGGCCGTACGCCGGCCTCAACGTCGGCACCTACTGGATCGAACGCCGGGCTGACGTGAGCATCGTCTCGATCAAGGACGACAACTGGCACTTCGGTTGGGCGCCGGAAATCGGTCTGATCGTGCCACTCGGCCGTCCGGAAGTCGCCCTGATTGCGAATGCCAGGTACAATTGGGCGTTCAGCGCAGGGGGATCCGGGGACCAGAAGTACTGGGGCTTCAACATCGGCTTCATGTACCGGTAGTCGCAGGATCTGCAGCACAAACAATAGCTGAACGGACATTTGTCCAATTCACGCGGCGGAGCCGGAACACAGGAGAAGTTGAACATGAATCGATCCGTTCTTCCGGCTTCGGCCGTCGTGCTTCTCGTCGCTGTCGTCGTGACGGCCTGCTCCGGGCTGACTTCCTCATCGGACTACGATCCCGCGCGTCTCGATACGATGCGGACGTATCAGACCTGGGATTGGGCCTACGCGAAGGATGGATCGGTCGGGGACATTCGCTCCAGTGATCGAGCCATCGACGATCCTCTGATGGACAAGCGGATGCGTGGATTGATCGAGTCGAGCCTGTTGAACAAGGGATATCACAGAGTCGAGGGAGAGGATCCGGACTTCCGGGTCGGCTACCACGTCTCGATCAACGGCAGGATGGATGTTTCCTATATCAATACCTACTACGGCTACGGCTGGGGCGGATACTGGGGTCCCTACGGTCCTTCGTTCGGCTATGTCCAGACGACTCCGTCCGTCCAGGAGTACAGAGAGGGAACGCTGATCATCGACATCGTCGATGGCCGGGCGAACGAGTTGGCGTGGCGGGGCGTGGTGCAGGGAGAAGTGCACGAGAAGCGGAACGCTGACGAGCGGCAGCAGGCCCTCGCCAAGGCGATCGAAGAAGCGCTGAAGGACTTTCCGCCCGGCTGATCGGTCAGGCCCAGAACTCCTCGAACATCAGGTACGACGACTCCCCCATACCGAGGGCTCGGTATGTCTCCTGGGCGGGCTCGTTGTCCCGCTCGACGTAAAGACGCAGGCCGATCGCCTTCTGCTGGCGGGCCAGGTCTCTGACGTATTCGTGCAGCCGCCTGTAGACCCCCGCCCGCCGGAGAAGCTTCGACACGTAGACGCTCTGAATCCACCAGATTTCGCCGTTGCGCCAGTCGCTCCACTCGGTCGTGATCATCAGCTGTCCGACGATCTCTCCATCCTGCTCCGCCACGAAGTATCGTCCGCGGGCCGGCTGCTTGAGCAGCCGTTCGACACCCTTTGACAATGTGCGCCGATCCAGCTCCCGGCCTTCCGTCTCACGGGCCATCGCCTGGTTGAACAGGATGATGCGAGCCATGTCTTCCTGTGTCGCGGGCCGGATGGACATCGACATGTGAATTCCTCTCATCCTCGCAGGTGGGCGGCCACCGACACGCGTGGCGCCGAGCTGCCGAGGGGCGGCCCCGGCAGCGCCATGATCGCAGCGGGAGGGCGACCCTTCAAGTGCCCCTCGTTATTGCGGGATACGGCGACATTGTGCGGTCTACCGTGCATCCGGGGATTTGAAGCCCGAAACACGTTGATTTTTCAGTCCTTCGGGCGGGCACGCGGATTGCTTGAGTCGTTCCCGAGCACGGCCACTAACGCAAGACCGCGACATCGCGGGAAGAGGTTGGATGGTTCGGATCAACAATTTGTGGCGGCGATTCTGGATGCCGCCTGATTCATCTCTGCTGCAGACCGGGGGCCAGGGAGAGTTGTTGATCTCCTGGCTCCGGCTCGGCGTCAGCTTCGCCGCAATTGGATTTGCCTTCTTCGCGGCGTGGAGGACGGGACAGGCACCGGCGGCCCGCGTGGTTCTGCTGGTCACCTATGTGGCGCTTCCCGTCGCCGGCTTCATTCACATCTTCATCAGTCGGGCCAACTACGGCTGGTGGATGGGTTTCGTCACCAGCGTTCTCGACGTGACGGTCGTCAGCATCACGCTCGGCGTGTTCCTGCTGGTCGGTCGGGCTGACCTGGCCATGATGAACCCGGTGGCATTTCCGGTCTACTTTCTTGCCCTCGCCGCAACCAGCATGCGCCTGGACCACCGGGCCTGCGCGGTGGCCGGGGGGCTCGCCGTGTTCCAGTACGGAGCGATCGTCGGAATCGGCGCGGCCGCCGGCGGCCTGACGGAGCTCGAGATGGGCATCCAGGGGGTACGAATCGTGCTCCTCGGGACAATGGGTGTGCTCGGCACCCTGGTGAATCTGCGGATGCAGAAGCCGCACGTGCTCTCAGCCAACGATGGTCTTACGGGCCTCCTCAACAGGCGGGCGTTCGAAGACCGTTGGAACGGCGAGGTGGCAAGGGTGAGGCGTCACGGACGCCCGATCTCGATCGCCGCGATCGACATCGACTACTTCAAGCAGTTCAATGACACCTACGGACACGCGGCTGGTGACACGGCTCTGAGGTCCGTTGCCCGGGTGATCCAGAACCGCGTCCGAGGCGGGGACTTCGTGGCACGTCTGGGTGGTGAGGAATTCGTAGTGGCCCTGCCGGAAACGAATTCCGCCGCAGCGCTGACCGTCGCCGAGGGGCTGCGGCGCGCGGTAGCCGAGAACCCGATCGCGATTCCCGGCAGTCGAACGCCGGCCAGTGTCACGATCAGCATCGGAGTCGCCAGCTGGCCCGAGCACGGAGAGGAAGTAACGCGACTGCTCGAGCGGGCAGACGACTACCTGTACGAAGCCAAGCTCGCGGGTCGTGACCAGGTGAAGGGGCCCGCCACCCGAAACCAGCCCGGAGCCCACGCCCGGATCTGACCGCAATCCCGACAGTCGCGGCAAACGGCATTGGCTCGGTATCTTGCGGCGAGCCCCTGACTGCCTCGAACCAGCCCGGGATACCTGTGCCATGCAGATCGTCCAGATCACTCCAGAGGCCGTGCCCTTCGCCAAGACCGGGGGCCTGGCCGACGTCGCGGGAGCACTCTCCGACTACCTGGCTGGAAGTGGGCACGATGTAACCCTGTATCTCCCGTTGTACCGCATGATCCGGGAGGCCGGATTTGAGCCGGGCCCCGTGGAACGGAAGCTCGGCCCGGCAGACCTGGGAGTGCCGGCAGAAGCCTCGATCCGCTCGCTGCCCTCACTGAGCGACCTTCGCGTCAGGGTGGTCGACGCTCCTGAACTGTTCGATCGCGACGGGCTGTACGGATTCGGAGGGGTAGACCATCCCGACAACCTGTTCCGGTTCGCGGTGTTCTGTCGTGCCGCTCTGTGCGCAGTCGAGGAGGCTCCCGACATCCTGCACATGCACGACTGGCAGTCGGCACTGGCGGCCGTCCTCCTTCGGTCCGGTCCGCCGCCGGGTGCAACAGCGATCTCCGAGCGCCTGCCGGCGTCGGTCATCACACTGCATAACCTGGCATACCAGGGCCGATTCGCTGAGGCAGCGTGGCCGGAAACCGGGCTGCCGGATGACTGGTACAGACCCGACCGGCTCGAGTATTACGGCGGTATCAACCTGCTGAAAGGCGGACTGATCACGGCGGACCGCGTTACGACGGTGAGCCCCGGTTACGCGAAGGAGATCTCGACGCCCGAGTTCGGGTTCGGTCTCGAGGGGAATATCCAGGCGCTCTCCCATCCGGTAGTGGGAATCCTGAATGGAATCGACACGAGTGTGTGGAACCCGGCGGACGACCTCTTCCTTGATACCCCGTACGATGTCGAGGACCGATCGGGAAAGGCCGCGGCGAAGCAGGATCTGCAGCGGGAATTCGGGCTCCCGGAGTCACCGGACGTTCCCCTGTTCGGGCTGGTATCGCGCCTGGTAGATCAGAAGGGAATCCCGCTGATAGAGGCTCTCGAGCAGCGATTCGGTGACTGGCCGGCGCAATTCGTGTTTCTTGGAAACGGAGAGCCGCGGTACGAGAGATTGATACAACAACTCGATCGCGACAATCTGAACGTGGGCTCGCGGGTGGCGTTCTCGGAGACGCTGGCCCACCTGGTCGAGGCCGGCTCCGATTTCTTTCTCATGCCTTCGGCATTCGAGCCATGCGGCTTGAACCAGATGATCAGCCAGCGTTACGGGACCGTTCCGGTCGTTCATCGGGTCGGGGGACTTGCCGACAGCGTGGTCGCAATCACGCCGGAGACGCTCGACGACAATTCTGCCACCGGGGTCGTGTTCGAGTCGTTCGACCCAGACGCCCTGGCGGGCGCCATCCTGGCTGCGCTCGATCTGTTCGCCCGGCCAGGAGTCATGGCGGACGTGATCCGCACGGGCATGGAGACGGATTTTTCGTGGCAGGCGAGCGGGCACAGGTACGAAGAGTTGTACGAGCGTCTACTGGAAGACACGCACGGTTAAAGTCCGACAACAGGAAGGAAAGGGCGATGCGAGGGAATTTGCGGGTCCTGGGGCTGGTGATGGCGGGTGGTGAAGGTAGCCGTCTTGCACCCCTGACGGCGCAGCGAAGCAAGCCGGCCGTGCCGTTCGGGGGGAGCTACAGGATCGTCGACTTCGTTCTGTCGAATCTGCTCAATTCCGGCATGTACTCGACCTTCGTGCTGGTCCAGTATCGATCCCAATCACTGATTCACCACCTGCGGGAAGGCTGGCGTCTGAGCACGCCACACCCGGACGACTTCCTTACGATCGTGCCCCCGCAGATGCGGTTGGGAAAGGACTGGTACCAGGGGACCGCCGACGCGGTGTACCAGAACTTCAACCTGATCTATGATTTCCGGCCGGACCTGATAGCGGTATTCGGCGCCGATCACATCTACCGGATGGACATCGGTCACATGGTGCGCTTCCACCGAAAGAAGGAAGCCGACCTGAGCATCGCGATGCTCCCGGTCCCATCGGTCGAAGCGACCGAATTTGGTGTCGCCGAGGCCACCCCGGACGATCGAATCGTGAGCTGGCTGGAGAAACCCGACTCCCCGCCAGAGATGCCGGACAGGGCCGGGTACTCATACTCCTCGATGGGGAACTATATCTTCGAGCCCCGAGCTCTGATCAACGTGCTGCGGGAAGTCGCGGAAGAAGGGCTGGAGCCGGACTTCGGAACGACCATCGTTCCTCGCATGGTAGATGATCATGACTACGGGGTGTACGCCTACGATTTCCATCGCAACCGGGTTCCGGGCATCAAGCCGTTCGAAGAAGTCGGGTACTGGCGGGACGTGGGAACTCTGCCGGCTTACTGGGCCGCCCACATGGACCTGCTGGGGAAACAGCCGCGCTTCGATCTCAACAACCGTATGTGGCCGATCCACTCCCAGTCCTACCAGCGTGGGAGCCCGCGCGTTCTATCCGGTCAGATCGAGGACAGCAGCCTCGGGGTGGGGACCGTGGTGGACGAAGCGACCATCGTCCGCTCGGTGATCGGTCGCGACGTGTGGGTGGAAAGAGGGGCCGAAATCATCGATTCGATCGTCATGGACCATTGCCGGGTCGGACCTGATTCACGAATTCGCAAAGGAATCGTCGATCGGTACAACTATATCCAGCCCGGCGAAGTGATCGCCGCGGACGCCCCTACGGACCGCGCCGACTCGCGAGCGGTCGACGATCTCATCGCCATCGCGCGGGGCAGAACTCGACCTATCTGATCAGAACAGAAGCACTGCCAGCGCGAACAGGCAGACGAGGATTCCTGCGAACGCGAGCACCGGGAAACGTCGTTCCCAGCGCAATCGCGCCATGGCGAAGATCGCCAGGAACAGGGAGAGGATCGAGTAGATGGCGATCAGGGCGGATCGCCATAGCCGGCCGTCCGGGTACAGGAACACGGCCAGCGCCGTGACGACGCTTCCGATGAACAGGACTTTCTCGTCGAGTGATTCCTCGGGCCGCGGACGCCGGGTGGCCGGCAGACGCCCGACCATCGCGAACAGGAACAGAATTATCGCCTCGAGGCCGATCACCGTCTTCCATACCGTCAGTGCCGTGCCGGGCCCGCTGAAGGCATCGGTGAACGCGGCGAAGAGCATTGAAGTCAGCGATATGGCGCCGAACAGATACATCCCGAACCCGATCAGCCGGTTGATGACGAGATTCGCGGCGTAAGTCGCTGGCGAATCTCGTCGTAACCGAAGTGACCCGACGGCCTCGAGCGGGTAGCGATGCACGATCGTCGGAGGCCAGCGACCCGCACGTGCCGACCGAAGGACCGCTGCGGCTTCCGCCTCTACCTGTCTGGCCTCCTCGCGGGAAATCGCCCCGGCCTCCAGTGCAGCGGCCAGGTCCTCTTCATCGAGCAGACGGGCCGGACCGTCCGGGGGCTGCCAGACGTCCAGAAACAGGTCCGTGAGTTCCCAACGGCCTTCGCTGATCTCGGGGAGTCTGAGCAGGTTCGTGTACCAGCCGAGCAGGCGGCCCTGCGGGTCGTAGACACCTCCGACCTCGTACGATCGGTCAGGGAAAAGGTACCAGAAGATCGCGCCGCCGGGCTCGAGCTGAACCTCTCCCACATTCAGAGGCTCGCTACCCTCTGGCAGAATGAGCAACGAGAACTTGCAGTTCGGCCCATCATGGAGAACCTCCTGGCGGAACGTCTTGACGCTGTCGGGGAGACGTCGGTAGACGATCTCCACCTCCGGCGTCTCACCCGCAGGGCCGGGCGCCGGAACATCGTGCCCGGAGAACGAACCGAACCGCAGGCGTCTAGGTAGGATTGGTGAACTTCCCGTCTCGCTTCGCGAGCCCCTTCAACAGCGGGGCCGGCGTAAAGCGCACATCCAACGTGTCCTCGTACCGGCGGAGCCCGTCCACGATCTGTCCCAGACCCTCGGAGTCCGCCCAGCGGAGGAGTCCGCCCCGGAACGGGGGGAAGCCCGTGCCCATGATCATCGCGAGGTCCACTCGATCGGCGGTATCGACCACGCCTTCCTCGAGTGCCCACGCGGCTTCGTTCACCATCAGCCACAGACAACGCGAACGAATCTCGTCGCTGGACGGTCCACCAGCGGACGGGGGGAACAGCGAGTCCAGCGTCGGATCGATCCCGGTAGACTTACCGTTCTCGTAAAGGTAGAAGCCGCGCCCGTTCTTTCGGCCGAGTCTTCCGTCCTCGATCATCCGATCCAGGACATCCGGCGGCGCCATGCGGACGCCGAAGGCCGCTGCCATCTCCCGGCCGGCGTGCAGCGCAACCTCGAATCCGATCTCATCGAGCAGCCGGCACGGGCCCATCGGCATCCCGAATTCCAGCAACGCCTCGTCGATCGCCTCGACCGATACACCCTCGTCAAGCAGGTGTCCTGCCTCGTTGAGGTAAGGACCAAGCAGCCGATTCACCAGGAACCCCGGTCGATCCGCGACCACCACCGGTGTTTTTCCGAGCCGGAGCGCGAACTGGAAGACCGTGGCGAGCGCGGCATCACCCGTCAGTTCTCCCCGGATCACTTCCACGAGCGGCATCTTGTGCACGGGATTGAAGAAGTGCAGTCCGACGACTCGTTCCGGTCGGTCGAGGCCGGACGCCATCGTGGTGACCGACAGTGACGAGGTGTTCGTGGCGAGCACCGCTTCGGGATCGAGCACGGCTTCCAGGTCGCGAAACACCTGCTGTTTCACCGCCATGCGCTCGACTACCGCTTCGATGCCCAGATCGACGTCCTCGAAGCCTTCGTAGTCGAGTCGACCGTCGATCCTGGCCAACTTGAGCCCGGCCTCCTCCTCGCTGAATACCCGGGCGCGCGTCGCCTTGCGAAGCAGGTCGGCCGCATGGCGCAGTCCCGCGTCGAGCGCACCCTGGTCTATATCCTTGAGCACCGTGTCGATATCGTTCGCGGCGACCAGTTCGGCGATCGCGCCGCCCATCACACCCGCTCCGACAACGGCTACCGCCCTGATGTCGTGTGCTGCCTCCATGACCGAGTCCGGAAGTGCCCGCTTCGCATCCTGGGAAAGCCCAAATACCCGGACCAGCGCCTGCGAAACGTCGCCTACCAGGAGTTCCGCGAGCGCTTCCGATTCGATCGGATATGCTTCATCCGGCCGAATGCCGTAAGTCCGCTCGAGAACGTCGATCGCCTTCAGCGGGGCAGGGTAACGGCCCCTGGTCTCACTCAGCACCCGTTTGCGGGCGAGCGAGAACAAGAGGCGCCGTCCGATCGGGTTCAACTCGAGCAGCTTCCCCTGGAACGTCAGGCGAGGCGCTGCCTTCGGCACCCTGTCCGCCAGGACATCGGACACGAACTCACGTCTCTCGCGCTCCCAGGCGTGATGCGAGATCACACGATCGACGAGTCCGATTTGCCCGGCGCGGGTCGCCGAGACGGGCTTCCCCGACAGGATGACGTCCAGCGCCCGCTGAATACCAATGACCCTCGGGAGCTTTACGCAGCCTCCAAAGCCCGGGATGATCCCGAGCCGGACTTCCGGCAACCCGATCCTGGTGGCGCTGCTGTCAGAGGCCACCCGGTAGTCACAATGCAGCGAGAGTTCGGTTCCGCCCCCCAGGCAGGTCCCGTCGATACAAGAGATCGTCGGTACCCGGAGTCGTTCCAGGCGGCGAAAGATCCGCTGGCCCTCGGTGCTCGCCGCGCGCGCTTGCTCCAGAGATCGGACCTCCCCGATCTCGCCGACATCCGCTCCCGCGATGAAGCTCCCCGACTTTGCACTTTCCAGTGTGAGGGCGACGAGCTGACCGTTCGCGATTCTCGATTCGAGCTCGGCGATCAGGGATTCGATGCGACGCAGTACTGCGGCAGATAGCAGATTGACGGGTGAATCCGGCCGATCGAACACGACGCGGCCGACGCGGTCGGGTCCGATTTCGAGTCGAAGAGTCCGGTCGTCCCCGGCCGAGGGAGAGTTTCCTGTCATGTCACGGGCTTCCCGAAGCGAAGCCGGGACACCCGGTTCGGAGTGTCCCGGCCGTTTGAACCCGAATCAGAGACGGACGCGATCCTCGCCGTTCTCGACGCTGAGGCGGAGTGTCTCGATCTCGGACGGATCGATCCGGATGTTCCAGTACATTTCGCCGCGCGGTGTCGGAATCCGACTGACGACCCACCAGTCGCCGGATGGGACGTTCACCGTCACGGTGCCTTCGGCGCCTGTCGTGTCGGCCAGCACCTCGGTCTTCTGTGCCCTGAGGATTTCCGATTCGATGTCAAAGTAATCGGCGTAGGTGCTCTCTTCCCAGCTGTCACGGGCGATGCGGAACGAATCCACGCGAGCCGCGACGGATTCCTGCAAGCCGGTGAACTGCTCGAACAGCGCTACCTTTTCGGATTCGAGCCGGTTCACCTGCTGTTCCAGGTCGCCGAATTGCTCGTACTTCTGCATATAGTCTCGCGACCGGCGATCCAGTCCCTGCAGTTGCTCGGACAGGGACTGGAGCTGGTCCCTTCCCTCCGACCACTCCCTCTCCTTCATGCGCCACTGCTCCTGGAGGTCCGCGATTTCCGCGAACGTTGCCATCATATCCTCAGAAACCTCCGGCTTCGGCGTCGATGCCTGCGTTTCCAGTGCATCGAACACGGAGTCCCGGTCGAACGGGAAGAACCGGACTTCGGTGTTGGCCTGGGGTACCGGGCCGGCGGGTCCATCCGCCACTACCTCGACAACAATCGGTGACCCGCCGCAACCGACCAGGGTCATGGCCGCTCCGATCAGCAGGGCAGGGCTGAATCGCTGAAAGCGCATCCATCGTCTCCATGTTGAGTGAGCCAGGGACAGGCCTCGGCGCGAGCCGGCAACTTACCGGAGATCCCAAGGTGTTTCAATATCACGCTGGCGAAACGAACGAACAAACGAACGCGGGGACCGCTTCGAGCGGTCCCCGCGAGTCAGAATCGTGGGTCGGCCGTTCTTTGCGACGGTCAGTGTACCCGATCGTCGATCATGTAACTGCCCGGATTCACCTGCCGGCCGTTCACCAGGACCTCGTAGTGCAGGTGAGGAGCCGTCGCGAGCCCGGTCTTGCCGACTTCGCCGAGCACGTCGCCCCTTTCGACCCGCTGACCCCGCTTGACGCTCAGCGCACCGGCGTGGGCGTACAGGGTCCTGTACCCGTGACCGTGATCGATCTCGACCGTCTTTCCGTAGCCCGACCTGTTCCCGGCGGAAATCACCACTCCCTTGCCGGTAGCCAGGATCGGGGTGCCAGCGGCAGCCGAGATATCGACACCCGGGTGGGGGCGATTCACGAGGAGCACGGGATGGAAACGGCTGCGACTAAAAGATGAGCTGATCCATGCCTCACCGGACTGGACCGGCCTGATCGACGGCCGTGTGAGGAACAGTTCCTCGTGCAGCGCCACCGAGTCGAGCGCCTCATCCATGCTCGCGGTGAGCAGGTCCACACGCCGCAGGAGACGATCGACATCGTACGATGCTGCCAGAGTACGACCGGCGAGCTCTGGAGAAGCATCGAGGAACTCCTCGCGCGCCGGATCGCCCAGCATCGGACCACCGACACCAGCCTCGAGGACGTCCGGATCGATATGCGGCAGACCGGCCAGCAGCCGGAATCTCTGGTCCTGGTCGGACAATTCGTCGATCGCGGCTCCGATCATCGCCAGCTCGGCTTCTACCTCGGCGAGGTTCGACGTCAGGTGGCGATTCTCGAGTCGGAGTCTCGCCAATTCGGCCTCGCGCATCGAATTTGAACCGAAAACCGCGAGTCCGCCTGCAAGCAGCAGAGCGATCAGGGCCGCCACGGCCGTGAGGCCGCGAACCAGACGCCGGGTAACCCGCTTCGTGCTAATGTTACCGCCGCCGTCCGGCATGATCTGAACCGTCCAGTGCGTGGGCTTCAGACGCCCCTCCCCTGGAATTCGGTGATCCGTCATGTAAAATATATCCATCTCATGTCACGCGCATACACCGCCCCGATCTCGCCTCGGACGGGCGGCCAATTACAGCGTGATCGCAGTACCTTCGGAAGCTCGGGCGGCATGCGACACCGAGCGGGACATGCGAAGGCTACCACGACTCGCGCGAGGCTGTCAAGCAAGACCGGTGCCGCATGACTCGTGCGCCGGTGGAAGGGGGTCAGGTCTCGAGTCTGGGAAACAGCACCCCACCCGCGACCTCCGAGATCCGGGCAGGGAAATGTTCCTGGATCGAGCCGACTCCGGGAAGCTCACCGTCGCCGCCGAGGCGGGCCCAGATCTCCTCGCACTTGCCGGGCATGAAAGGACTCAAGACGACTGCCGTCCGGATGAGCGCGCGAACCAGGGAGCCCAGGACGGCATCGAGTCGGGCGGACTGATCCGGATCCTTCGCCAGCTTCCACGGTTGCGTCTGATCGATGAATGCGTTGGCAGCGCGAACCATCGACATCCCCGCCTCGATTCCTTGGTGAAGCAGGAGGCTGTCCATCGCAGTAATCCATGCTTCGATCGCTGTTCCGCAGGTGGCGTCGAGTTCGGTCTCATCGCCCGTCGGGATCGCTCCGCCCCGGTACTTGCCGATCATCGCTACCGTCCGGTTCAGCAGATTGCCGAGATCGTTGGCGAGATCCGCCTCGTACCGGGTGTCGAATTGACTCAGGAATGCCTCGACAGACGGGAAATCTCGGTCCGAATCCCACGCGGCTTCGCGCAGCAGGATGTAACGGAACGCGTCCGGGCCATGACGATCGATAAGTCGCTCCAGGTCCAGCAGCTGGGCCTCAGACTTTGAGAGCTTCCCACCGCCGATCATCAAGAATCCGTGTGCCCACACGGTTTCCGGCAGAGGAAGGCCAGCCGACAGCAGCATGGCTGGCCAGATGACGCAATGAAACCGGGTAATGTCCTTGCCGATCACATGCAGGGCGGCCGGCCACCACGCCTCGAAACCCTCGTCCGGATAGCCAATGGCGGAGATGTAGTTGGGCAGCGCATCGAACCACACGTAGACCGTGTGATCCGGATCTCCGGGGAATGGAACTCCCCACGGCACCCTGGACCGGGAGGCCGAGATATCTTCGAGCCCGCCCTCGAGCAGCCGCAGAATCTCGTTTCGACGGCTCGGAGGCTGAATGAACTCCGGGTGGGACTCGATGTAAGTCAGCAGCCGATCACGGTAGTCTGACAGGCGGAAGAAGTAGTTCTCTTCCTCCGTCCACACGATGTCACGATTCGGATGAAGCGGGCACCGCCCGTCCACCAGTTCGGCCTCTTTGCGAAATGCCTCGCAGCGCGAGCAGTAGTAACCCTCGTATCGGTCGGTGTAGATGTCACCCGCCGCCTGGATCTTCTCGATCAGAGCATCGACCGCGTGCTCATGTCGCGGCTCGGTGGTCCGGATGAAGTCGTCGTGCGAGATCTCGAGCAACTTCCACGTCTTCTCGAACTTCTCGGCGACCTCGTCGACCCACTCCTGCGGATCCCGCTCCTGTCGCTCGGCCTCCTGCTGGACGCTCTGTCCGTGCTCGTCCATGCCGATCACGAACCACACGTCGTCACCGCGCAGTCTCCGGTATCGCGCGATCGCGTCCGCACCGATCTTCTCGAACGCGTGTCCCATGTGCGGGTCACCGTTGGCGTAATCGATCGCCGTCGTCAGGTAGAAACGTGACAATTCGACCATCCGTGTAGCTGGATTTCTCGGGTCAGGACTTCGAATCGCGCGAGCGCGACGTCTCGGCCTTCAGGGTCTCGAGGGAAATCGTGCGTTGGGTCCCATCCTCGGAGCGCAGGGCTACCGTCTCCCGGAACAGGTCCCAGCCCGTAACCTTTTCCTCACCCTGCTCGGTTCGGAGGATCTTGCCGACCCGGGGAAATCGCTTCCGGGCCTGCAGGTACGCCTCGTGCTCGTAGTGGAGGCAGGACATCAGGCGGCCGCAGGCGCCCGAAAACTGGGCTGGATTGAGAGACAGTCCCTGGTCCTTGGCGAGTTGAAGGGTGACGGGCTCGATGCGTGGCAGCCAGAGCCGGCAGCAGAGCTCGCGTCCACAGCGCCCGATTCCTCCGAGTCGCTTGGCCTCGTCCCGCACTCCGATCTGACGGAGCTCGATCCGGGTCTTGAACGTCCGTGCCATGTCCTTCACCAGGCCGCGGAAGTCGACCCGCTTATCGGCAGTGAAGAAGACCGTGAGCTTGTTTCGGTCCCACTGCCACTCGGCCTCGCTGATCTTCATTTTGAGGTTGTGCTGCTCCACCAGCTCCCGAGTCCGATTGCGGACCTCCAATTCCTCGCCATCGAGCCGAATCCGGCGCTCGACGTCGACGGGGGCCGCTCGCCGGAGGATCCGCCTGGCGGGAGGAACGACGGTGTGCTGCTGTTCGTGGTCCGCGTGGTCACATCCACCATCGCAGGTGTGCGTCGCCGCGTCCGCCGCACGCCTCACCCACCCGATGTCCTGGCCGCGGTCCGCCTGCACGACCACGTACTCGTATTCGCGCAGCGGCTCGTCGCCGCGGAACGAGAAGTACTCCGCTCTAACGCCCTTGAACATCACCTCGACGATCTGCGAAATCTTTCCGGCGACGACCGGGGTTGGCGTCGGTGCGGGCTCGGACCGCGGAGGGCGGGCCCTTTGCGGCGAACCGCCGCGCTTCCTGCCTTTCGAGTCCCTCGACTCTTGTCCGCTCTCGGACTCCTTCCGACCGCCAACTGCCGAAGCGCCGGAGATGTCACGCGCGGGGCGCGGTCCCTTTCGGCCACCGGGACGCGGAATGTCGCGCGCTCCGCCCCGACGACGCACGCCTCCCGCCGGGCGGTCTCCCGGGTCACCAGTCGGTTCCGGGGGGCGGCGACCGGGTTCCCGCCGTGGACCAAGCGGACCTGGCGGCTTCCTCTTCCCGTCGTCGTCCGGCCCCTTCCGGTCCTTTCCGTCAGGCATCCACCCTCTCTTCCCACTCGCCCATCGCGTAGTACTTCTCGCGCCGTTCCCGCACCAGGACTTCCGGATCCCGGTCCACGAGCTCGCCCAGATTCCGGACGATGGCCTCTCCGACGGCCCGAGCCGCTGATTCCGGATCCAGGTGCGCGCCGCCGGGCGGTTCCGGGACGACCTCGTCGATGATCCCGGAATCCGCCAAGTCCGCGGCGGTGAGTTTGAGAGCTTCCGCGGCGTCTGACGCACGGTCCCGACTGCGCCAGAGGATCGCCGCACAACCCTCGGGTGAGATGACGGAGTAGATCGCGTTTTCCATCATCAGTACTCGGTCGGCGACCGCGATTCCGAGCGCGCCTCCGCTTCCGCCTTCGCCGATGATGCAGGTGACGATCGGTGTCCTGAGGCCGGCCATCACTATGAGATTGCGCGCGATCGCCTCCGCCTGCCCACGTTCTTCCGCGCCGATTCCCGGATACGCGCCCTGGGTATCCACGAAGGTGATCACAGGGCGCCGGAACTTCTCGGCGAGCCGGAACAGGCGTTCGGCCTTCCGATAACCCTCGGGGTGAGGCGAACCGAAGTTGCGTTCGAGGTTTTCCTTCATGTCGCGGCCCTTCTGCTGGCCCACGATCATTACGGTCCGCCCGTCCAGTGAAGCCCAGCCTCCGACGATGGCCGGATCTTCCCTGTATTTCCGGTCACCGTGCAATTCGACCCAGTCCGTACACAGATACCGGACGTAATCGAGCGTGAATGGTCGTTCCTGGTGCCGGGCGAGCTGAACCCGGTCGAATCGACTCAGAGACCGCATTTCCTCGCGGTGCGCCTGCTCGAGCCGATGCTCCAGGTCACTTACCTCGGAGGTCAGATCGAGCCCGTGATCCTCGGCCCGCGAGCGCAATTCGCTCAGCTGGCGCCGGATCTCCTCCAGGCTCCCGTTGTCTGCTGCCATATCATCACCCGCGGATCAGGTGCACGCGATCGCTTCCGAGCAGAGCTCGCAACTCGGCGAGCAGGGCCGCGTTCGGCGCCACGTGCAGCGTCTGCGAGGCAAGAAGAGGAGGCTCCGACCCGTTTGCTCCCGAGGGCTTCCAGCGGATCAACAGCGGTCCCGGTCCCGGAGAGCCTTCCAGGGCCGTTCTCACGCGGTCGAATTCGCCGGCTGGAACCGTGTCTCCCTGCCGCAATTCAATACAGATTCCGATTTGCCCGCTGTCGCTCAACTCACTGAGCGGTCGGACAGAATCGACAAAGATGGGTGGATTCTCCTCGTCGCGCGAATTTGCGGACACCGTCCCCTCGAGAAGAACGGGCAGATCTTCCGACAGGAGGTCGCGGTGCGCGGTCCATACCTCGTTGAACACGAGCGCTCCCGCAGTGCCGAAGAAGTCCTCCAGCGTCAGCCTGCAGTACTCCTTGCCGTTCTTGCGGGATACGAGCACATCGAGCGACGTCACGACGCAGGCGAGCTCGACGCGGCGGTCCCGCAGCTCGGGGACGGTGCTCGTGTTGCACTCGAGCGAGAGCAGGTCCACCAGCTCGCGATAACGTTCGAGCGGATGCCCGGAGATGTAGAACCCGAGAACCGCCTTCTCCTCCTTGAGACGCTCCGCTTCAGTCCAGGCGGGGACATCAGGCAGGACCGGTTCAGCAGGGCGTGCCTCTTCGACCGCTCCGAACAGGGATTCCTGGCCGGTCAGGTGCTCCTTCTGACGCAGTTGCGCCTCCGACAGAGCCGTCTCGAGACCGGCCCGCAGGGCTGCTCGCTCCCCGAACTCGTCCAGCGCCCCGGAGGCGATAAGGCACTCGAGCACGCGCTTGTTGTTGAGCCGCAGGTCGATCCTGCTGCAGAAGTCGAACAACGACTCGAACGGACTCTGCTCGCGGGCGGTCGTGATCGACTGGATGGCCGTGCCGCCGACCCCCTTGATGGCCCCGAGTCCGAACCGGATTCGCCTGTCATCCACCACGGTGAACTTGAAGCGCGACTCGCTCACGCTCGGAGGCAG
Source organism: uncultured Gemmatimonadota bacterium (assembly GCA_942490755.1). Classification (GTDB taxonomy): domain Bacteria; phylum Gemmatimonadota; class Gemmatimonadetes; order Palauibacterales; family Palauibacteraceae; genus Carthagonibacter. Next base: position 51,458 of record CALNYN010000053.1, read on the forward strand.
TACTTCGAGTCCCATCGACCGGGCCGTCGCGATGTAGCGAACGACCTTGTCGGTGTTGTCGATGATCGAGCTCAGCAGCGCCGCCATGAACTCGGCTGGATAGTGTCTTCGAAGCCACGCCGTGCGATAGGAGATGACTGCATAGGCGACGGAATGCGCCTTGTTGAACCCGTAGCGGCCGAAGGTTCGGATGAGATCCGCGATTTCGGCGGCCTTCCGCTTCGGAGTACCCCGCTCGACCGCGCGGCTCTGGAAATCATCCAGGACCTGCTGTGTCAGCGCTGCGTCCTTCTTTCCCACCGCCTTGCGTAGCACGTCCGCTTCCGCGAGGGAAAACCCGGCGAGCACATTCGCCACCCGCATCACCTGCTCCTGGTAGGTGATGACCCCGTACGTGCTGTCCAGCACTTCGGCCAGCTCGGGGACCGGGTACTCCACCGGCTCGAATCCACGCTTCCGCCTGATGAACACGTCCGTCATTCCCGTGTCCAGCGGCCCCGGCCGGATCAACGCGTTTACCGCCACCAGGTCGTCGAACCGGTCGCAGCGCATGGCTCGCAGCTTCTCGGTCGCCAGCGACGATTCGAACTGGAACACCCCGGCCGTGCCGCCCGAGGCCAGCATTTCGTATACCTCCGGATCCGCCAGGCCCAACTCGTCCCAGTCGATCTCCACGCCGTGTCTGCGACGAATGGCGCCCTCGGCGTCGTGGATCACGGTGAGCGTCCGGAGGCCGAGGAAGTCCATCTTGAGCATGCCGGCCTTTTCCAACGCCACCATGTCATACTGCGTGATGACCTGGTCCCCGTTCTTCGTATCCCGGCAGATCGGCACGTATTCGTCCAGCGGCCCGGGAGCGATCACGACTCCAGCGGCGTGCACGGAGCTGTGCCTGGACAGACCCTCGATCGCCATGCCGTAGTCCAGCAGCTTGTGCGCCCGCTTGTCCTTCTTGTAGAGCTCCGCCAGTTCCTTGACCTTCCCGACCGCCTCTTCGATCGTGAGCGAGAACCCCGGGGTCGAGGGGATCAACTTGGCGAGCTTATCGGTCTCGGCCGGTGTGAATTCAAGCACTCGCCCCACGTCTCGGACCGCGGCCCGGGCCTGCATCGTGCCAAAAGTGATGATCTGCCCGACCGACTCCGAGCCGTACTTCTCCCGTACGTACTCGATGATCCGGCCGCGGCCCTCATAGCAGAAATCGATGTCGAAGTCGGGCATCGACACGCGTTCCGGGTTCAGGAAACGCTCGAACAGAAGATCGAACTCGAGCGGATCCACATCCGTGATCCGGAGGCTGTATGCCACGATCGAACCGGCGCCTGAGCCACGCCCCGGTCCGACCGGGACGTCCATCTCGCGCGCGGCGCGGCAAAAATCCCACACGATAAGGAAGTAGCCCGCGAACCCCGTGCGCACGATCACATCCAGCTCGAAGTCGAGTCGCTCGACAACCGGCCCCGGGAGCGGGTCGCCGTAGCGCTCCTTCGCTCCCTCCTCCGCCAGGTGCCGCAGGTGAGCGGCGTCGTCGTCGAACTCGTCCGGGACCGGGAAACCCGGCAGAAACAGCTTCTTCTCGAACTGGATCCCGACCCTTTCCGCGATCTCCAGCGTGTTGGAGACCAGGTCGGGTCGGTCAGGGAACAGCGCCGACATCTCGTCGGGCGACTTGAAGTACGCCTCCTGCCCGTCGAATGAGAGCCGGTCGGCATCGCTCTTCAGTGCGCCCGTCTGGATACAGAGGAGCGTGTCGTGCATGTCTGCGTCCTCGCGACGCAGATAGTGCGCATCGTTCGTGACCACGGTGGGCAGGCCGAGCTCGTCCGCCAGCTGGAACACGCCCGAATTCACATCGCCCTGTCCCTCGATTCCATGGTTCTGGACCTCGAGGTAGTAGCGCCCCGGAAAGGTCCTGGCATAGAATTCGGCGGCCTTCTGTGCCGCGGCATAGCGGTCGAGCTGGAGGTTCTTGGCTACCTCGCCCGACAGGCAGGCGCTGAGCACGATGATTCCGTCGGAATGCTCCGCCAGGATCTCGTGGTCGATCCGCGGCTTGCGGTAGAAGCCCTCCATGAAGCCACGGGAAGTCAGCCTGACCAGGTTCCTGTATCCGGTGAGGTTCTGCGCCAGGAGGACGAGGTGCGCGCTGTCCGCCGGAGCATCCCGGGGCCGCTCGCGCTGTCGCCGGTCGCCGTAGGCGACGTACGCCTCGAAGCCAATGATCGGCTTGATGCCCTTCGCGTGGGCCTTCTCCTGAAAGTCCCATGCCCCGTGCAGGTTTCCGTGGTCGGTCAGCGCCAGGGCCGGCATGCCGAGTTCGACGGCACGCTCGATGAGCGAACCGATCCGGTTCGCTCCGTCGAGGAGGGAATACTCACTGTGCGTATGCAGATGAACGAACGACATCAGGACCGACGCCCGGGTTATGGTTGCGTGCAGTTGAAGGAGCCCAGGATCTCCTCCAACTGCATGAGATACTGCCACTTGCTGCGGCGGGGATTCGGAGAATACAGCCATGTGTCGATGAAATACGTCGCGTCCGGACAGCGCAGCGCCCGCACGAAGAACAGACCTCCCGCCGGGTAGGACGATTCGTCCCGCCAGGCGCCGCGAACTTCGAGGCCCGGGACCCCGTTGATCACGATCGGCTCACCCGGGCCCGGCGCCGGCTCCAGTGACTGCGGCACGCTGTAGTGTATCGAGTCAATGCTCGCCCGCCAGTCGAACAGGACCGGAGCATCGAGGCTGTCGGTCACAGGTCTTCGCTGCACCAGGATCGACCGGATGAGATCGCTGGGGTCGGGGTTGTCATTCCGGATCACCACCAGATCGTCGTCACGGAACTGGTATTCGTATACGGCCGGGACGTTCATGCTGAACCCGAGGCGTTCCTGCAGCCGTGAGGTGAGCATTGTGTCCACGCCGCTGACCCACATCCGGCTCAGTGCCCACAGGCGATACTGGTAGTCGAGCAGCTCGGCCAGCTCGGCCAGCAGCGCGCGCCACGAATCCGCCTCCCGCCCGGCCTCGAGGACCACGACGGTGACCGCCTGTCCCATCGCCCAGACGTTCGGTGTCTGGAAGACTTCCGGCGGATTCAACTCGTCCCGGCCTGCGGCTCTGGCGACCTGTTCGAGCAGCGGATCGCCTGGAACCCCGAAGATCAGGATCTGCTTCCAGAGCAGGAGCTGCTCGAGTTCCTTCCCTTCCGGAGCGACGTAGGTGATGTAGAACTTCTTCTCGTCGCGGATCGTGAACAGGGTGGGCTCGAGCGCGTCGTATGTTTCCTGCTCGACCAGAGACCACAGCTCAGGGTCCGCCACGAGGATCAGCGAATCGGCTTCGCCCATCGCAGCAGGGCGCCCGCACGCGGAAGCGCCGATTGTCGCTGCGACAACGGCGACCAGGGGACGCAAGATGAGCCGGGTCCGACCGTGGAAGCGGGTGGGCCGGCGGGGTCTCCGAGCGACGATCCGGGAATGAATTCGGGCAGCCATGACGGCCAACTTACGGTCGCTTGGCCGGGCCCAGCAACGCCGGAATCGGGCCCATTCTGACGGCATTTTTGTGGAATCGGCGGTTTGCCGCGAACTTCCGGCCTGAGCCCGGTGTACGCACCGCCCGCACCCGATAACGAGAGGCGGGAGCCGGTCCCGGAAGAGTTCCGGTCGTATAAGTGAAGAGATGACTGAAAGGCGGAATCCCTCAGTGGACTCCATTCGAAATATCGCGATCATCGCCCACGTGGATCACGGGAAGACGACACTCGTCGACCAGTTGCTCGGCCAGGCAGGCGTGTTCCGCACCGGGCAGAAGGTCCAGGAGCGGGTGATGGACTCGAACCCGCTCGAGCGGGAACGCGGCATCACGATCTTCTCCAAGAACGCAGCCGTGCGTTGGACCGCCGAGGACGGATCGGACGTGAAGATCAACCTCGTGGATACGCCGGGTCACGCCGACTTCGGCGGCGAGGTGGAGCGCATCCTGCGCATGGTCGAAGGGTGCCTTCTGCTGGTGGACGCGTTCGAGGGGCCGATGCCGCAGACCCGGTTCGTGACCCGCAAGGCGCTCGAGCTGGGCCTTCATCCGGTAATCGTGATCAACAAGGTGGATCGGCCGGATGCGGATCCGGCGCGCGTGCACGACGAGATACTGGATCTGCTGATCGAACTGGAAGCGACCGACGAGCAGCTGGACGCGCCGTTCCTCTATGCGTCCGCGCGCGAGGGCTGGGCCTCGACCGATCCGTCGGCGCGGTCCGGGACCCTCGCCCCGCTGTTCGAGATGGTCGTAAAGACGGTGCCGCCGCCGCACGGGGTGATCGACGGGCCATTTCACCTTCTCGTTTCGACGCTCGACTACTCGCCTTATCTGGGCCGGATGGCGATAGGCCGGATCGAGCATGGAGAGTTGCGCGTAGGTGACCCGGTAGCCGCGTGGCAGCTCGATGAGGACAGCCCGGGAGAGACCGTGAAGGTGCCGTCCCTGTTCTCCTTCGAGTCGCTGGGTCGGACCGAGATCCAGCATGCCGTGGCGGGGGAGATCGTCGCGGTGGCCGGTATCGAGGGAGCGGAGATCGGAGCGACGCTGTGTGATCCGGGTTCTCCGATGCGTCTGGAAGGGATCGCGGTCGAGCCACCAACGTTGTCGGTGGAGATGCGGGCGAATACCTCCCCGTTCTCCGGGCGGGCCGGAAAGTACGTCACGTCGCGCCAGATCCGGGATCGGTTGTACCGGGAGGCGCACAGCAACGTGGCGCTGCGGGTCGAGGAAACGGAGCTGCCCGACCGTCTGCGGGTGTCCGGCCGGGGAGAGCTGCACCTCGCGATCCTGATGGAGACGATGCGCCGCGAGGGATACGAGTTCTCCGTGTCGCGGCCGCACGTCATCACCCGGCCGGCGGAGGATGGCCGGATCGAGGAGCCGTACGAAGAGGTCGTGGCCGACGTCCCCCAGGCCATGGTAGGTGTCGTGATGCAGGGCCTCGGAGAGCGAAAGGGAGAGATGACGGACATGGAAAAGGGAGACGGCGGACTCGCGCGGCTCCATTTCCTGGTCCCGTCCCGCGCACTGACCGGCTACCGGTCTGAGTTCCTCACCGAAACGCGCGGCGAGGGAACGTTGCACCGGCAATTCGATCGTTACGGACCGTGGGCCGGCGACATCGAGGGCAGGAAGAACGGAGCGCTGGTGTCGATGGTCGGGGGGACGGCGAGTGGGTTTTCGCTGTTCAACTTGCAGGAGCGTGGGACGCTGTTCGTCAAACCGACCGACGAAGTGTACGACGGCATGGTCGTGGGAGAGCACGCGCGCGAGAACGACCTCGAGGTCAACGTCACGAAGGGAAAGAAACTGACCAACGTCAGGGCTTCCGGATCGGACGACCACATCGTGCTCGAGCCCGCCCGGGAAGTGACCCTCGAGTTCGGTCTCGAGTTCATCGTCGAGGACGAATTGCTGGAGGTGACACCCGACGCGATCCGGATTCGAAAGCGCTCCCTCAACACCCACGAGAGGAAGCGGGATCGAAAGGTGATCGAGGCGCGGGCGGCTGCCGGAAAGACCGCCTGAGCGGACCCGCCGGGCGATCGGACTTGACACGGGTTCGGGACCGCGCTAAAACGCGCAGACCGAGCCCGCTAGCTCTGTTCCCGAGGCAGTGAACGGCATGCGGATTTAAGGGATCGAAACGGCCTGCGCCGGCCGCCGATCGACCGCGTTCTTGCACAGGAGGAATTCTCATGGCGCTCCTGACCGTCGCCCGTCCGGGCCAGGCTGACGAGACTCTTCCGTGGGTCGCCCGCTTTGAGGCGGAAGAGGACGATTTTGAGGAGTCCGATGACAGCGACAGCTGGGACGGGCTCGATGATCCGGAAGAAGTCGATGATCTCGACGACTGGGATGACGATTTCGATGACGACGAGCTCGACGAGGACGATCTCGACGATCTGGACGACGACGATGTCGAGGCCGGCTGGTAGTGGACGATGGTTGACTCCAGCGTCCGACTGACTACCTTGATCGACCGAAGCGCGAGCCGGCTTTCCGGCTCGCGCTTTTGTTCCGGGCTCGTAGCTCAGCTTGGTTAGAGCGCACGCCTGATAAGCGTGAGGTCGGTGGTTCAAATCCACCCGGGCCCATAGTGGGAAAGCCCCGTCGGACGGGGCTTTCGTGTTTTCCGGCGTCGCGAGTCGAATGCGGGACGGTCTTCGTGCGCGTCCGCGTCGGGACTTACCGAGATGCGTCGTAGGTGATGGTCCCCTCGAAGGCCCACGTCGTCCAGCCCGTGGCTGAATCGGTGGTGCCGGATTCCTGGCCGCCCCCGGACGCGCCGACGAACCGTCCGGTGCCGCCCACCAGCGTGAACGTATCGTGCCACGCGACGATTCCGTCGACCGTGAGGTCGGCGTAGCCGGCATCGTAGGTTCCGAACAACTGGTCTCCATTCGCAGCCACGAAGGTCCCGCGGCCGTCACCGTAATCGAAGGAGACGGCGCCCGTTCCGGGATCCACGTTAATCCGCGAGCAGTGGCCGAACACGATCGTGAACTCGCCGAGGTGTGTGGCCTGGCCGCTGGCGGCGAACTCCACGATGTAGTCCGACGGAATCGAGCAGCGGCCCTCGAACGTGCTGCGCTCGGTCGGAAATCCCGGCGCGTAGACCTGGCTGGTGACCCAGCCCGTGCCGCTGCCGCGATACGGAAGGGCTTTGTCCGGCTGCCCTCGGGTCGCGAGGATCTCCGCCGCCGGATCGGGGCCGGTGAGTTCGGCAGAGGGGTGGTCCGCGCACGCGCCCAGAAGCAGCGCGCAGGCCGCGAGAAGCGGCAATTTGATCGCTCGACACATGGCGATGCCTCCTTTTTGCGTCGGTGACTCGGCAGGGGCCGGCGGGCCCGTGGGGGCTGGCGGCCCGTTTCGAGCCGGGATGGCTGCTGGCACCCGCGAGGGACCCTGTCCTAATTTGCCGTTCGTCGATCCGCGGACTATCCGCCAGGTATCGCCGATTCATCCGGACGTCGAGTCACGCATGTACCGTCTCCAGGTTCTCGGCTGAGCAGCGCTGAGAGATGCTGCCGGCGCATTGGTGCGCCGATCGGGGCAAGGATACCCGACCGGACTTCTAGCGCTGATCGCCGCCGCCGGCGAAAGGGGAGTGCGCAGGGAGCGGCTGATCGCCCTGCGGTGGCCCGAGAGTGAGAATGCCGCGGCCCGGCACCGGCTCTCGGACACCCTGTACGCGCTGCGACAGAAGATCGGCACGGACGGAGTGATCGCGACGGGCGACCTGCTGCGGATCAACCTCTCGGCGGTCCGGGTGGATGCCATCGAGTTCGAGCAGGCGGTCGGCGCGGGAGACCCAGCCCGGGCCGTCCGCCTGTACGCGGGTCGATTCCTCGAGGGTTTCCATCTCGACTCGCGCGAATTCCAGGGCTGGATGGACCAGGAGCGAGCCCGACTGTCGGGGCTCTACGCCCGCGCCCTGGAGACGCTGGCGCGGGGAGCCGAGAGCGCTGGAGACCCGGCCGGGGCCGCGCGATGGTGGGAGAAGCTCCTGGCCGAAGACCCCTTCCGGACTCCCGTGGCCCTCGGACTCATGCACTCCCTGACGGCGGCGGGTGATCCGGCCACCGCGATCCGACACGCCCGCGCCCATTCGAGACTGCTCCGGGAGAAGGTCGGAATCGACCCGCCACCGGAGCTCACGGAATTCGTGCGAAGAGTCCGCGCCTCGGGAGTCTCCGACGACCTCCGTTCGGTGGCGGTGCTCCCGTTCGTCAACGTCGGCGGCGACCCCGAGACCGAGTTCTTCAGCGATGGCGTCACGTACGAAATTAAAACCAGGCTGGCGAAGATTGGCGGTCTCAAGGTGGTTTCCGGCACGTCGACCGCTCGGTACCGGAACACGACGAAGTCGATCGGCACGATCGGCGCGGAGCTGGGAGCCGCAACGATTCTGGAGGGCGAGATTCAGAGGGCCGGGAACCGTGTTCGGATCAACGCCCAGCTCATCGACGCCCGGACCGACGAGCATCTGTGGGCCGAGCAGTATGACAGGGACCTCGATTTCGTGTTCGCGATCCAGAGCGACGTGGCCCGACAGGTCGCCGCCGGGCTCCGGGCCACGCTCACGACGGCGGAACGGCAACGGATCGACCGCGAGCCCACCCGGAAGATCGAAGCCTACACCCTCTATCTGAAGGGACGCTCGCACTGGGTTCGAAGGGGGAGCGGGCCTCAAGACCGCGCTCGCTACTTTCGCCAGGCACTTCAGGTCGATCCTGAGTATGCCCTCGCTCACGTGGGCGTCGCGGACTGCCATGCTCTGTTCGGCTGGTTCGCCGAGATGCCTCCCTCCCTTGCATTTTCGGAGGCGAAAACCGCCGCCCTGAGCGCCCTGGAAATCAACCCGGAGCTCGCCGAGGCGCTGGCGACGCTCGGTTTCGTCCGTGCGGTGCACGAGTGGCGGCTGCGGGACGCCGAGACCGAGCTCCGGCGAGCCGTGGCGATCGAGCCGGGATACGCCCCCGCACACTATTACCAGTCACCGATCTTCCTGATGACGGGCCGCCCGGACGAGGCCGTGGAGAGCACGAGACGTGCGCTCGAGCTGGATCCCCTCTCCCCGTTCGTCAACGCGCACCTCGGATGGATGCTGTTGGGGGCGGGTCGATACGAAGCGGCGATCACGCGGCTGGAGCGAGCCCTCGAGCTCGACCCCGACCTCTCCATGGCGCACTGGCTCCTGGGCTGGGTCCGCGTTCACGCATCGGGCCCCGAATCTGCGATTCCACACCTCGAGACCGCCGTCGAGCGATCGGGTCGCACCCCCTGGTTCCTCGCGCACCTGGGGTGGACCTACGGACTGGCGAACCGGCCCGAGTCCGCAGCCGTGCTCGAGGAGCTCGCTACGCAGCGAACCGTGCGCTACGTGCGACCGATCTGCGAGGTGCTCGTCCACCTCGGACGCGGCGATACGACAATGGCGCTCGACGGGCTGGACAGGGCGTGGGACGAGAGGGATCCGTGGCTCGCGTTCCTCAAGATCGACCCCGCCTTCGATCCGCTGCGCGCGGAGCCACGGTTCGTCGACCTCGCAGACCGGATCGAGGCTCGTCGCACGGGGAGCTGATCGAGTTCTTACGCCGCCCCTCAGCGTGAGGTCGGTGATAGTGCTGCGCGCGCCTACGGCGTGCTCGCAATACTGAGAGACGCAGCAAATCCACCCGGGCCCATTTCCAGAACTGCTCGAGCCGATTGGGTTTATGAACCCAGGCGGCTTCTCTTTCGCGCCTGACGAAGCTAGGCCTTCCGGCCGTGTAGCGAAGGGGTCGCTCAGGGGCCTGCCGCCTCCTCGACGAGCCCGTTGAGGATCGCCGTCGCACCAACCACGTCGCCTACTCCGGCGAAGTCCACCGCGATCACGTTCGGCCGCCTGCCTCTCTGGCGCTCGCACTCGCGTGCCCGTGAAACCAGTGCCAAGTCGGTGTTCACGACTTCGGCGTTCGTCGGGCGAGGGGTGGGGGTGGTCTCGATCCAATGATTCACGAGAAACAGGGGATTCTCAGCAGCGCCCCGGTTTGGGGCGCAGGAAAACTCCTCCGGAGCGTGAAAAGTGTAGGGTGTCTCCTGCAGGACTTCATCGTAGGCCGGGACATACCAGGGAATCTCGCCGGCATCGTGCTCGGCCATGACGAACAGGCGCTTCCCGCTGGAGATCATCTCTCGCAGGGTGGGATACGGCCCGCCTGCGGGACCGTCGTAGACGTAGTCGAGGAGGCCCTGGCGCTCGAACGCAGCGGCCACGTCCTCGGGAGACACGTAGTCCTCGAGGATGAGGAGGAGTACTTCGCTCGGGTTCTCCACCAGGTAGGTCTTGAACGAGTTCAGCGCCGAGTCGAACGATACGGCTCCAAGCTCGCAGAAGCCGTGGCACATGTACATGGCAGTCGGTCCGCCCTCGCCTATGAGCCGGTCTCGTATTCGCATGGCTGCCGCGAATGCCTCGGGACCGATCACATCCTCGAACTTCTTTCGCTGCTCCTCGCTCTCGAAGGCGGTCTTCACCCTGTCGTCGACGGCATTCCCGTACCAGACGTCCAGCATGAAGGCCCGAATTCCCAGCCTCAACTGCCCTTGAATGTTCCTGTCCTGGTTCGGGAACATCCAGCGCACATCCTCCGCCGAGCCCATCGCGTTGTGCGCACCGGCGACCGTGATTTCGTCGAGCCGTCTCCCGCACAGTCTCTCGTCACCGTTGCACTCCAGTGCCGCCCCGGCCACGTAGCGATCGAGCTGCGGACCAACCCGGAGTGCCGCGGAACTCCCGCCCAGCAGGACGACCACGGCGACGACGCAGCCGATACCGATGGAGAGGGCCGGGTTCAGGTGGAGCGGATCGGCTTCGTGCCCCCGACTCTCACGTCGTGGTGCCACGAGGTTGACCAACGCGCCGACAGCCTCGACGAAGACCAGCCCCCCCGCGACGACCACGGCCGCTGCGAGCGCGTTGATCGGTTCGACGACGGCCAGGATCCCCAGAAAGATGAGCAGCGAGATCCGAAACGCCTCTCGGCCCCGGCTGGGCTGTCGTCGAACGACCGCCCGCAACTCACTCCAGGGACGCTCGAGCAGGCCCGGGCGCTCACTTGAGGTCGTCGCCGCAGCCACGAAAGTAAGAGCGACGAGAGCGAGACCGATCGACCACGAGCCGAGCTCTCCGGCGAACGCGATCCAGACGTCCCCGAGAGCTCCACTGAGCGAGGCCTCCGCGACCGCGTTCGTGACGAGGGAGTGGCCGAGAGGAACGATCAGCGCCAGGATCGCCGCGACTGTGAGCATGGCAATGCCGACGTTGAGGAGCGCCTGCCGCCTCGCAGGAGCCAGGGTGACGCCAGCAACCACGAGCAGGATCCCGAGGACGAGTCCAAGCCGCGCGAGCAGGCGTATATGGGCAGCATCCCGCAAGAGTGTCACGACGAGCGTCGCAACACTGTCCGCTGGACGGGTCTCGACGATCGCCTGTTCCTCTTCCGGAAGACTCCGGGCGAGTTCCGGGTCGACGGCGGCGAGGGCGCCACGGAGCAGAATGTGCACGTCGGGGATGGACAGAAGGAGCTGCTCGGCACCGTCGGAGAGCGCTAGATGATGGGCATTCCGGGCCCCCCGCAGCGCCAGTGACTCGAAGGCATTCGAACGCACCGTGCTCTCGGCGATCGCAATGATCAGCGGCCGGACTCCGATCAGGTCCGGCTTCGCGGCCACGAGTCGATCGGAGATCTGTTCGGCGACGAATGCCGAGGCGTGCGGTCGGTCGAGTGCAGAGACTAACCGGGCGGCGAAGGCATCCCGGTCCAGCACGGCCCGTCCGAAGTAAACGGTCGCCCCGCAGATGACGACGAGGACGACGCCGAGGATCAGGAGGGTGGTTGCGGCTGCGCGTCTCACCCGATTCTCCTTTGTGCGGTTACCGGCCGCTGCGTCGTTGTCACGAGACTTCGGTCCGATGGAGGATCAGGGTCCCGATGATCTCTGCATATCATCCAGGGCATCGGCTTCGACGGAGTTCTCCCCGTCTGACGAAGTGATCAGAATCGACGGGAAGAGTTCCACGCGGACTCTCACGGGTGAACCCAGGTCTCGCATGAGGACCTCCTCGAGAACCGCTACGCTCGGCGGCGTTCCGCTTCCGGTCAACACCACGTCGACCAGGTTCGACTTCACATCGGTTCGCAACAACTGGAGTGTCGATTCCGGACCGAGCCAGGTTTTTACGTGATCTCTCGTGGTCGCCGTCTGCCGAGAATCCGTGAGTACTCTTCCGCCGGTCAGTCCCAGGGGAAGCATGATCAAAAGGGTCACGACGACCACCGCTACGAATACGTCCGCGTTGGCCATCTGCCTTCGCTGCAATTCCCGGACGGCGGTAAATCCCACGAGAAGGAAGACCGCCGACGCGGCGAGGATAATCGATACCAGGTTGGTCGCGAAGAGCAGGAAGGCGCCGGCGGCCTCAACCAGCATCGCTCCGATAATGACCGCCGTCGAATCCTGAAGGATGGCCAGACTGGCTAGAGCCGTGGAAAGCAGAAGCATCACGATTAACGATGTGATCTTCGCTCCGCGATCGGGGTCCTCGAAGTAGAGCCCGTCGGCGATTTCTTCGCGGCGATCGACTCCGAGGTCCCGCTCTCCCAGCCAGTCCCACAGCACCTCGGAAAACAAGGCCCGGTTGGCGATCGGAGGCTTGTCCGGACCGTGTCGTAGCGCCCAGACCACCGCCGCCACGCCGACCACCAGCGAACCGATGGCCGCCAGGACGACGACCAGACCGAACATCGCACTCGGGAGAGCTATGATCAGCGCGGCGAGACAGAGCAGCAGTACGCCCCGCGCAATGTGAAACCGGCGGCTCGGCTTCGGTTCCTCCAATCCGAAGCCCCGCTGCAGGGCCACGACAGCGGTTACCGCGAGGTAGCCAGCCGCGATATACTCACCGACCCTCACGACATCTACCGGCACGATGATCAGACCTGCCCCGGTACCGATGGCCAGAGCGCACCGCACGAGACCGCGTGTGCTGCCACCGGCGCGGAGATGCCCCCAGAGCCCGCTCGCGCCGGATGCCAGGAGCGCTCCCGCAACTACGAATCGAATGACCCCGAGAGAGGCGTGGGGCACGAGGAGCGTGATCAGTCCCGCCGTGGCTACGACAATGCCCCTCAGGAGCGTGGGGCTGACCTGCCGGGAATCGAGCTTCATCATCGGGCGCCCGCAGTAGAGGGATTGGAGCGGCAGAATTGAGGCTGGCGACTTTCGAGGCCCTCTGCTCCCTAACGTGCGATCATACGGTGACGCACGAACCACGGACAGATGCCGGGTCACGCGCGCCAGCAGGCCTACGAGAACGAGCAGGCCCGCGAGGCCGAGAAGGATGGGCCCTGGCTGCCGTAGCCGTGGTCGTACAAGCTCAAGGTCACGATAACGGTAACAAAGGCCGCAGTCGTCTACCGTCCCCAGGAACGCGATCCAATTGTTGAGTCGCGAGCTTCAGCCTTCTTCGTTGCGGGTCGTCCTCTGAGATGAGCCTGAAAAGCGTGAGGTCGGTGGTAGTGCTCCGCTCACGCCGGCTCGCTCGCGACGGAGATCCGTTCAGGCGTCCTCGATCTCGGCCCCGAGACCGCGGAGTTGATAGATGACTTCGGGTCCCGTGATGGATTCTGGATCGAAGTCGAGGCCGTTCTCCTCAGCGTGGTGCTCTGCTTGAGCCAGGGATTCCTCCATTGTGAGCTCGAGCCTCTCCATGACCCCCTCGACGCGGGCGTGGTGTCCCATGGCGGTCTCGGGAAACACGATCACTCCATCCTCGACCTTGACCCGCAGCTGCTCGCCCTCGCTCTCGCCTGCCACGGCGATCCAGCAACCCTGGAGCTGACAGACACCCACGACGGTGCCCTCGACTCGCAGCTGCTGGCCCAAATAGGTGTCAGGATCCGCCAGGATGGCCGAGACGCTCGTGGCCTGGGTGAGGGTCAGGTCATCGCCGTACTGGGTGTAGGGTGCTTCAGGTGTGGAGCAGGCTGCGACGACGGTGAGCAAGGCAAGACCGGCCATCGCTGAGTTTCGGTAAGACATGGTGCCTCCCTATTCGTTCCTGGGTCGAGCCGGCGGCATGGCTCTTCGTGACCTGAGATCGAGATTGCTCTCATACCGGCTCCCACCTTGTAGCCGGGGGAGAGAGAGCATCCGCAAGATGACAATGTGCTTGCGCGCCGCCTACTCCGGCAGCGGCACGTCGAACTCGATCGCGGCCAGCTGTTCCGGTGACCTGCCGATGCTCTCGAGGAAAGGCAGCCACCGAGGATCGTCGTACAGACTGGCGAACAGGTTCTGTGTCGGAATCTCCGCCAGTCCGGGGTCGTTGATCTCGACCGCCCTGTCCAGCCACTCGAACGCGCGATCGACTTCTCCCCGATACGCGAGCGCGTAGGCGATCTGGTAGGCCCAGCCTGCCTCGTACTTCTCGATGAGCTCGCGGAGTGATTCGTCGGAATCAGTGTCCCGTCCCAGCGCGTGATAGGCCATCACCAGGCCTGTCAGACGATACCATTCGGCGGGTTCCCTCCAGATCGCTTCGAGGGCGGCCTCGGGGTCATCCTTCATCATCCATAACACGCCGATCGCGTATTGCGAACCGGCGTGACCCGGGCTCAGATCCAGTGCCCGCTGGAACGACGCGATGCTCTCATCCAGCCTCCCGGCGCGCCAGTAGATCGACCCGAGTCCGGCATGATTGGCCGGGTTCACGGGATCGCGGGCCACCACGTATTCCATGATCCGGACGGGCTCATCCACGCGGCCGAGATTCCTCGCCAGACGGGCGACGAGCCTCAGGATTTCGGAATTCGTCGGTTCGAGCTCAGCTGCCCGCTCGTAGCGCCTCGCGGCAGTTGCCAGGTCGCCCCTCTCGTGCAACGCTACGTAGCCGAGGTAGGCGTGAGCCTCGGCGTTCGCCTCGTTGATCGATAGCGCTCGCTCGGCGGCCTCGCTGGCCAGGCGGTACCCTTCGTCGAAGGGCAGCAGATGGGCGCCCGTTCTGGAAGGCATGACTGTGCCAGCAAGTCCGGCCCACGCGGTCGCATACTCGGGGTCGATGGCCAGGGCCTCCCGATACAGCCGAATGGCTCGTTCGAATGCCTCCGGGGTTCGCTGCCGACTTACCTGTCGCGCCTGCAGGTAGAGCGCGTACGCCCTAGGATCGGTGAGTTCGATCGAGGGCGAAACGCCCAGGCTCACTCTCAAATTCTTGACCACGTCGGCAGCGATCTCGTCCTGGATCTCGAAGATATCATCCAGCTTGCGGTCCCACGTATATGACCACACGTGGAATCCGTCCTCGGCTCGGATCAGCTGTGCCGTAACACGGACGTCCTCTCCGTCTTTGCGGACCGAGCCTTCCAGCACGTGGTCCACGTGCAAGCGCTCCCCGATCTCCGGGATTCCCAGGTTCTCGTCCTTGAAGGCAAATGACGAGGTCCGCGCGGAGACACGCAGATCCGGGATCTGCCCGAGCAGGTTCAACAGCTCCTCCGAGATCCCCTCGGCGAAGTACTCCTGATCTCCCCGGGGAGACAGGTCGGTGAACGGGAGGACCGCAATGGACGGTTCGACATCCGCGCGCGAGAACCCAGGACCCATCTGCCAGGCCGCGGCCACGGCGGTGATCGCGAGCAACACGGACGCCGCGAGATGCGGAATCCCGCGCGGGCGAGGAGGACCAGGTCTCTGCTCTCCCGGTGCCTGAAGGACCCTGTATACGTGCACCGGTCTTTCGATGTTCGTGACCGAGCGGGTTCCAGCATCCACGAACGCGAGTCCCACCTTGTTCTCGACCTGGTCGTAGACGTTTCGGGAGACGAGGATACCGTCCGGATCGGCCAGAGACTCGATTCGGGCCGCCACGTTCACGCCGTCTCCGAAGATGTCGTCACCCCTCGCGACGACATCGCCGACACTGAGCCCGATGCGAAAGCGGATGGCGCCGGGAGGGATGTCGATCTCCCGTTTGGCCATGTGCCGCTGGATCTCAGCGGCGCATTCCACGGCATCATCCACGGCACTGGCGAACTCGGCCAGCAGGCCGTCGCCCGTGGTTCTTGACCACTCGTCCGCTGTGTGTGGCAATGGCAGGATCGATCAACTCGGCACGCACGGACTCGAGGCGCCTGAGCGTATCCACCTCGTCCCTTTTCCATCAGATGCGAGTAGCCCACCATGTCCAGGGCGAAGATCGCGGTGAGCCTGCGTTGCATCCCTACCTCCAGAAGGCGGCTGGCGCGGGTGAGCGAGCCGTGCGAAGGCGACCCCACAATTCTACTTGGCTTCCCGGTCGGTAGCGACCGCGGGAGCCGTGACACCCGTCTGCGTCAGTCCCTGGCGAGAGGTTCGCAGGCCGCTACAACGTACGTGGTGCCGACGCGATCGCCGGCCAACCCAGTGCACCGTGCGGACGTCTGTGCAGCCGATCGTTTCGGAAAGAGACCTGCTCAGCCGCTCCTGACTACTGTCGGTTCTACTGTCGGTAGACCCCTGCAGGACGCCGTATCGATAGTTTGGGAATCCGGCAGACCGCACGATCTATCCCAATAAGTCCGGCAAGATGTCGTGTTTCGGACTCCCAAATCTCAGCCAGATAAGCGTGAGGTCGGTGGTAGTGCTGCGCGGGCCTTCGGCGTGCTCGCAATGCTGAGAGACGCAGCAAATCCACCCGGGCGCATCAGCTAACCGACTACCAGGAAACGATTTGCAGCTGGCCGTTTCTGTATCCGGGAACTCCCGTCCGCTTACGATCACAAAACGGCTTGATATGAAGCCGGGAGAACGTCTATGGCAAAGCGGCGGAAGAACCGGATCTGCTGGCGGGATCGCGGCGGGGAGCAACTGGCCTTTTGAGACTTTCGAGACTATGCCGCTGCCGGCAGACAGGAGGCGCTCAAGCCTCCAGGCAGTTCCTGGGCGAAGGTCGACCTGAACCGAAAGAGCCGGCGATCCACGAACGGACCGCCGGCTCCTTGCTCACGCATCGCCCCTCCGCGGAGGGTTCTGTCCAGCCTCAGTCGCTCGACGCGTTCTGCGGCACGCCGCCCGGAGGCATGTGCTCGTTCAGGTAACGCGTCATGTAGGTGAACAGGTGCTTTCGCGTGTTGCCGGGTCCTTCGAAGATCCCGTGCGAGCGGTTCGGATACGCCAGCATGGTGAAATATTTGTTTTGCCTGATCAGCTCGTTGATCAGTTGCTCGGCGTTCTGGTAGTGCACGTTGTCGTCGCCCGTGCCGTGAATGTACAGAAGGTTGCCCTCGAGTCCGGACGCGTACTTCAGGGCGGAGCCCTCTTCGTAGTCCTCCGGGTTCTCGTCGATGAGACCCATGTAGCGTTCCGTGTAGATCGTGTCGTAGTTCTGCCAG
>CALNYN010000054.1:0-60009 GCA_942490755.1 uncultured Gemmatimonadota bacterium
ACTCAACACATCTTACCGCAGCGCCCGCAATACCTCCTACATCGAGTCCGCGGACTTCGGGGGAGATTCGCTCCTGTTCCGCGATGTGGCGTTGTCGCGAGATGTCGGGGTGAACGTCGACCTGCTGCCGGAGAGCCTTGCAACTTCGTTCGGAGTTCCCCAGCACCGAACAGCATCCGGGGTGTGGAAGGGTTTCCGGGAGGTGTGGGACCGGATTCTGCCGGTACGCTTCGACTGGGCAAGACTGGTCAGCTCCAATTTCGACCGGCGGGATATCGACCCCTCGTTCGGCCAGCAGCTGGTGCTCATGAGCTTCTCGGATATGAGAGTGTTCGGGTCCGACACCGCGTCCGCCGCCGGTGATTTGCACCGCTGGTCGGCCGGAGGAGGCTACCGACTGCCGGCCGCGCTGGAGGCCGACATCAACTACAGCATGACGGACAACCAGACGATTACCCCGCGAAGTGTTCGGGGTACAAAGGACGTGGAGTGGCCGTTCGTTCAGCCTGCGATGGCGTGAGGTTCCCTATCCGGATGCGCTCGAAGGGCTGTTCCGGAACGTCAACCTGGCCGCCAGCTGGAGAGATCGGAACCGGACCGTGTCGACGACCACCGGGCAGAACCAGGGGTCCCGGACAGTCACTCGCTCGTTGAGCATCGGCTTCGTGTTCAATAACGGTTTCAACTTCAGTTACCAGCTGGACGACGCCAGCACTGATCGCTCCGACCAGACCGGAGGAGGCGAATCCGATCGGACGTCGCACAGTCTGCGGCTGACAGGGAGCCTTCCCCCACCGTCCTTCCTGGGATTCGTCAAGAAGCCGGTACGGATGGCGGCAGAGTACTCACTCAACGGCAACTTCGATTGCCGGGCGCTGGGGGGCTCTGGTTTCGATGGGGTGGTCCCGGGACTCGGCGGCGACTGTACGGCGCACGTCGACCAGACCACACAATCGGCTGCGTTCACGCTCGACTCAGACTTCACGGGCTATACCGATCGGTGTCCAGCTCACGTGGTCGAATCGGGCGAGCGCGGTAGGACGCCAGCAGAACTCGGACCAGTTCAACCTGAACATCTTTGGTCGCTTCGCCATCCGCACAGACACGGGAGCAGAGCCGGTCCGCTGATGCCCCCGGACGCGGTAGCCGGCCCCGTCCGACGGCCGGGTTGAGCCCCGGTTGACCCCACCCGCAATCCTCCATAGCGACATGCTCTCACTGAATCGAATCGAGACCCGGTCTCTGGCGACCGCTACGGCACTCGTGCTCGTCGGTACGGGCTTACGACTCGGCTTCGGGCCTGGATCCGCCGACACGGGCTGGCAGCCCCCGCCCGATATGTCCGGCACGACCTCGGTGGCAGGCCTGCGGGCCTCCGTGGAGGAGGGGATTCAGCGGGAAGAGCGGGCCGGTGTGCCTCTGGCAGCGGGCGAACGACTGGATCCGAACTTCGCGAACGAAACCGAGCTCAGACGACTTCCAGGAATCGGCCCGGCAAAGGCCGCTGCCATCGTGCGCGATCGTCGGGAGAACGGCCCCTTCAGATCACTCGAGGATCTGGAGCGGGTAACGGGGCTCGGGGCGAAGTCGGTGTCGCGGCTCGCTCCCCATCTCGCCCTGACCGCGGAGCCCGCCTCCGGGGTCTCGGTACGCGGTGAAGTCGATTTGAACCGGGCCGACATCGAGGACCTCGTGCAGCTGCCGGGAATCGGACCGGAGCTCGCCGGGCGGATCGTGAAGTTTCGGGACCGGCGCGGCGGATTCCGGAAGGTCGATGATCTGCTCGCCATACCGGGCATCGGTCCCGGTACTGTGGAGAAAATCCGGAATCGTGTGCGAATCCGTTGATCGAAATGATCCTCCGCCACCTCGTGAATCGCTCGTTCGCCTTGAAAAAACAAGGACGAAACTCCCCAGAACGTACCGGGCACGTCTCTTGCCCCCGAGGGACAGCGCGGCGCGACCCGAACTGGCAGGAAGATCGAAACGCCGCATGACCGTGGAGCCGCACGGGGCGGCGATGATCGGGATCCACCGGATGATACAGGACCTATGGCATCTGCAGCTCTCGGACAGAATCAGATCGGCGAGCTGCTGATCAGGGAGAACCTGATCAGCCAGGAGGATCTTGAGCGTGCTCTCGCCGAGCAGACTCAGAATGGGGCGAGGCTCGGGTTCACTCTCGTCGCTAGCGGCGCCGTCGCTGAGGCCGACCTCACTCGCATCCTGAGTCGCCAGTTCAGGTGTCCGGCCGTCGATCTCGAGTCAGTAAATATCGACCCGAAGATCCTCAAGCTCGTACCCGCCGATTTTGCCAGCAAACACCTGGTGCTTCCACTTCGTCGCGTGGGTCGCACCTTGACGATCGCCATGGCGAGCCCGTCGGATCTCGGGGTGATCGACGATCTCAAATTCATCACGCGGTTCGATGTCGAAGCGGTAGTGGCCGGAGAGTACTCCCTGCGCCAGGCGATCGATAAGTACTACGAGGTTTCTTCCGACCGGCTCGGCGAGCTGCTCGAGGAACTCGAAGAGCAGGATGTCGAGGTCGTGGAGGATGAAGAGGAACTCCTCTCTACGACTCAGCTTCAGGCACAGGTCGAAGAGGCTCCGGTTGTCCGGCTGATCAACGGTCTGCTGACAGACGCGGTACGCCGCGGCGCCTCGGACATACATATCGAGCCGTATGAAAAGCACCTCCGGGTTCGATATCGGATCGACGGTGCTCTACAGGAGATCATGAAGCCGCCCAACCGGATGAAGGCGGCCCTGATTTCGCGCGTGAAGATCCTCGCCGATCTCAATATCGCTGAGCGAAGAGTACCTCAGGACGGCCGGATCAAGCTGAAGATCGGCAGTCGGGTCATCGACTTCCGGGTGTCGACACTGCCGACCCTGTTCGGCGAGAAGATCGTGCTCCGGATCCTCGACAAGGGGAACCTGACCCTCGATCTCGAAAAATTCGGGATGGAGCCGAAGTCAGAGAAGGACTTTCTCCACGCGATCTCTCAGCCCTACGGCATGGTTCTCGTCACAGGTCCGACCGGATCTGGTAAAACGACGACCCTTTACAGTGCGCTGAGTCGGATCAACACGGACGAAGTCAACATCATGACGGCGGAAGACCCGGTCGAGTACAACCTGTCGGGCATCAACCAGGTACTCGTCAGATCGGAGATCGGGATGACGTTCGCAGCCGCCCTGCGGGCGTTCCTGCGCCAGGATCCGAACATCGTGATGGTCGGTGAGATCCGGGATCTCGAAACCGGCAGCATCGCGGTGAAGGCAGCGCTCACAGGGCACCTCGTCCTCTCGACGCTTCACACGAACGATGCAGCCTCGACGATCACCCGAATGATCGACATGGGAATCGAGCCGTTCAACGTGGCGTCCGCCGTCAACATCATTACGGCCCAGCGGCTCGTCCGGAGGATCTGCAGCAACTGCAAGGTAGAGGCGACATACCTGCCCGAGGTGCTGGAGTCAGCCCAACTGACGAGCGAGGAAGCGACGGCGATGCAGTTCCAGAAGGGTGAGGGCTGTGATGCGTGCAGCGGGTCGGGCTATTCAGGCCGGCAGGGGCTGTACGAAGTGATGCCGATGACGGCCGAACTGAGGCGCATGGTTCTCGCCGGATCGTCGTCGGACGATCTCAAGGCGCAGGCGGTCAGCGAGGGAATGATTACGCTGCGGCAAGACGGAATGATCAAGGTCAGACGGGGAGTGACGACGCTCGAAGAAGTGATCAAGGAAACGGCGCATTGAGACTGGCGGAACGACTTTCGTTCCGCGCATCTCGACCCAGAAACGACGGAAGAATCTGATGATTAACGAATCCGCACCTATGAACCTGCGCAGTCTTCTCGAGGAAATGATCGAGAAGGGCGCGTCCGACCTGCACATCTCGGCCGGCGAGGTTCCCAAGCTGCGGGTCGACGGGCAGCTCTGCGACAGCGACTGCCAGCAGCAGCTGGGGCCGCGGGATACTCAGTCTCTCGCCTATTCCGTGCTGACGGAACAGCAGAAGAAGCGATACGAGCAGGAGGACGAGCTCGACCTGTCGTTTTCCGTCCAGAACCTGTCAAGATTCCGAGGGAACGTGTTCCGGCAGCGGGGCACGGTCGCGATGGCGATCCGGCAGATTCCGTTCGAAATTCTGACCTTCCAGGAGCTCAATCTCGCTCCGGTCATCGGAGCGTTGGCCGAGAAGCCGCGTGGTCTCGTGCTCGTCACAGGTCCCACGGGGTCGGGCAAGTCGACGACGCTCGCAGCGATGATCGACAAGATCAACCGGGAAAGACACGGGCACATCGTGACGGTCGAGGATCCGATCGAGTTCGTGCATCGTCACAAGAACTGCCTCGTGAATCAGCGTGAAGTCGGAAGCGATACCGGTTCGTTCGCTACCGCCCTCAAGTACGTACTTCGCCAGGATCCGGATGTGATCCTGGTGGGCGAGATGCGCGACCTCGAAACGGTGCAGGCCGCCCTGACGATCGCCGAGACCGGCCACCTGGCGCTCGCTACTCTCCATACGAATTCTGCCGCCGAGTCGATCAACCGGATCATCGACGTCTTCCCGTCGCACCAGCAGGACCAGGTCCGGGCGCAGCTGGCGTTCGTCCTCGAGGGCGTCGTCACGCAGACGCTGCTGCCGAGGCGGAGCGGTCGGGGCCGGATCGTGGCGTGCGAGATCCTGATCACGACCCCTGCGATCCGGGCGTTGATCCGGGACGACAAGGTGCACCAGATATACTCCGCCATGCAGGCCGGTAAGAAATTCGGCATGCAGACCCTCAACGACGCCCTCTATTCGCTCTACATGCGCGATGAGGTGACGCTGGAGGAATGCGTGCGAATCAGCTCCGATCCGATCGAGTTGAAGCGTATGATCGGCGAAGTCGAATCACCCGTCGCGGTCGCCCGCTGAGCGGGGGACCCCAGGAGCACCGGGAGTAACCAGGAATGCCAGTCTACACGTACAGTGCGCGAACGATCAGTGGCGAGTTGAAGCGCGACCAGATCGATGTCCCGAATCGCGATGACGTAATCGCGTTTCTCAGGGCCCAGAAGCTGATCCCCGTTTCCGTACGGGAGAAGCCCAAAGGGCTGAACATGACCATCGGCGGGCGGATGAAGAGCCGCGACCTGGTGATCATGACGCGGCAGTTCGCCACGATGATCAACGCGGGTCTCCCACTCGTACAGGCCCTGGACATCCTGGTGAAGCAGTCGGACAACAAGATGCTGCAGTCGTCGCTGGAAGGCGTCCTGCACGACGTCGAGTCGGGGAATACGCTGGCCGACGCGCTCGGTCAGCATCCGAAGATCTTCTCGCACCTGTACGTGAACATGGTGGCGGCAGGTGAGACTGGCGGTATCCTCGACACGATTCTCCTGCGACTCTCCGTGTTCCTCGAGAAGACCGAAGCCCTCGCCCGAAAGGTCAAGGGCGCGATGATCTATCCCGGCGTGATCGGTTTCGTCGCCGGGTCAGCGATCGTCATTCTCCTGCTGTTCGTAATTCCGACATTTCAGACGATGTTCCAGAGCTTCGACCAGCAGTTGCCGCTTCCGACTCGTGTCGTGATCGGCATGTCCGCGTTCCTGCAGAGCTACTGGTGGGCCCTTCTGGCCAGCTCCATAGGGGGCACCTGGCTGTTCCGGCGGTGGCTTGCAACCTCGAACGGGCGCCTCCTGTTCGACCGGGTTCTGCTCCGCGTGCCGATCCTCGGGACGCTGGCGAGGAAGTCCGCGGTGGCGCGCTTCACCCGTACGTTGGGGACACTCCTGAGCTCCGGTGTCTCGATTCTGGATGGGCTTGAAATCACAGCCAAGACATCAGGCAACCGTGTCATTCACGACGCGATCATGAACAGCCGCAGCTCGATCGCCGGCGGTGAGTCGATCTCGGAACCGCTCCGACAGTCGGGGGTGTTTCCGCCGATGGTCACACAGATGATCAACGTCGGTGAAGAGACGGGTGACCTCGACGGAATGCTTTCAAAGGTCGCCGATTTCTACGACGAAGAGGTGGACGTGGCTGTCGAGTCGCTGCTGAAGGCTATGGAGCCGGCGATGATCGTGATTCTCGGTACCGTCGTCGGTGGGATGATCGTCGCCATGTATCTTCCGATCTTCGGAATCATCAACACGATCCAGTAACCAGGGCCGTCCACCAGTACCCGGAAACGGCCCCCCCGGGGAGTAGCATGGGAGACTGCGCAGGACTGATCGGACTCAGGGAATTCGAGCTGACTTCGAGGCTCGGGGAGCCTGCTGCGCGCCGGATCGTAGGGACGGACGCCTGGCTGATCTTCAATTCTCACGAGTTGCAGCTCCGGGTGCGGTGCGCACCGAACGGCGACGGCCGGACGCTCCGAGTCGCGTCCTGGACGGCCTCGTTCGAGACCGGTTTCGAGACGCTCGGCGGCGCGGCGCGGTCAGTCGGCCTGTGGCCGGTAGCCGCGCCCGACGAATCGGCTGACTGTGTCGAAAAGCCATTGATTCGACGCCCTCTGCCCTGTCCGGCGAAGGGGACCGTGTACTCGCTCACTGCCACGGTCCGATATGGTCTTTTCACCCGGGTCTCAGTATTCGATGAGGAGCCCGACTGGCTCTAACCGCCCCTCCATGACCTGGACCGTACACCGTCCGGTCTTGCATCCTGCAACGCCCGTCCTATCATTGGTCCGTTCGTCAGTGCGTTTCGCCGGGGTTTGCGAGCAGACAGGGCTCCAACTACCCCGACAGCCGCCCCCTCCAGATCGGAAACGAGCACCGGTTGCTCCGAGCCCTGAAATCCGAGCGCAGGCTGGCCGCCTTCCTCGAGCCGCTTCAGATCCTCTACTGGATCTATGCGGCGCGCCTGGTAATCGCACTAGGTGTCTTCGGCGCGGCTCTGCTCGTGTCGCAGGACTTCGGGTGGGAGTCCGTTTCCCTGGTCGGCCGCGAAGGGACGGCGATCGCCGTAGCCGGGCTTGCCGCGGCGGCGCTTCTCACGCCGATCGCCTACTTCTGGAGTCACCGACGACGGGTCCAGCCGGGCCCGATGTTCATGATCTCACAGGCACTTCTCGATATCTTCGTCGTCAATGCAGTAGTGCACCTCACCGGTGGTTATGCGAGCCCCTTCGTTTCCCTGTTCATCGCTCTTGCCGCTGCATACGCGCTCATCGTGTCTCTGCCGGCGGCGTTGCTCGTGGCTCTCGGCACCGGCCTCGTATACCTGGTCGACAACATCCTCGCTTCCCCCGACGGCGCGATTCCCATCCTGCTCGTCGTCCAGGTGGCGATGTTCACCCTCGTCGCGGTTGTGACGAGCCTGATCGCTGTGCGACTCAGGCTCGTTCGAGATCAGCTTGGCAGTGTCGAAGGCGAGCTCCGCAGACTGGCTCTCGACACTGCGGATGTGCTTCGCATCATCCCGTCCGGAGTGGTCACGGTAGACGACCAGGCGAAACTCGTTTATCTGAACCTCGCCGCTTCGGAATTGCTGGGGGTAGACGTGGCTCGGACACTGGGACACGACGTGGTCCCCGTGTTCGAGCGGCGGGCACCGGAGCTCGCACGGGCAGTAGACGAGACCGTCCGACAGCAGCGCCGAATTCTGAATCGTGAAATCGAGGTCCAGACTCCGACGATTTCCGGATCCCCGGCCGCCGGACCTGCTTCGGCGGACGGATCTTCCGGGGAGGGCGGGGTGGCGACTGGCCCCGGTGGTGCGCCGGTCGTCCCGATCTCGGTCAGCTCCACCACGCTGCTCGGAGCCAGTGGCGGAGCGTCATACGTGTTTCTGCTGCAGGATCTGCGACCGGTACGACAGCTCGAGGACCTGAGACTGAGAACCGGGCGGCTTGAGGCCGTCGCGGAATTCTCGGCCTCTCTCGCCCACGAGTTGAAGAATCCCCTGGCCTCCATCAGAAGCGCCGTGGAACAGCTGTGCGGGAGGACATTCGAAGATGATGACGATCGGATCCTCGGGCGTCTGATCGTTCGCGAGAGCGACAGGCTGGATGGGATTTTGAAGGAATTCAGTGATTTCGCGCGCGTCGACGTGACCGAGCGGCGGCCGATCGACGTTGACGAGCTCGTCAGAGACGTCCTGGAGACCGCCGGCCGTCACCCGGTAGCGGAAGGACGTGCGAGCATCGAGAGCGAGAGACTCGATGACCTCCAGGGACTCTGGGGTGACCCCGAACTCCTTCACCGCTCGCTGCTGAACCTTGTGCTGAACGCACTGCAGGTGGGGGATCCCGAAAACCCGGTACGCGTGCGAATCATCTCCGACTCGCTGCGCCCGGACCTGGTCCCGGGTGAAATCTCGCTTGGCAACCCTGTGCGCATCCGGGTAATCGACGACGGTCCTGGTATCGACCCCGAAGACCTTCCCCGCATTTTCGATCCGTTCTACACCCGCCGACCCGGAGGCAGCGGTCTCGGCCTGTCGATCGCCCACCGTGCAGTCCAGGCGCATGGCGGAGCCCTGCTCGCGAGCTCGATTCCAGGCGAGGGTGCCACGTTCGCGATCGTGCTTCCCCGCCGTACCGGGCGTGGCCGCCTCAGAGGGGCCGGGAACGGGTTCGAAGATCCCCCGGTTGCCGTGGGGAAAGACGAAGACGACGACAACGAAGACAATGACGATCCTTCGGGTGACGCCGCGGTGAGTGCTGCCGCCCGGACCCGCACGAGCTGAACCAGCGAGGCGCCCATGCGGGCGTCCTCCTACACAGAGGTTGGAGATGCGAGACAGACCGTTGCTGCTGTTGATCGACGACGAACAAAGCCTCGTCGAGAACCTGACCGTGCTTCTGAAGCGTGAAGGCTTCGACGTCATATCGGAGCTGACGGGTGCGGGAGGTCTGCAGCGATTCCGTGACGAAGCGCCTGACATCGTGCTTTCGGACGTCAGGATGCCCAAGGTGACCGGGATCGACGTGCTGGAGGAAATCCGGCGCAGCAGTCCCGAAACGCCCGTAGTCCTGATGACCGCCCAGGCGTCCCTGCAGTCCGCCATCCAGGCGGTGAACCTCGGCGCGACCCACTACGTCCAGAAGCCGTTCAAGAACGACGAGATGATCGCCGTGCTGAACCGGTCCCTCGACTGGGGCCGACTCAAGACCGAGAACGCTGGACTGAAGCGAGAATTGAAGAAGCAGCAGACGCTGAAGGCCGGCAAGCCGATTGGCGTCAGTCCGGCATTCGAGCTCTCGCTCGGACTGGCGGAGGACGTGGCCGACAGTGAATCGACGATCCTCATCGCCGGCGAGAGCGGAACCGGGAAGGAAGTATTTGCACGCTACATCCACGACCTTTCGTCGCGCTCGACAAGGCGATTCCTGTCTCTCAACTGCGGCGCGCTGCCCGAGGGGCTTCTTGAGTCCGAGCTGTTCGGGCACGTGAAGGGCAGCTTCACGGGGGCGGTGAAGGACAAGGAAGGACTGTTCGTCGCCGCATCGGGGGGCACCTTCTTTCTCGACGAAGTCGGTGAAATGGCTCCGTCTACCCAGGTGAAACTCCTGCGTGTGCTTCAGCAGCGAGAGGTGATTCCCGTTGGCTCGACCGAGGCGGTCAACGTGGATGTCAGGCTGATCGCCGCGACGAACCGGGATCTCGAGCGGGACATCGAAGAAGGTCGGTTCCGCAGGGACCTGTATTATCGCCTCAACGTCATTTCGCTCGAACTGCCGCCCCTGCGGTTGCGGAAGGAAGATGTGCCCCTCCTCGCCGAACACTTCCTGTCGAATCAGTCCGGCGAAGATGAGCCCAAGAAGCTGTCTGCAAAGGCGCTGCAGGTGCTGCAGGAGTATCACTGGCCAGGAAATGTCCGTGAGCTCGAAAATGTGATCGAGCGTGCGGTGGTGCTCACGGCCGGAAACTCGATCAAACCGGATGCGTTTCCCGCGCGGCTGCGAGAGAAGCCCGCAGCGCCGCTCGTGCAGGATCGTCCGGCGCCCAACCCCGCCCTCGAGATCATCGAGCGCGCGTACATCGAACACGTGCTCAACGCCGAAGGTGGCAACAAGACAAAGGCTGCGGAGGTCCTGGGCATCGATCCGAGCACCCTGTACCGCAAGATCAAGCGCTACGATCTGGACGAATGAATGGACCCGAACATTATTGCATATGCGACGCAAGGTCTTGCAGGGTGCAACAACCCTTGCACCAGCACTGGTACGTAGAATCCGGTACCCGGAAGTTATGTCCCTTTATCTCAATGGGTTAACGGTGCGTTGACGGAAGGGCACGAGGGTTGCTCTGTCCGGGGCGGAAGGATGGAGTTCCTGACGTCGATCGTCGACTGAACATGAGTATCACAAGTGCCGGACCCCAGAACCCATGGAGGGACAATGCTCCGCGACACGAAGGGTTTCACGCTGATTGAGCTGCTGATCGTAGTCGTGATCATCGGCATCCTCGCCGCGATCGCGATTCCGCAGTTCGCCAGCACGAAGGAAAAGGCGTTCGACGCCACCGCAAAGAGCGACGTGCGCAACGCCATGGCTGCCATGGAGGCGTACTTCGCCGACAACCAGACGTACGCTGATGCGGCGACCGTCCTGGTGTCCGGCAGCTTCACGACCAGCACGGGCATCACGATCAGCGCCGGCGGATCGGCTGCTGGCTATCAGGTAACGGCTTCGCATGGTAGCTCCAGCAACAGCTACTGGGTCGACGTCGGTGGCGGTGCTGCTACCGAAGGCAAGATTCAGCAGAACTAAGCGTACTGTAGGGCGGATCGAACTTCGATTCACCCGTCTTGTTGAACGAGGGCGCGGCGGCTCAGGCCGCTGCGCCCTCGTTCCTTGATTCACGACCAGCGAGCGGGGGACGCTTGGAGATCGTGAAGCAGCCGATTCCACCAGACCCGGGTGCATCAGGTCTTCCGAGTCGAACCAGGCGAACGAGTTACCTGGTCGCAGCAGGAATGCTGACCGCAGCGTCGTTCGTGCTCTTCTGGCCTGTCCTGTTTGGAGGCCGAACTCTGTTCGGTCGAGACATCACGCCGTTCTTCTATCCGATGAAGCACGTGCTGGTGGAGTCGATCCGATCCGGGACAGTGCCGTTCTGGAATCCGGGAATCGCGAACGGCGAGCCGTTCTTCGCGTCCTTGCAGCCCGGTGTGCTGTATCCCGGAAGCCTGCTGTTGTACCTCCTCCCGCTGTCGGTGTGCTTCGACTGGCTGGTTGTTCTTCACTATCCACTGGCAGGCACGGGGCTCTTTCTGTTGCTCAGACGCTGGGGCCGATCTCCGGCCGCGTCCTGGGTCGGCGCCGCAGCGTTCATGCTTGGCGGATACCTGGTCTCGATCGGGAATTTTCCCAACAATCTGCAGACCGTCGCCTGGGTTCCCTGGCTGTTCTGGGCCTGGGACCGGTTCATCGATCGGCCCGTGTCTGTCCGGCTGGCCGCATTTGCCGCGCTCTGTGCGATCGCATTCCTGGGCGGTGAGCCGCAGATGCTGGGTCTGTCACTCCTGTGGGTGTTCCTTCACGGTGCGCTGCGGATCGAGGAACGACGACTGGAGCGGCGGCGTCAGCTCGCCGGCTTTGCCGCGGCAGGGGCGGTGGCTCTGGCACTCGTGGCTGTGCAGTTGATTCCGTTCGTCGAGTTCGTTGCGAACTCCGTGCGCACGATGTCCGTGGACATGTCGTACGCGTCGGCCCGGTCCCTCGAACCGGCCGGGCTCATCCACCTCTGGGTACCGCCGGTGCTGGACGAAGGGATTCACGGATTCACCACCAGGTTCTTCGCCGCGTCGAGCACGCCCTGGATTCTCAGCCCGTATCCAGGCGCCGTGGCAGGCGGACTCGCACTGGCGGGAATCGGAATCGTCGGCAAACGCCGGGTGGCGTTCTGGGCCGGATCGGCATTGCTCGGAATCCTGTTCGCCCTCGGCTCCAACAGTCCGGCGTATCGATTTCTGTTCGACACGGTTCCGTTACTCCGCCCGTTCCGCTACCCCGAGAAGTTCCTGCTCCTGCCGGCGATGGCCATTGCCGTGCTGGCCGCCGGTGGGGCGGATGCTGCGATCGAACCAGGACGTCGAGTCCGCGCTTCGGCGATCCTCGGAGTGGGTGCTGCCCTGTACGGACTGGTGGCAACAGGCCTGACCCTCATGCCGGACCTGATCGTGGCGGCATGTGGTGGGTCAATCCGGGAGGCTGTTCTGTGCGCCGACCCGCTCACCGCGGCTCGATTGTATGCGGGTGTCTGCTTCCGGTTGTTTATCCTCGCGGGACTCGCCGCACTGGCGATCGGCACAGGCGGCAGGGGCCGACTCAGGCCGGAAGCCGTGGTGGGTCTTCTCGGAATGCTGGTCGCCGCCGATCTGATCGCGGCACATGCCCGAATCAACCCATCCGTTGAAGCACGGATCTACGAGGTTCCAGCCTGGCCGGCCAGGGCGCTGGACCAGATCGGCGCCGATCCCCAGGCATACCGATTCCGGGGCTCGCCTCACGAGGCCGCCATGGGGAGCCTGGTTACCGTACCTGGGGCCTACGAGTTGACGAATCTCTACCTGGATTTCGAGACCATGGGCCCGAACGTGGGCCAGCTCGCGGGATACCTGCACCAGGACGGGCTGCAGGGAGTCGAGTTGCGGTCGGTGGCCATGACAAACGACGCAGCTGTCAACGGTTGGGCCGCGGACCCGGTCCATTTCCTTCGCGCGATGAACGTACGGTGGTATGCGGATCCAACCGCGGCCGCCGACTTGCTCAGCGGCCTGCGCGTGGCGGCCAGGCATCCCGACCTTCCGCTGCGCCTGTTCGAGGTGCCCGACCCGCTTCCCCGGGCCTACCTGGTGACCGACTGGGAGCATGCCACGAGTCCGTGGGCAGCTCTTGCCAGAACGCTCGAGGCCGACTTCCCGCTGGGTGAGACGGTCGTTCTGGAGGGGAATCCGGAGCCTGGACCTCTCGACGGAACAGGAACGGTTCTAGAAGCGGACTACGGCCTCAACAGGATCCGCCTGCAGACGCGCACGACGGGCCCGATGCTGCTCGTCGTCAACGACCGTCACTATCCCGGCTGGAGAGCGCAGGTGAACGGCGTCGAGGCTCCTGTGCTGCGGGCGGGAGGGATATTCCGAGCCGTCGCCGTCCCACCGGGCGACAGTCGGGTAGAGTTCGTCTTCCGGCCGTCCCGGATCCTGCTGGGCGCGGTGCTAAGTGCGCTCGGTCTGCTGGCGCTCGCAGGT
The DNA here is from genome assembly GCA_942490755.1 of uncultured Gemmatimonadota bacterium. GTDB lineage: Bacteria > Gemmatimonadota > Gemmatimonadetes > Palauibacterales > Palauibacteraceae > Carthagonibacter. The sequence continues at coordinate 13,205 of CALNYN010000054.1, forward strand.
CTGTCGGTGTCGTCCCGGGGCGGTGCGGCACGCGGTGCCAACGAAACTGCCCCAGGACGAACCTAATGATGCGCCGGGATTCCGAGAACAGCGACCTGCCGCCGACGAGCGTGCCCTCACGGCGCTCGATCCTGCTCCTTGGGGCCTGCTTCTTCCTGGTTGCCGGAGTCTCGGTGTTCGCGACCGAGGGGGACTACGGGGTTGCCAGCGACGTCGCGAATTACTTCTACAGCTCGATGCGCCAGCTCGCCTGGCTCGGTGACTTCACACAAGCGGTGGCGAGCGGGAGTCCGACGGACGTTCTGAATCGGGATGTGGTAAGCGAGCACTGGCGATGGATGCCGATCCGGCTGCCGCATCCGCCCCTGTCGCGGGAGATCGGTGGCGTTTCCTGGCTGCTGTTCCGCGATCTGTTCGATACGATGACAGCATATCGGATCGGCGTGATGGTCACGTATGCGGCACTCACTGCGGCCTGTGCCGCATTCACGGCGACCGCTGCAGCGTCATTGCTCGCAGGGGCGGGTGCCGGACTCGGCATCCTGACGATCCCTGTCCTGTTCGCCCACGGACACCTCGCCCACACGGATCTGTTTCTCGCGACCTTCTGGTTCGGGGCAGCCGCGTTTCTCTTCCTCTGGGTTGATACATCCCGTGGCTGGTATCTCATACTGTCGGGTACCCTGCTTGGGGCCGCGCTCGCCACGAAGTTCTCGGGTCTACTGGTCGTACCCGTTCTGGGGTTGTGGATTCTGTTGAACAGGCCGAAGGGATTCGGTATGGGCCGTGCCAGTGATCGGTTTGCTTGCGGCCCTGGTGTTCTTCGCTACAAACCCGGTGTTGTGGGTCGATCCCATTCTCGGGATCTCGGACTACCTGGGGGCGGGGCTCGACCGGGCGGAAGACGTGCGGAACATGATCAGGACCGAGTACTTCGGTCGGATCTATGTATACCGTGCTCCCTGGCACTACCCGTTCGTCTGGACGGTGATCGTGCTTCCGCCCACAATCCTCGTGGCCATCATCGCGGGACTGTTCGACGGCAAGCACCGAAGGCTCGTCAGTTTCTGCCTCCTGAACGTGTCGGTGCTGTACGCGGCCCTGCTGCTTCCATCCGCTCCGACACACGACGGGGTTCGACTGTTTCTCGCCGCCTTCCCCTTCTATGCAGTGCTCGCGGGCCTGGGAGCGGCCGTCCTCGCCGCCGGCCTGACTCGACTGGCCGATTCGGTCGGGCGAGTTCGGCGCGGGCTGCGTACGTCACAGAATCCAGTGATTCGGTGGCTGCCGTCCCTCGTCGTGCTGCTCGTGCTGTTCATTCCCCCGGCTGCCGCGATAGTTCGGACGCACCCGTACCAGCTCTCCTACGTGAATTTCCTCGTCGGTGGGACCCGTGGAGCGGCGGACAGAGGGCTCGAAGTCACGAATCTCAAGGAAGTGCTGAATAATGAAGTGATCACGGACTTGAAGTCTGTGATTCCGGAAGATGCGGTAATCGACGCAGGGTTTCTTCTCGAGCAGTTCTGCTTTCTGCAGACCTTGGGGACAGCGCCGCCAACCTGGGCGATTGAGACGGAATGGGCCGCTATGGACCCCCGTGATCCGGCCCGGAAACTGGTGTGCGCGGGAGATCCCGTTCGAGTACCAGTGCTGGTCGAACGCGATCTGCTGGAGGCCGAATATCTCGTGATGATCCACCGCCGCGCCCTGTGGCGTCCGATCGAATGGGCGCTGACCGAGCAGGGCGATAAGCCGTTCTACGAGGTAGCGCTCGACGGGGCGCCCCTCCTGACCGTGTACCGGCTCAAATGAAACCCGGACCGCGGGCCCTGGGGTCGGCGGCGCTGGCGGTGCTCGCGCTGGCCCTGGTCGTGCCGGAGCTCGACCTGCCCGGCGTGACCTGGGATGAGCCAGAGTACTTCGCCTCGGTGGAACGGATCCAGGAGTGGACCGCCACCCTGATCAAAGACCCGGGGACGGCACTCGATTCCGCCGCAATCCAGATGGCGTGGGATCCGCAGGAAGTCCGCTACTACAATCCGCATCCCCCCATATACAAACAGGGCATGGCAGCGACCGAGTTCCTGTTCGGACGGTATCTCGGTCCGGTCGCCGGTTACCGGCTCTTCGCCGCTCTCATGTTCGCGCTGCTCGTGGGTCTCGTGACGTGGACCGTGGCCGGGGTGGCAGGCGCGGTAGGAGCGTCTGGAGCAGGACTGGCACTGATTCTCATGCCCCGGGTGTTCGGGCATGCGCATATCGCTGCCACCGATATGCCGCTGACCTGTTTCTGGGCCCTGTCGACACTGGCATTCGCTTCGTACCTGCGACGAGGCCGAACATCGGCAATTCTCCTGGCGGCGCTGGCACTGGGTCTCGCGCTCGGCACGAAATTCACCGGCTGGCTGTTGCCCGTGCCGCTCCTCGTGTGGGCGATCCTGGAGCGGCGCTGGTGGCCATGGCTTGTGACCATACTGCTCGCGCTCGTCCTGGCTTATGTCATGGTTCCTTCTGCGTGGTACGATCCCGCCGGCGCGGTTACCCGCCTGTTCGAAGAGAGCATGGGCAGGGAGCAGACGATACCGCTGACCACGATCTACCTGGGGCGGATCTACGAATACGCAGTTCCGTGGCAGCAGTCGATCGTGATGACCCTGATCACGTTACCACTCGGGGTGCTCTGCCTGTCGCTGTTCGGGTGCACGGAACTGGTCCGGGACGGGTCGATTCTGCGCCCGAAGGATGACCGCACGGCCCTGGCTCGACTTGCGATCCTTCAGGTCGGGTTCTTTCTGGGCCTGATGGCGCTACCGGCATCTCCGAACCATGACGGCGTACGGCTGTTCCTTCCCATGTTTCCCTTCGTTGCCGTGCTCTCCGGGCTGGGGTTGAGCCGGATGCACGAACTCCTGCGGGCGCGATTCGATTCTCGGCAGGCGGCTCTCGGGTGCCTGCTGCTGGGTTCGCTGTTCCTGCTCCCCGCATGGCGGCAGAATCGGCACGTTCGGCCGTACTATCTTTCGTACTACAACGAGCTGATCGGTGGTTTGCCCGGAGCTGCGCGAGCGGGAATGGAGGTCACGTACTGGTACGACGCGATGACGCCCGACTTCCTGCGCCGCGTTGAACTCGAGCTCCCGGAAGGCGCAACCGTGCTCGGTTGGCCGAGCGTCAAGTATTTCCGCGAGCTCCAGGATCTCGGCCTCCTGCGGAGGGATCTCAGGTTCAACACCGATCTGTCCTCCTCCTACTTGCTGCTGCTGGCCCGAAAGGCCACGCTTCCACCGCCTTTGCTGAACGTGTACGAGCAGGTGCAGCCGGTCCTGGCCGTTGAACTCGATGGAGTCGAGCTTGCCGGTCTCTATGCGTTGACCGAGACAAAGCAGGAAGGCTTCGAATAGCCGGAGGGAGAAGCGAGTTGAGGACTCTCGATGCGGTCGTCCCCATCTTCAACGAGGCAGAGATCCTGCCCGAGTTGCACCGCCGTCTCACATCGGTACTGGACTCGCTCCCATTCGAGTGGCGCATCCTGTACGTGGACGATGGGAGTTCGGATGCGTCTCCCGGGCTGCTGGCCGAGTATGCCAGCCAGGATCGACGCATCTGCGTAATGCACCTGGCCCGCAATTTCGGACAACAGCCAGCGATAGCCGCAGGTCTGGCAGAGGCGACCGCGGATGCGGTGGTCCTGCTCGATGGGGACCTGCAGGATCCCCCGGAGGTGATTCCCGAGCTCGTCCGGGCCTGGGAGGAGGGGAATGAAGTCGTCTATGCCGTAAAGCGTAAGCGCAAGGAGTCTCTGCCCAAGCGTTTGCTGTTCTCGCTCTATTACTACGTGCTCGGTCGCCTGAGCTCAGTCGACATTCCAGCGAACGCCGGGAACTTCTCGCTCATGGACCGCAGCGTGGTAGCGGCAATCAACTCGATGCCGGAGCACAATCGCTACGTCAGCGGACTGCGGGCTTACGTGGGCGGCAGGCAGGCAGGAGTCGAGTTCGAACGCGCGGCCAGATTCGCCGGCGAGCCCAGGCAGTCTCCATTGAAGCTCGGCCGCATGGCAGTCGACGCTTTCGTTTCCTACTCGGAGGTTCCGCTGCGCCTCGTGACGGCAATGGGCTTTGCCGTATCGGCGGTAGCGTTCGTCGTGCTGTTGACGGTGCTGTGGAAGAAGCTGGTGAGTGGTGAGGCGATTCTCGGCTGGGCCTCCGTGATGACTTCGGTCCTGTTCATCGGCGGAATTCAGTTGATCGCGATCGGCGATATCGGCGAATACGTGGGTCGGATCTACACTGAAACGAAGCACAGGCCCAACTGGGTGGTCGGCAGGTTCCGAAATCTGGATGCATCGTCACAGGAACCCCGGACCGGTCTCTCGGATCGTCACGGGTCGGGAAGAGTTCCCTCCGGACCCGGTTGACCCGCCGTTGATCTCCTGGATGCAGCCGTAGACACGTATGTGTCATGTGACTGCGGATGCGGGGGAGTGGTGTTGCGTCAAGCGGGGCTCACGCTGGTCGAATTGCTCATTGCGCTGGTCTTGACCGCAACCGTATCGGCCCTGGGCTGGACCGCCCTGCGGAATGTCCGCGAGTCAGCCGCGCTCGAAGGTGCGGCTCGTGCGGTAACACGTGAGCTTATTCTCGGACGTAACCTCGCCGTGGCTCGCCGCGAAACGATCCGGCTTCGAGCCGGACCCTCCGAGCTCGGGCTGTTCACAGTCGATGGGACTCGGATCTCTTCACTCGCTATCGGGCCCGACGGCGACTTGCCTGTCGATTCCGTAGATGTGCGGCCGTCCACGATCCGGTTCAACGCGCGGGGGCACGCCGGGGCAGGCAGTATCTACTTGTGGAAAGGCAGGCGAGGAATTCGGCTCATCTGCAATTTTCTGGGCCGTGTGAGACGCGAATCGATGTCCGGATAGTGGTTTATCGTCGGCTGCGCCACGGATGCGGCGTTCTGCACGGCAGGCGCTGGCCTTCCAGTGTCCTGGACGTTGCGACATCGAGGGCGGGTCAGGTGGTCGAGCGAACGTCAAATTCAGCTGGTTTCGTGCTGGTAGAACTCCTTATCGCCATGTCAATAATGACGATAGGAGTTTTGGCGATATCTGCGGGAGCACACTCCGTACGAATACAGGCCGAATTGGCCTCACGCAGGGCAGCTGAAGCGCTGGCGGCACAGCAGGTGCTCGAACATGAATTTGCAGGAGTACCCGGGGATTCGTCGCGCATCAGTATCGACACGGTCTCGATCGGCGTCCACAGGGTGCGAGTTCGGGTCGAGAGTCGAAATTCGTTACCCGGCCTCACATGGCTCCAGGTGCAGGCCGATGCCGATGCCGGAAACGGGCCGTGGGCGCTCGAAACACTGCGCCGGATCCCGTGCGGACCGTTGCGTAGCCCGCGCTAACGGGCTTTCTTGAACGGAATGGTTGGTCGTTGTGTCAATTGACTCTATCCGGGAGGGTGTCTAGAATGTGGCTCAATTGCCACACAGGGCCCAACTATAAACGGTTGAGCGGCTTGCCGGTATGACACCGTTTGGTTTCGGCCGAAAGAGACGCTCGGTCGGTCTCGACATCGGTAGCGGCTTCGTCAAGGTCGCTGTAGTCGATCATTCGGGCAGCGAGCCCCTGGTCGAGCGGATGATCGTGCGTCCGCTCAGCGCCGATGCGATCGTCGAAGGCGAGATCATGGATCCCGGCCTGGTCGCGCAGACCATCGACAAGATCTTCGAAGAAGAAGGCGTCTCGCAGCGTGACGTGGTGGTCAGTGTCGGGGGACGCGACGTGATCATCAAGCCCATCCAGATGGATCGGATGAAGAAATCGGACGCCAGGGAAGTAATTCGCTGGGAAGCAGAGCAGCACGTTCCATTCGACATGGATGACGTTCAGCTCGACTTCGAGATCACGGATCCCGAGGGAGAAGGGCTGCAGATGGGAGTTCTCCTGGTCGCAGCCAAGCGCGAGTTGGTCGAGAACAAGGTCGCGCTGCTCGACGAAGCGAATCTCAATCCGCGGATCATCGACGTCGATGCGTTTGCGCTCCACAATGCACTCGAAGTGAATTACCCGGAGGCCATGAAGGGGCTGTCCAGCCTCGTCAGCATCGGCCACGAGATCACCAACGTGAATATCCTCGAGGACGGAGTCCCGGTTCTGACTCGGGACCTGAGCTTCGGAACGCGACGCCTGTCACTCGACCTGCAGCGTGAGCGTGGAATGCTCGCAGACGAGGCGGAAGCCGTTCTCCGCGGTGAGAACGCGGACGAGCGCCTGCGCTCGTTCCTGTACGAGCGATCCCAGGAGGTAGGCAGGGGAATCGAGCGGGCGACGGCTTTCCTCGAGACGCAGGAAGTCGGAGCGAGTCTCGGCCGACTCTTCCTGTGCGGTGGCGGTGTCCATGTTCCCGGACTCGCCGAAGCCCTTGCCGAGCGGCTTGGCGTCGAGACGAAGATCGCAAATCCGATCGAGCGGTTGGGTGTGAAGGCCGGTGCGGTCGATTCGGAAGAGGCGAGCAGTATCGCTCCCCTCATGATGCTTTCCGTCGGACTGGCGCTGCGGAGAGTCGCGTGATCGAAGTCAATCTTCACCCCACCGGTGGCAAGGCCCGCAGGAGCCGGCGTCCAACGTTGGCGACCCCCGCGTGGCTCGGATCCGGGAGGAGCAAGGGCGACGGTCGCGATCCGTGGACGCTGGCCGCCATGGTCTCGGCCGGGCTTGCCGTGCTGCTGATCGGCGGGCTGTGGTTCCCGCAGCGTTCGGCCAAATCCGACATCGACGCGAGACTGGAGGAGGCCCGGACTGACTCGGCCCGGCTGGCGGACCTGCGCGTACTGAGTGACAGCCTCACGGCCCGGGGGAGAGAGATCCAGGAGCGACTCGAGCTCGTCAGGGGACTGGACGAGGGTCGATTCGTGTGGCCGCACCTGCTCGACGAACTGGCTACGGCGCTTCCTGAGTACACCTGGCTGACCGCAGTTCGGGTTTCGACGCCGCTCCCCGATCTCACGGTTCAGGTCGATGGAATTGCGGCAAATCCACTGGCGATTACCCGGTTCGTGCGCAATCTGCAGGAATCGGAGTATGTGGAGCAGGTCCGGATCATGGGTAGCCAGCAGGCCGATGTGGACAATGTTTCCGCGCATGCGTTCAAGATCGTTGTCACATACGCCGACCAGTCGGATACCCGGGTGTCCCCAGGGACGGAGGGAAGCTGAGCATGGCGCTGCTTCCCAAGGACCAGCGGCAGCAGAGCATGCTGCTCATCGTGATCCTGTCGATCGCGGCTGCTGCCCTTTACTACGTCTACGTATATCGCCCCGGCAACGTCGAACTGGTGGAACTTACGGAACAGGCCGAGGACCTCGAGCTGCAGAACGAGCTGGCCGAAGCCCGCATCGGGGACCTGCAGCGGCTGCGTGATCGACTGTCGCATGCCGAACAGCAGTTCACTCTGCTTCAGCGGCTCGTTCCATCGGGCGCAGAGGTTCCTGCGATCTATGAAGCGATCGCTACCCAGACGCAGGCACTGAATCTGCAACTGATCAACGTGGAACCGCTGCCACCCGTGGATGCCGACAGTGCCGGGACGCTGCTTCGGCAGGAATGGCAGATGGAGGTCGAGGGCGACTATCACTCGATCGGGGCATTCCTTGCTCGTGTGGCCTCATTCGACCGGATCGTTCGTCCGCGCGTTACTCAGATCGTGCCCACGGAAATGACACCGTCAGGCAGGCAGATCGTCCGCGCGACCTTCCAGCTCGAGACTTTCGTTCTCGGCACGCCGGGAACGCAGCCGACGGAAGAGCAAGGGGGCTGACGATGAACAGAGTGGGACTCGCTGCCGGCCTGTTCCTCGTGACGATTCTGCTCGTACCGACCGGAGGTCGGGCGCAGGAGACGGAGGATCCACCGGTCCGGTCGACCGAGGCCTCTGCGGTCGATCGACAGATTTCTGTGGATCGGGAGACGTTCGACTATCCGGCGGGAGCACGGAGAGATCCGTTTCAGGCGCTTTCGGCCGGGGATGAGCTGGGGCCGCGATTTGAGGATCTGAACTTGAGCGGGGTGGTGTACAGTCCCGCCACGGGGAGTATCGCGATTCTCACTGACCGGGCGACCGGCAAGCGATATCGAGTCTGGGAAGGTGATGTGATCGGCGGGGCGAAGCTCGTCCGGGTCCGTGCCGCGGAAGTCGACTTCGTCGTCACGGCGTTCGGAGTGAGCCGGCAGGAGACGCTCCGCCTCAAGAGTCTGGATAAGGAGCAGGGAGGATGATCCTCAAAACGATTCTCGCGTCGATGTTGCTCGCATGGTCGAGTGGCGGCCAGGGAGCGGTCCAGGAAGTCAGGATCGCGCAGGTCGGCGGCGAGACCGAGATCGTCGTGGTGACGTCCGGAAACGTAACGTATCGGGATTTCGCCTTAGAGGAGCCGCCGAGACTGATCCTTGACCTGTCCGGCGCAGAGTCCGGACTCCCGAACCCGAGCTACGACGCTATCCGCCGTGGTGGCGTGATGCGGATCCGGAGCAGCTGGTTTCGCCCCGGAGTGCTTCGCCTCGTGTTCGACATGGCTCAGGTCTCGGAATACGACGTACAGGTCGAGGCAGGACAACTCAGGATCAGGTTTCCCAACCCGGGCGGTGAATTCGAGACGTGGTCTACGGCTGCGGGCACCGTGTCGTCGACGAGCCCCGCAGCCCAGATGATTCCCGCCAGGGAGGTGGCTCAGCTGCAGGACGAACCGTCCAGGATCACCGTGTCATTCGACAGCGCGAGCATGCTGGACGTGCTGGCCGGGTTCTCGGAGTACGCCGGGGTTTCGATCGTACCGAGCTCTGATGCGGCCGACATGACCGTTCGTGGAATCGATATCCGCGATCAGCGGTGGGACGTTGCGCTCGACGCGATTCTTGCTGCCCAGGGACTCGGCTGGCGCCTGCAGTCCGAGGGCATTCTGATCGTCGATAAGCTCGAAGGACTCCGGACCCGGGACACGCTGCAGACCGAAACCCGAGTGTTCCGGATCAACTATGCAGGGGCGGACTCGGTCGCGAAGACGCTGGAGCAGCTCGCGACTCCGAATCGGGGACAGGTCGTAGCGTACCAGGGCGCCAATTCGGTGATCGTGACCGATGTTCCGTCGGTGGTCGCCCGGATGGACACGCTCGTTAGGAGCCTGGACCGCCAGACGCCCCAGGTTTCGATCGATGCGAAGATCATCTTCGTGGATCGCACGGACGTGCAGGAACTGGGAATCGTCTACGACCTCAAGGATGTGAATGGCGACTCGTACGGGAACTCGATCAATGAAGTGATCGCGGTGCCCGATCCGTTCAATCCCGGCTCGTTCACGAACGAGACGCTCGTCGACCTGGCGGGAAACTCGATTGCGGCACTGGCCAACGCGAACGATCGGGTCCTCAGCCCGTCGTTGCAGATTCTCGCCTCGACGGCATTCGGGAACTTCTCGCTGTCCGCCTTTATCGAGGCGCTCGAACAGCACCAGCTGTCCGACGTGCAGGCGGCTCCATCGATCCAGGTGGTCGACAACCACCGGGCGCGGATCCAGGTGGGTGAGAAGACGCCGGTCCGAGTGCTCGATACGGGTTCGGGAAACGTCCAGGCGCAGGCCACGGTCACGTGGGAGGATACGGGGATCATCCTCGAGGTTACGCCGCATATCACGAACAACCTGCAGATCCTGCTCGACGTATCCGCAGAGCGTTCCGGAATCCAGACGGACATTCCTGACATCGGATACACCTTCACGAAACAGATCGGTCAGACGCGACTGCTGCTCGATGACGGAGAAACGATGGTGATCGGCGGACTCACGCTCAGCGAGGTCGAACGGTCGGAGACCGGGATTCCGCTGTTGATGAACATTCCGGTCATTGGCGCACTATTCCGGACGACCAAGACGAGCGAGAAGAAGCAGGACCTGATCATCCTGGTGACGCCGCATATCGTGGAGTAATCCTGGCGGTCCACGAGGCAATCTGACCACGGGTCGGGGCCCGGCTACGGCCGGGCCCCGCTTTGTTCTTGAAGGCCGTGACATGTACGGTGTCCCGATGAGACCCAGTCATCCGATGAGGCCCGAGAGCCGGATGGGAGTGCAATGCTGACAGGGTTCCGTTTCACCACCGCCGGAGAATCACACGGCGAGGGGATGTACGTGATCGTCGAAGGCGTTCCGGCGGGTCTCCCGCTCCGCCGCAGGACGTGGCTCGGACCTGGCTCGACGACAGCTCGGCTATGGCCGCGGCGAGCGCATGTCGATAGAGCACGATGTCGGACAGATCGTGGCCGGCGTACGCCTCGGAGAGACCATCGGTTCTCCCGTGGCGATCCGGATTCCGAATCGCGACCATGATAACTGGCGCACCGCGATGGCAGTGGAAGCCCTGCCCGACGTGGATGACGAAGCGTTGCGCCGTGTGCGGCTGCCGCGTCCGGGGCACGCGGACCTGGTGGGGCTTCTGAAGTACGATCGCAGTGACGCGCGTGATGTGCTCGAGCGATCCAGTGCCCGGGAGACTTCTGCCCGCGTGGCTGCTGGAGCCGTGGCACGCAGGCTCCTTTTCGAACTGGGCATTTCGGTAGGAAGCCACGTGGTGCAGATCGGCGAAGCGACCGCCGAACGGGTGGTTGCCCTGCCGGCTGACCTGAATGGCGCATCAGATTCGTCTGACGTCCGGTGTCTGGACCCGGTTGCGTCGCAGCGGATGCGTACGGCGATCGCCGCCGCGGCCGAGGCGGGCGACACGCTTGGCGGGGTGTTCGAGATCGTGGCGCGCGGAATTCCCGTCGGACTCGGCAGCCACGTATCGTGGGATCGACGACTGGATGCCCGCATTGGCGCGGCCATGTTGTCGATACAGGCGATGAAGGGGGTCGAGATCGGCCTGGGATTCGAGACTGCGGGACGTCCGGGATCCCTCGTGCACGACGAGATCGAGCCGGATGCCTCGATTCGTCGCACCGGCGGATTCCGGCGCAGCCACAACCATGCCGGGGGCCTGGAGGGCGGCATGACGACCGGTGAGCCGCTGGTCGTCCGGGTCGCGATGAAGCCTCTCAGTTCACTTACGAAGCCCCTGGTCAGCGTCGATCTTGAATTCGGGGCAGCGCGCTGAAGCCGTGCGCGAACGGAGCGACGTCTGCGCCGTGCCTGCGGCCGCGGTTGTCGGTGAGGCGATGCTCTCCCTGGTCCTCGCAGATGCTCTGCGGGAAAAGCTCGGCGGAGACTCGCTGAGGGAGATGCGTCGGAATCTGGAAGCCAGTCTCGAGCGGGCCAATTCGGCACCCCCGTTCCGATCGCCATGACGCAGGCGGTTCCGCTGGAATGAGCGAACGGCAGTGGCGACCCAAGACACCAGTCGTACTCGTGGGTCTAATGGGATCCGGCAAGAGCACCGTCGGGAGATTGCTCGCCGAGCGCTGGCGGGTGCCGTTCATCGACCTCGATGCCGAGATCGAGCGGATCGCCGGACTCTCGATCGCCGAGATCTTCGAACGTGAGGGAGAGACCGGGTTCCGGGCCCGGGAGGCCGAGGTGACGAGGGCGACTGCCGCGTCAGGACCGATGGTCATCGCCGCAGGCGGCGGTTGGATGGCCCGGCCGGAAACTCGTGACGCATGGCCGGATGCCCTCCGGGTATGGCTCAGCGTATCTCCGCGGGAGGCCGCACGGCGCCTTGCGATGCATGACGTTCCGAGACCCCTGCTGGCGAACGAATTGCCGGAGAAGGTGTTGCAGGATCTACTCGACCGGAGGTTGCCTGCCTACCGCCTGTCTACGTATACCGTAGACACCTCGAATCGGACGGCCGCCCAGGTGGCGGAGGAAATCGCCGCTGTATTCGACAGAGCTGGTGCCGAGGTCGCAGACAGGCGACAGGATTCTGAACTGAGCACGGAGTCATAGAACGGAATGGCGAGCCGCAAAGCGAAACACCTCGTGATCGTCGAGTCGCCCACCAAGGCGCAGACCCTGGGTCGAGTGCTCGGGGAGGACTACGCCGTGGAGGCAACGTCAGGTCACGTCGTGGACCTGCCCAAGAAGGGACTCGCCGTCGATGTCGAGAACGGATTCGAACCTGAATATGTGACTGTCAGGGGCAAGGGGACCGTTATCGCCTCGCTGAAGAAGCAGGCGAAGACTGTCGACAATGTTCTCATCGCTACTGACCCGGATCGCGAAGGCGAGGCCATCGGATTCCATATCGCCCAGAAGTTGGGCTACACGACTGATAACGGTGAGCGATTCCGCCGTGTACGGTTCAACGAGTTCACTCGTGACGCGGTCCTGAAGGCACTCGAGAATCCCGGCGAGATCGACATGCTCCAGGTCGATGCACAACAGGCTCGTCGGATCCTCGACCGCCTGGTGGGCTATGGATTGTCGCCGCTTCTGTGGAAGAAGATCTCGCCGGTGGACCCGGTGAGCCGTCGTCCGTTGTCTGCCGGGCGAGTACAGTCGGTCGCAGTTCGACTGCTGGTGGAGCGCGAGCGCGAACGACGCCGATTCAGGTCAGGCAGCTGGTGGGATCTGCTCGCCACTCTTGGCGCGGACAGCGGGGAGTTTCCAGCCCGGCTTACGAAGCTGGCCGGCAAGCCCGTCGCCACAGGACGTGACTTCTCTTCCGACACCGGAAGGCCGGCCGACGAGCAGGCCGTTGTCCTGCTGGATGAACCTGCCGCCCGCGAACTCGCAGTCCGGCTCGAAAGCGAACTCTTCATAGTCTCGAACATCGTATCGAAAGATTTCAACCAGAAGCCTTATGCGCCGTTCCGGACTTCCACTCTGCAGCAGGAGGCGAACAACAAGCTGAATCTCCCGGCACGGGAGACGATGCGCGTCGCTCAGCGGTTGTACGAAGCCGGTCACATCACGTACATGCGAACCGACTCGGTGCGGCTCTCGTCCCAGGCCATTGGCGCCGCACGCGACCGGATCGAGGAGAAGTACGGCACGGAGTTCCTCAGTCCGACGCCGAGGAATTACGGCAAGCAGGCGAAGGGGGCGCAGGAGGCTCACGAGGCGATTCGACCCGCGGGAACCCAGATGCGGACGGCGGAGGAGCTCGGACTGTCAGGGCGCGAGGCGGCGCTGTACGACCTGATCTGGAAGCGGATGATGGCGACGCAGATGGCTGATGCACGACGCCGGACGGTTCTGGCCACGATCCGGGCGGCCGATGCCGAATTCCAGGCCAGCGGCAAGACGACTGTGTTTCCCGGGTTCCTGCGAGCGTATGTGGAGGGAAGTGATGATCCCGAGGCAGCACTGGACGATCGGGAGGTATTCCTGCCGCTGCTGGCGGAGGACGACGTGCTGGAGCGGATCGCGCTCGCGGCGGAGGGACACGAGACCCGCCCGCCCGCCCGCTACAACGAGTCCAGCCTCGTCAAGGCGCTGGAGGACGAAGGAATCGGCCGTCCGAGTACCTACGCACCGACGATCGCGACGATTCAGGAACGTGGCTACGTGGACCGGGACGGAAAGCAACTCGTCCCGACGTTTCTGGCGTTTGCCGTGACCGGATTGCTCGAACAGCACTTCGAGGACCTGGTCGATCCCGGGTTCACCTCCCGCATGGAGTCGGACCTCGATCGGATCGCAGATGGGGATGTGCAGTGGCAGGAGTTCCTCGAGGAGTTCTACCGCGGGCCGGACGGATTCGAGACGCGTCTGGAGGAACAGGGTGAGAAGATCGACCCTCGCGAAGCATCGACCCTGGGCGATTTCGGTGATCTCGACGGGGAGGTCCGCATCGGTCGCTACGGTCCGTTCCTCGAGGTCGCCGATAATGGGGATCCGCTGCGAGTAACCCTTCCCGAGGGGCTCGCGCCGGCGGATCTGTCGCCGGGCAAGGCGAGAGAACTCATCGCGGCGAAGGAGAAAGCGGATCAGCCGTTGGGCGTGGATCCGGACACTGGCCTGGCCGTGCGCTTGCTCGTCGGGCGTTATGGCCCGTTCGTGCAGCTCGGCGAGCAGGAAGAGGAGGGTCCCAAGCCGAAGCGGGCCTCGTTGCAGAAAGGCATGACACCGGACCAGGTGGACCTGGCGACCGCCCTCAAACTGCTGTCTCTGCCTCGGACTCTCGGGGAGCACCCGGAGAAGGGAGGCGAAGTCCGGGCCGGGATCGGCCGCTTCGGTCCCTTCGTGGTACACGAGGGAGAATTCCGCTCCCTGCAGGCAGAGGACGACGTGTATACGGTCGAGCTGGACCGGGCGCTCGAACTGCTTGCCCAGCCGAAGGCCGGCCGCCGCCGCGCCGCGCCGAAAGTGCTGCGAGAGCTCGGACCGCATCCGGAAGACGGTGAGCCAATGCAGATCCTCGACGGTCGGTACGGGCCATACGTAAAACATGGAAAGACCAACGCATCTCTTCCAAAGGACGTGGCTCCCGAGAAGCTGGACGTGGCCAACGCGGTCGAGCTGATCGCGGCCCGGGCAAGCCGCGGAAGCAAAGGCCGGAAGGGTTCCGGCAATCAGCGTGGGAGAGCGAAGAAGGGATGAACGAGCGCCGTATCCCGGTAATCGGGGGCGGCCTGGCGGGCTCGGAGGCGGCCTGGCAGCTGGCCGAGTTCGGATACGATGTGGATCTGTTCGAAATGCGTCCGGTCCGTGAGACTCCGGCTCACCGGACCGGCGACCTCGCCGAAGTCGTGTGCACGAACTCCTTCAAGGCCGAAGCTCTGGATACGCCGCACGGGCTGCTCAAGGCCGAGATGCGCATGCTCGGGTGCGTGCTGCTCCAGATCGCGGACGAGACACGAGTGCCAGCCGGATCCGCACTTGCAGTCGATCGCGATGAGTTTTCCGGCGAAGTCTCCCGCCGGCTCAGGTCCCACGCCCGTATCCGGGTGATTCAGGAAGAGGTCACCGAACTCCCCGCCGCGCCGGCAATCGTCGCCACAGGGCCATTGACGTCGGATGCGCTCTCCGCGAGCATCTGCACCCGACTTGGTGAGCAGCACCTCGCTTTCTTCGACTCAATCGCGCCGATCGTGGCTGGCGAGTCGTTGCTCGAGGACGTGGTATATCGAGCGTCCCGATACGGGAAAGGTGACGCTGACTACCTGAACTGTCCGATGGACGAGTCTGAGTACGGAGCATTTCTCGATGCGCTTTTGGAGGCGGACGTGCATCAGGCTCCCGAGTGGGACCAGGTCCCCTATTTTGAGGGCTGCCTGCCGATCGAGGTAATGGCGGCCCGCGGACGTGATACGCTCCGCTTTGGTCCGATGCGGCCCGTTGGTCTGACCGACCCTCGCACCGGGCGACGCCCGTTCGCCGTCGTACAGCTGCGGACCGAGGACAGGGACGGTCGGATGTGGAACCTGGTCGGGTTTCAGACCCGGCTGAAGCTTGGCGAACAGCAACGGGTATTCCGTATGATCCCCGGACTCGAAGCAGCCGAGTTTCTCCGGTTCGGCTCGATCCACAGGAATACGTACCTGAATTCTCCGGCCCGGCTGGCACCGCACGGCGGACTGCCGGACGAGCCCGGGCTGCTGTTCGCCGGTCAGTTGACCGGAGTCGAAGGGTATACGGAGTCGATGGCCAGTGGCCTGTTGGCGGCCCTCAATCTGCACCGGATTCTGACCGGGGAAGATCCGGTACTGCCTCCTCCGGTGACGATGCTCGGGGGGCTGTGCCGGTACCTGTCCGAGGCGAACCCGGCGACCTTCCAGCCGATGAACGCCAACTTCGGTCTGCTGGATCCGCTACCGGTCCGGACGCGCGGCCGACGCGCACGGCGGAACGCGCACGCGTCGAGGGCCCTGGAGTCGATGCGGGGCTGGTGCAGGGGGATCGGCCGCGAGCCCGCCGACTTGCCGGCGCGGATACTGGCGACGGCAAACCCGTGAGCACGGCGGAGGGAAACGCTCGCCGGGCGGTCGCAGACTTCCTCAGATACGCAGCAGACGAGCGGCGGCTGTCTCCGCATACGGTCGATGCATATCGGCGTGATCTCGAGTCCTTTACCGAATTCCTGGACCAGCACCGGGGAGGAAGCTGGACCTGGGATGAGGTGGACCGACTCGATATCCGGTCGTGGCTCGGTGCTCTGCGTTCCACGGGCCGCGCTGATGCCACGCTACGAAGGAGATTGTCCGCGGTGCGGGCGCTGTTCGGGTTCCTCTACAGGACGGATCGAACGCCCGCGAATCCCGCCCGCGGGGTCCGGACGCCGCGCAGCGCCAGCGAGCTTCCTCCGTATCTGACCAGGGCGCAGGCCGACAGTCTGTTCGAGCGGCTCGATGAGCTGTCGGCGATGGCCGACGACCTTGATGAACCGGCGCGGATTCGTCGCGCCAGGAATCGCGCCATCGTCGAACTATTCTATTCCTCCGGCCTCAGGCTATCGGAGCTCCATGCGCTCGATCTGGACTCTGTCGACCTGCGGGAGCGTCACCTCCGGGCGCGTGGCAAGGGATCGAAGGAGCGAATCGTACCCGTCGGGTCCAACGCCCTGGAAGCGATCGTCTCATACCTCGGGCTGACCGGTAGAGCGCGACCCGCCGAAAGATCGGGGACCCGGCAGGAGAGCTCCGCCGGCGATGCGCTGTTTATCACGACAACCGGTCGCAGGCTGTCACGCCGGCAGATTCAGCGCGTCGTCCAGGGTATACTGGAGGGTGTCCCCGGAGCGGAGGGATTGTCGCCTCACGCTTTACGACACAGCTTCGCCACACACCTGCTCGACGAGGGTGCTGACCTGATGGCGGTTCGTGAGTTGCTGGGGCACGCGAGCCTCTCGACCACTCGCGTGTATACGCACACTTCGAAAGAGCGTCTGCTGGAGGCGTACCGGAAGGCACACCCGAGAGCGGACTGACAGTTAGATCGAGGAGGATGCTGATGCGCGGGACGACGATTCTCTGCGTGCGGCGAGGCGGGCGAACCGCACTGGGAGGAGATGGCCAGGTCACGATGCAGGACGTCGTGGTCAAGGCGAGAGCGCAGAAGGTGCGCCGCATGAAGGGCGGGGCGATCGTAGCAGGTTTCGCCGGTGGAGTAGCGGACGCCCTTACCCTGTTCGAGAAGTTCGAAGCCCAGCTCGAACGACACCCGGGGAACCTCTCCCGCGCCGCCGTCGAATTGGCTAAGGACTGGCGCAGCGATCGCTATCTGCGGCGGCTGGAGGCTCTCCTGGTGGTCGCGGATCGCGACACGACGCTGCTTGTTTCGGGCAACGGCGAGGTGATCGAACCGGACGACGGTATCCTGGCGGTGGGCTCCGGTGGTTCATACGCGCTGGCCGCAGCCAGGGCACTCGCCGCCCATTCCGAGCTCGAAGCGCCAGACATCGTCCGGGTAGCGCTGGAAACGGCGGCCGACATCTGCGTGTACACGAACCGGAACCTGACTGTGCTCGAAGTGGGTGAAGGCCGGGAGGAAGATCGATGACCGGGCCGGAGGATACCGGACCGCGGACCACGGACTTCGCCGAGCTGACCCCGCGCCAGGTCGTCACCGAGTTGGATCGGTACATCATCGGACAGGATGCGGCCAAGCGCGCGGTCGCCATCGCCCTGCGCAATCGCTGGCGCCGGCGGAATGTGGCCGGGGAGCTGAAGGACGAGATTCTCCCCAACAACATCATCATGATCGGACCTACCGGAGTCGGAAAGACTGAGATTGCACGGCGGTTGGCGCGCCTCGCCGGAGCCCCGTTCGTCAAGGTCGAGGCGTCGAAATTCACCGAGGTCGGGTACGTCGGACGGGACGTCGAGTCGATGGTGCGAGACCTGGTGGAGTTCGCCGTGAACCTGGTGCGAACCGAGCGCGAAGACGAATGCCGGGAGATCGCGGCCGACCGCGTGGAAGAGAGACTTCTCGACCTCCTCCTGCCGCCGGTCGCCGGAGCGTCGTCACCGGCGGATGCCGAGGCCGATGGCCCGCGGATGTTCGTGGTGGGAACCGGCGGCGCCAAGGTGATCGAGGACGACGAGCCGAATGATTCACCGGATTCACGCCGTCGTCGGACGCGTGAGAAGCTTCGAGGTCTGTTGCGGGACGCGAAGCTGGAAGACCGCGAGGTAGAGATCGACGTCGCGGAGAGTTCGATGCCGGCGATGGACATGAGCGCATCCGGCATGGAAGGACTCGACTGGAACTTCATGGAGGTTCTGCAGGACATGCTTCCGAAGCGCTCCCGGCGGCGGACGGTCACGGTCGCGGAGGCGCGCAAGTACCTGCTTTCGGAAGAGCTGGACCGTCTCGTGGACATGGACGAAGTCGTGGACGACGCGCTCGACCGGGCAGAAACGATGGGTATCATCTTCCTCGACGAGCTGGACAAGGTGGCCACCAAGGGCGCTCCAGGTGGACCGGATGTATCGCGCGAGGGAGTCCAGCGTGACCTGCTGCCGATCGTGGAAGGCTCGACCGTACAGACGAAGTACGGTTACGTGAACACCGATCACATGCTGTTCATCGCGGCTGGTGCCTTTCACCTGAGCCGCCCATCGGATCTGATTCCCGAACTCCAGGGCCGATTCCCGATCCGAGTAGAGTTGACGAGTCTGGACGAAAGTGATTTCGTTCGGATCCTGCTCGAGCCGAAGAACGCCCTCCTGACGCAGTACCAGGCGCTGGTCGCCACCGAGGGGGCGACTCTCGAACTGACCCGGGATGCGATCGAGGAAGTCGCGAAGATCGCCGCGGAGGTGAACAGCCGCGTCGAAAATATCGGAGCCCGGCGCCTTCATACTGTGCTTACGACCCTGCTCGACGACGTGATGTTCGGCTTGCCGGAGGAAGGAGCGGGTGAGACGATCCACATCGATGGAAACGCCGTGCGGGAGCGGCTGGCCCGCATTGTCGAGGATGACGACCTTCGTCGCTACATTCTGTAGGAGACGTTCAATCGAGCGAGATACGGCGACCCCGACCGAGTCGGGCCGCCGGAACAACGAGAGAATCGACCGATGAGTGAATTGAAGCACACGCCGCTGTTCGAAGAGCACGTGGCGCTGCATGCCAAAATGGTCCCGTTCGCGGGGTTCGAGATGCCCGTACAGTACCCGACCGGGATTCGAGCCGAACACGAAGCGGTACGCACGGCGGCCGGAATGTTCGACGTCTCACACATGGGTGAGTTCCTGGTTACCGGGCCCGATGCGCTCGAATTCGTTTCATACGTGACGACCAACGACCCGGCCCGGCTCAGTGAGGGGCAGGCGCAGTACAGCATGTTCTGCCGGGACGACGGAAGCGCCGTCGATGACCTGATCGTCTACCGGCTCGGAGATCAGCGTTTCCGGCTCGTCGTGAACGGAGCGAATCTGGCCAAGGACTGGGATCATCTCGCACCGCTCGCTGCCCGGTTCGATGTCCGACTCCAGGATGAGAGCGACGACATCGGGCTCATCGCGCTGCAGGGCCCGCGAGCACAGGAAATCCTGGCTCCCCTGTGCTCGGAGGAGCTCGATCCGGTCGGGTTCTACGAGTTTACGCCCGGAACAGTCGCCGGAGTGCCCGGTGTGATCAGCCGCACGGGATACACCGGTGAGGACGGCTTCGAGCTCTACGTGCCGACCGATCGAACTGCCGCTCTGTGGCGAGACCTGCTGGAGGCCGGACGGAAGGCGGGACTGATTCCGGCCGGGCTCGGTTCACGAGACTCCCTGCGCCTGGAAATGGGCTACGCGTTGTACGGGAATGACCTCGATGACGGCACGAGTCCCCTGGAAGCGGGTCTGTCGTGGCTGGTCAAGCTCGGAAAGGGTGATTTCGTGGGGAGGGAGGCGCTCCAGGCACAGAAGGATGCAGGGCTCACCCGGCGTCTGCGGGGATTCCGGCTGTCCGACCGGGGCTTCCCACGCCCGGGGTACGAGGTCGTATTCAATGGAGAGGTGGTCGGAACCGTGCGGTCCGGGACGCTGAGTCCTTCGCTCGAAGCCGGAATTGGAACCGCATATCTGCCGATCGAGGCCGCGATCGGCGATTCCCTGGCGATCCGGATCCGCGGCCGGGACCTGGAAGCAGCGGTGGTACAGCCGCCGTTCTACCTTGACGGCTCGGTCAAGAAGTGACCAATGGATGATTCGATTGCGCCGATGATGAGCCCGGATTCGATCCGCGTGGGGATCCTGACCGTGTCCGATGGAGTGATGGAGGGTCGCGAGGATGAGTCGGGGGACCGGATCGAGGCCGCGGCGAGAGCGGCGGGGTGGTCGATCGCGGTACGGGACACGGTTCCCGATGAAACCGTCAGAATCGTAGACAAACTCATTTCCTGGTCCGACGGGAGCATCTGCGACCTGCTCCTGACGACCGGCGGGACCGGGCTCACCCCGCGAGATGTTACGCCGGAGGCGACGATCGCCGTGTTCGATCGCGAAGTCCCGGGACTGGCGGAATCGCTGCGCGCCTCCGGTCGCCATGAGACACCGTTCGCGTCCCTCGGACGCGGAGTCGCCGGCACCCGCGGTTCGACGCTGATCGTCAATCTGCCGGGCAGTCCGGCCGGTGTCTCAGATGGCATGGCCATCCTGCAGGAGTTGGCCGCCCACGCCGTCCGCCTTCTGCGCGGTGTGGATACACAGCATGACTGAGGCGACATGGCGCACGTCCTGATTGACGACCGGAACATCGAATCGGCGGTCGCAGTTCGCCAGGCGGCGGAAGCGGATGGTCACACCACCGAGATCATATCGTCGATCGATGGCCTCGACCGGTCGCTCACCGGTGAGGGCACGGTAGCATTCGTATCGACCGGCGATCCGGTCGATACGACGACGGTGAACATGCTCAGGATCGTCTCGTCCCGGGTCCCCCGGCCTCCGGTGATCATGGTCACCGAGATTGGGGAAGACGAAGACCCACGCGAAGTGGTCTCGGGGATCGACACCTGGCTCTTGCCTGACCAGCTGATCCTCGCGCCGCCGGACCCGCAGGAGGTCCAGGTGGCGCTAACGCAGCAGATCGAGCGCTACGACCTGCAGGTCGAAACGGGAATCGTCGGCCGGACCGATGGGATACTCGAGGTCATTGAACGGATCCACATGCTGGCGCCGGTCAATACGACCGTGCTGATCACCGGAGAGAGCGGTACCGGCAAGGAGCTGGCGGCACGAGCGATCCACAGGTTCTCGCCTCGCCGGGGCAAGCCGTTCATCGCGGTCAACTGTGCAGCGATACCCGAGACGTTGCTCGAGTCGGAGCTGTTCGGTCACGAGAAGGGGGCGTTCACCGGAGCTACGTCACGCCGACGGGGAATGTTCGAACTTGCGGACCAGGGATCGCTGTTGCTCGACGAGATCGGCGAGATGCCGCTGCCGCTCCAGACGCGCCTCCTGAGAGTGCTGGAGACGCAGAAGTTCATGCGCGTCGGGGGCGATTCGGAGATCTCGGTAGACGTCCGCGTCATCGCGGCAACGAATCGCGAGCTTCGACAGGCCGTCGAAGAGGGGACGTTCCGGCGCGACCTGTACTACAGGTTGAACGTTCTGCACCTGGATCTCCCGCCGCTCAGGGACAGGCCTTCGGATATTCCGATCCTGGTGCGTCGATTCATCGAGGAATTCAGTCGTCAGCACGAGCGCGAGTTCAAGGGCCTGTCGGGTGAGGCGATGGAGATCTTGCTCGTGTACTCCTGGCCGGGAAACGTCCGCGAGCTCAGGAACCTGATCGAGTCGATGGTCGTACTCGCACCGGGCGCGGTAATCCGGGCAGATGACATTCCGCCCGATATCCGGTATTCCAGTGGACGAAGCATGCTTCCCGGCTCGACGGTCTCGTCGCTGCCCCGATACGAACCACCGGAGGACGAGTCAGGGACCTCGGCCCTGCAACTGCCTCAGATCGAGTTCCTGTTTCGCACCCTGGTCGATATGAAGATTGATCTGGAGGACCTGCGATCCGAATTCGACCGGTTCAGGACCCGGTACCGGGAGTCAGGTCCAGACCGCGCCTCAGCCCTCGGCCGCGAAGTCCAGCCGATCGAGGTGCGGGGGCGTGACCTCGTTCAGCCGGCGGGCGACGACATGTCATGGGACGAGAGCACCTCGATCCCGGATGGCACGACCATAGCCGTCAGCCCTGAGATGACGATGGCTGACATCGAGCGCGAAGCGATCGCGATGGCGTTGCGGGAATCGGATGGGAATCGGCGGCGAGCGGCGCATCGGCTGGGGATCGGCGAGCGGACCCTGTACAGGAAACTGAAGGAATTCGGGATCGAAGCGTAGCGGTCAGGGGCAACGTCGATCCCGATTGCCGGGGCGGGCCTGCACTACGGAGATGCCCGGGATAGGACGGTCGCCAGCTCTCGATCGAGTCTGGTTCGAATTCCCACCCACTGAGGACCTTCCGCATGCTGATACACGGCGACCAGGGGGAGGTCGAGGTCCACATCCGCCTCATACACGTATAGCGCCATCTGCGTTTCCTGTTGCCGCAGACGCTCACGTGTGAAGTCGGGCGTGATGGGAATGATAGCCAGGGAGCGATAAATGGCGCTCTGCATCCGGATCTGCACGTCGTTCGGTTCGTAGTTTTCCTCGTAATTCCGGGTGAAGAAACTCACGAGGAACACCCTCGGCCAACCGCGTTCCCCCGCCCGGGAGGCTCTCTTGAGGATCTCCTCGCCCCGGCTCACCTTGAAGCTGTTGAGTCTGCGATATGTGTCGGGCGAAGTCAGCCGGATCACCCACTCGTCCAGCGGAACGAGCTTGATGAGCAGCGTACCCGATTCGATACCGATCGTGATGTCGTCCTGGCTCAGGGTGCCGTAACCCGCCGGGGGCAGTGGCCGGGCGCTCGTCTGCTCGAGCTCTGGAGTCCACGCGGGCTGCTGGGCCACGGCCGGACGCACTCCCACTGCGCTGTCGGGCGCCGCGGTACCGCCGCAGGCCGCTGCAATCGACAACAGCACAAATGCAGACGCTCCGCGGAGGATGGCTCGGCAAGCGTGATCAGGGTGAGCGGTCTGAGGGCGGCGGTCGGAACTTGCCATCACGGGTTCCCTTCTTCATTCGAGTCGACGAGAGCAAGGAGGCTCTCAACGAGCACATCGACACCTTCTCCGGTGTGGGCCGACGTCGCCAGTACCTGGTCCGCCGGGATCTTCAGCTCATCACGCAGGTCGGCCACGGCCTTGCTCTGTCCGGACCGGTTCAACTTGTCCATCTTGGTCAGCACTATCAGGACTGGAATTTCGTCAGCCGAAAGATAGTCGATCAACTGTCTGTCAGCCTCCTGGATGCCCCTTCGGCAATCGATCAGCAAGACCAGTCCATCGAGTCGATCGTTGTGCGAGAGATAGTCCTCGATCAGCCTTCTCCACGCATCCCGAACCGCTTCCGGCGCCCGCGCGAAACCGTAGCCGGGCAGGTCCACGAGGAAGAAGCGATCGTTGATGCGGTAGAAGTTGATTTCACGAGTCTTGCCCGGGGTCTGAGAAACTCTGGCGAGACGCTTTCGCCCGACCACGGCGTTCACCAGGCTCGACTTGCCGACGTTGGACTTGCCGGCGATCGCGACCTGCCGGAGTTCATCCGGTGGCGCCTGGCCCGGGCGGCCTATGGCACCGGCAAATTCGACTTGACGAATTCTGACTGGAGTCACCGGATTCCAGGGAAGCGGCTGCGCGAGACTCACGCCTCGCGGCGTTGTGTCTCCGGCTCGAGAATCAGCAATGGCTCCGAGCCCTCTTCGATCGTCTCGAGCGTGATCACGACTTCCCGAATGTCGTCCCGCGACGGGAGGTTGAACATGATGTCGAGCATCACTTCCTCGAGAACTGCCCGAAGGCCACGAGCTCCGGTTCCGCGCTGAATCGTCTTGCTCGCTACGGCGGAGAGCGCCTTGGGGTCGAAAGTCAGCCCGACGCCCTCGAGCTCGAACATCTTCTGGTACTGCTTGACCAAAGCGTTCTTCGGGCGCTGGAGGATCTCCAGCATTGCGTCTTCGTCCAGATCGTGCAGGGTTACAGTCACGGGAAGTCGGCCGACGAGCTCGGGGATCAGGCCGAATCTCAGGAGGTCCTCCGGTTCGACCTGGTCCAGGGGGCTTGCAGTCGGGTTCTTCTCACCTGCTTCTTCGTCACCGAATCCGATCTGCCGCTTGCCCAGCCGGCCCTCAATGATCTCCTCGAGTCCGTCGAACGCACCGCCACAAATGAACAGGATGTTGCGCGTGTCGATCTGGATGTACTCTTGCTGCGGGTGCTTCCGTCCACCCTGAGGCGGCACGGAAGCGACCGTACCTTCGAGTATCTTCAACAGAGCCTGCTGGACTCCCCTCTCCACTAACATCCCGCGTGATCGACGGGTTCTCGCTCTTGCGGGCGATCTTGTCGATCTCGTCCACGTAGACGATCCCGCGCTCGCACTCGGCGATGTTGTAGTCACCGGCCTGCAGGAGACGCACGAGAATGTTCTCCACGTCCTCACCCACGTAACCGGCTTCCGTCAGAGTCGTGGCATCGGCGATCGTGAACGGCACCTGGAGCATCCGCGCCAGCGTCTGAGCCAGCAGGGTCTTTCCGACGCCGGTCGGGCCCAGAAGCATGATGTTCGACTTGTCTATCTCGACGTCATCGATCTTGCTGCTGTGATTGATCCGCTTGTAGTGGTTGTATACGGCCACTGCGAGGCTCTTCTTGGCCTGTTCCTGCCCGATCACGTACTCGTCCAGTATTTCCTTGATTTCGATCGGGCTGAGGACCTCGGCAATCTGTGCAGCCGTTTCGCGATCCTCTTCCTCCGCCAGGATCTCGTTGCACAGCGAGATGCACTCGTTGCAGATGTAGACATTGGGCCCCGAGATGAACTTCTTGACGCTTTCCTTGGACTTTCCGCAGAAAGAACAGCGAAGGTGCTTGTCGCCAGACATTTGCGTCTCTCCTCGGTTACCCGGGTCAGCTGCCGGAGTCGGGTTCTTCGACGGCTTCAGGCCCCGTCAACTCCACAGCAGGAGCCTGTTTTCCATCCTCATCGCTCCCGCTGCCCGCCTGCTCGATGATCCGATCAATAATACCATAGTCCCGTGCTTCAACCGGAGACATATACCGATCCCTGTCTACATCCTCCCCGATCTGCTCAATCGTCTGGCCGGTGTGTTTCGCGAGCAGTTCGTTGAGCCGCTCCCGGGCGTACAGGACTTCGCGCGCCTGGATCTCGATGTCGGACGCCGTGCCCTGCGATCCACCGGATGGCTGGTGGATCATGATCCGCGAATTCGGCAGCGCCGACCGCTTGCCGGGCGTCCCGGCGGCCAGAAGGAATGCCCCCATTGAAGCCGCCATTCCCATACAGATCGTGGCAACGGGCGCGGTCATGTACTGGATCGTGTCGTAGATCGCCAGCCCGGCGTAGACACTGCCGCCGGGACTGTTGATGTAGATGTTGATGTCCCGCTCGGGGTTCTCCGCCTGCAGGAACAGGAGCTGAGCGATGACTACATTTGCAACGTCGTCGTTGATCGGTGTTCCCAGGAACACGATGCGGTCCATCAGCAGGCGTGAGAATATGTCGTAGCTGCGCTCACCCCTGCTCGACCGCTCGATCACATATGGTGCGTAAATCGTCATGGTTTCCGTTCTCTGCGGAAGTCGAGTCCACCCGTCGGGTAATCCTACCCGTGTCACGCGGCGGGTTCCGATCCCTGTCAGCTCGTTCCCTCGATTT
This sequence comes from uncultured Gemmatimonadota bacterium, assembly GCA_942490755.1. Taxonomy (GTDB): domain Bacteria; phylum Gemmatimonadota; class Gemmatimonadetes; order Palauibacterales; family Palauibacteraceae; genus Carthagonibacter. Next base: position 38,869 of record CALNYN010000054.1, read on the forward strand.
CGGACTGAGACTTCAAGTACTCGAACGCTCGATCTACAGCGATGTTTCGGCGCAACGACTCGAACTGGCCTTCCTTCTCGAGGCGTCGCCGTACCGCTCCCGGCGCCATCTTACTCCGTTCCGCCAATTCCTCGATCTTGCGCTCGACGGATTCCTCGTCGGCCTGCAGACCTTCCTGCTCGATCACGCGGTCGAGGAGCATCTCCTCCTTGATCTGCCGCTCCGCATGGGGCGCCAGTGACTCTCGGGCCTGGTTCAGCTCGTCGCCGTCGGCGTCCTCTGGCGCACGAAGCATTCCATCCAGATACCTGTTCACCAGCGATTTGGGGAGCGAGAACCCGTTGGCCTGGATGAGCGCTTCGAGAATCGCACCGCGAAGCTTGCCTTCCGCCTCATCCTCGTGGTGTCTGGCGAGATCCGAACGGATGACTTCATCCAGCTCGGCCGGCGTTTGCTGGGCGCCACCCGTCGCACGTTTCACCAGTTCGTCGTCGAGTTCCGGCAACACCTGCTCTTCGACACTGTCGACCGCGACAAACAACTGTCGCTGCTCCGCCTCAGCGTCTTCCGATTCCGCCGGAAAGCCGACCATGAACGATCCCGATTCTCCTGGTGCCAGGGTCTTGATCGCCTGTTCGACGTCCGGCAGCGCCTGGCCGGTTTCGAGCACGAATCGATACGGTTTCGCTTCCTCAGCGGGAGTGTCCTCTCCGTCGGTCAGCGGAGCTACACGGACGGCGACCTGATCTCCTGCACCGGGCTTCCGGTCGACCTCCCTCCAGTCCGCGAAGTCCGCCAGCACCCGGTCGAGGATTTCCTGAACCTCTGCGTCGGTCACCGGCTGGACCTCTCGCTTCAACCGGAATCCGCCGACGCGGGACAACTCCACGGTCGGCATGACCTCGACGTCCGCCTGAAATGTCAGTCGCTCTCCCGGCGCGTACTGAACATTCGACACGCTCGCCGCTCCGGCGGGTGTGATGTCGGTGGAGTCCACGGCTTCTCGATAGGCCTCCTCGATCAACCGTTCCTGCACGACTTGGTCGAGTTCGAGGCCGAATCGCTGTTCCACGACGTCCGGAGGTACCCGCCCCTTTCGAAAACCCTTGAGTCGGATCGACTTCGCCAGTTGATTCCGCTCTTTCGCCCTGGCCTTCGCTACCCGCTCCGGGGCCACGGTAATCGTCAACCGCCGGGACCAGTCATCTCCGATCTCGACGGCGACATCGACACCGCCACTGCCGCTATTCTCTATCTTTCCTGATTCCATCAACACGATCTCACGGCTGAAGGTCTGCATGATATGCGAAAGGGGGGACTCGAACCCCCACGGCCTCTCGGCCACCAGCTCCTAAGGCTGGCGCGTCTGCCAGTTCCGCCACTTTCGCCCGCTGAACTGGAGCAACCCGTATTCTAACCCCGGGTGCCTTAACGGGCCACGCACATGACGGGAGACCAAAGCTGCGGACTCGGAGGATGAAGACGGAAGCGGACGGCGTTCCCGGGGGGACGCCGTCCGCTTCAAACAAGAACTCCTACCCGATCAGCGCGGCGCCGAGGGTAGCGGTACGCTGACGGGCAGCGTCTCGCCCAGCACCGGATCGAACACCCGGAGACTGACTACCTCTCCCGGACTGACCTTGCTGATCTCTTCACGATATTCGGCCACGCTCGTCACGTCCGAACGGTTGACGCTCACGACTACCGGGTGATCACTGCGACCCACCTGGCGCCACCGGGGGAAGAACTGGCCGAACCGTGCCATTTCCGACACCACGACTCCCTCCACCCCTTCGGGAAGGTCGAGGGCCTGGCGGGAATCGCTCGACAGGTCTTCTACCGTAAGCCCGAGTGGGTCCGGCTTGTCGTCCGACACTTCCGGTGCGACGCTGGCAGTCTGAACCGTCTCCGCCTCTTCGAGCGTGACGGATACGGTCCGCCGGCTGCGATCGTAATCCACCAGTTCCACGCGGACCGTTTCGCCCGGATCGCGCTTGCGGATCTTGCGCTGCAGATCGTTCACCGACTCTACCTGCTCTCCGTCGATCGCGACGATGAGACTCCCGACTTTGATCCCGGCCCGGCTGGCGGCGTTCCCTTCCTCGACGCCCATGACCTGTGCGCCGATCGGTCGGTCGAGCCCGTAATCCGTCGCAATCGGTGCGTCCACGGCACGGATCTGCACCCCGAGCAACGCCCGGCGCACCTGTCCGTACTCCACCAGGTCATCGATCACTTCACGCGCCAGGTCGATCGGAACAGCGAACCCGTAGCCCTCGTACGTCCCGCTTCTCGAGGCGATCGCCGCGTTCACGCCGATCACTTCCCCACGAGCGTTGATCAGCGGGCCTCCCGAATTCCCCGGGTTGATCGCCGCGTCGGTCTGAATGAAGTCCTCGATCGCCGAATTCTCCTCGATGATCCTGATGTTGCGGCCCTTGGCGCTGATGATCCCCGCCGTGACCGTCATGGTGAGCGGTGACGGACCTGCCGTGAACCCCGGGCTCCCAACGGCGAGGACCCACTCGCCGACTCGCGAGCCGTCACTCGTGCCGAGCGTCGCGGCTGCCAGATCGTCGGCATCCAGCTTCAGCAGCGCGATATCAGTCGTCCCATCACGGCCGACGAGACGGACGTCATCGAACCGCCGACGGTCGTAGAGCTCCACGGTGATCCGGGTAGCTCCTTCCACGACATGATTGTTGGTGACGATGTATCCGTCTTCACTGATGATGAATCCGGAACCACTGCCGCGGACGGTCGGGGGCACCTCCTGCTGGAACTGGTTGAACGGCGCGGGAAGCTCTTGCTGCCGTCCGTGCTCGGGAATGTCCCGGTCCACGTAAATCGTCACCACGGCTGGTGTGATGTGCTCCGCGATCTCCGCAAAGCCGTCCATCGGGATCGTCCCGGCACCGCTCAAACCCGAATTCGTGGACACCAGTCGGAGGGGCGGATTGTGGTCCTGCGCCACCCCCGGTGGAGTGAGATCGAAGCGAGCCGCGACGCCGAGCCCGACTCCGAATGCCACGACGGCCGTGAGAATGAGGTTCAGCTTGCTGCGCAGAGGATCGTTCATCGTTACTCGTCGATTTCAGGGTCTATGGTCGTGTACGTGCGTCGCCCGGCGTCCCGTGATATGACCCAAGAGCCTTCCGGGTTCCGTGTCCGACGCTATTTGGACGTCCCGTCGTGCTTCAGGGTTGCCCGAAACGCCGGACGGCGTCCCGAAGGACGCCGTCCACTGGGACCACCGTGGCCCCCGCAGCGTTTCCGGCCGCTGCACTACTTTTCGTCCGACTCCTCGACGATCTCGTAGTCGGCTTCGACGACATCTTCATCTGACGCGCCGGTTTCGGCCGTGGCTGTTGCGTCGGCTGCACCCGCATCGAACCCTTCGTCCGTGGGACCTGCCTGGTCGCCCATGCCGGCCTTCGCGTAGATCTGTTGAGCGGCTGCCTGGACAGCCTGCTGAATGTCCTCCGCGGCCGCCTGTATCTCGCCCTGGTCATCCTGCTTCAGGGCCTGCCGTCCACGCTCCAGCTTTGCCTCGATCTCCTCCTTCGCCGAGTCGTCGATCGATTCCTTCCACTCTTCGATATTCTTCTCGGTCTGGTAGATCAGGGAGTCGAGACGGTTCCGGGCCTCGGCCTTCTCACGCCGGTCCTTGTCCTCGCTGGCGTGCGCGTCGGCGTCCTTCACCATCTTGTCGATCTCGGAGTCGGACAGGCCCGATGAAGCCTCGATCCGGATCTTCTGCTCCTTGCTCGTCGCACGGTCCTTAGCGCTCACGTGCAGGATTCCGTTCGCATCGATGTCGAAAGTCACCTCGACCTGCGGTATGCCGCGCGGCGCAGGCGGGATTCCGGTCAGCTGGAATCTGCCGATCGTCTTGTTGTCACTCGCCATCGGTCGTTCACCCTGGAGGACATGAATGTCCACGGTGGGCTGACTGTCCTCGGCGGTCGAGAAGACCTCGCTCTTCTTGGTCGGGATCGTCGTATTCCTCGGGATCAGCGCCGTCATTACGCCGCCCAGTGTTTCGATCCCCAGCGACAGCGGGGTCACGTCGAGCAGCAGGACATCCTTCACGTCCCCTGCGAGAACCCCACCCTGAATCGCGGCGCCAATTCCGACTACTTCGTCTGGATTCACCCCCTTGTGGGGCTCCTTGCCGAAGAACTCCCTTACGGTCTCCTGGATCTTGGGGATCCGGGTCGATCCGCCCACGAGTATCACTTCGTCGATCTCCGACTCCTTCAATCCCGCGTCACTGAGCGCCTTCTGCATCGGCTCCTTGGTGCGCTCCACCAGGTCGTCGACGAGCTGCTCGAATTTCGAGCGGGTCAGCGTCATGTGCAGGTGCTTCGGGCCGCTCTGGTCAGCCGTGATGAACGGCAGATTGAGATCGGTCTGCGTGACGGTTGACAGTTCGCACTTGGCCTTTTCCGCCGCCTCCTTGAGCCGCTGGAGGGCCATCGGGTCCTTCGAGAGGTCGATTCCCTGGTCCTTCAGGAATTCATCGACCATCCAGTCGATCACACGCTGGTCGAAGTCATCTCCACCCAGGTGTGTATCGCCGTTCGTGGCCTTCACCTCGAATACACCGTTCTCCGAGTTCGAGGATGGAGATGTCATAGGTCCCTCCACCGAGGTCGAACACGGCGATTTTCTCGTCACTCTTCTTATCGAGACCGTAGGCCAGCGCGGCCGCGGTCGGCTCGTTGATGATCCGCAGCACTTCGAGCCCGGCGATCTTCCCGGCGTCCTTGGTCGCCTGCCGCTGGGCATCGTTGAAATAGGCCGGGACCGTAATTACTGCCTGGGTGACATCCGAACCCAGGTAGTCCTCTGCCGTCTGCTTCATCTTCTGAAGCACCATGGCCGAGATCTCGGGGGGCGTGAACGTCTTGTCGCCATGCGGGATCTTGACCTGGACCCGATCCTGGCCGTCGCACTCGATCTTGTACGGGACCAGCTGCCGCTCGTGGTCCACCTCCGAGCACTTCCGTCCCATGAATCGCTTGATCGATGAGACTGTGTTTACCGGGTTCGTGACTGCTTGACGCTTCGCTACCTGTCCAACCAGGCGCTCTCCATCCTTCGTGAACGCGACCACCGAAGGTGTCGTACGGGCACCTTCGGCGTTCGGGATCACGACCGGGTCGCCGCCCTCCATCACGGATACGACTGAGTTCGTCGTTCCGAGGTCAATTCCGATGACCTTGCTCATGTGTTTCTTCCCTTTCTCGCTCCCGCCCGGAGGCCGCGCCGCCGCGGCGGACGGGAGACCGGGTCGTTCGTTGATTTGTCTGCACGGAGAAGTGCAAGCGATGTGCCGCGCCTGGCGCCTGTTTGCGGCTCTTTCCCCGCTATTCTGGCACGTTGGCCACCGGTTTCGTGTCAGAACGGCAGGTGGCTGTCGGTCGTGTGGGCAGCCCGTGCTGATATTGCGTCGGTTCGGGGGGCCGTCTACCCTGTCGGGCATGTTCCCGCTGCGAGACGACAACCCGACCGAGCTGTTTCCGTTTGTCACGATCCTGATCATCGCGGCAAACGTGCTGGTATGGATCCTGGTCCAGGGGGCCGGAGCACCGGATCCGTTCCTGAGCTCGTTGTGCGCCTACGGGACCATTCCAGGGGAGATCACGGGTTCCGTTCTGCCGGGCGAGACGGTGTCCCTCGGAGATGCCAGCTGTACGATCGGGGGACTTGGCATCTGGACGGTGCTGACCTCGATGTTCATGCACGGCGGGTGGATGCACCTGGTCGGCAACATGTGGTTTCTCTGGGTATTCGGGAACAACATCGAAGACTCCATGGGCCACCTGCGCTACGTCGTCTTCTACCTGCTGTGCGGGGTCCTGGCATCCGTGGCCCACATCATGTTCGCTCCGGGCAGCACCGTTCCGACTGTCGGTGCCTCAGGGGCGATCAGCGGGATCATGGGCGCCTACATGGTGCTGTATCCGAAGGTCCGCGTCCACACTCTGATCTTTCTCATCGTTTACATCCGGGTCATACCGCTGAGTGCGCTGACGGTGCTCGGTCTCTGGTTCGTACTTCAACTCTTCTCGGGAGTCGTGCAGGTCGGCATCGAGGGTGGAGGGGTGGCGTTCTGGGCCCATGTCGGGGGATTCATCGCGGGGGTCGCGTTCATCAAGCTGTTTGCCAGGCAGACGCTGGTCGAGGCAAAGCACGCCGGTATCGTTCTGACGAAGAACCAGATCGGGCGATTCGGCTCGTGGTAGTCCGGGCGCGGTCGCGCCGGCGTCGAGGTCTGCGCGTTGCGGGCCTTGCATGTTTCCTGGCGCTCGCTAGCCCGACATCGGGAGTCTCTGCGGCCACGGTGATCGGCGATTCGACGAACGCCGTTCTCGAGTTGAAGGCCGGATTCCCGGATACCACTCCCGGATCCCTGGGAGGCCGCCCCATGCGCAGACGCGGGTGACATCGAGCATCGTGAATGTCGATGCGATCGACGAGCCGTTTCCGATCCGGCTCGGCAGGGGGCTGTTCGCGCTCGGCCTGATGATCGTCGTTCTGTGGGCGTTCTCCGCCAATCGCTCCGCGATCCCCTGGTCGCTGGTCGCGAAAGGCCTGGGCCTGCAGATGCTCTTCGCCCTTATCGTTCTGAAGACGGACTGGGGGCGCGGGTTCTTCCGCATCGTGAACGCCGTTTTCGTGGCACTACTCGGCTACACGAATGCAGGTGCCTCCTTCGTGTTCGGAAACCTCGCGAAGCCGGTCGTTCCAGTCAGCGGGGGCGCGGGTACCGTTCCGGTGCTGGCCAACTTCGCGTTCAGCGTGTTGCCGACGATCATCTTCTTCTCGGCCCTGATGACGATTCTCTACTACCTCGGACTCATGCAGAGGGTGGTCAGGGGAGTCGCGTGGCTGATGCAGCGTACGCTGGGGACGAGCGGCGCCGAGACGACCTCGGCGGCCGGGAACATCTTCGTCGGTCAGATAGAGGCGCCGCTGCTGGTCAAGCCGTTCATCGAGAACATGACGATGTCCGAGCTCAACACGGTAATGGTCGGAGGGTTCGCGACCGTGGCAGGTGGGGTGATGGCGGCCTACGTGGCAATGCTCGCCGGGGCCTTCCCGACCATCGCCGGCCACCTGCTGGCGGCGAGCATCATGGCAGCCCCGGCGGCCATCGTGGTCAGCAAGATGCTGGTCCCCGAGACCGGACAGCCGGAGACCGCGGAGACGCTCCACATGGAGCTGGAGCAGGATCATTCGAACGTGATCGATGCGGCTGCGGGCGGCGCGGCTGACGGCATGCGGCTGGCTCTGAATGTCGGCGCGATGCTGATCGCGTTTCTGGCGCTCATCGCGCTCGTGAACGGATTGCTGGGTTGGGGGCTGGGTCTGGTCGGGATCGAGGGTGTGACACTCGAGATGGTGCTCGGATATGCGTTCGCGCCCGTGGCCTGGCTGATTGGAGTTCCGATGTCGGACGCGGCGCAGATCGGAAGCCTGTTCGGCGTGAAGATGGTAGCGAACGAATTCGTAGCGTTTCAGATGCTGGCGGAAGGCCTGGCTTCGGGTTCCTCGCTGTCTCCGAAGTCCGTGATCATAGCCACCTACGCGCTGACGGGGTTCGCGAACTTCTCGTCGATCGCGATCCAGATCGGCGGCATCGGGGGCATCGCCCCTTCGAGGCGCCAGGACCTGTCGAAACTCGGCATGCGCGCGATGCTCGGAGGGACGATGGCGACGTGGATGACGGCAACGTTCGCAGGAGTGCTTGCATGAACCGATCGCTCGGGAGACCGGCAGAGTACAGTGCGTCCGAGAGTTCTGCGTTCGATCTCACTGCTCGGGCAGAACAGGCCGCGGCAATCGTGCGTGATCGGGCTCCCGGAACGTCTCCGCGCATCGGACTGGTTCTCGGGTCCGGGCTCGGTGGTCTGGCCGACAGATTCGAGTCCCCGGTGAGAATCCCCTACGGTGAGCTTGCAGGCTTTCCCGAGCCGGCGGTCGAAGGGCACTCCGGTATCCTGGTGCTCGGCACTCTGTCGGGAGTTCCTGCCGTGGCAATGCGTGGCAGGGCTCACCTGTACGAGGGCCACCCGGTCCAGGAGGCGACGTTTCCGATTCGCGTTCTCGCAGCGCTCGGGATTCGGGCTCTGTTCCTGTCGAATGCGGCGGGGGCGATCAACCCCGGGTTCACGCCGGGTGAGCTGATGGTGATTCGAGACCACATCAACCTGATGGGCCGGAATCCGCTCGTCGGGAAAGTCGTACCCGGCGATCCCCGATTTCCAGATCTGTCGGCAGCCTGGGATCCCGAACTGCGGCAGGTGCTGCACGAGGCGTCGCAGTCCACGGGTGTCACCGTGCGGGAAGGAGTCTATGCGGCGGTACTGGGCCCGAGCTTCGAGACGCCGGCCGAGATCCGCATGCTCGAACGGCTGGGCGCGGATGCCGTCGGCATGTCCACGGTGCCGGAGTTGATCACTGCCCGGGCCCGAGGTGTTCGTTGTTTTGGGATCAGTTGCCTGACGAACTATGCGGCCGGGATCCGCTCTCGACCACTGGATCACGAAGAAGTGATCGGGACGACCCGGCGTGTGGCCGACCAGTTCCAGGACCTCGTGACGGTCGCCGTGACTGCCGTCGATCGGCGGATCACGGGCGCGTCCAGTGGTTGAGCGGTGTCGCACCTGATCCGAGCCCGGGTGCGGTCCGGAGAGCGCGCCGGGTGAAATCGATACCGGACTCCACCGCCTGTTCGAGACTGCGGCCCGTGGCGAGGCCCGCAGCGATCGCCGCTGACAGCGTGCAGCCGGTTCCGTGTGCGTTACCGACCGGGAGCCTGCTGGCCCGCCAGCTCCGTTCCCCCGATTCCGTGAGCAGCAGGTCAATCACTTCGTCCCCGTCCAGATGGCCTCCCTTGAGGAGGACAGCCGCCGTACCGTCGGACAGAATCCGCTCACCGGCCCGCCGCATGTCCGCTTCAGACTCGATCCGCATACCTGTGAGGATCTCCGCTTCATGCAGATTTGGGGTCACTACGGTTGCGAGCGGGAACAGCTCGGATCGAAGGGCATCGACAGCGGAGTTCTCGAGCAGCGGATCCCCGCTCGTCGCGACCATTACCGGATCGAGCACGTATGCGGGAATCGAGACCGCGGCGAGGCCGCGCGCCACGGCTTCGATGATCGTGGCGTCGGCCAGCATGCCTGACTTGCAGGCCGCCGGCCGAAGATCGTCGGCCACCGCACGAATCTGCGCTTCGACGATGTCCGGCGGAATCGGGTGCACGCCGGTCACGCCAACGGTGTTCTGCACCGTGACGGCAGTGACGGCGGTCGTACCAAACACGTGGAAGGAATGGAAGGTCTTGAGGTCCGCCTGGATTCCTGCTCCGCCGCCCGAATCACTTCCGGCGATCGTAAGAGCCACCGGGGGAAGGTCTGTCTCGCGTACCGCATCGCGCATCGTTTCACTCCACGTCTTATCGGTTCGGCGCTCAGCCAGGGTGCCCGGTGGAGATGTGCCGTGCCGAGCTTGAATGAACGAAAGCGGCTGCGTGCTCTGCTTCGGCGCAAGGAGCGGGCGAAACGAGGTCTCCTGATCGCGGAGGGAGCCCGGGTCGTCGGAGACCTCCTCAACGCGGGCCGGCCGGTGTTACATGGCCTGTTTACGGAGGGCGCACTCGCGGATCCGGCGATCGATGTTCTCGTACGACGCCTGCGCAGGGATGGTATATCCTGTGAGGCCGTCACCAGCGCCGAGCTGTCCGAGTTCGCGGACACCGTCACGCCACAGGGACTCCTCGTCGTGGCAGAGATCCCCCGCTGCGGGTGGGAAGATCTCGCGGGGATGAGGTTGCTGGCCGTCGATGGCGTGCAGGATCCCGGCAACCTCGGTACGCTCATCCGGACGGCCGAGGCCCTGGGGGCCGACGGGATGCTGGTCCTGCCCGGCACGACGGACCCTTGGTCACCCAGAGCGGTGCGGGCGGCGGCCGGTGCCAGCTTTCGCCTGCCGATTCTCGAACTCGGTCATCGGGAGGCGATCGATGGCCTGCTGGAGCGGGAAGTTCCCCTGTGGGCGTCGGCTGCCGACGGAGATCCGTTTCACCGGGGAGATTCCGCACCTGGCCGGGTTGCGCTCGCGGTAGGAAATGAGGGGGCCGGAGTGTCGCAAGAAATTCGAGCCGCTGCCGAACGTATCGTTGCAATTGAGCAATCCGGTGGCGCCGAGTCGCTGAATGTCGCGGCGGCGGCCGCGATCCTGCTCGATCGAATTCTCGGAGGTGACCGTGCCGGGAGCCGTTGAAGCGGTATTCCTGTTGTATGCCGGGGTCCTCGGATTGTCCGTGGGCTCGTTTCTCAATGTCTGCGTAGGGCGTCTGCCACGCGGGGAGAGCCTGGTCCGCCCACGTTCGCGCTGTCCCAAGTGCGGGGCGGCGATCGCATGGTTCGACAACGTCCCCGTATTCAGCTGGCTGGCGCTCCGCGGCCGTTGCCGGTCGTGCCGGGAGCCGATCTCGTGGGCCTATCCTGCCCTCGAGTTGACCACCGCGGCGATCTGGGTTGGACTCGCGGTGGTTTACGGACCAACGTGGCACGCTCTGCAGGGAGCCATACTGTTCAGCCTGCTGCTGGCGATCGCATTGATCGACGGGCAGCACTACCTGATTCCGGATGCCCTCAGTCTGGGGGGTCTGGGAGCCGGATTTGCGCTGTCCCTGCTTCCGGGAGCCCCGACCCCGCTGGTGTCTGTAATTGGGGCGGCTCTCGGGTTCGGTGTGCTGCTGGCCGTCGGCATTCTCGGCGAGTGGGCGTTCCGGAAGCCGGCCATGGGGGGAGGGGACATGAAGATGATGGCCATGGTAGGAGCGTTCCTCGGTCCAGCTGGAGCGATGCTGACGATCTTTCTCGGAGCCGTCGTGGGGACCGTCGTGTTCGGGCCCGTGAGCCTGAAGACCAAGAAGGATGTGCCATTCGGCGTGTTCCTGGCGCTCGGGGCCGTGATCACGTTCTTGTTCGGCGACACGATCGTCGAGGGATATCAGACGATGTTCCTGCGGGGCTCCTAAGTCTCGCCGGTCGATTCCCCTGTCCCGGAGTCGGGCGGGCGTTCACCTTTCAGGCCCTCTGCCGGATCCAGCGACAGACGTGAAATCCTGACTCTCAGCACCTGAGTTTCGGTCGCTTCCAGCACCTCGATCTGCAAACCCTCCAGCTCGAGTGTCTCGCCCTGGTCCGGCACCCGACCGAACCCGCCGAGCAACAGGCCGTTGACCGTACGGTGTTCGTGCACCGGCAGATCGGTGCCGAACAACTGGTTTACTTCCTTCAGATCGGTGCCACCATCCGCGAGGACCTGGCCCAGTCCGACATGGACGATGGACTCCTCGAGAATGTCCAGTTCGTCGGAGATCTCGCCGACGAGCTCCTCGAGGATGTCCTCCAGCGTGACGATCCCGTCGGTGCCCCCATGCTCGTCGACCACGACTCCCATGTGAATCCGTCGCGCCCGGAAATCCGTGAGCAATCGGACCAATGCCAGGGAGTGCGGCACGAAGAACGGCTCTCGGGCCAGGGAACCGAGCTTCGCCTCGTGTCGTCCGGCGACCAGCGCCTCGAAGGCATCCCGCACGTGCAGCACCCCGGTGATTTCATCCAGAGACTCGCCATACACTGGAATGCGACTGTACGGAACGTCGCTCAACTCGGTCGCGATCTCGCCCAGTTTCCGATCCGCGGGCCAGGCGAAGATCTCGGTGCGGGGAGTCATCACTTCCCAGGCCCGCATCGCGTCCAGCGCAAACGCCCGCTCAATCAACTCCCGTTCGTGCTCCTCGATCGCCCCGGCTTCGTGGCCCAGCAGCGTCAGCGCCCGGATCTCCGATTCGGTTACGCTGGGTATCGTTCTGCGACTCGGGAGAACGAGTCGGCTGAGGGCTTCGAACGGCAGGACGATCGGCAGTGCCAGGCGGGTCAACCACAGAAACAACGGGGCCGTGAGAAGCGAAAGCCTCAGGGCATGAGCAGCGGCAAACGTCTTTGGAATGATCTCGCCGAAGAAGAGAACGAGCAGTGTCATGCCGCCAGTCGCGATTCCGACACCGGCCGAGCCGAAGGTTTCGGTGGCCGCATATGTGGCGATGGAAGCGGCCCCGATGTTCACCACGTTGTTGCCGATCAGCAGCGTGACGAGCAGGCGCTCGGGATTGGACTTCAACTGGGCCAGGGCCTGGGCGCCCCGGACGTCCTCATTGGCCAGGGCCTTCGCCCTGGTCAGCGGAACCGAGAACAAGGCGATCTCGGCTCCCGAGAATACGCCGGACAGCAGCACGAGGAACCCGAGCAACACGAGGATACCGACGCCGATGGTCATGGACCTTGCTGTCCGGGGCTCAAGCCAGGACCGACGCGATCAGCTCGGCGACGAGATCATCCGCCGTCCGTCCAGCCGCCTCGGCTTCGAATCCCGGGACCACCCGGTGACGGAGTACGTCGGGGGCAATCGCCCGGACATCTTCCAGATCGGGAGCGGCTCGCCCGTGCAGCGCAGCACGTGACTTGGCGCCGAGAACCAGGTACTGGGAGGCCCGTGGACCCGCCCCCCAGGCGATCATTTCCCGTATGAACCCCGGAGCATCGAGGTCGTCCGGCCGGGTCGAGCGTGCCAGACGCACGGCCGCCTGAACGACCGATGGAGGAACGGGGACCCGTCTCACGAGTTCCTGGAATTCGGCCAGACGCTCGCCATCCATCACGGATTCGAGTGGCTCCAACGATCCGGCGGTCGTCATCGATGCGATGTCCGCTTCTTCGTCGAAACTCGGATACGTGATCCGTAACTCCAGCATGAACCGGTCGAGCTGTGCTTCCGGCAACGGATACGTGCCCTCGTGCTCGATCGGATTCTGGGTCGCCAGAACGAAGAACGGACGATCGAGGGGAAAGGTCTCATTCCCGACCGTTACCTCGCCTTCCTGCATCGCCTGGAGCAGGGCGGCCTGTGTCTTCGGCGGGGTTCGGTTGATTTCGTCCGCGAGGATCACGTTCGCGAAGATCGGTCCTCGAACGAAACGGAACACCCTCCTCCCGGTATCGGGGTCTTCGTCCATCACCTCCGTCCCCGTGATGTCGGACGGCATCAGGTCCGGAGTGAACTGGATCCGGTGAAACGGGAGCCTTAGGGTCTCGGCGAGGGTGGCGATGAGCGTGGTCTTCGCCAGGCCCGGCACCCCTACGACGAGAGCGTGCCCACCCGCGAGCAGGGCTACGAGAAGCTTTTCTACGACATGCGTCTGTCCCACGATACGCCTGGCGATCTGCGTCTCCAGTCGGGCGCGGGTCTCGGTGAGCTGCTCCAGAAGTCGGATGTCGCCGCCGTCCTGGCTTCCAGTCTCCTCCTCTGTGAGCATTCCCGCAGCCGCCTTGCGCATCGTGATTCGTGTCCGGACGGCCTGTCCGGCAGATTGACCTGTTAGGTGCAAGCGTAGATCGGACGGTTGCCGCGCGTCAAGAACACGACCTTGCATCCGTTTTCACAAGCAGGTATAGTCGCGGCGGCCGTCACCGGGAGTCGAGCTTGGTGCAGCAATCGGAGGAGCGCCAGAAGCGCACTCTGGCCCAGTTGGGTCGCTACAGCGGGCACGGACTTACTCTTGGCCTGTCCACGGCGCTGTTCGCGTGGTTGGGATCTCTGGCCGATGAGCGGCTCCACACGGGGCCGCTTTTCGTCTTACTCGGGACATTCGTCGGGTTCTCCGCCGGCTTCTATGTGATGTACAGGGAACTGGTGATCGAGCCACGACAGAATGCGTCCGAGGCTGAACCCGGCGACGACTGACGGAATCGAGGCTCAGCGGTGAGACAGACCCACCGGGCGGCCTATCTGGCGTTGACCGGGATTGCGGCGATCGTCGGAGGAAGCGCTGCGACGATCGGTGGTGCCGATGCGAAGTCGGTGGCGGCGGGACTGATATTCGCCTGGGCCGTGCAGGCGGCCAGTTTCTGGCCGCTCGCCGGAGCGCTGGAAGCCGGACGATCGGTCGTGGTTCCCTGGGTGGCCGGTATGGCGGCCAGGTTCGGTGGCCTGGCCTCGCTGTGGGCCGTGTCGGCTCTGTCGGGCCGAGGCCGCGAGGCCGTTCTGGCCTATGCGTTCGCTCTGGTGACGTTCCTGCTGCTCGAGGCTGTCTGGTTGGCGGTCGTGACGCGCGGGGCGATTTCCGGAACTGAAGATCTGTGAAGGGGACGATGCTCGTTCCACTCTTGCTGGTGATATTGGCAGGTGCTCCGCTTGACGCGACCACGCCGGTTGTTGCGCCGCCGGCAGTGGCCGTCAGTATTGCCGTTCTCCCCCAGGACCACGGCGGGCCGTCGTCGGACGAGGCGAACGCCCAGGAATCCCAGGACCATGCCCCGGCCGGGGAGGAACACGCGGCCGATGCCGAGCACTCCGAGGAGTGGGGTACCGAAGCGATGATGCACCACATCGTCGACTCGAACGAGCTCGAATTCGGATCGAAGACGATCGAGCTGCCAAGAATCCCACCGATTCAAGTGGGACGATTCGAAATCGACATGTCGCCGACAAAGCACGTCGTATTCCTGTGGATCGCGACGCTGCTCACGATCCTGACCGTATGGTTCGCGGCCCGACGCGCCGCCCGGACGGATCCTGGAGAACAGGCGCCGGGCGGGCTGCTGAACGCCTTTGAATCGTTCTACGTCTACCTCCGCGACGATGTCGCACTGGCGAACATCGGGCACGGCGGGGAGAAATACGTCCCCTACGTAGTGACCCTGTTCTTCTTCATTCTGTTCGCGAATCTGCTCGGACTGGTCCCGTTCGGCGCTACCGCGACCTCCAATATCATGGTCACCGCGGCGCTCGCATTGGTCTCGCTGGCGGTGGTCGAAGCGTCGGGCATGTCGGAGCTGGGATTCAAAGGCTGGCTCGGCACGATCTTCTATGCTCCGCAGGGCCTCCATCCGGTGATGCGGGTCGTGATGCTTATCATCATGACTCCGGTGGAACTGATCGGGAAACTGGCGAAGCCGTTCGCGCTCGCTGTTCGACTGTTTGCCAACATGACGGCCGGGCACTTCGTGATTCTCGCGCTGCTCGGCCTGATCCTGACATATGGGAGCTTCACGAAGGCGACAGGGATCGCGGCGATCAGCGGATCGCTCCTCCTCGGCCTGTTCGTGATGTTCCTCGAGATTTTCGTGGCCTTTCTACAGGCCTACATATTCACCGCGCTGACAGCGGTGTTCATCGGCCTCATCCGGCACGCGCATTGACGCGACCGTTGAGACCGTAAGCACGATTCAACCGGGTCTAACAAGGAGATCCCCGAGATGCTCAACATGCTCGCTCTGCTTCAGGAAAGCGGGATCGGCGACATCGGCGCCGGAATGGCCGTTCTTGGCGCCGCCGGCGTCGTGATCGGTGCAGGAATCGGCATCGGTCGCATCGGCGGCCAGATGGCCGACGCCATGGCTCGGCAGCCGGAGGCTGCCGCGCAGATCCAGACCGGCTCGATCATCCTTGCCGCGCTCATCGAGGGCGCCGCGCTGTTCGGGCTCGTGATCGCCGGCTTCATCAAGTAAGAAGGGTTGGCCAGAGAGGTATGCTGACACGCCGAATTCTGGGTGCGATCGCGCTGGTCGCCACCCTACCCGATGCGGCTCTCGCGGCTGAGGGCGGTTCCGGCATCTTCTCCCTGAACCTGGGTCTGATGATATGGACCTGGGTCCTGTTTCTGCTGACGCTCGGTGTACTCTGGTGGAAGGCGTTTCCGGCCATCGCGAGTGGCCTCGAGCAGCGGCAGTCCCGGATCCAGGATGCCATTGATTCGGCGCGGGCTGACCGGGAGGAGGCCCGTCGCCTGCTCGACGAGCATCAGCGTCAACTGGACGAGGCGCGGCGCGAGTCGAAGGAGATCCTCGCCCAGGGCAGGGTGGCCGGTGAGAGGCTTCGCGAGGATATTCTCGCGCAGGCTCGCCAGGAGCACGAGCAGATGCTCGAAAAGGCGCGCAAGGAAATGGCGCGGGAACGCGACGACATGTTCGCCACCGTGCGGCAGGAGTCCGTCGATCTCGCACTGGCCGCGGCTGAGCGTCTGATCCGTGAGCGGCTCGACGACGAGGGCAATCGCCGGCTCATCCGCGAGTACGTGGCTGGTCTCGAGTGAGCCGCCATTCGGTCGCGCGGAACTACGCCGACACCCTGTTCGCGCTCGCCGAGCGGGATGGAGCGGAAGAGGAGTGGCTCGTGATGCTTGGCGAGATCGCGTCCCTCTACCGGGACAGTTCCGCGTTCCGCTCGTTCCTGAATACACCCCGTATCGAGCCGGAGGAAAAGAAGCGTATGCTCCGGTCGGTACTGGGCGATCGGTATCCGGAGCCGTTCGTCACGTTTCTGATGGTCGTGCTGGACAAGCGGCGACAGGGCCTGCTACCACTGATGGAAGAGGCCTACCGGGAAATCTTGAACGAGCGCACGGGACGTGTTCACGCGAGCGTCACGCTTCCGTTCGAGCCCGATGCGGAGTTCCGCTCAGAGCTCGAGACCGCGCTGTCCAGATTCCTGGACCGTCAGGTAGCCGCCGATTTCCAGACCGACGAGGAAATCATCGGTGGTCTCGTGGTCCGGGTGAAGGACAGGGTGCTGGACGGATCGGTGCGTCGAGGACTGCAACTGATGCGACGCGCCTTGCTCGAAGATGTAGAGGCTTCCGGGACTGCTCGACATTCCGACGGGCCCCGATAACCCAACGGCAGGAATACAGGAAACATGGCGACGTCTGATGCAACGCTCCGCGCCGGCGAGATCAAGAAGGCGCTGCTCGAGCAGATCGACCACTACGAGGAAGATCTCCAGATGGAGGAGGTCGGTGAAGTCCTCGAGGTGAAGGACGGAGTGGCCCGGATCTGGGGTCTGTCTTCGGCCGTGGCGAACGAGATGCTCGAAATCGAGTCCTCGGAGACCGGTGAACTCATCACTGCTCTAGCGCTGAATCTCGAAGAGGACAACATCGGCGCCGTCGTGATGGGTGACTACCTGGCGCTCAAGGAAGGAGACACGGTCCGGCGGACAGGCCGTGTGCTGGAAGTGCCGGCCGGTCCCGAGTTCCTCGGTCGGGTCGTCAACCCGCTCGGCCAGCCGCTCGACGGCAAGGGCTCGATCAAGGCGGCCGGAACGATGGTCGTGGACCGGAAGGCACCGGGGATCGTGTATCGGCAGCCCGTCAAGGAGCCGTTACAGACCGGGCTGAAGGCGATCGATTCGATGATTCCGATCGGTCGCGGACAGCGCGAGCTGATCATCGGTGACCGCCGCACGGGAAAGACGGCGATCGCGATCGATACGATCATCAATCAGCGCGGCGGAGACGTCGTTTGCGTCTACGTTGCGGTGGGGCAGAAGGCGTCCACCGTGGCGTCCGTCATCGCCCGCCTCGAAGACGAAGGGGCGATGGACTACACGGTCGTGGTTGCGGCGAACGCGTCCGACCCGACCTCGCTCCAGTACATTGCCCCCTATTCCGGCTGCGCCATGGCCGAGTATTTCATGTACAGAGAGGGCCGTCACGCGCTCGTGATCTACGACGATCTGTCGAAGCAGGCCGACGCGTATCGGGAGATTTCGCTCGTGCTTCGACGTCCTCCGGGTCGTGAAGCCTACCCGGGTGACGTGTTCTACCTGCACAGCCGCCTGCTCGAGCGGGCCGCGAAGATCAGTGAAGACGCCGAGGTGATTAAAGGGCACGGTTCGATCGAAAAGCCAGGAGGATCTCTTACGGCGCTGCCGATCGTTCAGACCCAGGCCGGGGACGTATCGGCCTACATCCCGACGAACGTGATCTCGATCACGGACGGACAGATCTTTCTGGAGAACGATTTGTTCTACTCGGGCGTCCGGCCGGCCGTGAACGCCGGAATCTCGGTGTCACGCGTCGGTGGTAACGCGCAGATCAAGGCGATGAAGACGGTCGCAGGCCGTCTCCGGCTCGACCTGGCGGTGTTCCGCGAGCTCGAAGCGTTCGCCCAGTTCGGGTCTGACCTGGATGCGGCGACCCAGCGTCAGTTGTCGCGTGGTGAGCGGACGGTGGAGATCCTCAAGCAGGGTCAGTACGTCCCGATGGCGGTCGAGAACCAGGTGATGGTGATCTACGCCGTCACGCAGGGATTCCTGGACGATGTCAACGTGAATCAGATCCAGACGTGGGAAAAGAGCTTCCTCGAGTACATGCGCGCGGCGCACCCGGGAACGGGTACGGCGATCCGTGCCGAGGGCGTACTGTCGGAGGAAACGGAGAAGGGGCTTCGCAAGGCGATCGAGGAGCACAAGCGGATATTCCGGACCGAGGCGGCTCAGCAGGTAGCTGCGGCAGGCGTTTGAGGTCCGGATACCGAATGCTCGTGACGAGGAACGAGGCGTAGCGGATAGATGGCGAAGGCGAGAGAGATCGGGCGGCGGATGCAGTCCGTCGGGAGCACGCGGAAGATCACGCGTACCATGGAAATGGTCGCGACCTCGAAGCTCCGCAAGGCGCAGCAGCGAGTGGTGCATGCCCGACCGTACGCGGAGCGACTGGCCGCTGTCGTCGAGAACCTGATAACCCCGGAGCTGGCGGAGCTGGATCCGCTCCTCCGGCAGCCCGAGAGGATCCGCCGCGCTGCGGTCGTAGTGATAACTAGCAATCGGGGCCTGTGTGGCGCATTCAACGTCAATCTGATCCGCAAGGCGCGTGAGCTGATCGACTACCTCGCGGCCTCGGACGTGGCGACAGACCTGCACGTGGTCGGAAAGAAGGGGATCGCGTACTTCGGATTCCGCGGCGTCGAACTCGGCACGGCGCGGATCGACATCGGCGACGATCCGACCCCCGAACAGGCGAACGACCTGATCGCACCGCTGGCGGATTCGTTCGTGCGCGAGACGATCGACGCGATCTATATCGTACATGCCGAATTCCGCAGCGTGATGAGCACGCCACCTGCGGTACGTCGTCTGCTTCCGGTCGAAGTTCCGGAGGATCGTCCGGGCCGCGAGCCCTACTACATTCTCGATCCGTCGGCTGACGTGATCCTCGAACGGATCCTCCCGCTGTACATCAACAACGTTACTTATCGAGCCCTGGTGGAGAACGCCGCGGCAGAGCAGGGATCCCGCCGGACAGCCATGAAGGCGGCGACCGACAATGCGGACGACCTGCTGACGAACCTGCGGCGCCTGTTCAACCGGGCCCGACAGGCTGAGATCACGAGCCAGATCGCCGAGATCATCGGTGGCGCTGAAGCCCTGGCCGGCAAGTAGAGCAGAGAATCGGAATATGGCAGACCAGAAATCGAATATCGGCAGGATCGTACAGGTCATCGGCCCTGTCATCGACGCGGAGTTCGATCCCGCGAACATGCCCGAGCTGTACAACGCGCTCGAGCTGAGGTGGGAGCACGAAGGCGAGGAGCAGCGGCTCGTGTTCGAAGTCGCCCAGCACATCGGCCGCGGCCAGGTGAAGGCCGTGGCCATGGACTCCACCGACGGAGTGCGGCGCGGCATGGAGGTCTTAGACACCGGGCAACCGATCACGGTGCCGGTCGGAGAGGCTGTGCTGGGGCGGATTCTGAACGTGCTGGGAGAGCCGGTTGACGAAGCCGGCCCGGTGGAGGCGACCGAACGCTGGTCGATACATCGCGCGGCGCCGAAGCTGGTCAACCTGGAGCCGAAGACCGAAATCTTCGAGACCGGGATCAAGGTGATCGACCTGATCTGTCCCTACGTTAAGGGCGGAAAGACCGGGCTGTTCGGCGGTGCCGGCGTGGGCAAGACCGTCATTATCATGGAGTTGATCAACAACATCGCCCAGGAGCACGGCGGTCGCTCCGTGTTCTGTGGAGTGGGCGAGCGGACGCGCGAAGGAAACGACCTGTGGCTCGAGATGTCGGAGTCCGGCGTCATCGATTCGACGGCGCTGATCTACGGACAGATGAACGAGCCGCCGGGCGCACGCCTTCGCGTCGGACTGTCGGGCCTGACGGTCGCCGAGTACTTCCGTGACGTCGCGAATCAGGATGTGTTGTTGTTCATCGACAACATCTTCCGGTTCAGCCAGGCTGGTTCTGAGGTATCGGCACTGCTCGGCCGTATGCCGAGTGCCGTCGGGTATCAGCCGACGCTGGCAAGTGAAATGGGTGAGCTACAGGAGAGAATCACTTCCACGAAGGATGGGTCGATCACGTCTGTGCAGGCGATTTACGTGCCCGCGGACGATCTCACGGACCCGGCACCAGCGGCAGCGTTCACGCATCTCGACTCCACGACGGTTCTTTCCCGGCAGATCGCGGAGCTCGGGATCTATCCCGCGGTGGACCCTCTGGAGTCGGACAGCCGCATTCTGGATGCCCAGTACCTCGGACAGCGCCACTACGATGTCGCTACCGGAGTCCAGGAGATTCTGCAGCGCTACAAGGATCTCCAGGACATCATCGCGATTCTCGGCATGGACGAGCTGAGCGAGGAAGACAAGGTGATCGTCGGGCGGGCGCGTCGAATTCAGAAATTTCTGTCCCAACCGTTTCACGTGGCCGAGCAGTTCACCGGAATCCCGGGCAAGTACGTTCCGCTCGAACAGACGATCGAGTCGTTCGAGGCCGTGGTCAACGGGGATTACGATCACGTGCCCGAGCAGGCGTTCTACATGGTCGGCGGAATTGAAGAAGCCGTGGCCCAGGCCCGCAATATCGAGGGACAGGGGACGTGATCGAAGAAGGTGGTCGCAAGCTGAAGGTGAGCGTCATCTCCCCGACGGCGGTCGGATTCGTCGGCGAGGGTGAGAGCGTGACGATTCCGGCCTACGATGGCTTGATGGGTGTCCTGTACGGGCACGCACCGTTGATGACCCTGCTCGGGGAGGGGGAGGTCGTGGTGCGGGACGGCCCGGAGGAGTACAGAATCGGCGTTTCCGGCGGCTTCCTGCAAGTCGTAGAGAACGAGGTGTCGGTGCTCGCCGAGCGAGTTGTGACAGACGTATCCGAGGAGACGGAAGAAGCGTCCGGCTGAATTCGACGGGCCCCCGGGAAGCGGCTCATTTCGCGTTGACTTCCCGACATTTGCTCGTTACTATTTCCGGCCCTCGTGGAAGCGAGGGCTGCT
>CALNYN010000055.1:0-75109 GCA_942490755.1 uncultured Gemmatimonadota bacterium
TACTGCGCACCGATCATCAGTGTCGGGACCCGGATCCGCTCCAGGTCGGCTGTACGATCCCATTCCAGCAGGCGGCCACTGGCACCCAACTCGCTGGGGCCCTGCATGGGCAGGTAGACGTGGGGATTCAGTGCGCGATGCCCGGGTCCCACGGGATCGGGCCACATCCGGCCGGGCATGCGCAGGACGTGGTGCACGTAGTGGTGCGCGACAAGCAGCTCCATGTATGCGAGGGTTGGCGAAGTCCCCCGCGCCCTCGAACGCCTGGATCTTTGCCAGGACGTCCTGGTCCATTTTAGGCATCAGGACGCGTGGGCGCATACGCGTTGTACGCCGGGATACTTGCATCATGTTGGACGTTGAGCCCCTTGAGCTCACCGTGGTGCTGCAGCGCGTACTCCAGGGCCAGGATGCCGCCCCAGGAGTGGCCCAGCAGATAGAAATTGTCCGGTCCGAGGCCCAGGGCGATGCGTACCTGTTCGACCTCGTCCACGAAGCGCTCCACCTCCCACAGGTCCGTGTCGTCGGGCTGGTCCGAGTAGTACGAGCCGAGCTGGTCGTAGTAGTAGTACTCGATTCCGGCACCCGGAAAATACGAGTCGAACGCCTCGAAGTACTCGTGGGTGACGCCGGGCCCGCCGTGCAGCAGAAGGACTTTGATCGTCGGGTTGTTGCCCACGCGCTTCGTCCACACGCGGAAATTTCCCTTCGGGGTCTCGATCGGGATCATCCGAATCCCGCCCGCCAGCAGATCGTCGCGACCGGCGTTATCGAAGTACCTGGCCGAGGACGCCGCAGCCGAACGGGCCTCGGGCTCGGGGGCGTCGGTGGCGCAGCCGATCACGAACAGGCCTGCGGCGATGAGAGCGAGTCGGTTCCTCATGATGTTCTCCGGAACAGGGTATTCAGAGTTCGACCTTTTCCCCTTCAGCCGCGACACGAAATCCGTGTTGCTCGATCTGCTTCCGGGCCTCGCCATCATCCAGTAGCGCCGGGTTGGTGTGATTCAGGTGAATGAACCTGATCTTTGCTTTCTCGGCGGCAGGAAGCCCCGGCGAACCGCTGCATGCCATGGTGATGGACGGGTCGGGGGAATCCGGTCATATCGACACAGGATCCGCCGTTCGCGAAGAACGACCCGTCCAGGTAGGCCACGTCCACCGCTTCAATCGCCGACTCGATACGGGTGCCTGCTTCGTCCCATGTTTCCCAACTGTCGATGTCGGGAATGAACAGAACGGAGCGACTCGGTCCCTCGATCCGGAAACCGACCACTTCGGCGAACTCCTGCCGGTGCGGAACCAGGAATGGCGTGACCGTGAGTCCGCTCCCAAGCTGTACAGGAACTCCATCCTCGAGCTGCTTCAGTACGATGTTTTCGTACTTTACGAGCTGGCTCCATGGGCCGTTCGTGGCAATGAATTGGGCCATGCGCGGCATTGCGTACACCGGAACGCCCATCGCGCCCAGCGATTCGTGACCGAGGAACATGAGGCCCGTGTAGTGTCCGATGTGAGCGTGCGTGAGGAAGATCCCATCCAGGCCGGGTGCAGGACCCGCCAGCGCGCTCTGGTCGAACAGGAAGAGCTGCTCACGGAAATCAGGTGTCGCTTCGAACATCCAGCGTTCACCGGTCGCTGGAACGACGAGACCGAGGCTGACCACGAGCCGCTTCAGATCAGGATTCTCCCAGGCGGGATGCTCGTTCGAACCAGCCTGCGGCACACCGCCGTCCTGTGCGATTCCCAGTACCACGAGGTAAGGGGACGCAGTCTGAGCGCTCGTGGCTGGTGGCAAGGCCAGCAGGAACAGGGCAGCCGGAATCATCGCACAGGACTTCAGGGTCATGACACCTCGGATTCGCGTTCTGGCATAACGTTCTCCATTCCGGCGCCCGGCTCAGGTCTTCGGCGGCAGCATCTCGGCTCAGTCCGCGAGCACCGTCGCGATGGCTTCAATCTCGACGAGCAATCCATGATGCAGCTCTCGCGTCGGGACGACGGCCCGCGCCGGACGGTGGCCTCCAAAGAACTCAGCGTACACCTCGTTCACCCGGCCCCACAACTCGATGTCCGAAATGTAGACGGTCGTCTTGAGCACCTGATCGCGGTCGCTACCCGCTGCCCGGAGGATCGCGGCCACGTTCTCGAGCGCGATCCTCGTCTGCTGCTCGATGGACCCGGCGAACTTCCGTCCTGTAGCCGCATCCACCGCCAGCTGCCCGGAGACGAATACGAGCCCCCCGTGCACCACCGCCTGGGAATAGTGACCCGCAGGCGCCGGTGCGTCGGACGTAGATATCATCTTCATTTCGTACATTCCACGTGTTGGCTGAAGCAGGGACTTCGTCAATGGCTACTGCTTCGCTTCGCTCAACCCGGCCCTGGCAAAGGCCTGGGTCCGCAGGTATGCGGGATCGGTCTCGAAACTGTTCACGTATGCCTGAAACCGCTTCGAAAATAGAGGGCGCCGTTCTCTCCAGTATTCCTGTGACCCCGGTGCCCCCAGGTACTGCTGGAACATCTCCGACCAGCCCTCCCACAATCCCGGATCCATGGCGCCTTCCATGTGCTGGAAGTGAATGTCTTCTGCGACCTTCATCAGGTTGAACTGCAGGAGGGCGAAGCGTGCGATCTCGTCCTCGGACAGGTTGTCGAGGCGCTCGATTCCCTGGGTCCAGATTCGGGTGAGGTCGGGGTCCGCCAGGGCGTGACTGAACCAGTTCAGCATGCCCTCGACTGCGTCGTGTGATGCCGTCCGTCGCATGGCGCGCGTGTTCTGGCTGATCTGACGGGCGAGGTACAGCAGAGACACGACGACCGCCACGGCACCCGCCAGTTCTCCAACCGCGGCGATGGCGCTCCAGTTCATCGTGTCGTCCTCTCGAGGTTTCTACGGTCGGCCGCGCTCGCCATCGCGGTGCGCGCGAACGATCCCTACCAGGTCGCCTTGCCGACCGTGATCTCACCGTCCGGCAGTCGCCACAACCCGAACGCCTGGCCTTCTTCCAGCAGTTGTGGCTCGAAGCCGCTCGGGAACACGACCGTGCGAAGCAGATCGCCGTCCCGGCTGTACACGTCCCACGCGAACGATTCGGGGCGCAACTCGGGCGCGAGCGTCCACAGGTGCGGGTGCGAAACAGCCTGCTCGGGCCCGATCCGCCGAACCCAGGTCCGGTCCAGCTCATCAAGCCGCAGCCGGTCGTAGGATGCCCATTGCTCCCCGACCTCCATCTGCTCCAGCTCGTTCGTGAAGTCCTGTTGTACCGATTCGTCGACATGCTCGAACACCGTCAGCCCCGGGTCTCGCACCTCGGGTGACACGGCGACCCGCTCCCAGTCCCGGCAGACTCTCCGAACCGCCGGAACTCCGACTCGTTCGAGCATGAAGCAGTACTCGACTCCATCACCGAACGCGTACAGACCGTCAGAGCCGAGGGAAATGTGAGCCCGGGGGCCGAACAACTGCTTCGGCATTACGGTGCCGTTCGCATGCATCCAGTCGATGTGGGCCCACGCACGGACGGCCTCGAGACTGTCACCCGAGAAGTCGGCCCACACGATAGCGGCCCTCGTGGGACGGTTAACGCGAGGATTCTCGACTGACAGGTAAAGGACCCCTCCGTCATACCGCCGCAGATCCCAATCTCCCGGACGGGGATTCACGAACGGTGCCACGGGAAGGACCCGTGCATTCGCCATGTGGTCGCCATTCAGGTCGTGAAACGACAGCCGTCGAAGTCGATAGTCGAGGACCATCGTCGTGTCGCCCATGGAGCCGATCGCCATGATCGTTCCGAATTCGCCGGGGGCGTCTCCAAATCCGCCCGTCGTCGCGACGAAGCTCCCGTCATCCTCGATTACGTGGAGTTGAATCTGGTCCGCGATGATCACACGATTGCCAGCACGGGCCATTCCCGTCGGGATTCGGAGCTCGTCGCCCTGGAGTACGACCTCGACTTTCGCATTGTCCGTCGGAGGAGACCACGCCGCTGGAATGGTGACGAAGGTCGTGTCACCACGCACAACGATATTCGACCGCTGCTCAGGGGGCAGTTCGTCCGAGGACGAGCAGCCGACCGTGACGACCACGAGCATTGCTGCTGCCCGCAGCGTCATCGAAAGCACTCTATCCACGCGAATCTCTCAGTTCAGTGATGCCGACCCCACTCCCGCTTCCAGGACGTGGAGCAATCATTCCACCCGAAACACGGTGCCTGTTCGGGCACCCTCGACGCTCTTCGAATATGCCAGAGCGGCCCGGGCCGCTGGCACGGATTCGAAACCCCGAAAGTAAGGCGCATAGGCCTCCATTGCTTCCTGTATGACACCCGGGCTGACGGCGTTGATCCGTTGCCTCCTCGGCATCTCGATCGCAGCGGCTCTTACGAATGCGTTGACTGCGCCATTCACCATGGACGCGGATGAGCCCGCAACTATGGGCTCGCGGTCGAGCACTCCCGTCGTGAGAGTAAACGAGCCACCGTCCGATATCGAGTCGCGGCCCATCAGCACGAGGTTTACCTGGCCCATCAGCTTGTCCCGAAGTCCGACCTCGTACCCTGCTGAATCCAGTTCGGCGAACGGAGCGAATCTTACAGTGCCCGTCGCCGATACGACCGCATCCAGCGGCCCGGCAGCAGCGTAGGCCGCCCGGATGGATTCGCCGTCCGTGATGTCCAGTCGAACGTCTCCAGAATTTCGTCCCGCCGTGATTACTTCGTGTCGCTGGCCAAGTTCTGCTGTGACTGCCCGGCCGATAGTGCCTGAAGCACCTACGATCAGAATTCTCATGTCGTCGCCTCGGTCGAGGGAGTCGTCCCGGCTCCTTCGGCGGCCAGGATATCCGAGATGATTCTCCAGTGATGCTCGTTGTGGATTCCGATGAATCTCAGGGTCTGATCGCGGTCCAGTACTCCGAACCTGAAGTGTCGGAACCACGAGTCGGCCCGGGCAGCCCGAACAGACTTCAGCAACTGCTCCGACTCATCCAGCAACGCCACCAGATCGTCTCCAGAAAAGTCCGCGACGGGCAGGACCTGCTCCGGCGCCTGGGC
Source organism: uncultured Gemmatimonadota bacterium (assembly GCA_942490755.1). Classification (GTDB taxonomy): domain Bacteria; phylum Gemmatimonadota; class Gemmatimonadetes; order Palauibacterales; family Palauibacteraceae; genus Carthagonibacter. Next base: position 5,057 of record CALNYN010000055.1, read on the forward strand.
CCGGCCCCGAGGGATCCGACCTGTCAGGAATACCAGTGTCGTGAGCAAGGAGAAGCGACGGTCCGGAAGCGGGGGGGCGGAATCGATCAGGTTTCTGCACACACCGATCATCGCCAGGCAGCAATGCTGGACGTGCATCCCGACCGACCAGCCAGACACGTCGGGAGCCATGACATGAGCGCTCGACGCGGCTTCGCGCAGTACGCTCAGATCAGGCTGCATGACTCCTCCCGGTCGGCGATTCCCGAAGGTAACGACACCTCATACGCCGTCGACTACCACGATGCTGGTTTCGGCCGCGCTGTGCCGAAGAGCCATGAGGTCCTGATAATCGGGATCGGAATACAACGCTCTTACGCTCTCCCTGTCAGGGAAACGAAACAGAACCAGTCGGGTCGGGAGCCAATCCCCCTCGAGTACCTCAAACTCACCTCCACGCACCAGAAATTCTCCACCGTGTTTCGCGATCAGCGCAGAGACTCCCGCCTTGTAGATCTCGTACTTCGCCGGGTCCTTCACGTTCACGTCGACGATCTTGTAGACTGACACTGATTCTCCTTGACGGTGCGGCGAGGTCCGCATTGCGTGGGCTCCATGAGTATCCAAGATACGTCCACCCTGACAAGGTCAGCCGTGCCTGTCGACACGTGGTCTCCGCCCGCCTATCGTACCGGTTCATCACTCTCTGGAGAGGCCAGCTCATGCGCACCCTGTCTCAATCCGCACTCGTACTCGTCCTGACCGTGCTCTCGACAGTCATCGCCTGTTCCCCTGCGTCGACCGACGAAAGGCAGGATCAGAGCGAGGTACCGGTTGCCGCGGAAGCCCCGGAGACAGACCTGTGGGCCGAGCTTAACGAAATAGCGATCGTCGAGGAAATGGTGCTGATGCCGATGCGGGATGGCGTCCGCCTCGCCACACATATCTATCGGCCGCGAACATCCGAAGGGAGCCCGGTGCCGACGATATTCGTCAAGACGCCCTACAACATGAATCTGTGGGGCGACCGTGAAATGAACACGGGTCGACTCCGGCGGCCCCTCGAAGCTGTACGACAGGGCTACGCATACGTGAACCAGAACGAGCGCGGGAAGTTCTTCTCCGAGGGAGAATGGGACATCCTGGGCCCACCGAAGACCGATGGCTACGACGCCCTGACTTGGATCGCAGACCAGCCTTGGTCCAACGGAAAGGTCGGCACCCTGGGCTGTTCGTCCACGGCCGAGTGGCAGATGGGCCTCGCTGCACTCGACCATCCAGCCCACGCCGCCATGGTGCCCCAGGGATTCGGGGCCGGCATCGGACGTATCGGCGACTGGTACGAGCAGGGGAACTGGTACCGAGGCGGGGCCGAACAGATGCTGTTCTTCTCGTGGCTGTACGGAGTCCAGAACACGCAGCGTCCGCAATTCGACCCTGACCTGGACGACGACGACCGGGCCAGACTCGCCCGCTACTTCGATCTCGCCCCGGAAATGCCGAGAGTGGACTGGCCGGCAGCCATCTGGCACCTGCCGGTCGAGGATCTGATGCGCAGCGTGAACGGACCGGAGGGCGTGTTCGCCGATTCCGCCGCCGTGGCCACCGGCGGCCGCATGATCCAGCGCACGCCGAACGACCCAGCCTGGTATCGCGGTGGCCTGTACCACGACGACGAGCCGTTCGGCGTCCCCAGCCTGTGGTTCATGTCGTGGTACGACGTGTCGATTGGACCGAACCTGGCGCTCTTCAACCACGTGCGCTCGAACGGACTGGACGCCGAGACACGCGACAATCAGTTCGCGATGGTGGCTCCAGTCACGCACTGCGCGTATACGCGGGCGGAGCAGAATACGGTAGTCGGCGAGCGTTCCGTGGGGGATGCGCGGTGGGACTACAGCGGGCTGATCTTTGCCTGGTTCGACCACTGGCTGAAGGGTGAATCGAACGGGATCGCAGACTCCCTCCCCCGCGTGCGCTACTACACGATGGGCGCCGACGAGTGGAGCACGTCCGGGACCTGGCCACCCGAGGGCATCGAAATCGTGAACTGGTACCTGGATTCAGGCGGGAGCGCGAATACGCTGCAGGGCGATGGAGTCCTGACGACCACATCACCGGGACCGGAGGAGATCGTCGACAGCTTCGCCTACGACCCGATGGACCCGGTGAGATCTCACGGCGGAAACGTCTGCTGCACGGGAGGCGCGATCGATGCCGGCTCGTTCGACCAGCAGGAACTCGAAGCTTCGCGACAGGACATCCTCGTATACACGACCGAGCCGTTCGCCGATGGGCTCGAGGTGAGCGGCACGATCGGAATCACCCTCCACGTGTCGTCCGACGCGCGAGACACCGATTTCACGGTTAAGCTGCTCGACGTGTACCCGGACGGCCGGGCCTTCAATCTGGATGAGACGATCCAGCGAGCGCGGTACAGGGAGGGCTACGATCGACAGGTGTTCATGGAACCCGGCCAGGTATACGAGCTCGAGGTGAGCCCGATGTCCACCTCCAACTATTTTGCCCCCGGTCATAGTCTGCGGATCGAAGTATCGAGCTCCAACTTCCCGCGCTTCACCAGGAATCTGAACACGGGCGGCAGAAACTACGACGAGTCTAAGGGCTTGGTGGCCATCAACAAGGTGCACCATTCGGCCACGTATCCGTCACATATACGCATCCCCGTGTTGAACCGATGAAACGCCATCCAGCGGTCGCCATCCTGACGAACTGGATTGCCGTACTGGCCTTGCTCGTCCTCTCCGCCTGCGCCGGACCGCCGGGAGCCGACGACACTCCCGCCGAACCGATCGGGCCCGCCCGCATCATTGCGATCGGTGATCTGCACGGAGACCTCGACGCCACCAGGGCTGCCCTTCGTCTCGCCGGAGCGATCGACTCGCTGGACCGGTGGATCGGTGCAGATCTCGTGGTCGTGCAGACGGGGGATGTGCTCGACAGGGGGGACGACGAGGAAGCGATCATCCGGCTCCTCGAGCGGCTGGAAGACGAGGCAGCGGCAGTCGGCGGCGCGGTCTACGCGCTGAACGGCAACCACGAACTGATGAACGCCTACTACGACTACCGCTACGTCACGGACGGCGGCTACGCCGATTTCGAGGACGTCACGGTCGTCGAGACGGTCGACTCCGTTCTGGCGACACTGGAACCAGAGCAGCGAGCCAGGGCGCAGGCCCTGAGGCCCGGCGGCGAGTTCGCCCTTCTCCTTGCGGAGCGAAGCACCTTCCTGATCCTCGGGAACACGCTGTTCACCCACGGAAGCGTCCTGCCGGAGCACGTGGACCTGGGCCTGGACCGGATGAACGCCGAGATCCAGGCATGGCTCAGGAATGACGCCCCGCAGCCGGAGTGGATTCGGGGTGAGCGAAGTCCGGTGTGGAATCGGCTGTACTCAGACGCCCCGGACCTCGCAGGCTGCGATACACTCGCTTCGGTGCTCGATCGGCTTGATGTGGAACGCCTGGTGGTCGGGCACACGGTGCAGGATGCCGGCATTACGGCCTACTGCGGCGGCCGCGTTTGGTGCATCGACGTGGGCATGGCCGAGCACTACGGTGGCCGGCCCGAAGTACTCGAAATCCGGGGAGATGCGGTCCGCGGACTGCGTTAAGATCCGCGGTCGCCGCGTCAGACTCCGCTCGGCCTGGGGTTCAGCGCTCGGTCGGCATGTTGGCGCCAACTTCCTGTCGCCAGGCCCGCAGCGCCCCGAGCAGCCTGGCCGTGTCGGCCGGACGGTCGACGGACAGGTCACGGCGTTCCGAAATATCGTCCGACAGGTCGTAGAGCTCCACGGACCCGTCCTCGAACCACTCCACCAGCTTCAGATTTCCGGCCCGGATCGCCCCTCCCGGACGGTTGCCCGAGCCGTGGTAGTGCGGGAAGTGCCAGTACAGGGCCTCGCGGGCAACGGTGCCGGCGGTCATGGCGCCTGTCAGGCTCGCGCCGTCAACATGCTGGTCGGGCCGTGCCGGGAGATCTGCGATGTCCAGCAGAGTCGGAAACAGGTCCATGCTTATCGCGGGATTGTCGACCACGGTCCCGGGCCTGATCCTGCCCGGCCAGCGAACGATCAGCGGTACCCGGATGCCGCCGTCGTACAACCAGCCTTTCCCCGCCCGCAGCGGGGCGTTTGAGGTCGCCTGGTTGAATCCCCGGCGCGTAAGGGTACTGAGCCCCCCGTTGTCTGACACGAACACGACCGCTGTGCGGCTGTCGAGTCCGAGGTCGGCCAGCGCGGCGAGGATCCGGCCCACGCTCAGGTCCGTGCTTTCCACCATTGCGGCGTACGTCGGGTGGTCCTGGCGCAGCTTCGTACTGGATTCACGTTCCGGCTCGTAATTCTCGGGCCCGTCCGGTCCGAGGTACCCTGCCTTCTGCTCGTATCGCGACACGGCCCGGGACGGTGCCTGCAGCGGTGTGTGAACGGCATAGTGCGATAGCACCAATAAGAACGGCCGATCTCGATTCGTCTCGATGAACTGTAACGCCGTATCGGTCAGGCGGTCCGTGAGGTAGGAATCCGGCGGGTCACCAGCAAGGTCCGGCACATCGGTGATCGGCCAGTCCGGATTCTCATACGGCGGAAAATACGAGCCTGGCTGACCGGCCTCGTTGACCGCGGCAGTGAATTCGAACCCTTGAGTATCCGGCAGATACCCTGCCCTTCCAAGGTGCCACTTGCCGATGTAGCCGGTCGAGTAGCCCTGCTCCGTAAAGACCTCGCCGATCGTCACCTGTTCATGGGGAAGCTGCCGGATGTACTCGGCCTGGGTCAGCAGCCCGTTCTGCTCGCCGCCGATCCAATTCGTAAGATCCAGCCGGGCTGGGTGCCGGCCCGTCATCAGGCTGGCACGGGTCGGAGAGCACACAGGGCTCGCCGTGTAGAACTGGGTGAACCGCGCTCCACCGGCGGCCAGGGCATCGATGTTCGGCGTCTCATAGAACGTGCTTCCGTACACACCGGTATCCGTCCAGCCCAGATCGTCGATGACGATCAATACGACGTTGGTCGGTAGTTCCGGTTCGGGCGATGAGCAGGCGAGGCAGGAAGTGACTCCGAAGACGAGCCGGGAAGCAGTGCGGGCGAGTTTCATTCAGCCGCTCGATCCCTGCTCCGTAAACGGCTCAGCCCCCAGGCGCCCGCCGTGGATCCGTAGACGACACCTCCCAGTCCGAACAACAGGAATGGAAGATACCAGAACAGCAGCGACTGGTCCGCCGCTCCCCACCGGGCGACCACGGCCCACCAGACATAGGAGCCAATCAGTCCGACGCCTGTCAGCGCGGCGACCACTCCGAAAGTCAGAGCCAGGATCGGCAGTATTCCATCTGTACGCATAGGCGGCCAAAGATACAACTTCCCGGGCACCGCGTCGCATGGCAACGGAGATGGCTGGACCGGGACTACCCGGACCGACTACTCTGGCGCACGTGACTTTGCCAACCGTCCTGGAGGAAACCGAATGACGAAGCGCGAGATGTCGATCGACACGCAGCTCATCCACTCCGGCGAGATCCGCCCCGGCATCGAGGGTGCCGTGGCGCTGCCGATATTTCAGTCCGCGAATTTCGAGTCCGTCGAGGGTGAGGGCTACCACGACATCAAGTACATGCGCCTCAGCAACTCACCGAATCACACGGTCCTGGCAGCCAAACTGGCTGTTCTCGAGAGCGCCGAGGCCGCCGTGGTCACCACCAGCGGGATGGCCGCCATCACCACGATATTCCATTCCCTGCTTTCGGCCGGGGATCACGTGATATTCCAGGACTGCCTGTACGGGGGCACGTACGACTATGCCCGGCGGGAATTCGAACGTCACGGCCTGTCCTGCGACTTCGTGGATGCGGAACGCCCGGAGACCTGGACCGGAGCTCTGCGTCCCGAGACGCGGATGATATACGTCGAGTCGATCACGAACCCGCTCGTCCAGGTTGCCGACCTCGAGGCAGTCGTCTCCTTCGCTCGTGAACACGAACTTATCTCCGTGATCGACAACACATTCGCGAGCCCGGTTAATTTCCGTCCGGCCGAGATCGGCTTCGATCTCTCGCTGCATAGCGGCACGAAGTTCTTGAACGGTCACTCGGACATCGTGTGTGGCGCCGTAATCGGGCGGGCCGAGCTGGTTGCCCGGGTGAAGAAGATGATGAGCTTCCTTGGCGGTTCTCTCGATGCTCACGCCTGCTTTCTCCTGCACCGCGGCCTGAAGACGCTCGGTGTGCGAGTCCGCCAGCAGAACGAGAGCGCACTCGCGCTCGCTCGCTTCGTGGAGGCGCACCCGGCCGTAACCCGCGTCAATTATCCCGGACTTTCCTCCAACTCCGGGCACGAGCGAGCGACGATACTGTTTGACGGTTTCGGCGGAATGATGAGCTTCGAACTTGCCGGCGGAGAAGAGGCGGCGAAGCGATTCGAGGAAGCCGTCACGATTCCGATCGTGGCCCCGAGCCTCGGCGGCGTAGAGTCGCTGATCACACGTCCGGCAGCCACCTCGCACGCCGGCCTGACCCGGGAGGAACGAGCCGAAGTCGGGGTGTCCGATGGTTTGATACGCGTTTCCGTCGGGATCGAGGGAACTGCGGATCTGATAGCCGACTTCGAAGCGGCGCTGGCGGGGATCTGAAAGCGACCAACTCCCCAATCTGCGGCGCGGTCATCGCCTGGCTCTAAAACCGGTTTCAGCGGCCTGCGGTCGTCAGGATCTGACGGGCCGTCTCTGACGCCTTGACCAGTTCTATTTCGGCCCAGTCTGTGGATGAGCGACAACACCACACCTGACGGTATTCGCACAGGTGTAGTAATCACCGCGACTTACAATCTGGTGCGGAATATGTATCGTGAGGAGGCATGGACTTCTCACGCTTCGGCCAATTGTGGGCCTGGTATACGGACGATGGGGCGTTCGAGGTCAATCCACATGACCCGGACTCCCGAAACCGTGGTGCCGTCGAACACGGCACGGCACTGGTCGTAGCTGTCACGGCAATCGTCTTTCTGGCCGCCGTCGCCGCGGCGGTATTCTCGTCTGAACTACTTGCTCTTGCAGCGGTGTTCGGTAGCGCCTTCCTGCTGGGACCAATCGCGGTCGATCAGACCCGAAGGAAGAATCGGACCTTTGACGAGCTGCGCGAGGCCATCAAAGACCGCGAATCGGAGAGGATTGAACTGGAGCGCGAGCGGAAGGAGCTAGCGATTCGCTCGGAGGAGCTGCAGGTCAGAGCCGAGAAGGTCGAAAAGCAGTATCAGACCTTGCGCGGCATGGTGAACGAGCGATCACCCGGGCAAACGCCGTCCGGCGGACCAGACTCGAGGGAGCGAGACAAGCTCGAGCATGCCCTGGAGGCGGCTCTTGTCGACCTGCGTGATCGTGAAGCGGCCGAGCAGAAACTGAAGAACAGGGTCAAGGAGCTCGAGACCGCGCGCGGCAGGGCCGAACAGGAACTCGCCCGCCTGATGGCTACGAGCCACACGCGACACATGACCGAGCGCGAGGTCGCAGAAGCAGAGGCGAGTATCCAGAAATCGCAACGGCAGGCTCGCGAGATCCTGGCTGAGGCCGAGTCAGAAGCACAAGCCAGGGCCAAAGAGATCCTCGCGCAGGCCGAGGAGAACGCTCAGCAGCAGGCGAGTGAACTCGTCGCGCAAGCCGAGGAAGATGCCCTGAGTCAGGCTCGTGAGTTCGTGGAGCAGACCGAGGCAGAGGCGCGCCTTCACGCAAACGATCTCGTGGCGCAGGCCGAAGAAGAGGCCGGGCAGATTGCCGCACGGGCCAGGGCCGAACTCGAGTCGATCCAGTCGCAGGTGAAGCTGCACGAATTCGCGGAGCAGGGGGACACGGGCAGGTTGATGCGAGAGGCCCGGATCCAGGCGCGTGAACTCGTCAAACGAGCCGAGGAGGAGGCTGAACGGCTGATCGCCCAGGGCAAGGTCGAATTCGAGTCAATCCTGGTGGAGATTCAGGCTCAGGAGAGAGTAGAAAAAGATCTGTACCAGCGAATCCAGGTTCTCGAGTCCAGAAAGCTGGAGGCCGAGCGGGCTGCGCGCCCGAACGGTTCGAGCAACAGCCCCGTGCTTCCGGAACCAGAATTCGCACCGGCCGCATTCCGGGAACATCCCGGACCTGCTCGCGCCATTCGCAGTTCGTTCGGAGGTTTTCTTCGGCGACGTTCGCGCGTCCGGTCCTAGCCGCCCTGCCTTGAGCCCTCCCACCCTTCTCGGGCATCGAGGTAGGTCTCGACGTCCAGAATCAGACCGTCGAGCTGTTCAGCGTACTGAGCGAGATACCACAGATACCAGCCGTTGAAAGCCACGTGGAGGAATCGCAATTGTCCCTGGACCATGGCGACCGCCTCCGGATCACCGGTCACCAGCCTGCTGGCTTCGAAATCCCACACCGTGGGAACGGACTCGCGCATCACAGCCATGAGATTCTCGTCGTAGGCGGCGCCATTGTACTCGATGCGGGGATTCACGTTTTCGTAGAGGTCCCCCAGACGAGTCACCAGCGCGACATCATCCAGGTACCTCAGTTGGCCGGCTGCAACCATCGTCGTCCACGCCGCCCCGCGCGAAACATGGTCCGATTGGACCATGCCACCAGATCCAGCGTTTCCTGGACTGAGTCCGTGGGCATGGATGAAGGATCTTCGAACCAGCGGCGCAGGTTCACGTACTGCCGGCTCAGCTTTTCCTGTTCCGCAATTACCTCGGCGACGTCAGCACGATCCTTTCTAAGTTCCTCCACGAGCTGGCCGAGTGCGTCAACCGCGTCGGTGGCTCGATCCCGATCCTCCGACATTCCCTCGAGGACGATGGCGAGGTACACCGAGGCCACGATTACGACCGCCTCACTGAGCAGGCGACGCCAGGACACCCCATGTCGCTCAGCCATTCAAGCCCCGGCTCTGAGAGTCTCGTACTCCTGAGAACTCCACACCTGTCAGTTCGGCGATTTCCTTCTTCCAAGTGGTCAGATCGTCAAGCACGAATTCCTGCAGGTCCGTGTGACCGCACGCTCGTGCGAGCGTCTGCATGAGGTGGGTCGTCGCCCCCAGGAATCGGGCCAACCGCTTCGCCCCTTCGTCTACCGCGAGCCGGGCTCGCAGGTTTTCCTTCTGCGTGGCGATCCCCACCGGACAGCTGTTCGTGTGACAGGCACGCATCGCGATGCAGCCGATCGCCTGCATCGCGGAGTTGCTGATCGCTACGCCGTCGGCGCCCAGTGCCATCGCCTTGGCGAAATCGGCCGCCGTACGCAGTCCACCTGTGGCGATCAGCGTGACGTGCGAGGCGCCGCTCGCGTCCAGGTGTCGCCGCGCCCGCGCGACCGCGGGCATAGTCGGCACCGATATGTTGTCCCGGAAGATCAGAGGTGCCGCGCCCGTCCCCCCTCCTCGCCCATCGAGAATCACGTAGTCCACTCCGATCTCGAGTGCCGCGTCGAGATCCTTCTCGATGTGCTGCGCCGACAGCTTGAAGCCGATCGGAATACCGACGGTCCGCTCTCGTACCTCCGTCGCGAAATCCCTGTAGTCGTCGAGACTCGTCCAGTCCGGAAACCGGGCCGGCGACACTGCAGGTTCCCCCTCCTTCAATCCTCGTACCTCGGCGATCTTCCCTTTCACCTTTTCGCCCGGCAGGTGCCCGCCGGTACCGGTTTTCGCCCCCTGCCCGCCCTTGAAGTGAAATGCCTGTACGAGGTCGAGCTTGTCCCACGAGAATCCGAATCGGCCCGAGGCAAGTTCATAGAAGTAGCGCGAATTCTCAGACTGTTCATCGGGCAGCATGCCGCCCTCGCCGGAAGCGATCCCCGTCCCTGCCAACTCGGCGCCGCGCGCCAGCGCAACCTTCGCTTCCTCCGACAAAGCACCGAAACTCATGTCGGAGACGAAGATCGGGATCTCCAGACGAAGCGGCCTCCTGGCGGCCGGTCCAACGATCAGCTCCGTGCGGACTGGCACTTCATCCAGCTGGGGCAGGCGGTGCAACTGCGCCGTAACGAACTGCAGGTCATCCCACGACGGAAGCTGCTGACGCGGAACTCCCATTGACGCTACCGGACCGTGGGCTCCGGTCTGCTCGAGTCCGTGGCCGGCGAGATTGCGGATCTGGCCGACATATGGCTCCTCGGGAGCGCCGTGCACGTCCTGATACGCTCCCTGGTACGAATCACGTTTGTAGGGCTGCGGGTGCGAACGCTCCCATGCCTCGATTTCGTCCGCATCAACGAAAACCCCGCCATCGTCGATCCAGGCCGAGAACTTGTGCAGCTGTTCTTCGTTGCTGTACTCGCTGATCCCGGAATCCACCCGATAGTCCCAGAAGTGCAATCCACAGATCAGGTTGTCGCCCTCGACGTGGCCGTCGGCCAGCAGAGCGCCGCGGTGCAGACACCTTCCATAGAGCACGGACACCTCGTCGTCGTACCGAATCACCACGAGATCGGTATTGCCCACGAGCGCGTGGGTGGGAGAGCGATCCTCCAGATCCTTGTACGAGGCAATGCGAACTTGATTCATGGACTAGACTTCCGTTCTGTTGCCAAGATTATCACGAGGGACCGACCGGCGGACTCTTCGGACCGGTCAGTCCTGCGGCCAGAGCTTCTTCCGGGCGGTGCCCAGGTCGCCGAGTTGATAGATGCTCACCGAGCCAGCGGTAAACCGAATCGGCGTGAATGGCTCGCCCAGGAGACTGTCGAGAAAGGCGGGCTCTGCCAGGCCGAGCGTGATATGCGGGTGATAATTCTGCCCGCTTGAATGCGACACAAACGCATTCGTGCTTTCGACTGTCGACTGACTGATCGGGACGCCGCTCGGATTCTGCACGAACGCTGCACCCGTACCGTCCGGGACACTGAACGGCTGGACCGCAGCAATGATCGCCGCCTGGAATTCGAGCAATCCGGGTGTCGGCGCCACGGTGATTCCCGCCAGACCGAGAGCTTCGTGGGGATTGAAGTAAAACCCGGTTGCGGTCAGTTGGAGCCCGGCAATATCCCGGCGGTGGATCACCTCCTCAACCGCGCGAAACACCTCGTCGAGGTCGTCGGCACGTACGAACCGCTGCAGCACCGTGATGTGTGGAGCGTGGCCCGCGCCGAGCGCGAAACCGGCAGGGTAGTTCTCCCGGAGTCTCGCGTTGGCCGCGACGGAAACGGTCACCATGGACGGTTCGGGATCCAGCAGCACATCGATCGCGACGAGATCCGACTCCGCATCCCGCCCGGTCGAACAGGCCGTCAGTGCAAGCAAGAAAGACAGCGCGAATCGCTTCACGTGACACCAATTTCGTCCAGGAATTCGACCTCTCCCGTGTCGATCGAATACTCGGCGCCGACTACTAGAAGACCGTCCGTTTCAATCAGCCCAGCGAGGATTTGCGAATCGTGTCGAAGGTGTTCTACCGATGCTCTCACATTCCTGCGAACCGCGTCTCGGACCAGGTCTTCAGGCCCGAGACCCTGTCCGTTCTTCACCGTCTCCGCGACGACAGGAAGAACCCGGTCTATGATCGATTGGAGATTGGGCGACTGGTTCTCAGTCGGCCGCTTTAGCGCCTCCAGCGCGGCGAGGATTGCGCCACACTCCGAATGCCCCAGGACCACCACGAGCCGGGTGCCAAACTGCTCCGCGGCGAACTCTGCGCTGCCAACCAGAGACGGGGCGACGATGTTCCCGGCCACGCGGATGACGAACAGGTCGCCGAGTCCCTGGTCGAATACGATTTCCGCCGGAACCCGCGAGTCGGAACAGCCGAGTATGATCGCACAGGGCTCCTGTCGTCCGGACAACTCGGGCCCGGGCGTGCGGCCTTGATATGCCTCTCGGCCCGGCCCTCTTGAGACGAATCGCCGATTCCCCTCGCGCAGACGTTCGAGTGCTTCCGCCGCCGAGATCATTTGTCGGCTGCTCCTCAGAAGAGTGTTTCAGATCAGTACGCCCGTATCGTGTATTCGAAGCTAGTAGAACGCGGTCGTCTGAACGAGGCGGGAAACCGCTAAACGGGAGGAATCAGTAGCCGGTCACGAGACGACGTCATAGAGCAGTCGGTAGAATGCGAGCCGTCCCCGATCGAGTGCCGCTCCATACTCCGAAAGGAACAGATCCTCGTATCCCGGTCCGAGATTCCAGGTGACGCTCCAGGTCGCCACTGCCAGGTCCCACCACCGATCCGCCACACCGAGTTCGCCCAGGTCGACGTAGCCCGTGACCCGATTCCCCGCGATCAGGACGTTGGGCGGACAATAGTCCCCGTGGCACACCACCAGATCCTCATTGGCAGGACGGCTGCGCTCAAGTGTGGCGACGGCCTCTGCCGCAGCCAGACTGGAATGCTCGGAATGGAATCCCTCGACAGGATCAATGACTCCGCGCTCCAGTCGATCCTTGGCGACTCGGAGGGAGGCGGCAAGGCGAAAGTCGAACGGGCATGTGTCCACCGGGGCCTCGTGGAACCGTCGCAGACCACGAGCCAGAATTCGGACCAGGCGGACGGGATCAGACTGGAGTACGGGGTCGGTCGCGTCGCGCCCTCCAAGCCCGTTCGTAACCATCCACTCCACGGATTCGTCCCGCTGCTGATCGACGACCACCGGCACGGGAAGGTGGTCCCGCGCCCACACCATCCGGGTCGCCTCGTCGGAGATACTGGGGGTCCAGCCGTGTCGGGCCAGCTTCAGGTAGCGCACTTCCCCGGTCGGACTGACCAGCTGCCAGGTGGCTGAATTCGGGGGCCACTGCCAGGCGAGGTCCCACACCCAGTCGTCGTACGCTTCCCGAAGTCTGTCGGGGATTTCGGGCCCGGAAACCGCTCAACCTCCCGAGGACAGGAAGATCGAGAAACTGGACATGGATTCGTTGCCTGTCCGTCGGTCGTCATACCGGCTGCTCTGCCGATACAGCCTGTAGTTCGCTCCGAGCGAGAGCGGACCGAGCCGCGGAGTGCGAGCTTCGATCTCCGCGATCTGAATCAGCTTGCTGCTCGACGCGCCGTTCAGAGTCGCCGACCAGTACGCGCGGAGGCTTCCGAAGACCAGGCGCCTGCCGTGGTGCTCGAGCTGCGCGACCGCCCTGCCGCCCAGCCCACTGCCGAACTCGTAGTAGCGACCGGTCGCCGGCGTCGACCAGCGGTCTGTACTCGCGAGCAGAGGCACCGCCTCGGCACTCAGGTCCGTCTTCACCCGCCAGCGCTCGTTGCCGAACCGGGACAGGACGCCGAGCCCGAAGCTCTGTTCGGCAAAGCCCACTCGTCCGTCCCAACGATAGTCGAAGTCGAGAAACAGGCCGACCACCCTGTCCGTCGGTCCACTCTCTTGACCGATCGCAGCTATGATCCCACGTGCCCCAAGCTGCGTGAGAACCGCCGAGAGGCTGGACATCTCGACCGTACCTGCAAACGACGAGAACGGCTTGATCTTCTCACCATCGAACGGGTCGCCGTATTGCAGCCCGAATCTCAGAATCGCCGCGTCCGCCGGTTGCCCGGGAGATCCGCCTGCTGGAGTCAGTCGCACCGCCCCCATCTCGACCTGGCCGGCGAGCGCCTGCGGACGCCGATCCGGCGGGTTGGCTCCGGCGCTCCACAGCTGACCACGTGACAGCCGGTCCAGTCCGAGACCCGGGTTGAATACGAATACCACTGCTTCACGCCAGAACCGGTTGAATCCGGAAGCCTGGTTGTCGAGGACGATCAGCGACATGCGGCGTAACGGCTCGCCGAGCGCGACGCCGCCCAGAGTCGTCGTGAGAACGTCATTCGTGGCCGGCGGTCTCGGCTCGCCGAACAATTCCCACATCAGACTTCCCGCGGCAGTGGCCGGCAGCGCAGCATAGAATGAAAGCCCGTTCGCCCGGGCCACGTTGTAGTACGCCGCCCCCGCCCATGGGTGCTCGAACGAGTTGACTCGAATCGGATTCGTGTCCCATTCCCAGCCGCCCTGGATGTTGTCCCACCACGACCCGGGATGCGTAGATGGTTCATCCCGCCACAGCACGTTGATCCCTATGGCGAGGACGTTGGTGACCGCGATCCCACCAAGCGCCCGCGGCACGTTCGGGGGCTGATCGGCCCATTCCAATTTCTGTGTAAGCGTGTCCCCGTGCGCGTTGCCGGGAGTAGAAGTCGTGTCAAACGGGATTGCGCCGACATATGCGAGTTGGTCAACCGACGGGGAAGCAGCGGGGAGAATTCCCGTTGACGTCTGGGCGTGCTGGGCCTGTCCCGCTACCGGAATCGCGGTCAGAACGAGAAGCGGCACCGCGACGCGGCGAAATACGAGCCCACACATCTGTTCAATGTCGTACCCGATCGGCGCAACGGAAAGAGGCATAGCATGGAGACGGGGACAGCCGTTTCCCTTATGCCGCGTCTTCCTCGGCCATCGGTGCTTCAGCCAGCAGGCGATCGTTCGGCATCGAGACATCTTCCGCACTGACCATATCGATTCCATCGATGGTGATCGCGTATTGACCGGAATCGAGTACCTCTACCCACCCTTTCTTCTTCAAGTACCAGGATGGGAACTCCAGGTGCTCTCTCGGAACACCGAGAATCTTCTCGAGGTCAATCGACCCCATACCGCCCGACAGGGGGTTCTTCCTTCGCGCCGCATACAGCACCGACAGAATGCTGCGGAATATCCGCCGATCTTCCTCGTGACTGCCGATTGCCGAATCCTGTTCGAAGATCTGCCACTGCAGGCTCTTCTGATGGTCAAACTGAACGTCGTACTCGGCGCGTTTTCGCGGGTCCGAGAGGACCTCGAACGCTTCGTGGACCAGCCGAAAATGCTCTTCGTTCCCTGACACGGAGTTGTCTGGGTGATAGCGTTTGGCGAATAGCCGGTACACGCGTTCGACCGTTTCGGAGTCCGCGTTCTGGCCGAGCTGCAGTACTTCGTAGTAATCGACGAAAGGCTGATCGTTCACGAGCCCCCCCCAGAGGTTGCGGCTTACCAGTTGGGACGGCAGTCGCCGACGGGGCCGCACGAAGACCCGTCCCAGACAGTCAGTCGCCGATCTGGGGGCAAGAGAGGTGCCACCCGGCTCTGGTCTGTCGATCTCGCGACCTCTACCAGTGCTCATATTTCGTTGTTCGATAACTATATATACGCTTTATATGAAGTTGTTACCGAGCACGATCGGCCCGGTATCCACGGTGAGTTGCAGGTTGAAATCAGATGTGAGGCAGCCCGTCAATATTGCACAAAGCGACTCGATTGGACGTTAATCCCGTCTTATTCCTCGGGGGCCTCCTCCGGCAACTCGGTCAGAAGCCGATTGTCTGGAACCGACAGGTCATCTGCACTGATCTTGTCGATCCCTTCGACCGTGATCGCAAACTGGCCGGAGTCGAGAATTTCGACCCATCCCTTCTTCTTGAGATACCAGTTGGGGAACTCGAGGTGTTCACGTGGCACGCCGAGCATTCTCTCGAGATCGACCGCGCCGAGTCCACCAGCCCGCGGGTTCTTCCGCCGGGCGGCATAGAGCAGCGCCAGGACTCCCCGGAAGATGCGCCGGTCCTCCTCCTGACCGCCGATCGCCGAGCTCTGCTCGAAGATTTTCCACTGCAGACTCTTGTTCCGGTCGTACTGAACATCGTATTCGGCACGGATCTTCGGATCGGCGAGGACCTCGAACGCGTCGTGTACCTCTCGAAACCGCTCGCTGTCGCCCGACTCCACGTTGTCAGGGTGGTACCGCTTTGCGAGCAGGCGGAACACGCGCTCGATCGTCTCGAGGTCGGCGTTCTGTCCGACCTGCAAAGCTTCGTAGTAGTCGATAAAGAGCTTGTCAGCCATCACTTCTCCACCCTCTTTATGTCTACATGCTGGATGAGCGGGTCCAGCTCAGGGGAGAGTGTGAAGAAGAACTTCAAGTTCTTGTTCTCCCCGTACAGCATGAATGTCCCGCGCAACTGATTCTCGGGCACTACCTCACCGACGCCGGTGATCTCCCCGGTCTCTTCACTCAGCTCTCGTGTCGCAGCCACGATATCGCTCAACCGATAGTCCATGAAGAAGTTGTCTGCGAAGATGCCAGACGCTTCGGCACCTTCCCAGTCCGGCCAGAGCTCGACCAGCTGGTCTCGTCGCACCTCCAGAATATCCGGTGCAGGAAGCTGTCGCGGCTGCAGGCCCGCCAGCACGATGATGGAGTCGAGCACGGCAGTATTCAGCGTGCTGGTGCCGCCGTACGTCCGGTTGTCAAACGACATCACGGCCAATCCGTACTCGGGCAACATCATCCAGTTGCTGCCGAATCCCGGCAACCCACCGGTGTGACCGATCATGATCCGACCCTGACAGTCCTCCTGCCAGCGCAGGCCGTAGCCGTACGCTCGGGCCGAGGGACATGCCCTGCCGTTCGGGTACTCGAATCCCGGCATGACGCCAGCGACTCGCCACGGCTGATGCATCTCCCTGAGCGAGCTGCGCTTCAACGGCCCGGTGTCCGGATCGCTGCGAGGCGGCCAGGCCGACAGGTGCAGCGCGACGTAATTCGTAAAGTCCTCGATCGACGTGATGAGGCCGCCCATGGCGCCGAACGAGCCGTGGTGCTCCAGCGGAATATTCACCCACGATTCGTCCTGCCACGCGTACCCGAGCGCAACATCCTCAGGCGAAGCGTTCTCATATTCCCACACCGTGCTGCTCATGCCCAGCGGTTCGAAGATGTTCTTCCGCGTGTACTCCGGAAAGCTCATGCCCGACACGACCTGGACGATCTGCCCCAGCAGGGCAAAGCCGAGATTGCTGTATTCAAATGCAATCCCGGGGACGTTGGAAAACGACACACCACCGGCGATCAGGCTTCGCAGCTCCTCGTCCGAATCGGCCAGTTGCCGGTCGCCCCACGGATTGTCCTCGGGAAATCCGGCGGAATGGGTCAGCAGGTGGCGAATCGTAATCTGGGGAGCATCGGAAGTGAGCAGATCCAGGCCGCCTGCCTCGGGAATATACTTCGACACGGGATCGTCGAGGTTGAGCTTCCCGGCGTCCCGCAGCTGGAGAATGGCGACCGCGGTGAAGCTCTTGCTCATCGAGGCAATGCGGAACAGCGTGTTCGTGCTCGCCGGGATCTGCCGCTCCAGGTTGGCGACTCCAAACCCGTCCGAGTACACCAGTTCCCCGTCGACGACGACACCGTACGCAAAGCCGGGCAAGTGCTCGCGCTCGGCGTAGGCTCGGAAGATCTGATCGACGTCAGATACCGTCGCCGCGACCTCTTCCATCCGGTCGGACTCGGCAAACTCGGGAATCGTCTGCGCCTGGAGCGGTGCTGCGAGGCAAAGGGCGAGAAGGAGGTAGCGCATGATCATGACCTCAGTTGTCGATCGGAATTTGCCCGGGCAGTCCCCAGGCCGTCTGATACTCTTCGTACAGCGACTCGGTCAACTGGACGAGGACCGGATCCGCATCAGGGTCCAACCAGTAGACGATCTCCGTCAGGGCCGGAGGAGCCATGGCGGTACAGCCGGCGGTCGTGTCCTCGGGACCCGACCAGTTGTGCAGAAAAATGCAGGAACCGGCACCCGGTCTGACCGGGCTCGAATTGTGATCGACGACGATGCCCTTCTCGTACCAGACCCCGTCCATCAGCATCTGCTCAGAGGACTGCCAGTCAACCTCGTCGACCGCGTCTCGCAAGACGATCTGGTTGTAGTAGCCCGAATTCACGTCATCCACGCACTCGAGCAATTCCGTCACATGGAGATACGGGATCTCGAGGTTATCCAACCGCTCGGGCGGAGCGTACCCGAACGCCGAGCTCAGCCGGAACACTCCGGCCGGACTCTTCCCGTCGCCTTCCTGCTTGACCGGCATCCCATTCGGCTCGATTTCGTGAAGGCCGCTGCCCAGTCCGAGCCCGTTCCTGCCCAGAGTGACCGGCGTCGCGTCGGCGACGGCCTTCCAATCCGCATATTCCGACTGACGCTCGAAGCGTCGCAGCCACCCGGTAGTCGCGTCGAACGAATTCGACAGCACCAGGACCATCTGACCTGATGAGATGGGAATTGGCGACTCGGGTACCTCCTGGCCCTGGCCGGGCGAGGGGGCGATCAAGCTCGAGATCACACAAGCCCCGATCAGCGTTCGCAGCACCATTGATTGCTCCCTGGCTCTCCGCCCTGGCGGTCGCCTTTGAACTGAGGAACGGGTGGATCACGGTCAGTCTGATCCGGTCAGAGTACGTAACCTCCGTCCACCGGAAGCTCGACGCCAGTGATGTGACTGGCAGCATCCGACACCAGAAAGACCACGCTTTGCGCGACTTCCTCGGGCTCGGCGAATCGCTCTCCCCCCTCCTGTTCGAGAACATCGAAGGCTGCCGGCGCCGAGCCGTGTGCCTGCACGAGGTCTTGGAAGAACGGCATGGCCATCCACAGGGGCGTCCTGACTCCCGCCGGGCTGACCACGTTGACTCGTATCGAATACCCGTTCTCTCGGCACTCGATCGCGGCCGCACGCGCCAGCATGCCAACGGCCGCTTTGCTGGTGGAGTAGGCCGCCGCTCCGGCAGATGGACGGATCCCGGATGCCGAACCGATGAGAACGATCGCTCCGCCGCTGTCCCGCATGACTCTGATCCCGTGCCTCACCGCCAGGAACGCACCGTCGAGATTCGTGTCCATAATCCTCCGCCACTCGTCCATGCTGGTCTCGGCCAGTGGGGCCGCCCCCGAGATCCCTGCCGAGTGGACCAGGATATCGAGCCGTCCGGCTCGCTGCGTGATTCCTGCGAGCACGTCCTCCCAGTCTGCTTCGTGCCGGACGTCCAGCCCGAGGCCGATCAACCGGGCACCCGCCGGGTCGGCCTTCCCGGAATCAGGGATCGCCGGGGGCTCGAAATCGGTACAGAAGACCGTGGCCCCGTGTGCGGCGAGGAGCCGCGCGGTGGCCGCACCGATTCCCGAGCTCGCTCCGGTGACGAGTGCGACACGGCCGGACAGGTCAACCATTTCAGACGTCATCGATCTGCATCAGCTCCACGGGCGCTCCGTCGTCGACCACGAACGCCACGAGTACCCCGGGCGACGGACTGTTCGGCGCGATCAGGACCTCCCTGCCCACGAGCGCTGCCTCCAGGTCTTCGACCTCGAAGGCGATGTGGGGCACCCGCTGGACGAGTTCAGGAACCGGGCTGTCCGCTTCGAACCGCATCCACTCGATGCGATACGGACTCGTCTCGTAGCCGGACACATGCATCCCGAACTCGGGCAGATATTGCTCGCCGGGCCGGGACTCGGAGGTCGGAATTCCGAGATGGTGATATCTGAGCATTGGCCTTTCCTTCGCTTGCCTACTCAGGCAGATATTCGGACGGGATCGGGTAGTCTTCACTCTCCTGCTGCCAGAATACCGACAGGATCCACCAGCGCGTGCCATCGAACAGGAGCTGGAAACTGTTTATCCCTCTTCCCGCCGTCGGGCCGCCCTGCTCGTGACTCCATTCGTACGTACTGAATACATGAGCGATGTTCCCGAAGCGTTCGGCTCGGCGGGCGATCTCGTATTCGTAGAACGACTGCTCACTGAAATAGCGGTCCGCCCGTTCGATGAACCCCTCGACATCGGTGACGTCCGCAATCCACTCGCCGGACTCAGCGCGGTACGTCGGCATGTGCCGCGAATCCGGGTGGAACAGGGATCGTTCGCGATCCCAGTCACGCTGTTCGGCGGCGCTTCCCGAGATTACGTCATACGATGCGCTGATGATCGCGTCGATCGAAGCGACATCTTCCGGTGCGGCTTCCTGGGCAGCGGACGGACTGCACAGCCAGCAGACCGCGAGGAGTGCGAAGGCGAGACTGCGAATCGAAATCATCACAACCCTCTCAAATTGCGGGCAATCCAGCCTGAATCTATCGACCGAAGACGAGCTGACTTCACTACCAAATCACGAAATCCACGACTACCGGCCGATGATCCGAAGCGACGGGTTCGTCCACCAGCCACTGATCCAGTACAACGAATCGGTCCTGCGGCCTGAACAGCACGAAATCGATCTCCCGGACTGGCTCAAATGACGAAAACGTAAACCGGTCTTCCCCCTTGTCCACGACCGTCCAGGACTTCTGGAGCAGGTTCATCACAGCTGAGCCTGGCGTCGAATTGAAGTCGCCGGCCAGAATTGTCAGACTCGACTCCGACTCGACGATCTCCTGAAGACGAGTCGCCTGCGCCAGGCGCTCGTCATCCGTTCGATAAAGGTGAATGCCTACGAATCGGACGCTCTGGCCTGTTCGCGGCGCAGTCACCGTCGCGCTCAGCGCGGTTCGCGGTTCGTCACCATCGGGCAATCGCAGGTTCTGCGACCCAGCGATCGGCCAGCGGGACAACAGAGCCATCCCGTACGCTCCACCCTGGTAGGGCATGAACGAACCGAACAGGTGCGCGAGACCCGTAAGACGGCCCAGTTCGGCAGCCTGGTCGACTGCACCCGTTCGCGTGGTCACACTGTCAATCTCCTGGAGCGCCACGAGGTCGGGGTCGAGAGCGCTGATCAATGCAGCGATCCGTTCGAGATCCACGAGCTCATCCATGCCCTCTGCATGGTGGATGTTATACGTGAGTACACGCAACGTATCCGCTTTCTGTGCATGTAGTTGTACAGACGGTACTTTGGGCCCGCATGCCGCAACTGCGATCGCAGTCAGCGCGAAGATCCCGCCGGTGAGCCAAAACGTGATCCGGCTCGATTCAATCCGCATCGTGATCGAATCGCCCCTCTCGAAGGAAGTAAACTACCTGCTGGGCCACCTCCCGATGATTCATGATGAATGTGTGCGACGCAGGGACCACGATGAAGTCCGCCGCTCCCTCCACCTTCGCTCTCTCGACACCGACCTTGCCGTCGTCCGGCCCCGGGATGAGCCAGGATCCAAGCGGGTTCAGACTCCGGTCGCCGGTGATGATGCCGAGGGTGAACCTTGGCGGGCCCAGCTGTGCCGCGATCCCGGTCGAATCCGTTCCAAGCCTCGAGCCGGACGGGCCCAGTATCGACTGGAGCATTGGGGTGTCCGCGAAGGCGTCGACGATCTCGCTTCCCTGGCTGGGCGGACTCAGCATGACCACGCGTCCCTCGTGCGGCTCGGGCAGCCTGCCCAGGTAGGCCCGGACCAGCACTCCTCCCATCGAATGGGTGACGAAGTTGATCGTTCCTGCTTCGTCACCACAGCACAGTGCCACTTCGTTCCCCAGGCGATCGACGAGCACCTCGACCGGTTCCGATCTCGACGGGTAGCCGAAGCTCACCACCCGGTAACCCGCTTTTTCGAGCCGGGACACGAGGATAGCCATGGATGCTGGAGTGCGACCCAGACCGTGCACCACAACGACGGTTTCCGCATCGTCCGGTGCCGGAGACGAGCAGCCGGACAGGACGACCGTCAGCGCCAGCGCGACGAGTCTGAGACCAGACCCGATGTTCATTCAGTGACCCTGGCTACAGGCCCTGGTGGAAGGTGTAGACCCTGGTCGGGATCGCGGCAGTTGCTGCGACGAGCTCCGCCGACGGGGTGCCAAACACGTCCACCTTCAGATCGGAAACTTCGAGAAACGCACCGAGCTCTTCACCTACGTCCGCCAGATGTTCGAGGAGTGCATCCGAATCCTCGTACCGTTCGAGAACTATGTATCTGGAGTGATCTTCACTGTGATACCAGTTGTACTGCAGCGTCCGGGGTTCATTGTCGCGGACTTTCTGAACCGCGGCGCCGACGATCGACTGGAACTCGTCCAGTTTGCCCGCATGGACTTCGAAACGGGCTGAAATCAGAAGCTCTCTCATCTGCCATTCCTCCAGGTTGAGTCACGTACGACACGTGTCCTCCATTCTGTAAGAACACAGGGGCTGCGTACAGGGGACCACTGATAGTCTGGCTGGATGATCAGCAGCCGAAACCTGAGCTCGCGGGATCGTGCCCGCCGTGGCCCTTCGATGTCGTCCCGTCAGGAGCGCAACGCCCAGTACTTCTGCCAGCCGGAGGCGTGGAAGTAGTGCGCCAGCCCTCCCAACAGCCGTCGCCGAGCAGACCGCCGACTTCTCCCCCCGCTGCTGCGGCTGACCAGTCCATGTTCGGTGGGTTCCTCTTCCTGTCAGCTGTCCGGCCTGATTGGTTTGTCAAACACCTTCTGGTCCTTCGTCAGCGCGAACCCCGCCCGTTGGAAGAATGCGTGGGAGTCAGTTCTGTTCGAACGGCTGCGCACGCGGAGAATATCGACTCCCTCATTCTTCACCCATTCCTCCGCTGCCCGGAGCAGCAGTATGCCGATTCCACGCCCCCGAAACTGCTCGTCCACCACGAATCCGCCAAGCTCTCCGAATGTGCGGGACGCGACACGCAAGCTGATCAGGACATGAATCCACCCGACGACTGATTCGTCGTCCCGGCAGGCGACGATCGCCCGATGCCGGGGCGAGTCCGCGATCGCCCGCAGTCGAGCTTCGACTTCGCCCGCTGAAGTCGAGTATCGGAGCTGGCCCGACAGGTCCGCGATTGCAGACGCATCCTCACCCGTCGCATCCCGCACGTACACCGTGTTCACAAGTCCTCCGCCTCCGACCGTGTTGCTGACGTTCGGCTCCCGATCACGGTTGATCCGCCAGCGCGTGGCTGGCAAGCCCCCGCACTTCGTCCGGTCAGACATCTACGTATAGTTATCTTGACATAATGTATAGTTGTCTTTACATTTTGACATGACACCGAAACACGACATCCGGAATCAAGTCAGGCGTCACCGACGCCAGCTGCACGACATGACGCAGCAGGAGCTCGCCGACCGGGTAGGCGTGACGCGGCAGACGATCCTCTCGATCGAGCGGGGTCGCTACAATCCATCAGTCGGACTGGCCCTGCAGATCGCCGACGTGTTCGGCGTCACAGTGGAAGACCTGTTCGAAATCGAATCGGAGACTGGCGATGAGTGAGCGAACTGCGCGCGGGTTTCTGCCTTCGCCCGCCGGACTGGTGGCGGGCGGACTCGTCATCCTCGGAGTGCTCCTGTGGATGCTCGTGAACAAGGGCCTGCTCGTCGTGGCGGGGCTCGGAGCATTTGGCCCCGGGATTCTGCGCGAGCTCGGCTGGCTGAACGACCAGGACGAGTTTCAGCGACAGGCCGCTCACCGCGCGGGGTACCACGCCTGGCTGGTCGGCGGCCTCGCGGCCGTCCTGATTCTCTCGGCCCTGCAGTGGCGGAAGTCAGGCGCGGACGTGTCCGTCGAATGGGTTGGCCTGGTCCTGGCCCTGATGTGGCTGACCTGGCTGTTCAGCGCGCTGCTCACCTTCTGGGGCGCGAGGCAGATGACGACCGCAGTTTTGCTCGTCTTCGGTTCGTTCTGGCTCCTGTTCGCCGTAGCCACGATCATCAGCGAAGCCGTGCAGGGCACGGCGTCCTTCGACTTCGCCACCACCCTGCTTGGAGTGACGGCGGGCATCTCCATCGTCGGCCCGTTCTTTCTCGGGGCGTGGGCCGTGCATCGCTGGCCCGGAGCGACGGGCACCGTTTTGATCGTGATCGCGGCTCTGTTCACCTGGAAGTTCGGACCCTGGGGCATGGACGACTGGTCCACGCAACTTCTCACGCTGACCCTGCTGGCCCTTCCACTGCTGACCTGCGGAATCGCGCTACTGGTGGAGGAGCGGTCTACGACTTGAGGATCGAGCCGGTCGGTCAGGGGGGATAGCGCTCGTCCCACTTCGGTATCGCAGTGCCGATCAGGACAGCGCAACCGCGACTTTGAACGCCACGCATCGCCTACTGGTACTTGATCGCGTAGTAAATCACGTAGAACCACGAGAACACGCCATGCACGATCGCCCAGATGATCGACTTGTTCGCGGTCCACGAGATCGCAATGGCGAGCGCGGTACCGAATCCGATTCCCGCCTTCGCCGCGTCTTTCGAACCTGACATCTTCCGCTCGGCCAACTCTGCCTCCATGTCCGTCGGTGCTGAAACCGGCCCGATAATTGGCTCGCTCAGACGAAGAACCGGCGAATGATAAGCCACAGAACGGGCAGGCCGGCGATCAACGTGTACATCGGCGCCGCCTGGCTGAGCTTCCCCCCGCGGACCTCGGCCGCGCACTCGAACAGTCCCCAGATCACGATGGCGAGACTGATGACCCCGGGGACGAGCAGGATCGGCGCGGCGGCCCACGCACCCCAACCGTCGAACCGGCGGACGTAGACCTCGGTGACACCGAGCAGGATCAAGGGCATCCAGCACAGCCAACGAAGCGCGATCATGGATCAGCCATCCTCCCCGGTAGTGGCGGGCCAGACTAGATCGTCATCGTGAACCCACCGTCGGGTGTCAGCGTCGTACCCGTAACGTAGCTCGCCTCGTCGGAGCACAGCCAGACGATGGCATTCGCGATTTCCTCGGGCAGGCCCTTCCTCTTGAGGTGCACCCTGCCCTGCAACAGCGCCTCGTAGGCCTCGTCGCCAATAATCGCCCGTGCCCGGTGGTGCATCGGGGTATCCGTGATCCCGGGACACACGATGTTTACCCTGATTCCCTGCGGAGCGAACTCGGCCGACGCACTTGTCGTGAGTCCGACCTGGCCGTGCTTCGACGCGGTGTAGGCTTCTCCGCCACCGAACCCGAGAAACGTAGTCACGGATCCCACGTTGACGATGGCTCCGCCGTGTCCACTCTCGAGCATGGCGGCGGCCTCGTACTTCAGGCACAGGAACGTACCCTTCAGATTGATGTCCAGGACCCGGTCCCACATTTCTTCAGGGAACTCGGCAATCCCCTGGAACTCTCCCTCGATGCCGGCGTTGTTGATCGCGAAGTCGAGGCGGCCGAAGGTTTCAATCGTATGTTCGACCATCTTCTTCACATCTGCCGCGACCGACACGTCGGTGCGAACGAAGGTCGCCTCTCCCCCTGCGGCTTCAATTTCCGCCGCGAGACCGGCAAGCTCTTCTTCTCGCCGGGCAGCCAGAGCCACCCGGGCTCCCGTCGCTGCGAACGCGAGCGCAGTCGAACGTCCAATTCCGCTGCTGGCTCCCGTGATCAGGGCCACCTTGCCATTCATGTCGGACATCCGGTTCCTCCGTGAGAGTGACTGCAAACGCCTTGCGGTCGAGCTCAGATTCCCTCAGCCTCGTAGAACTCCATATCCAGGTCGTCCAGCTTGACTGCCATGTTTCCCCGGTAGCTGATTCTGCGTCAGTTCGTATCATCGGGCTGCGCCCGGCGGATCGATTGAATCATCTCGTCGAGTTGCTGAAGGAACCGTGACCGGTCGCGTTTTTCCATCGGCGGTGGCCCGCCCGTCAGCTCACCGCCGACCCGCAGCTCCGCGAGCAGTTCTCTGGTCGCCACGGCCTCGCCGATGTTGTCCTCCGTGAACGGTCTGCCGGACGAGCCGATCACCCGGGCGCCGGTCTGCAGACAGCGGCTCGCCAGCAGAATATCGGCGGTGACCACGATGTCGTCCGCCTCCACGCGTTCGGCGATCCAGTCGTCGGCAGCGTCGAACCCGTCCGTCACGACTTCGAGCCCGATCCAGGGTTCATCCGGCGTCCGCAGCCACGAATTGGCCACCAGCGTGACGTTCAGGCCGTACCGCTTCGCGACCCGATACACCTCCTGCTTCACCGGACACGCATCAGCATCGACGAATATGTGCAGCAAACAACCCCCTCAGATGCGGGTCACACCGTAGTCGTCCACGACTTGCCCTCCTCGCGCACGATGGATTCGAGCGCGAACTTCGGGCAGATGTAGTTCTCGATGAACTCGAGCAACGACCCCGCGATGCCTCGAAGTGCAGCCTCCGCCTCTTCGTCGATACAGTTCCCGTCCGCATCGAACGCCTGCTGAACGCCGGCGATCGACACTGACCTCGGAAGAACCAGGGCCCCGACGTGCGAACACACGCCGCGCAACTGCTCCAGCGACTTGATGGCGCCGATGCGTCCCGCTGCCACTCCCACCAGTGCCACGGGCTTGCCCGCGAGCGCCGAGGGAAATCCCAGGCTTTCGAGGATCAGCTTGGTCATCGAGGAAAAGGAACCATGGTACTCGGGGGTAGCGATCACGACTCCGGTTGCAGCCCGAATCGCGTTTTCCAGGCGAGCAGCGTCGTTCGTGGGCGCCAGCCCGGGGAATGAAAACGTCAGTTCACGAGCGTCGAACACTTCTGGAGCGCTGCCGTGGCGCTTCAATTCGTCGTTGACTACCGCCAGCGCCCTCGAGGTGAAGTTGCCTGGCCTGCTCGTTCCCGAAATGCTGACAATTCCGTGCATGCGTCTTCCCTTTGGCTATGACCAGATCTGAGACGGTGGTGCCGCGATCCCTTCGACCAGGCCAGTCTTCGCTGCAACTCGAGCACCAGGTCCGTTCGCCCGCGCGACACTCGGCCGAGGATCGTGGCCGAGTCCATCAGGCAATCACGTGGTGAGGCCGAATTCGTTGAGGTCCACGGAGAAATCCAGGCCGTCGGTCAGGAACAGGCCGGATTCGGAGAACTCGTATCGAAGATTCTCGGGCTCCACCCCGGGCGGCAGGACGTTGATGATGTGACCCGCATCGCTGAGCGAGAACACACGCGTCCGGAGATCGGAGCGCTTGATGAATTCGTTTGTGCCCCGGTGGAACACGAACACCCAACCGTCGGCACGGATCATCTGCTCCGAGGCGGCCATGATCGTCCCGGCGAAGTGCCGGCGTACATCGTCGTCGAACAGCCTTCGGGTCACGATGTGAACCGCCTCGCCCGCGGCCACTATCTGGTCTCCCATGGAATCTCCCCGCTGCTGCACTGGATGGTTTCGAATGTGTTCGGCGCCGTTCGGGTCAAGCTGGAATCTGCCCTGCCGGCTACTCGCGAATCAATGACGGGGCAGATCAATGCTTCGACAGCACTGCCCGGAGCCAGGCACGCCGACGAGGCGGCGATTCGGTCCAGGGAGCGCGCCCGGGCGCGACATTGACGATCACCCCCCGAATATCACCGCGTCCGGAATCTCGTACACCTCGCTGCCGATCCTGACGATCGACAGGTCGGACTCCTTGCTCGCGCTGAAATCCCCGGGATCTGCCTGACTCTCGTCGTACCCGATCGCCTGACCGTTCTCGAAGAAGATCGTGCGGGTGCGACCATCCGGCTTCGTCACGGTGACCATGCCGTTTCCATTGCCCTCGCGCTGGACCCCGAACTCGCAGGATCCCTTGGGGTCTCCACCGTCCATGGAACAGGGAACCATGCCGGTAGCGTGATAGTCGGTGTCCGCAACCTTCGCATCGCCGGCCGCCTGGCTGTCGCCGGAGCCCGAGATGATCATCTCGAGACGATAGTTCGCGACTTCGTTCCGTCGGGCGGCCGCCCGCATCTGGTAGACGCGGACCCTGTAATCGCCGTCTGCGGGAAGCGTACCTTCGTACTGATTTCCATTGATGGAACCGATGTAAATGGCGACTTCGGTTTCGCCGGGCGCGAGGATGTTGAAATAGCTGGCCGAGTTGTCTGTAGCCATGCTGACATTCATGTACTGCCCCGCCGAGGCGCCCAGCACGTAGTCCACGATGTCGTAGCCCTGGATCGAGGCTTCGACCACCGCACTGTTCGCTCCTCGCGCGAACTGGACCCGCTCCAAGCGGATCTCTTCCTGAGCGCGGGCTGAACCGGGCAGCAGGAGCACAAGCGCAACTGCAGATGCCATGCGGCATTGATTCCATCTCTTCATACGAATCCCTCTCCGTCGATCCATTCGTGTCGAATTCCGGCATCAACGCGTTCCGGCAACGACCGTCCGAGCGCGCCCCGGGTTCAAAATGGCATAACGTCGTCATCGGGAGGAGGCGCCGAAGACTCCGGTGGCCCGCCGGACATCTCCGCCCCCTCCTGTGGCACAGCGTCCTTCTCGATGCGCCAGGCCTTCACGTCGGTGTACCAGCGGCCGTTGTATTCACGGCTGCGGATATCGATGTGGGCCGTCAGACGCTCTCCCACCTGCAGATCGGTCTTGTCGATCTCGTCGCCCCACTGGGTGAGGCAGACCTTCGCGGGGTAGTTCCCTTCCGTCTCGATGACGAAGTCCCGCTTCCTCCATGGGCCGTTCTTGCCCTCGCCTGACTGCTCCTCGAGCAGCTCCACGACGTTTCCGGCAATCTTGAGATCCACTAACAACATCCTTTCTTATCGCTTCTGCTGCGCTCCCATCACGATCACGATCGCCACGACGACCGAAGGCCGGTCGGCAGTCACCTCGCAGAAAACTGCATGCAACTCCACTCCGAAGGGATCGTGGTAGTCGCGGTGCAAGCTCTCAGGTATGGATCGTAGCGATCCGTCCCGACGAGTTCCAGGATCCGGTCCACCAGCTGGGCGCGGGAGAGCTCCGGGCGGTCTGCGACGTACAGCCCCCGGAGCAGCGATTCAACTGTGGCCCGATCGCCTCTTGGTCGGGCCGTGTATCGACGTCGTGCCCGGGTCTCTCGATCGTATGAACGGGAACCGGGCTGTCGAACCGTAGCGATCTCATGGACGATCTGGACGATGACCGGGTGTCACCTGGACACTCTGGTCTCTGCGGTCAGTCCAGCCGCTGAAGGAACGGGAGAATGTCCCTCGCATAGAACGGCTCCTGCATTCCCCAGAAGATGTAGTCGAGCCGGAGCTCGTCGCGTGCGAATTCGTACAACTCGGCTACCGAGACTCGCTCGCCCGTCTGGCGATTCGTGTCCTCCAGGTTGCCCGACTGCACGGCCACGCCGGCTACGGTCCCGGGCGCCCGAGCGGCGATCAGCGGGAGGCTGTTCTGCCGCTGGAACCAGCGATTCGGAAGCAGATCCGGCCCGCCAACACCCATTTCGATTTGATCCGCGTGCTCGTAGACGCCCTTGAGGTAGCCCCGGTCGTCATCGGGCAGCTCCTCGCCCGGCATGAAGTTGGCGTAGATGATCACGTCCGAGATCTCGAACGCACCGCGGGCAGCCGTCATGAGTTCCCGAATTGACGCGTAGTATTCACCGGGAGAGTAGCCTGGCGGCCATTGCTCCGGATCGCCTCCGAAGCCGACCGACGTCTCCGGGAGGTTGATCCCGGACAGGCGTCCGTCGAACTCCGCGGCGAGCGCCTCAAGCAGCCGGGCGATCCGCTCGCGCACGGCGGAATCCCAGCGCCGCGAGACCCACCCCTCCGGGAGGCGACCCAACTCCCCGTGGTCGGCCGTGTGGATCGCGACGCCTCCACCAAACTCCGGGTCCTCCCGCAGGTAGTCCGGGACATTCACGATCGCCGTGTCGAACGACACGTCCTGCAGCTGGATGAACAGGCGCTTTCGGTGACGCTCCAGGTACTCAAGGTCACTCCGGATCGCGTCGAATGCGTATCGGTCCCGCTCCGGCTCCAGCTCCCTCCAAATATACTTCAGCTGAGCACCAACAACTCCCTCGTTCAACAGAAATTCTGGCTCTACAATTCGATCACGATCGCGCCCGAAATAGATGAAGTTCTCCGGCGGGCTCTCGTTGTCTGCGGACTGTGCGGACGCCGTGACCGTGGCGGCTGTGATAAAGAGCAGCGTGCAGGCGAAACCGGGCTTCACTGTCCATCCCGATAGTGATCCGCGTCCGCGAACAGAACCCTCCACTCCCCAGCCCGCTTCTGCCACACGAACGTCGTCGGCCCGTGAGCCCTGTCTACCTCACCGGCCCTGGTGACGATCGAATCACGGAACACGAACGACGAGACCGCCGCGTCATTCCCGACGGGCACGATCTCCAGGTCGCTCCACTCCGTGTGAAACGACTCCAGTGTTGACATGAATTCCCGCGAGCCTTCCACGACCTCCGGGTACGTGAGCCGCCTGCCGTCAACGAGCATGGTGAATTCGGGCCATAGCAGGTCGATCACTCCCTCGGCATTCCTCGCGGTATCGGCGGCGTGGAACGCCCACACCACGGCCTCGACCTGCTGGACAACCAATCGGGGGTCCTGCAAATCCTCGGACGTATCGTTGTCAGTCCCGTCACAAGCGAGTGACGACAGCCCAAGAGCCATACAGACGAGGAGTATCCAGCGTGATCTTGACGGACCGCCGCGCATCTCGTTCACGGGCCCGTCTCCACTTCCTCGAACGAGTACTCCCCGGAGCGCGAATTGAACGAAACCCGGTATCGGCCGCCCCGCACGGGCAGGTTCACACCATTGAAGTCCGCCACCCCGGACGGGAACACGTCCTCGACCCGAACCCTGTCCGAAGACCAGAGGAATCCCGGCTCGTCGATGATGTTGGGGAACGGCGCGCCCCAGTTGATGCTCCAGTCGTCGTTTGCCCGGAACTTGATGAAACCGGGCGGGAGATCGAGGGTGGTCTCCCACAGATCGGGGCCCGTTGCGTCCATCGACGTCCGCTCCTCGACCGCCTCCAGCGTATTCTCACCGGGCCAGTTGACGAGTTCTACCGACACGATGGGCAGACCGATCCCTGGAAAGCGGCTCTCGATCGCGCTCTTGACCAGGTCAATCCCGCCTTGTTGCCAACCGATCATCCACGCGAATCCCTGCCTCAGCTCGATGACCTGCCGCAGCGCATTGCGGAACTCGGGGCGCGCCATGAGTTCGCGCGCACGCTCTTCGTTCTCATTCTGCGTGATACAGATTCCGTCCGGGTACAGCAGATCCCGGATTTCGGCCATGTAGGGCTGCTCCATCAGGGTCACGGAACCGTCGTTCGTGGCACGTCCGGTGCAGGAGACCATTCCGGCGCTGTTCCAGTGCTCGGCACGCAGTTCACTCAACTGGGCGTTGACCGACGATACTCCTTCCTGCAGGCCTGAGAGGCTTGCATACGCCCCGTCCAGGGTGACCATGGTCTCGTCGAACGGAAGCGAAAGCGGTGTATTGCTCAACCGCACGTAGCCCGCGGTATTGATCCCGGTTAGAACACCTCCGAAGACGTGGGACAGCTCTTCATACAGCTCACGGTCGGAAGGAATCGGCGCATCCAGGACCGCCAGCTCCAGCGCGTATTTGAGCGCCAGGTTGTTGGTCGCGATCGCCAGCGGGAGACCCGCCTCGTCGAGCACCGTGTTGTAGTAGATCTCCTCCAGCAGGTGCTGATAGGTGTCCAGGTCTTCACGGTTCTCGCGCCACTCCTCGATCCAGAACGACGACGTGATCCCGGCGAAGATCACCGCCGCTTCGAGGAACAGCAGTCCGGCGATCTTCCCGGCGCTCATGTCCTGCTTCATCAGGGCGAGTGGCATGGCCGCTGATTTCCTCTCACGCGCTGGTTCACTTCCATCCCCTCGATCTGGCACGAGGCGTCGGGACCAGAGATACGCAAACACGGACCCGAGTGTACAGGGCAGAGCGCGCGCGGGCACCGGAGATCGACAAAGATCGGTCGTCGACTGTAAAATGAATAGGCGATCCGTCCGTACTTCCCCTCCGTTCCCGGAGTGACAGATGCTTCGCCAAGTGTTATCGCCGACAATCACTCGCCTGCTCAGCCTCTCACTCCTGATCGCCCTGGCCGCACCCGATTCCGCCCTCGGTCAAAGCTCGAGCGATCGGGTACCCGGCCACCAGTGGTTGCAGTTCGCCGACGTCGGCCAGGCCGGCTTCGATGCCGCGAAGCTCGAGGCCGCCAAGCTAACCTGGGAGTCGATTCCCTCCTCGGCGTTCATGGTGATCTCCGACGGCGCGGTCGTCGCGGCGTGGGGTGAGTTCGAGCGCCGCTTCATGTGCCACTCGGTGCGCAAGAGCTTCCTCTCCGCGCTGTACGGGATCTACTGGGACCGCGGCGAGATCGAGCTCAACAAGACGCTCGCCGATCTCGGGATCGACGATGAGCCGGATCCGCTGCTCGAGACCGAGAAGCAGGCGCGGATCCTAGACCTGCTCAAGGCGCGCTCCGGAGTGTTTCACCCTGCGGCGTACGCAGGCCGCACGGATTCGCGGCCGCGCGGAAGCGAGGGCCCGGGCCGCTACTTCGCGTATAACAACTGGGACTTCAACACCGTCGCCACGATTTTCATGCAGGAAACGGGCGCTGACGTATTCGAATCGTTCGACGAGCATTTTGGCCAGCCGCTGCAGATGGAAGACTGGCGGCTGTCGGACGGCTACTACCACTACGAGCTCGACAAGTCGAAGTATCCGGCCTACCCGTTCCGCCTGTCCGCCCGTGACGCCGCGCGCTTCGGCTTGCTGTACGCGCGCCTCGGCATGTGGGGCGACGAGCGGATCCTCTCCGAGAACTGGGTCCGACGCAGCACCGCTCTCTACTCGATCGACGGCGACCCGGCGACGGCCACCATGGGATATGGATTTTACTGGTGGATTCTCCGTGATCCACGGTTCGCGCCGTACGGGGCCTATACCGCCCTCGGCGTCGGAAACCAGGCGATCGCCGTGTTCCCGAAGCTTGACATGGTGATCGTAAACCGGGCGAACACCTACGAGGGTGAGGGCACACCGCCGCCACAGCTGATGGCTCTCATGGCAGAGATCATCGAGGCGCGCACAGGCACGGCTGCCCCGAACCCGGATCTCGTGCCGCTGGAGGGACGCCCCGACCCGCTGGCCACGGCCGTTTCGGACGAGCAGCTGAGCGAGTACGTGGGCGAGTGGGACTTCCCCGCACCGCCCCTCGGGCTGCCCGCCACGTATCGGTTCGACGTCACGCGGGGAGACGGTTACCTGGTGGCGAGTTCGCCGGTGCGTGGTACGTACCGGCTGTACGTGCAGCCGGACGGATCCCTGCACTCCGAGGACAGCCACCTGCGGTTCCTCCCGATCTACGATGACGCGGGTTCGTTCGCCGGGCTCGCGTACGAGGAGTCGATCCTCGAGGCCGCGATCATCACCGCGGCCGCTGGTGACGCCGAGCGCGCAGAGGCGCTGCTTTCGAAGATCGACGATCAGGAAGGCCTGGACTTCCTGGTCTCACGAGCGGTGATCGATCTTCTGGGCGGTGATCTCCAGGCCGCCGAGCGGGCGGTGCAGGAGATGGCGCGGGTGGTGGCTCCTGCCCGGGTCGAGACTACGGTCAACAGCGCCGGATACGTACTGATGGGCGCCGAGATGCCGACGCGGGCAGTGGAGGTGTTCGGACTGAACACGCGTGTGTTCCCCGAAGCTTTCAACACGTGGGACAGCCTCGGCGAGGCGCACATGGAGCTCGGCAACGACGACGAGGCGATCCGCTACTACGAGCGCTCGCTGGAGCTCAACCCGGAGAACGCAAACGCGACGATGGTGATCGATAGGATTCGCTCTGGCAACACGCCCTGATCCGGATCAGAGGATGTTTCTCAGGCGCCGTCCCAGCCAACGCTGGAAGTTCGAGTACGGAGGCAGGAGTGCCTCGAACTCCTCTATGTCGTCCAGCCATACGGTTCGCGAAGAGACGTAGAGGAAATCGATCCACCCGATGAGTGACCAGGGACCGGAGATCACGGCCAGCGCCTCTCCGTCCAGAGCGGCTCCGCGCCAGTCCTTGTTCAGCGAACCGACAGAGAAGTAAAGGATCGCCTCGTCTCGAAGGGTCGCGGGGAGCTTCGCCCAGGCATCGACAAGGGGGCGCTCCGCGACGACACGCGGATCCTCGAAGAGCGGGTCGACGGCGACCGCCTTCGTCAGACTCCGCGAGGCATCCCGAATGTCGTCCCGGTACCGCTCCGCCACTCTCGTATTGCGCGCGAGCGCCGCAAGTGCCTCCCGCGTCGCGAAGAACTGCGTCTTGCGATGCAGCTTCGGGGCTCGGCTCTCCTCCTCGAACAGGAACTCCGGCGTCTCGAATCCGGCCGACTCCAGGGAATCCGCGACCCACTCCATGTCATCGAAGAAGCTGTCCGGGAGTTGAAACTCCTCTCGAATCTGCGGGGCCTGGCGAATTCCCTCCGCCGCTTCACGCATCAGCGCCGGCACATCCGCGATGCCGGACTGCCGGGCGTACAAACCTACCCTCAGGCGGCCGCCGGCCTGTTCGATCGGGTCCCGAAGTACACGCTGTATCACCACCGTCTGCGCGTACAGCTCCTGGGGTCCGAGACAGCGTCATCGGCGCCGCGCTCGGCGCGTTGGCCGCGGCCGGTGCGACGATGTACACGTGGCAACCCCGGAAGGCGGCAGCCACCAGCTGTCCCGTCCACAGGAAGCTCGTCCAGATCGAGTCGGGAACGTAGATCACGCTGCCGGCCGGCATCAGGTCATACAGCAGCATCTGGAGGACCGTGGCCTCTTTCATGGCGAAGCCGACGGAATTCTGGACCTGCAGAATCCGGGCGGTCGCCCCGGCGGCCTCGCGCGCCGCGACTTGCGCGTCGTAGTCGCCTGGAAACGGTTCGGCCCGGAGCGGCGGCGGAATCTGCTCCGGCTCGAAGCCGTTCGACAGCAGCAGTTCGCGCGCCGCGGTCTTGAGGCGCACGAGCGCCGGTCCCTGCACCAGCAGCGCGCGATCCTCCCAGGTGGCGCTCATGTAGTGCTCGCCCACCCCGACACCCGTGTACAGCGCGGTGCCACGGCCCGGGTTCCGCTCCGTGACATCCCGGAAGGCGATCTTCCGATGATCTCGAATCAGATTGTCGCCCGAGAACGGCAGGCCCAGCAGCTTCGTGGTCCGAAAGGTCATGTCGCTCGGGTGCGTGATGTTCACGTGCACCCGGACGATGCTCTCGATCCACTTCGAACCGCCCCGCTCCCGGGCCTCCGCCTGCAGGCGCTCGGAGCCCGCGACCGCAGCCCTCAGACTGTCCTGCCAGGCCTCGAGCACTTCCTGCATCCGCTCCGTCTCCACCAGCTCGCGGGCCGCCAGCGGGCTCTGAGTCTCATCGCCCCCGGGGGCGGGCAGTTTCACCTGCGCGGTCAGCGGTCGCTCCAGCAGCGACATCCAGAGCCGCCCTCCGTTGGCCTCGTAGTAATTCTGGTCGAAGAACAGGAGATACACGGGCAGCCGACCCGTGCGGTCGTACTCGCGTACACGCGCCGTCAGGGCCGAAAGATACCCCTGAACCGACTGGTGGAAGCCCACGATGTCGGTCCGGCCTTCGGGCGTCCGGCCGCGATAGTCGTGAATCCAGAGCACGTGATAATCTTCGGCGGCGTGGATCTGGTTCGTCAGTTCGAGCTGGAACTGCTGACCGGCGATGTAGACGGCGGCGTTACCCCCGACGAAGCCGGCGCCGATCGCCCGCTCGATGATCGCGTCGATCTCCTGCTGCGTGTCGTGCTGCTCAGGCCGAAGTACCAGCTGCATCGGCAGCCACGTTCCCCGCGTGTCTCCCCTGCCCCGCTCGAGGATCCAGGCCCTCACCTCGTCGAGCGACGCGAACCAGCCGTCGTAGGCCGCGAGAACCGCATCGCGCCGATCGGGCGTCACGGACGCCGGCCCCGATACCCAGGCGACGAATCGATCGCGGGCCCGGCGGCCCAGACCGTAGATCCCATCGGGATCCTTGTACTGCGCCATCAGGCGGTTGTACGGCAGAAAGACCTCGTCGAGCACCACGGCCCGCGCGCTGTCCGCAATCACGGGTCCCACTGACGCGTCGCCCGCCGCCCAGGCGAACAACCGGTCCATTTCGCGCAGGTAGACGGCTCGATCACCCGGGGCGGAGTGCCCACCGGGCGAAAGCCGATCGCCCGCCTTCAGCTCTTCGCGGAAGCGTGTGTAGATCGTGTCCGCCCTCGCGATCGCGTTTTCGTAGCTGTCGCCCTCGGTCCAAGAGATCGGAAACCCCCACTGGCCCAGGCGCATCGCGTAGTCGCCAACGCCCTCGAGGATCGCCGCGCCCTCGACCGTGTCCGACAGCTGTGCGGGCTCCTGGTCATCTGGAGGCTCGGGCAGCCTCACCTCGGTGCGGCGTGGCCGGCTCTTTCCGATCCAGGGCTGGCCGACCGGAAGCGTGAATCCCAGCTGCACCGTCTGGTCGCGGGCCGGAATCCAGTCCACACGCAGCTGGCCGCCGCTGCCGAACAGCCCCCCTCGGATCGGCGGAAAGACGACCGACATGAAGAACTGCGCACGATCGACCCGGAGGTTCCAGTCTACGCCGAATTGTGTGAACAGGATGGGCACTGCCATCGCGGCGCGGAAACCGCCATCCACTCCAGAGATCGAGGCTCCGGCGCCTCCCACGTAGCCCTCGAGCGCCAGCGTCGGTCCGCCCGTGAGAGGGTTCATGAGCGGTCGCTGGACGCCCAGCAGCGCCGTACCGCCGACGGCCGTCTCGGCGGACATTTCGTTCAGCGAAAAGAAGGCTCCGGTGTAGGGCCACCAACGACTCGGCTGGCCCATGGATACGATCGAATCCTGCGCTCTTCCGCCCGTCGGGAATCCGAGCCAGACGGCTGACAGGAGCGCGATCGAGACGACGGCGGAAGATCTCACACGCGCTGCTTGGCGCCGGAGCAGGATCCCCCGTCGCCGGCGGCGGGCATGGTGAAGGTGATGAGGAACCCGACTTGTTTCATACACACTCGTCAAGGTTGCATGCGGTGGGGCCCGGTCCTTACCGATCCGTCAGGCGCCGCTCGGGCACGAGCGAATCGAAGGGGCCCGACCCGCTCTGTCAAGAGAAGGCGCTTCGTGGGAATCCGACCTCGCCGGCTCACGCTCCAGTCACTACTCGACCGATTCGACGAACCAGTACTCGCCACCCACCATCCCGGCCTCCACACCCCTGGCTGCTGCTTCTGACGTGCGCATGAATGCCTCGGCCCGACCGCGATCATCGACATGCATCAGGAAGAACAGATCGTTGGGATCGTCCGCGCTCCGCCACAGGCTCAGGCCGTGGAGGCCCGCCGCTTCGCGCGCCGCCGCGTCCGACCGGTACACGGCCAACCAAGCTTCAAAGTTTTCCACCTGGTTCCTCACCAGCAACAGCATGACTCAGCTCCTCGCCCAGGCCCAGGGGAATGTCGGACTCGAGACTGCCATCGACATTTCGGATGTGTGCTACGAGCTCGCGTTCGATCCAAAATCCGAGGGACTCGTAGAACCGGATCGCCTTCCGGTTCGACTCCCTGGCGATCAGCTCGATACGTGTGATATCGGGACGATCAGGGCGCACGTCGGCCATGAATCTCTCTTATGCGTGAAGCAGGCGGTCGGCTGCCTCACGGGCCGATCCGCCGCACCGCCTCGCCCTCTTCGTCCAGAAAAGTAATACTCGCCGCGCCCAGGCTGTCCACTTCCAGCCGAAGGCGGGGCTTCCCATCGGGATCCGACAACGTCACGAGAGATGCCCGATTCCAGCTTCGTCCGATGAACAGTCTGCGCGACACGAACTCCCGCTGCGGAATGCGGGACAGGTGATACTGCACCAACGAGTCACGCTCCTCCGGCGAACCCGCGCCGTCGATGGCCCGATAGGCTTCCTTCACCCTGTCGCTCAGCGTGTCAGGACGATCCTGAATCGTCAGCCCCTGGCGCTTCTGTTCGCCGCTCTGGTCGTAGCTGAGCGCCACGATCTGATCATTGTCGAATTGATCGAAGGTGAGAATCGCTCCCGCCCGGACGCCGTCCACGCTGTCGCGCGTTCCCTTGTACACCAGCCCTCCGGCCTCGACGCCCTCCTGGTTGATGAACAGCAGGCCTGCGAGATCTGGCCGGCGCGGCGCATAGCCCCCGGCCAGCAGGACTCGCGTCCTGCCTTCGGAGTCCACGACGTTGATCTTGTGCACGGTAATCTCGTCGAATTCCGCCGTTCGCCTTCCCGCGCTGAACGCCGAGACAGCGATCAACAGCAAGAGAGCCGTGGATCCCGCGGCGTAGAGTCGTGACACCATCATCCCACCCCTCCCCATGCAAGGAACCGATTAACGGGCAATGCTCCACCAGACGACCGGAAGACGCCGCAGGTTTCATTTCATGCCCGGGGAATCGCATCGCACGGGCACACGGAATCGGGGGCGGATGTCGAGAACCACCGGATGCGAAAAGGGCTGACTCCCGCTACAATCCGTGTGCCTCAATCCGCTGGAGGAGGGGCGAATCGATCCCCAAGTGTCTGGAGGAGTGCTTGAATCGAACATGCTCCGCATTCGCGGCATTGCCGCTGTCGGTGCTGCTACTGTCGTGCAGCGGGCCTCCGAATGATATAGCGGTTGATTCCCTCTGCGTGCTCCCGACATCGCCTGATACGGTCCGCACCGAGGGAAGCGCAGTTCTCCTCCTGTGGGAGTTCCCGGATGACCCGGTCTACTCGAGCTTCGCACTGCCGGCGGACAGCGCCTACCTGGCGTACCGGAGCGCGATCGAGGCCGACGGCGCAGATCTGAAACATCCCGTCGCCGATGAGCCGACTCCGACGACGGACGAGGAAGCCTCCCTGTGGGACGACGAGCACTACAACGGTGAGATGGCCCGAAGCGGTGAAGCCGGGATCATTGAGCCTGTTCGGTGCCTGGACGCACTCATGTTCGCCTTCCAGCACCGCCGTGTGTCACAACTCGCGCAGCCGACGGAATTTCTCGCCTCGGTGCTTCGCAAGGAGACGAATGGAGAGGCTAGGCTGGCCATCGTATTCGGCGCCGGCGAGGAAATGTTCCCGCCCAAGACCGTGTACGGATTCGACGTCGTGGAAGAATACGGAGATCGGGGCTGGCGATACTGGTACGCGCTCCACAACCACACGATCCAGCCGAGCGGCGATCGGCTCGCTCTCGGGACCCCTGCTCTCAGCACGTCCGACGTTCAGCTCACGCGCAACCTGGCTTCGGGAGCCGGCCTCGAGAGTGCACGTGTCACCAACGGCTTCTACACCTACTCGGTCCCATCGACGAAGCTGGAGCTGCTACGTTCGCGGTAGGATCGAGGCCCGCGAGCGCGACATTCATGGCCCGGGCTTTTCGGTCAGTTGAGCAAGCTCATCGGCCACTCGCTCGAGCCGAATCGCTTCGGACTTCGAGAAGCTGCTCACGATCGTGCGGAGTATCGGATACAGAACCGGAAGCACGGCGAAGAACAGAACCAGTCCGATCTCGTTGCCTGTCTTCACGAACCGGATCAGTCCCACCATCGAGACTATGAATCCCAGCACCCCTGCAGGAAGGTAGGTGAGCACAGCCAGGTTCGTCAGATTCGCCGAACTCTGGATCGTGGTGGTCCCGTTTCTTTCGGACATTGTGACGTAGCGTTCGCCCGCGTCGCTCCGGGCGCTCCACTCCAGGGATCCGTGGATGTCCTCCACTTCTCCCTGCTGTCCCATGTTACGGCGAATGACCGCCAGGATTTCGGGAGTGTCCGCCTGCGAGAAGGCTCCTTCCACTCGACGCTCGAAGTTCAGGACCATCGGGCCGCCGAGCAGCCGGTTCGGCCGGTTGCTTCGCTCAATGGCGACGCTGCGAGCCGCATCCTCCACCCGGGCTGGATCGAGACCCGCCTCTGCAGCGATCGACTTCAGTTCGGCCAGCGACACACCGTCGCCGGGTACGAGGGTACGAGACGGGACGGTTT
This sequence comes from uncultured Gemmatimonadota bacterium, assembly GCA_942490755.1. Taxonomy (GTDB): domain Bacteria; phylum Gemmatimonadota; class Gemmatimonadetes; order Palauibacterales; family Palauibacteraceae; genus Carthagonibacter. The sequence continues at coordinate 44,496 of CALNYN010000055.1, forward strand.
CAACCGCCCGCCTCAGAATCTCGCGGACTTCCTCGTCCGTAAACGTCCTCGCTTCGACCGGGGGGTCACTGATCGTCATCAATCGATCCTCAGCCGGTGCCATAAATTCCCGTCGAAAAATGCTTGAGTCCAGAGTCGCAGATCAGCGTGGCGACCGTGCAGCCTCTGAGGAGGTGCTCGGCCTTCATGCTGCCCCGAATCACAGTAGCGCAGGCCTCGCTTCCTGCGCACCCCCGGGGGCGGGTTTCCACGGACCCGAACAGGCGCCAGCTTGTAATGTGTACCCGTACCTGCGCGGAGATACCCACTCTATGAGAACCCCCGACCTGGAAGCCGTATCCGAGACCCTGTTTCTGCCTCTGTACGCTCTCGCTCTCGAATCCGGCACCGAAAACCCGGTTCTGATCGACCTTGAGGTCGTGCGGCTCACTCAGGAGTTGAACCGGACGTTTGCCAACTCAGAAAGGGGCCTCTACAGAAGACTCGCCAGGGGACGGTTCCCGAAGACCGCCAGAACGACGATCGCGTTGCGCATCCGCCACTTCGACCAGGTCGTAGCCGCGTTCCTCGATCGGGAGCCCGGTGGCATCGTCGTCAGCCTCGGCTGCGGTCTGAGCAATCGCCGCTCCCGCGTGGACAACGGAACGATGCGCTGGTTCGACCTCGATCTGCCCGCAGTGATTCAACTGCGCATGAGCTGCTTCGGGGACACCCGGAGGTATCGTTCCCTCGCGACCTCAGTGCTCGAATTCGACTGGATGGACCAGCTCCCGGAGGACCCGGGAGAGCGCTTTCTGTTCGTCGCAGAGGGACTGTTCCCCTACCTGCCCGAGGACGGAATACGAGACCTGTTTACCGAGCTGCGCCGGCGGTTTCCCGGGGCTGAACTGCTCGCCGAATTCGCCAGCCAGAAGGTGGTTCGCCTGATGTCCGGACGTCTCGGACGAGGCAAGCTGCGCCGCCGGTTCGGCCTGTCCGCCGACGTCTGGTTCCAATCCGGTCTTTCCGAGGCGCGCGAACCCGAGGACTGGGCGGACGGAATCAGACTTCTGGATGAGTGGTGCTATTTCGATGAGTCCGAGCCTCGGCTCGACTGGATGCGCCCGCTTACGCGCCTGGAGTCCATCGGGCGGCCGCTGTTCGTAGCCCGCTATCGGCTCGGTTGACAGTCGCAACCTTGCCTTGGACGTCAGGTCTGACCCGCACTGGACACCGCCAACCGCCGAATCGTTCGCAACATGCGCTGCTCCATCAAGAAATCGATCGGCGCATCGAGCACGAGCGACAGCCGCTTGGTCAACGAAGGTTGGCGGGCCGGCTCGATGCAACTGCGGAGAACCAGGCGGGATGAATTGGGCCCCGTGGGCAGGATGTACATCGACCACGACCGGCCCGAGTCCGGCCTCGAGTCGCTCTCGCCTGACGTATCGAGCGCACCGTAACCGTAGCAGACGTGCGCACCCGGCTCCAACAGGCCGACCGGGATCCCGGGCGCCTTCGGATGCAGACGGATCTCATCTCCGACCGACAGCGACTGAAGCTCCGCAACGACACTCTCGACGTTCTTCACCGGAATTCCGACGAGTCGCTCGAATAGCTCGTAGGGAGTAGAATCCCGCACGGCCGAGTCCGAACTGAACCACCCATTTCCACACTTCAGAATCGGCAGCGGCGATGTCGGTGGCGCGAGTGCAGGTATGACGCGCGCTGGTTACGAGTTTGTCCCCGGCCCACGAGCGAGCCCGTTCGTCAGGCCGTGAACCCCAATTCTCGAGCCAACGTCGAGACACCGGCCAGGTGAGCAGGACGAGCGGAAGCAGGGCAAGTCCCTCGGCGAATTCGAGGACGAAGCGAAGCGTGCTGCGGTGGACCGCATCCTGAGTCATTCCGTGGCCTGTAGCTCCTCCAGCAGGGCTCGCGCCTCGCGCGCCGGGAGGTACTCCGGGTCCGCCTCTGACCAGATCTCCAACGCCGTCTCGACTTCGGCGATCGCCTCGGTCGTTCTGCCTTCGGCCGCGTACAGCCGGGCCGCGACGAGCCGGACCTTGGCGGAGCCCGGGAATCGCTCGAGCAGCCAGGCGACCTCTGCACCGGCTTCATCCAGACGATCGAGGGAAGTCAGGCACCCCGCCAGCCAGCCCCGATACAATGCGGCCTGCGGCAGGAGCTCCCGGGCTTGCTGGTAACTCCCCAGCGCTCGCCGGCAGTCACCATCCTCCAGTTCGGCAATCCTGCCCTCCACCCAGCGGATGCGCGCTTCCCGCCCCGGCGCCCCACCGAACGCCTCGTTCAACCTGCGCAGGGCGTCGAGAGATTTGCCTGCCGCCTCGATGTCCCCCCGCTCCAGGTGGATCTGCACCGCCGGGACGGCCGGCAGGAGACTCCACGGTTCTTCGACACTCGCCCGCAGACTGTCGATCTGTTGCAGGGCGAACGCATCGCGGCCCCAGTCTACCGATCGCGCTAGAGCTTCCGAATTCAATACGGCCTGCACCGCGCTGATCGGGGGCATGTACTCCACGATCGCGTCCAACCGCCGGTCATAAGCGGCTCGCAGACCTGCGTATTGCCCGAGGTTGTCGAAGTACGTTTCCTCGACACCCGCGATCAGGTCACGCTCCTGGGGAGTGCGGCCAAGTGCGGACATCTCATCGATCTGACGCCCCGCCGACTCATAGTCACCAAGCTGCATGTCCAGTCGGGCGAGCTGGTTGAGCACCTCCGGATCGTCCGGGGCAGCGACGCGTGCTTCTTCCAGCGCCTCGCGCGCCGCGTCGAACTCCAGGAGGCTGGTCTGCGTCGCCGCGATGTCGATGCGCGTCTGGGTGTCAGTGGGCTGAAGCTCGGCGAGCCGTGAGTAGTACACGAGCGCGCTGTCATATTCCCGCTTCGCGGCGAACGCACCCGCGATCGCCGCGAGCGACTGGACATCGGCCGAGTCCAGGGCGAGGAGCGCCCGATACTGGGCGATCTGGCCGTCAGCGTTTCCCTGCATGCCGTACGTCGCCGCAAGAAGCTGCCGGGCCTGCGAGTCCTGGGGGTAGAGCTCCGCCCAGTAGCTGCCAGTCTGCAGGGCCCCGGCCGGATCCATCCGAAACAGCATCTGATCCAGCATCTGGAGCAACAGGCGGGACCGCTCAGGGAGCCGGTAGGCGTGTCGCAGCGCCTCGGCGATCCCTTCCTGCGCGGCTGCCTGGTCCCCCATGAGGAGCGCAGCCGAGGCTGACGCACCGTGTGCGGTAGCGAACTCGGGATCGATCTCAGTTGCGGCCGCTGCCGCTTCCCTCGCTCTGGGCAGCTGGTTCTGGTACAGGGCGACGCGGTAATCACTGAAGGCGCGGAAGGCCTCCGGCGAGTCGGTGAGGATCTCGGCGGCCGGGAGGTCCATGGACTGCGATCTGCCTCCTGGAATCGAGGTCGCCGCGCACATCTACCGGGACATCCGGTCCACGATTTCGAGGGGATCGGTGCCGCGGTAGGTTCGGGCCGCGACTTCACGGGCATTACGAGTTTCGTACGGGCGAGTGGTGATGACGAGTGCCAGTCTCGTCCTGCCCCGACAGCTCGCCTGCCAGGAAGTGTCCTACGCCTCGAGCTTCTGCGAGCTGCCGCTTCAGGGCCAGGGGAACATCGTACGGGAGATCGAATCCGGCTTCGCCGAGCGGTTCGCGCACACGCGGCTCGAAGATGTCGACCGGAGTAACGAACAGGTCCTGGCTGAGCTCGGAGACGAGGCCCGACCAAAGGCCACTGCGCAGCCAATCCAGATCCGGATCCCCGGACTCGTTGTCGAAGTCCCATACCATGACGTCGCGGCGGAAAGCCGCCTTCGGAATCACGCGCTCCACCGTGTTGCCGGCGTCATCCTCCAGGAGCTGTACCGTCGCGGCCGCCCCCAGCTCCTGGTTTCCGAACCCCAGCACCAGCACGCCGGCGGCCACCACGAGATTGACGACGGCAACCACGCCGTCTGTCCGGGTCCACCCATCCTCGCCCGGTGCGCCATGTCTCCATGCGAGCACCACGACCGTCGGCAAAAGGAGCAGCAGAGTCACGACGACGAAATTGGTGAGCGCCGGCGAGAGTGTGTACTGGCCGACCGCCCAGTCCGTGAATTCGAGCAGGACCCAGCTGGTGGCCAGGTAGGCACCGACAATCTGAGGTACTCTGCGATCGAGCAGCTTACGCATCACGAGGCTGCCAGCTCCTCTCGAAGGGATGACCGGAGGTCGGCGGTGAAATATAGGGCCGAGAGCGCCGGAGTCTATGGCGAGGAGACGTGTAGAACGCCGCAGGGCCCAAACGGTGGTGCGGACACTGACGACCGGAGAGAACCTCGCTGGCTGAATCCTTCCCTGGTCACGAACCGCCTGAAGACCGGCGAACCCGAATCGGCACCTCGTCCTCCGACACGCCGGGCCTGTCGTTGTCCTCCAGAGTCCTCCAGGATCAGCACATCATCCAGGGTTCCGTACCTGTGCTTGACGATCACTCGCATCGAAGTCGCCAGAACCAGACGAACGCACGTGGTCAGCTAAACTCCGGCCTCTACGACCTCTTCACTTTGTTGTATAAAGTACATTGCACGCCTCGATGTGCCGACATATGACGCCCCTGCCTCAACGGGCGGACCCGCCCCGGCAGAGATCGAAGATCAGAGCCAATTCCAATCCAGGCCGGTCATCGGTCCGACCAGACCGCCAGCTCGTTTCCGTTCGGATCTGTGAAATGGAACCGTCGCCCGCCCGGGAACTCGAAGATGTCCTTTACGATCTGCCCGCCGTTCGCCCTGACCGAAACTTCGATTTCTTCCAGTTTCGCAGCGTACAGCACGACAAGTGGACCTCCTGGCGTAACGGTCGGTTCCTGTCGAAATCCTCCGTCCAGTCGTCCATCCGCGAAACTCATGTAATGGGGACCGTAGTCGACGAAATCCCAGCCGAAGATCGTCGAGTAGAACCGCTTGGTCTCCTCCATGTCCGTGGCGGGAAACTCGATGTAATCCACGCGACGGTCGTGCTCTGCGTCTCTCATGGCTCGTCTCCTGAACTCGGTAGTTATTGACCGGGCCGGGAATCGACCCCGCAACCGTATTCGCGGATCGCCTTCCAGGAATTGGCCGGGATGGGGTCGTAGGTGCGTGTCAGCCAGGACGCGAACTGCAACTCGAACTCACCATCGATCGAGATGCCAGGCAACTCCGGCAACGCCGACAGTCCCGACTCCCAGAGGTTAGGGATCGCACCCTGCCCGTTCCGCTCGACCGCAAATTCGATCAGGCTTGCGGCCTGCAGATACGCAACCAGGTCGTCCAGGTTTCTGAATTCCTCGGCCAGGGTTTCGAGTGCGACTCCGGTCCCCGCATCGTGAATCGCCCTGGCCACTCTGCCGTTCTCGTATCCTCCACAGAATCCATCGACATACGTGGCCAGCCCTTCGACTACGGCCGGTCCTGCAGGGTCAGGCCACGTACCCAGGGTGACGACGTGCGTCAGTTCGTGGCGCTCGAAGGAACGCCACGTGGCGTTGTACACGAGCACTACAGCTTGTTCATCGGGGTACGCAAATCCCGTAACTGGAAGCCCGACCAGATGTTCCATGTCCGCACGACTGTCAACGTAGAACAGATCCACGCTGCCCGAGTAGTCACGAGCGTTCAAACGATGAACGACGCTGCTTCTGGCCTCCTCGGCCCGGGTCGACAGTTGATCACGCTGCTGCTCGGCAAAGCTACCGGCCGGATAGTGGAGTCTCGTGTTCGGGGACTCCCGGGAGACCCATTCATACCTCATGTCGCCCAGGATTCGCTGAACTTCCGGTCTGTAATCGGATTTGGCGGCAGGTGCTGAGCAACTCAGTACCAGAGTGCAGACCACCACTGAGCACGACCGTATCAAGGTGACTGCTCTCCCGTCGTCGCTGACCGTTCTGTTCGATCGATGTGTGCGCACGATGACCACTTCCGAACCACCCCCGATGTCGATGCGGCTCTCCCGTAACCTGACAAAGATGCGGAAAGCCGAATCGGTGCGCGAGCAGGGTAAACGGCCGCCGCAGTCTGTCATTCCCCTGTGACTCAAGGGTGCGTTAGCTTGCTGTCTGAAGAGCTGGATCTATGCCACCCGACACGGCAGGAATCGAAATGGCTTCCGATCTGGATTTCGTCGAATTCGTGGTCGACCAGCTCGACGAGGACTGCGCCGTCACCTTCAAGAAGATGTTCGGCGAATACGGCCTGTACAGTCACGGGAAGTTCTTCGGAATGATCTGCGACGATCGGCTGTTCTTCAAGCCGACGGACGGCGGACGCGCGTTCATCGGGGATGTGGTCGAAGCACCCCCCTATCCGGGCGCCAAACCGATCTTTCTGATCCAGGAACAGATCGAAGATGGCGAGTGGCTGAGCGAACTTGTGAGAATCACGGCCCGCGAGCTGCCAGAACCGAAGCCGAAGAAGCCACGAAAGAAGAGCTGAGCGTAGCACCCACCGCGCGATATTCCTACCTTGAGGACTGTTTGCGACCAGCAGTCCTGCCTGCGCCTAGGGGGCCCGGTGTCTCTCCGAAATCTATCGACGTTCCGTAGCATTCAATCATCCCTCGCGCCCTCCGTCGTGGCCTGCCTGGTAGCGGTTTCGACTGTCTGCGCTCAGGAGTCGGACGATCTTCCAGCCGTACTCATCACCGGAACCAGCTCGGGAATCGGGCTGCGAATGACGGAGGTCCTGTCGCAGAACGGGTTCTTCGTCTACGCAGGCGCTCGCAAATCGGCTGACCTCGAGCGCCTGAACGCGATGGAGAATGTGAAGTCGATTCGCCTGGATGTGACGATCCAGAGCGAGATCGACGCGGCGGCAGAGTTCGTGCGGGCCGAAGGACGAGGGCTCTATGGCTTGATCAACAACGCCGGCGTTGCCGTGATGGGACCGCTCATCGAGATGTCCGAACAGGACATGGACTTCCAGCTCGATGTGAATCTGCTCGGGCCATACCGCGTGACGAAAGCGTTCGCCGATCTTCTCATCGAGAGCAAGGGCCGAGTGCTGACTACGAGCTCGATCGCCGGAATTCTGTCCGGACCGTTCATCGGCGCCTACAGCATGAGCAAGCACGGTGTCGAGGCCTATACGGACGTTCTGGCGGCTGAGCTCGAGCGGTTTGGCGTGGAGGTCGCTGCCGTCGAGCCCGGCAACTACAAGTCCCAGATCACGGCCTCCATGCTGAAGCGAATGGACCAGACACGGTACTCAGCTGCCGGCTCCAGGTACGGATCGATGCGCGACGTCGTCAGTGGGCCGCTGGACCGCTCCCAGTACCAGGAACCGGACGATGTGGCCCTGGCGGCCCTCGACTTCCTGACCAGTGACTCGCCGAAGCGGCGCTACATGGTCGTCCCGAACCAGTTCGAGGCGGAAATCACGATCCGGCAGGCCCTGCAGGAGATGGTGCAGCTCAACGAGGGCCACCAGTTCTCGTACTCGCGAGACGAACTCGTGGAGATGCTGGACCAGGCCCTGGGTAACGCACAGCCCTCCTCGTCCGCGGCGGCGCCCGGTGCCGGCATTCACGAAGCCGTAATCTCCGGGGACCTGGAAGCCGTAGGACAGCACATCGCCACCGGGTCGGACCTCAACGAACGAGAGCCGATGGGGGGATCGAGTCCTCTGATGAGCGCGGCGACGTTCGGCCAGACGGAAGCGGCTATGGCGCTGATTGATGCCGGAGCCGACCTGGACCAGCAGAACAACGACGGTTCGACAGCGCTTCTTACGGCGGCCTTCTTCTGCCGCACCGAGATCGTCGAGGCACTGCTCGCGGCGGGCGCTGACAGGAGCATCCCGAACAACGCGGGGTCGACGGCCCTCGACGTGGTTACCGTGCCGTTCGAGGCCCTCGAGCCTACCTACGACTTCCTCGGAACCGTCCTCGCGCCCTATGGGCTGAAGCTGGACTACGACCGAATCAAGCAGACTCGACCGGTGATTGCGGAGATGCTGCGGTAGCCGAGGATCGCGCAGCGCAGCTTCAGCCAGGCCGAAGCGTCAGCCGGCCAAACAGGCCGCGCTCTTCTGATGGGCGACGAATCCATTCGGGTGTGATTCAAGGGGGCGGTGTCGCGCCGGTCGCGAGCTGGCGCGCGTACTCGGCCTCGTCCATGTGCCCCTGGGAGTGCGCGATCAGCCCGTCCGGACCGAACAGCCACTCCTCGTACCCGCTGATATGAACCGCGTTGCCGGTCCCGCCCGGTCCCGTGTTGCTCCCGGTCAGAGTCCAGTGATAGGTGACCCGGTCCCCGGAGCGGCCGAGCGAGTCCATCACCAGCACCATGTCCGGAAGCGCGGTCATGAAGCTCAGCGCGGTCGCCGTGATCGCGGCTCTTCCGACGGAGGGCTCCCCATCATTGATCTTGAGGGCTCCAGTTTCGGCAAAGAACGCCGCGACGCTGGCGGGATCCTGGCTGGACCAGGCCTGAGTATACCTAGTGGCGAACTCCGCGAGGTCGGCAGGTGCCATGGGTCCGGTTTCCTGATTACAGGCGTTGGGCGGTTGCAGCGCGTCGAGCTCGGCCCTGAATTCGGGTGAATACAATTCTCGGACTCCGCACCAGTACATCGCCAGGCCCACCGAACGCCGAATCGTGGCACCCCAGGCATCCTTCTGGGCCGAGAACTCGACCTCATCGTACAGCCCATGGCGGTACTGGTAGTGCACGTCCTCCCAGTACCGGAGCAGTGCGTTGGTTCGGACGTTGAATTGGAATCGCTCGTCAGCCGTGAGCGGTTCACCCAGCTCGCCGCGCCGTAGTACGCTCGCGAGCTGAGCGTTCCCGGCTGGCACGTTCAACAGCTCCACGATTCCCATGGACAGGTCATGGCGGACCTGCGAACGCATCAGTTCACGATTCTGCCTCAGCTGCGCCGCAATCAACAGCAGTCCGATGAGCGCGCCGAGATTGGCCAGCAGGGAAAGCCACTGGGCGGGTCGCTTTTCACTCATGCTTCAGCCTCTGCAATACGGTCAGGCCGGCGTGCCACCGAGGTCTCGGCTCCATTTCCGCCCGGAGGGGTCGCTGCCGAGAGTCGCTCGATGGAACTGATCACACGTTGCTGTTCCTCTCGCCAGGATACTTGAGCCAACGCCTGTGAGCATGGCCACAGTAGAAGGCACAGCGACACGACTCCGCGCACGAGTCTTCGCATACTGTCAGACCTCGAATCTGAGCACCGGCAAGGTTCGCTCGGTCCCGGCAACGGGCGCATCGACCTTACCCACCGGAACAGCGCCAAGCCTCTCGTAGAACGGCTGAGCATAGGGATCAGAGACGATCCGAAGACAGGCCCAGCGCTCCTGAACCGCGACCCGTCTCGCTCGTTCGACCAGGGCCCGCCCCAGGCCTTGCCCCTGAGCCTCTGCGGAAATCCACAGATGCCCGATTTCCGGTCCCTCGGGACCTTCTCCGACTCCGATGACACCGACTGGAGCGCCCTCAGATTCCGCAACGAATACGGCGTTGCACCGAATGTACTCAGCGGAAATCTCCAGCTCGGATTCCCACTCGCGCAGCCACGCGTCGGGATAGCCCCAGGATGCCTTGGAAAGGCGTGCCAGCCGGGTCAGCTCCGTCGCGTCCTCTGCTCGCGCTCTTCGAATCCTCAAAGGGCTACTTTCGGGCGCCATATGATCGGGCCGCTACTCAGTGCCGTCGAACGCCACCGTGTCGTTTCCTCCCGACAGGAGCTTCTCGGTGAAGTCGAGCCGCTCAGACATCGAGGACAGTTCTTCCTGAACGGCGAGAAGATCCTCCCTGCAGCCCTCTTACTTGATCTGCAACGTGATTCGAGCCTACCTCGCCAGGCGTCGGTGCTCTCGATCTGGCGGATACGGTGCAGCAGGTATGCGAATACGCCCACCATCGCCACGCTGCCGATGACCGCAGCGAAGATGATGAACAGGGCTGTCAGACTACTGATCACCTGTACCTCCCGGGTCGGGCGCGGCCCGACGATCGGCCGTCAGCGCAAACCATCACCGTGTCAGCGAATGGCGTATCCTCCGTCGACTACCACCGCCGTTCCCGTGACAAAGCGTGCCGCCTCGGACGCCAGGAATACCGCGGCGCCGGCGCATTCGTCGGGCGTCCCGAATCGTCCGGCCGGCGTTCTCGTGAGGATCTCCTCGAAGAGCGGCATTTCTTTGATTGGCTGCGTCAGATCGGTATCGATCCAGCCCGGGAGGATCGCGTTCACCTGGATGTTGTGGGGTGCGAGCTCGATGGCGAGGGATTTCGTCAGCTGCATGATCCCGCCCTTGGCCGCGCTGTACGACGGCGCAAAGGCAGAGCCGGAGAGCGAATACGTGCTTGCGAGGTTGATGATCTTGCCCGCCTTCCGCTTCGTCATCGATTGCGCCGCGTACTTCGAAAGCAGGAAGCAGGACGTAAGATCGATTTCGATTACCTGATCCCAGTCCTCGGCGGAAAGCTCGAGGACCCCGCCAAATATTCCGATGGCTGCGTTGTTGACCAGAATCGACACCGGTCCGAGGGCGCTCTCGACGTCGGCCAGCGCCGGTTGCAGCTGACCTCGGTCGGCCACGTCGACTTGCATTGCCACCGATTCTGAACCGACGGCCAGGAGCGCTGCGAGCGCCGCTGCGTTCTTCTCCTCGTTCCGCCCCCACACGGCGACGTTCGCCCCCGCACGCGCGAGTCCGAGCGCGATACCGAGACCGATGCCGCCGTTACCGCCTGTGACGAGGGCGACCTGGCCATCGAGGCCAAAGGAATTGAGATCCGTCATTCTGCGCTCCTGAGACTGTTGTTACGCCTGACCACCAGCGTCTGCACGCACACCATAGAAAGACTCCGGCTCATGCCCGCGGCCGCACCCGAGGTCTCAACGAGTCGTCACCTCCTGCTCAAGCACCTCCAGGATCCTTCCGATGAGTTCCTGAAGGCGTACAGACGAACCCGCGTTGTAGTGCAGGTGCCTGAGGCGCTCGGCCAGGAGATCCGCGAGCGCGACACTCGCGGTCACCGTGACGTCATGGTTCAGTTCAAGGGCCTCGGGCAAGTCCGAGCGGCCAAGATGGGCGGTGTACGCCCTGAACATCACGCCTTCTCCGGCGAGTCGAGGAGCCATGGCGTACACCAGGAAATCGCGCGCCAGTTCCTCGTCCTCCAGTCCGTCGTGCAGCTCCGCCGGCCATTCGGCCAGCAACCGTCTCAGTTCCGGATTCCTCATCGCCACCAGGCGACCCGACCCGAGGAGAGCATCGAGAGTTCCGCTGGACACGTCCGTCGTCCGCCACCCGACGAGGTCGGACAGCACGGAATCGGGAAAGTTCATGGGTGTACCGGGCTCTGCATCGGCGACTTCGGCCAGCATTCCGAAGACGTGCCGGGCCTGTCTCTCGTGGGACAGCTGTATAGCCTCGAATTCCGCCAGGTTGCGCGAGAATTCGTCATGCAGAGCGTGAAGCTGAGTCACCTCCCACCGGGTCTCCGCCCGATCATCCCACCATGCGTCAAGGGAGAAGGCGATCAGGATTCCGCCGACGACGGTCACGAGCTCCAGGAGGAAAGAGCCTGCAGACCTTCGACCTCCTGAAATCGGACTAGTCGCCTTACCTGCTGGACGTTCTTGCGCCTGCTTAACCAAGAACTCCCTTCGTGGCCATTGTCCGAGCATACAGCCACAGGCCCAGCGCGATGGCGAAGATCAGGCCACTGAACGCCACGGCTGCACCCCCCATGACCGCCAACCCATCAGACAGGAAGAAGTTGTGGATCGAGGTAGCGATCATGGCCAGGAATGACACGAGGAACACCGGCACGGCGAGGCGCTTTCTCAGAAGCAGAAGCACGGCTCCAAGCACGCCACCCCAGACCGCGATGGCCCAGGTCGCCACGACCCAGGTCGGGAAGCCGTAGAAATACTCGAGCTGCTCGGGAGTGAACTTGCCCATGTACGCTGCGTTCTGGGTCTCCGTCATCAGGTAGTCGTACGCTCCCACGAGATTCCACAGGAGTGCCACGACTCCGACGACCCAGAGATGCCGCGGAGTGCTCTGTTCGGCTGCGCGATTGCTGTCTGACATCCATGCCTCCTGTCGGGGGTTCTGGTTGAGAACCAAAATGGACACTCGAGCCGACGGCCCTGACCTACCTAGCACCGGAGGCCATCATTCTGTCAAGCACCAGCGGCAGAATGACGGGACCTCATTTCGACCCGAATTCGTAGATCCTGGTGCTGTCGATGAACGGATTCCCCTGCGCGATCTCCACTGCCGCTTAGAGGCTTTCGGCTTCGATGATGCTGTATCCAGTGATGGACTCACGGCCCCACGACAGATCCTTCGTTCCGTCTTTCGGAATCTCTCGCCCACCGCTGAATTCGCCCTGGCAATCTGGACGTCGACGATCGATTCGAGCCAACTCTTCCGGGCCGCCCGGGTTCTGTTTCACCCCGTGCTTTCTTCTTCTCGGAATCGACGCTCCGCAGCCACTTGGCGGCTTTTTGATCAGCAATCATCGAGGCAACCGCACCAGGGCGTTTCCCAACCCCGTCAGGTAAATCGGGCCTCCATTCGGGCTGACGATCAGCCCGGTAAGCAGACCCGGAAGCGGCTCCCAGAGAGCCGGTGTCAGCAACTCCAGGCGGGGAGTCCGGGACTCACCCCGGCGGACGAAGTCCGCACGGGTTTCTCGCTGGCCAGGTGTCACCGAACGGAACGCCATGTGTTGCGCGCCGGTATCCGTGTCGACCATCAGCAAGCCGTTGGAAAGCGGCAAGGCGATCCACAGGTGTCCCTCACCGTCCAGCTCGAGGTTGTCCGGTTCCACTCCATCCACGAATACTGATCGCTCGCTCAACTGCCCGGAATCCAGGTCCACCCGATAGCGCCATACGCGGCCACCAATCGTTTCGGCCAGGTAGAGATGGCCGCCCGTCTCATCGATGACCACGCCGTTGGCGTAGTACAGCGAATCCACGAGGACTTCAGCCTGCTCTTCGAACTGGCCACCCTCCATGCCCAGGCGAAGCAGCGCGCCCTCGGCTGCGGGTATGTCCACCGACGCCCACATGCGTGCCTCGCCGTCCTCGGGCGTATTATGCGCGCTCTGGGTGAACCAGATCGCCCCCCGCGAATCGCGCACTGCCGTGTTGACGCCGTAGCGGTGCTGATAGACCCGCAGCGTCTCGCCGGTCGCCACTGTTACACGGTAGATCCCGCCATGGAAGATGTCAGCGACCAGCAGGTGCGTCTCACCCGGCTCGAGTGAGACTCCGTTGGCTCCGCCGCTGTGCTCAGGTGGGTTGTGGATGTACCCTGCCGCGACCATCTCGCCGAATGGCGCGCTGCTGCCGTCGCGTTCGATCAAACGCAGCCCATGGACCTGGTCGGCCACGATCAAACGGCCATCGGGGAGCGCGACACCGTCCTCAGGACGACTGAGGGTGCCATCGCCGGGAAACACGAGAGAGGAATCAAACGTCCACTGCGGCAACACCGCCGCGTGTCTCGGACTTCGATCGTCGGTGCGGTCCGCGCATCCGGACGCGACCGCGATGCACAGGACACACAGCGCAATGTTCGGAAAGAACCTGCAGGATCGGTCGGTTTTCATGGATTCTCCCCTGGTCTAGACGAATGTCAGTGCAGTGGCGAAATCGAGGTGCGGTTCCCGGGCATCCACAGACGTCGTGGCTGGCCTCGACTCTTGCCATCAGGCTGACCGAAGTTGGACACTATGGTATATCAGTGCCAACCCGCGCTACTGATTTCGAAGGAGAGCCCTGTTGTCCATGCAAATCGATCTCACGGGGAAAACAATCCTGGTAACCGGAGCGAGCCGGGGCATCGGCCGATCCTTGGCCGAGGGTCTGGCCGGGGCCGGAGCCACGGTCGCAGCACACTTCAATCAGAACCGGGCCGCCGCCGAAGACCTGGCCCGGACCCTGGGACACGGCGCCCGCACCTTCCAGGCCGACCTGGCCGATCCGGAATCGTGTGAGCGTCTGTTCCGCGAAGTCGTCGACACGTACGGACGCCTGGACGTGCTGGTCAACAATGCGGGTATCGCGCTTAACTTATCACCTGACATGCCGATTTATAAGTGGTGCAACGGCTGGGACTTGACGATGGCCGTCAATCTGCGGGCCGTCGAGTTATTGTGCCGCCTGGCCGTCGATCATTTTCGACGACACGACGGCGGACGGATCATCAACGTCGCGTCGAGAGCAGCATTCCGCGGAGACTCGCCGGAATACATGACCTACGCGGCTTCAAAGGGGGGCGTGGTGGCCCTCACGCGCAGCATCGCGCGCGCCTACGGCAAAGCCGGTGTCTGTGCGTTCGTGCTCGCCCCTGGCTTCGTTCGAACCGAGATGGCGCAGGAAGTCATCGACGAACACGGCGAAGAACGGGTGACTTACGATCTGGCCCTCGACCGCCTCACCGAACCCGCCGATCTGGCCCCGCTCGTCGTTCTCCTGTCGAGCGGCCTGGCCGACCATGCCACCGGCGCCACGTTCGACATGAACGCCGGCAGCTACGTGCATTGATCTTTACCTGTGTGCCTCCAGCTCGATCTCGATCAGGAACTCGGGCAGGGCCAGGCCCTTGACCTCGAGCCATGATCCAGTCGGAAACTGTTTCGTGTAAATAGAGTTACGGTACCCGGCGACCTCGAGAAACTTCGCCATGTCGGTTGTGAACACATCTTCGACAATCACGTCGTCGAAGGTGTAGCCGTAGTGATCGAGAACCTTCTCCAGATCGTCGTACGCGTTCTTCATCTGCTGTTCCAGATCTCCCACAGCCGTCGGGTTGCCCTGCTCGTCCATGCTCACCGCGCCCGAGATCTTGAGATGGTGACCAACCTTCACCGCATGGGAATATCCGTAGGCTTTCTCCACCTCCGGTCGCAGCAGGAAGTACTCAGGCGCTTCCGCAGCGGCTTGTACGTCTTCCTCCTGCACCATCGCCTGGCCAGAGTCGGGGCCTGCGCAGCCGGACATGACAGCAACCAGAACCGCAACAGAGGCCAGCAGCGACTTCTTCGTCATAGTTTGTCTCCTTGAGTATTTGGCCATTTCGGAATGAGTCTGTCGCTCCACCTGCGGATCGGCGACGATCTGATCATCCAGGATCACCTGACTTGCCCTCAGGCCGCGTGTAGACCCTGTTGAAGTGCCACAACAAGCTCTGGGGATTCAGTCTGAAGATGTCGAAGACGATGTCGCCCCGGGATTCACTTGGATCGCTAATGAAGATTCACCGGCATTCTTCTGACGGGTCTTTGCGCCAGATGAGTCGGCTGTCGCTCGTCTCCTGGACCAGCTCCATCGCTTCAGCACGATCAGACATTCGCCCCACGGGAGATTCCCAGGGCCCGGCGAATATTTCACCCCACCTGTAGCACTCTTCTTCGTCCATGGTCGTCAATCCGCCTTACGGTCAATGCCCTGCGGAACCCTTGGTGCGCCGTCCTCCAGCTCGACCAGGCCCATCGGGTTGCCCGCCGGGTCTCTGAACAGCCCAAGAATGACGACTCCGGGGACTTCGAACCGGGGATTATCGAAGGATCCGCCGTAAGCCTGGACTTCCTCGAGCTTCGCCGCAATGTCGTCAACACCAATGTACAGGCGGTGTTCAGCCGGATCCTCCCGGATCGCAGCAGACAGGGGAGTACCGACACGAATCGTGAAGTCCGCCGCCCCAGTGTTCCACCCGAACAGGGTCGAATAGAAGGCCTGGAGTGAGGCGCGGTCGGGCCCGGCGATATCCAGAAACACGATCGGTGCTGACATCATCAGATCCGGATCAGGAGCAATATCAACATCGCCGACGTCAGGGCAGCGAGAACAGTCCTGATCGTATTCCACCGATTCCAGCGCGATTCGAAGCGCTCACGTGCCGAACGGCAGGCGGCCTCGTTCGCGACGTCGACATCCAGTGCCTGGAGTTCGTTGTTCAGCGGGATGTTGACGATGAACGTCGGCAGTTGGACCCCGAGCAGATAGATCCCGCCGGCAAGAGCGAGGAGCATTCTATCGAATCCGACGACCTGTCCTACCCCCAGAGCCAGGCCAATCACCAGCACGATTACGGAGCCGAGCCAGACCAGACCAAAAAGTGGATGGCCCCGCTGGATTACTCCATCGATCTCCTGGAAGGCTCGGACGAATTCCCTGTCAGCGAGGTTCCTGATGCCGGGCATGACCACAACCGCGAATGCCAACAGAAACCCCGCGACGAGCGAACAGAGAAACGCGGCCAGGGCGAGCGCAATCTGGGCCGCCATAAACATGCATGCCCCCCTTCGTTGTGTCCGCGGAGACGACCATGGCCTCAGCGGCTTTCAAGCCTCTTCGACGAACAACGCTCTCACGATTCCGGACAAGACTGTCGCTCTATGTCTGTGCTCAGGTCCGTCAGGGATCGCGACGCCGTCGCCAGCCTTGAATACCTCGGTACCGTCGTTGAATTCGATCTGGAATCGGCCTTCGAGGATCTGTCCGATGTGACCACGCTCACACCAATGCGGTTCAAACTCCGAAGAGTATTCGACGAGACGGAGGCTCCGCCCCTCGAAGGGAAAGACCTTGTGTCGCACTCCAGCCATCGGAACGGTCCACTCGGTGGCTTCGAAGTCACACCTGTATTTCATTTCAGCAACCTGGCCCTGGCCATTGCCTCGTCCACCTGTGCTCGGAACTCGTCGACGTACAGATTCGGCGCTGCCTCCCTCCACCACCTGGCCCCCGCCTCCGTTTCAAGCAGCTGCCGGACGACGGGCGCAAAGAGGTCAATGGCCGACCCAGAGTCCAGGTCTGCGTAGCCGAGATCGAGGCTCTGCTGTCCAACCAGGTTCTCGATCGTTGCGATGTATGTGTTCACGAACGCGGTGAATCGCGTGGCGTCGGTGGGGGAGAGCTGTTCTCCACGCAAAGCGCGGGTGTAGATGTCCGCCAGTTCAGCATCACTCGCGAGGCGCCAGTTGAGCTCGTTAAACAGGATGGTGAGGTGGTGGATCGAGTTCGCCTGGGCGAATTCGTTGGATCGGTCCAGTGCGCGTGAGTTGTGACGCACCTGGATTGCCAGGTACACCAGCGTCATAACCGTCGCGATGGCGGCGATGAGCTCGCCAATACTGCCGACATCCTGGATGGACACCCGTGATCACCTCTGTTTGAAGAGGATCGTCGTTCAAGCGCTTCCGCAGGTGCAGCGCAACCGCCCCAGGTTGTGTTTCACCTGACAGTCAGCTTACCCGCCCCTACTGAAATTCAACCGCCGGAACCTCCCACGTAACGGAATCCCCCATCACGCCGAGCCGGTAGTTCACGACCTCCATCCGGACGGGCGTGATAGCGATCAGGAGATATGTCGCGTTTCGATCCGGGTAGAATGACGCCCACTCCTCCTTCCAGCGCCGGTCCTTTTCCATGGGATCATCCACGAGCCGGGCCGTCCCCTCGATCGAGACGTACCCGGCGCCGCTCGGGTCATGGTAGTAAACCAGCACACGGGGATCCCGCTGGAGGTCCGCAACCTTCCGACTCGCGCGATTCGTGCCCATCCAGACGACGAACTGGCTGTCGGGCGGAAACGGATCCATCATGCGCGCTCGCGGCGTCCCGGACTCCGTCAATGTCACCAGGGCCGCATAACGCGAGGTCTCCATGATCTCGCGCGCCGCCGAGATCAGCGTTTCGTTTCTTGACGGCTGCTGCGCAGAGACCGTCCCGGTCGGGAGAACCGGACTGCCAAGAATACCTGCGAAGAAGGCTATGATCACTGCAATTCGAAAGCGCATCAGGTCGTCCCCGGTGGATTCGTCTTCGCGGCGATGCGTCGAAGTGTATTCATGTTGCGCATCGTCGTACGGACTCCCCTCGTGGCTTTATCGAGCCCCGAATCAAACAGCGGCGATTCTGTGAGTTTGCCCTGGATGAGCCAATGCACCTCCGTCTCGGCGAAGTAGAAATGGTCGATCTCGGAATTCATCTGCGCCAGATCCGACCTTAGCGAGTCCGGGGTACTCGTATCCAGAAAGATCACATAGTGCGAAGAGGATTCCTCTGTCTGCGTCGCGATCTCGGGCGGACAAAAAGCTACGGTCGCCGCGAGCTCAGCGGGCGATCGAAGGAAGGTCGGAACCTCGTAGCCCAACTGGCTCTCCAGGTGCTCCTCGACCGTCACTCGCACGCCGTCAGCGTCGTCGGAGTCCGTCGAGAACAGCACGTTCCCGCTTGAGATGAACGTGGACACGTCCTTCAGTCCGAGTTCGACGAAGATCTCCCTGAGCCGGTCCATCTTCACCCGATGCCCGCCAACATTGATGCCCCGCAGAAAGGCTATGTACTGAGGCATGCACTCCCCTGTTCCTGCGACTTGCGCAGCCTGTCAGTCACCTGTCCGAATACCACCGGGCAGCCACGGGAAAGGAAAGCTCCGGGTTGCTGCCGTGGTCCGCACCCGCGGTGATCGTCGCCCGCCATCGTAAACCCGAAGTGGGCCGCGAAGCGAGAATCGTCTCGACGGCTCTGAATCCCGAGAGCATCTCATTTCCCTCGGTTTCCCCCAGGCTCAGGAACAGGCTCGCAGGAATCGCACTCGATGACCGGGACCCGCGCTCGAGTTCGCCGAGAATCTGCTCGCCACCAACCCACACGGAGGGGCTGAATACGAAGTAGCCGTCGAACATCGAGGGCTGTTGGAGGAGCGCGTAGAGGGTGAACAGCCCTCCCATGGAGTGACCGACCAGGACCCGAGAACCGTTCACACGGTACGCTTCGGCTACGGCCGGAATCGCCTCGCTTTCGAGGAAACGATAAAAGCGATCGGCCTGGGCATCCGGCGCGCCATCTTCCCACGGAGGAATGAAGTCCGACTGTCGGCCGCGGCTGCTGCTCGGTACCTCAACGACGATGGAGGGCTCTGCGATCTCGATTCGAGACAGCGTCTGCATGGAACGCGCGACTTGAGCCCCCTGGGACGGACCATCGACGACCCAGATGACGGGAAACGAACGGTCCGGGTGCGAATCATATTCGACCGGCAAACGAACCCGCAGGGTCATCGGCTCCCCCAGCTCGTCTGAATTCACGGGCAGTTCCGGGAGCACGGCCGACTCGACAGGTCCATTGTAAGCGTTCCGAACCAGCGCCACAGCCGCGGCTCCACCGACGATTCCGCCGGAAACGGCGGCTGCGAGGATGGCCGCCACGATCAGGACGCCGGTCTTCAGTCTCGACAATGCTGGCGCCCTCCAGCCGAAGGTGAGTCGGCCATCGATCCAGCCGCCGCCTCTCTCCACCGCTCGACATCTACCCCTCTGACGAGAAGCCGCAGACAGAGCGCGAGCTCCGCGATGAGCGGCACCACGTAAGTCGGAGCCAAAGTCGCAGCGTATCCGGGCGCCACAAAGCGCGTGTAGCTCCCAAACAGGTATACCAGCCCCCCGGCCATGATTAGCACGCCAAGGAATTTGGGAAGGAAGTGCGACCGTGCGATCAGGTAGCCGAGTAGCAGACAATGGACGCCGAACAGCAGCAGCCCGAGATCGTACCCGTTTCTGTGAAGGTCGACAAACAGATAGGCGAGCGACTGGATCTGCGCCGGATCGAACGCCGATGCGTAGCCAGCGCCGGTCAGCAGCAGGAAGGCCGCGTAGTAGTTGAGGAGATTGAGCGCCAGCACTGCCGTCTGCGTCAACCGAAACGCCATCGCGACGAGAGCGAGCGTCGCGTTGACCGGTTTCAGGAGCACGAAGAGAAGGACGGCCAGTGCGACATCGCAGAGCAACATCACCGAGTCTGCCAGAAATCCGAGGCGGAACATCCCGAGCGACGCCAGAATACTCTCGGCCGTTGCCGCTGGATCGCCCCATGCGATGAGACCGGAGCGGACGATGACTTCGCTGGAGATGCCGAAGACGATGATGACAAGATATAGAACGCCGGCCATCCGGGCATAGCCGAGCGGGGAATTCGTAATCGTCCGCCCCCTCATGTCACAGACCAGACAGGCAGGCAAGTACAATTCGCATCATGATTGACCGTGGCAGACAGAGACTCCCCCCCACAAATTGGCCGCCCGAATGTGGATGGTCTGATGCACGTCATTGGTTCCGCTGGCTTCATATGTCTTCCATCGCTTCGGCGTCCGGAATCTACCGTAGCGTGCCGTGTTCTTGCACTGCTGCCCTTCCGCCTCATGGGCGCCGTGCTCTGACCTGGGTCAAATCCTGCTCCATCCGGCTCACGCCGTCTCCTCTCCCTCTCAGATCTGGCCGTCGAGAGTGTCTTCCCAGTGGCCATAACCGTTCCGCCCGATCCGTCGCCAGTATACTTTGCTCTACCCTCCAATCGGAACGGATGCATGATACTTGAACTCGTATCGGGTCCCTTCGGGCCACTCGTGGTCTTCCTTCTCCGGGTCACGGATGTCAGTCTCGCCACGCTCAGAATGCTGCTTATCATGCGGGGGCATCGAATTCTGGCCCCGCTGATCGGCTTCGTCGAGATTCTCATCTGGGTGACCGCGGTCGGGCTCGTGATCCAGCACCTCGACAGTCCTCTCCACGTGATCGGCTATGCAGCCGGGTTCGCGACCGGGATCTACATCGGACTGCGCATCGAGGAGAGACTCGCCCTGGGCCTCGCCACGATTCGGACCGTCGTGAGGACCGGAGGTGCGGAACTCGCGACGACTCTGCGAAGCGCGGGATTCGGGGTCACCGAGATGCCGGGAATGGGTCGCGATGGAGCGGTGGAGGTACTCCATTCCGTGCTTCCGAGGCGGCAGGTGAAGCGGTGTATCGCAGCGATCGACGCCGGGGCACCCGACTCCTTCGTCGTCGTGGATGAACCTCGACTCGTGCGTCGCGGGTGGCTGTTCCCGGCGAAGAAGAAGTAGGCCCTCGACGCTCCTCCCCCGCTTCAGTTCGTTGCGCGGAGCGGCTCCAGCTCGGTGGCCGCCTCCAGGGCCGGGCGGACGCGACCCGGACCTTGGCGTCTCCCGGGAAGCGAACGAGCAGCCAGTCGATCTCGCGGTCCGCCTTGTCCTAACGTTCCAGGGACGTCAGGCCGGTGGCCAGCCAGGCCCGGAAGGTAGGCGAGGTCGGGGCCAGGTCCCCCGCCTCCTCGTATGCCGGAATGGCACGAATACAGTTTCAGTCCTGCTGTTCCGCGAGCCTCGCCTCGACCCAGCGTATCCGCGCCTCTTGAGCCCGGGCACCTCCAAAGATCTCGTCCATCCTTCGCAGATCATCCACGGAGCATCGGGCCGCCTCGAGATCGCCCTGATCGAGGTGGACCTGGACCGCCGCACCGTGACACCAGTCCATGGCGCTCGTCGGGAGCGGCGCCTGTACCACGTGCTCCATGAATGTCGTCATCGAACTGCGGCAGAATTCGGCGACGAACGGGGGGAGCGGGACGAGGTGTTCCCGGCCGAAGGTGAAGGCCTCGCCGAATAGTGGACTTATGACGAGGGCGAAGCCGTACATGTTATGGTCGCTGACGTACTGACATCGTCGCGCGCCCGGCAGTCGTCGACGTATTAACCGCATCGCGACCCGAGACTTGCGGTCTTGACGTAGCGCCCTGAGGTTTCGTCGATTCTGAGGTTCTATGGTAGAAACAGGAGGGAGTCCGTGCTTTCGCCCGTCCGATCTGGAACTGTCGTCGCTGCCGTCGCCGGCATGCTCGCCGGCGGCGCGCCGGCGCAGGAACCCGCGCCGCGTCCAAACGTCCTGCTCATCGTGGCGGATGACGCCAGCTTCGGGGACTTCGGGTTCTCGGGAGCCATCACCCGGACGCCCAACATCGACCGGCTTGCGGAGCGCGGCCTCGTCTTTACCCGGTTTCACGCCTCCCCGGTCTGCTCCGTCACGCGGGGGATGCTGCTCACCGGCAACAACCCGGTGGAGATCGGGCTCGGTGCGTTTGACTACTCGCTGTATCCGCCTGCCGAGGGGAAGCCGGGATACGAGGCGTATCTGACCCGGAAGACCGTCACCGTCGCCGAGCTGCTGCGGGAGGCCGGGTATCGGACTTACATGGTCGGGAAGTGGCACCTGGGCGGCGCGGGGCACGGGGGCGAGCCCCCGAACGAATGGGGTTTCGACCACAGTTACTCCATCTACACCGGCGGGGCGAACCACTGGAACGACGGAGTATTCCACGTCGACACGCACGATCCGGAAGTCGTCGCCAAGATCCAGCAGGGAATCATCCCATCTGAGCCATATTACGAGGACGGAGAGCGGGTCCAGCGTCCGATCGGAGTGTTCTCGGACGACCTCTACACGGCGAAGCTGCTCGAGTACCTGGAGCGGGATCGAAGCACCGGGAAGCCGTTCTTTGCTTACGTCGCCTACACGACCCCTCACGCGCCGATCCAGGCCCCGGACTTCCTGATCGACAAGTACGAGCGGCACTACCTCGAGCACGGCTTCGAGGGGCTCAAGCGCGATCGATTCGAAGCGCAAAAGACGCTTGGCTTCATCCCGGCGGACGCGGCGTATCCCGGCGACAACGAACTCGTACGTCGGTGGTCGGAGATTAGCGACGCGGAACGGCGCCGACTCGCGAGGATCATGGCGACGTACTCGGCCATGCTGGAGTCCCAGGACTACCACGTCGGCCTCCTGCTCAACTACCTGCGCGAGACCGGAGCACTCGACAACACCCTCATCGTCTATCTCTCCGACAACGGACCGGAGGGCACGGACGAGCGGGGTCCCGTCAGCAGCAGCGCCGCGACAGAGTGGATTCAACAGAACTTCAGTCAGAAGCTCGAGGACATCGGGAACGGTAACGCGTTCGGATTCATCGGCACGGACTTCGCGAACGCCGTCACGGGAGGCCTGAGCTGGTGGAAGTGGTTCATCGGGGAAGGCGGCATCCGCGTGCCGTTGATCGTCGTTCCCCCGAAAGATAGCCCGTTCCCCCGCGGCGGCGCGATGACGGCCGAGCACGCCCACGTGAAGGACGTCCCGCTGACAATCCTCGACTATGCGGGTGTCGAGCATCCGATTGACGACTGGGACGGACGCGACCTCGCTCCGCCCTCCGGTGTCTCGATGCGGCCGTTCCTCGAGGGGCGTGTCGATCGTCCGCGCACAGAGGACCAGTGGGTGGCGTTCGAGCTGTTCGGCAACAGCTACGTGGTCGCGGGCGACTACAAGGCGATCCGCGTCCGCCCGGCGATGTGGGGCGACGGGCGCTGGCATCTGTTCGACATCCGGAATGACCCGGGGGAAACGAGACCCCTGGATGACGTGCATCCGGAGCGGCTCGAGAGGCTGATCGCGATCTACGACGAGTACGCTGAGGAGAAAGGGATCGTGGCGGTGGCCGACAACTGGAGTCCCTGGCACGGGTTCATCGAGCTCGGCGAGTCGAATTAGGCGGCGGTCCCGGCTTCATCCGGATTCCAACATGGAGACACACATGGCCACACCCCCCGACCCCATCGGCTTCCTGGGTAAGATGAACGCTGGCGTGCTGCTCACCGTTACGCCCGAGTATGGACAGCTCAAGAGAATCCAGAAGCCGGGCGCCGGCCGGGCCGAGCCCCGTCCGGTGGAGTTCTCCATGCGCCCCGAGGTCCGGACCATCGACGGCGTCAACGTCCGGGTGGCGGAGGGGGGCACGCCGGACGGGCCCGTCGTGCTGCTCCTCAGCCCGCTCCCGCAGAGCATCCTGTGTTTCGACCCTATCTGGCCAAAACTGGCGCCGCACTGCCGGCTCGTCGCGCTTGACTTGCCCGGCTTCGGACGCAGTGAGGGCGGGCTTGAGTTCATGAGCTTCGCCGCCCAGGGCCGATTCCTGGAGACGTTTATCCGCGAACTGGGCCTGCAGCAGGTACACCTGATCGGGCCGGACGTGGGCATGGCGGCCGCCCTCGATTACGCGATCCACCGGGACCACGAGTTGGCGAGCCTTATCGTCGGCGACGGCCCCGGCATCGTTCCCTCCCGGAACGGAAGTATCATCGACAAGGCCGTCGAATCAGGCTTCTGGCGAACGATGTTCAGGGTCACGGGGGCGCAGGCGTTTGTCGAAGGGGGGTATCGCCTGGCCTGCCTGAACTACGTGCCGAGCACGGCGGAGGTCGCGGACTACGTCGCCTCCTACGACGGGCGGATCGGCCCGGTGACGCATTGGTTCAAGACCTACCCGGAGAACCTTGCCAGCGTGGACCCGCACCTGGCCGGCCTCGACTTGCCCGTGCAGTTGTTCTGGGGAGACCTGGACGTGTTCCTGCTAGTCGATACCGCCCACCGACTCCAGGAGCGGCTGCCACGAAAGCCGCCTTCGGGTTTTCGAGCGCTGCGGACACTTCTCCTACCAGGACCGAGGCGGACCAGTTCGCGGAAATGGTCCTGACCTGGGTGGGCGGGGTCTACCGGGAGGCCTGAGTTCGAGCGGCGTCAGCCTCCGGATTCAGGCGAGGGGAGCCTGCCCCCGGGCGACGTTCGCTTATGCCCCTCGGCGGGGTCGGCGAGCGCGCAGGCGAGAGAGGTGCACGGGCACGGGTTCCCCGACCGGAGAGCTACGACCGATCGAATTGGACCGCCGGCACGCCCAAGGTTACCGAGTCCCCTGCCACACCTGCACGGTAATTCACGACCTCCAGCCGTTCGGGCGGGAACGGGTCCATGGTGCGCGCGCGGGGCGCCCCGGACTCAGCCAGCGTCACGAGGGCGGCCCACTGTGACGCCTCCATGATCTCCCGCGCCGCCTCGATCAGCGTCTCGTCCCCGAGAGGCTAC
This sequence comes from uncultured Gemmatimonadota bacterium, assembly GCA_942490755.1. GTDB lineage: Bacteria > Gemmatimonadota > Gemmatimonadetes > Palauibacterales > Palauibacteraceae > Carthagonibacter. The sequence goes on from CALNYN010000055.1 coordinate 69,288, forward strand.
TGCGCCGATGCGGCGCCCCCGGAGAGCAATGGACCCGACAGAAATCCCGGCAACCCATCCTACCACGAACCGAGCACACCCACTTCGCGGAACATGCAGACCATCTGCACGGCTAAGGCCGCGGCCACAACGGTGCAGTCACCGCTTTTTCGCCACCACATGAAACATCTGCCAGTGCTTCGGATTCCGGAGCTCCGGCGGGTCGTCCCTCTCCTCCTCGTTCATCATCTCGATTTCGAAGTCCTCCAGCAGTTTCAACACCTGCTCCCGGCTGTGGTGCGTCCGGCCCGGGAGCGACGCCCAGGTGTCGCGATCCCCGAAGAACTGACCGGCGAACCGACCACCCGGGCGAATCGCCGCGACGATCCGGCTCCAGAGCCCCGGGAAGTGCTCCGGTTTGCAGAACGGCAACGCGAAGCTCGCGTTCACCAGGTCGCAGTCGGGTACGTGCATTTCGGCGAAATCTGCTTCAACGGTGGTCAGCCGCGGCCTCGACGGGTCCGGCACTCGAGACCACAGAAGCGGGAATGCCTCCGGGTGATTGTCCGTCGCCACGACTCGCCAGCCTTGCCCCAGCAGTGCCAGCGAGTCTCGCCCCTCTCCAGCGGCGATGTCTACCGCAAGCCCTTCGCCGAACCCTTCCCGTGCGAACGAAGCCAGGGCCGCCACCAGAGTCTCACGCGCGCCCTTTCCCAGGACGGACGCGAAGTACCCCGGCCAGTCCTCGACCTCGGAATAGTCCTGTGACCTCATGGGTGGCGCGCCCGGATCGTTCGACTGATCTGGTTCTGGCATGGACCCTCGTCGAAGGGGAAAAGGCATTGCGGCGTCTTCACTGGCTGGGTTGAGTCTATCGTCCATAAACATGCAACGCGACGACCATTGCTTATACATAGCACTCCAATGTATACTACCTCTATGTATCAACGGGAATGGTCCTGGACTGCTGGACCGGTATGGACATAGGCAAAGACCTCGTCGCCGCGTCCGCTACACCCCTGGTGCTGGCCATCCTCAGCGAGGGTGAGAGCTACGGCTATGCCATCATCAAGCGCGTGGACGAGCTGTCCGGCGGGGAGCTGCAGTGGACGGACGGCATGCTCTACCCGGTCCTCCATCGCCTGGAGCGCAACGGCCTCGTGAAGGCCGGGTGGGGCCGGTCCGACTCGGGGCGACGGCGGAAGTATTATCGGCTGACTGACCACGGCTCCGAGGAACTGGCGAACCAGCAGAGGCAGTGGCAAGTCGTGAGCGAGACTCTCCGGTCGACCCCATTCATGTCGTTTCAACTCGCGCCACAGGGGATCTGATGGCGCACGAAGGAGGCGTGCCGGTGCTCGAGGACGGATCCATGAATGGCGGTCCTACGTGCGCAGACGTCAGGCGATCGATCCAACCGACGTGGATGAGCTCGAGGACCACCTCCGGAGCCAGGTAGCCGACCTTCAGGCGGCCGGGCTCGATGAGGAAGAGGCATTCCTAATCGGGGTCAAGCGCCTCGGCGAGCTCGACGCACTGTCCCGGGAGTTCGCCCGGGAGCATTCGGAGCGCCTGTGGAAACGCCTGGTGGTGGCGGACACCGGGAGGGACTGCGCTCGAAACGGAGCCGGGAGGCCCTGGTGGCCCTGGGCCTGGCCGTAGCGGCGGCACTGGCCATCAAGGTACCTGAGCTGTTTGGGCTGCGGCTCGAAGACGGTGGGGACACCTCGGAATCATTCTACATTCGAAACTTCAGCCTCTTCGTCCTTCCCTTCCTCGCCGGATTCTTCGCATGGAAGCGGGGGGTCGACCCGGCGGGTCTGGCGCGGCTGGCAGTTCCGTTCATCGTCGGCGCTCTGGCCATCAACCTGTATCCCTTCGCACCCGGGGGAAGCACGGAACTGCTGGCGGCCCTGCACCTTCCGATGGCGCTCTGGTTCGCCGTGGGCTTCGGCTATGCCGGCGGCGCCTGGACGAGCCACGACCAGCGCATGAACTTCGTGCGCTTCTCCGGGGAGTGGTTCATCTACTTCGTCCTCATCGCATTGGGCGGCGGCGTCCTGATGATGTTCACCATGTTCATCTTCAGCGCCATCGGCCTGGACGCGGAGTGGCTCCTGAATAACTGGATCCTCCCCTGTGGCGTGATGGGAGCGGTCATCATCGCCGGCTGGCTGGTGGAGGCCAAGCAGAGCGTCATCGAGAACATGGCGCCGGTGCTCACGATGCTGTTCACGCCCCTGTTCGCCCTGCTTCTGCTTGTATTCCTCGTGACGATGGTGTGGACGGGGAGCGGGATCGCCATGGACCGCGAGGTCCTCATCGGCTTCGACCTGCTCCTCGTTCTGGTGGTCGGACTGCTCCTCTATTCCATATCGGCCCGGGATCCGCAGGCGGAGCCCGGCCTGTTCGATGCGCTGCAGCTCACGCTCGTGATCTGCGCCCTGCTGGTGGACGCGATCGCTCTCTGGGCCATCGTCGCTCGCATTTCTGAGTTCGGCTTCAGCCCCAACAAGGTGGCCGCGCTGGGAGAAAATCTGATCCTGGTGGTGAGCCTGGGCTGGTCCGCCGTGCTCTACATGAGATTCCTGGGGAGACGTACGGGCTTCGCGCCCATCGAGTGGTGGCAGACCGCATACCTGCCGGTGTACGCGGTGTGGGCGTGGATCGTGGTGCTGGTCTTCCCGCTCGTGTTCGGGTTCCAGTAGGGGCCCGGATCGCGCCCGGACGACAGCAGGAACTGGAATTCCGGACGTCACTCTTGAAGTGCCGAGGGAGGTAGGTTTGAGGAATTGGATGAGACGCATCCGCGGTGCGTTCGGAATGGGCCTGACCTGGGCACTGGCGTGGTTCGCCGCCGGTATGGCCCTGCTGCTGGTCGTAGGTCCTGACGCCGCAGACGTCCCCTTCCCGCTCGGGTTCGGCATGCTGGGCTTCTTCGCCGGGGCCACGTTCTCGGGGGTCCTCGGGCTCGTCGATGGCCGTCTCAGATTCGAGCAGCTGTCAATGCCTCGGTTTGCCGGCTGGGGGGCCGTCGGCGGCCTTCTGTTCTCGGGGATATTCGTGCTGGTCGCCGGCCTCGGAGGCGCCGCCCTCGCGTTGCTGGCCCCCGTGTTCGCGCTGTCCAGCTCGGCCTGCGCCGCCGGTTCGCTGGCCCTGGCCAGGAAGGCGGAGGAATCGGAACTGCTCGCGAGCGGGGACTGATCCTGCCGCCGGGCCTGCCCTCGCATGCTCGCGTCCGCCGCTATGGCCTCGCAGCGCCGCGCCCGCGCCGTATCGTCACGTACTGTTCGAAGCTCAACGAACGGTCTCCCTGACGAGTGTACCGCGATGAGCTCGACATGTAGTCCGAATCAGCTGGAGGCATCCAACGCTGCCTCTACGGCGTCGATTGCGTCGATGGCCGCCTCGTAGTTCCGAATCTCCTGCTGGACGAGATCGAGCTTGAACAGCGAGAGATTGCGAAAGACCCGAAAATCGAAGTCCGAAGCCGTCGGTTCCCCGGTCAGATCATCGAGGCCGACCCAGGAACCGACTGTCGACCCGAGATCAAATTCCCGGATCACGAAGGGATCGATGTTCAACTGCTGGACCAGGACCAGGTCCGACTGGAGTAGAGCCAGCTCCTCCAAAACGGCGTCCATTCTGGCCAGCGCCTGGCGCAGCTCGCCGCTTCGCAGAAGCGCCAGGTCTCCGGAGTTCTTGAGATCCGCGTAAACGTTGAGCTCCGGAGTGAACACGGGTCCGTATAGGAGGCCGGCCGCGACCAGGCTCTCGCGGCCAGCGACGGAACTCGCATCGGACCACTGCGCCGTGGAAGTGAGGGCTTCCTCTGCCGACCTGGCCTCCTCGAGCGCCCTGTCCAGGCGTGCCCGCGTGGCGGTCACGTTCTGTTGCAGGGCAGCGATCCGGCTGGCTTCGATCCTGCGATCCGCCCGCTCGGCCACCTGACCGTCGGCCCAGAGAGCGATGAGCACACCGAGCACGATGACCCCGAGCTCTGCTGCCAGCCGCCTGAGCAGGTACCCATTCCCCCTCTGCATGTCATTCATTGGCGTATCATGTTTCCGTTGTTGTTACGGCCCGGATCGACTCCGACGCGTAGCAGGATCCGCTCTAACGGCGGAGTGTCTCGAGCTCCTCCGCGATCGTCGCCTCCAGCTCTTCGGCGGAGAGGATGACTCCGTCCAACAGCAGGGCTGACAACTGAGCCCAGTACATGCTGTCGCGGAGGTAGCCTTCGAAGTTGGGACGCGTCCGCATCAGGCCGAGCATCCGATCCGCATCGGCGCGCGTTCCCCCGATTTCCGGAGCCACCTGCAGGGTCTCGGTATAGCTGGAAGGCGCGTCCTCGCCGGCAGCGCTCAGGAAGCGCCGCATCAAAGCAGGGTCGAACGTGCCTGCCCGAAGCCGGAGCTCCGGGTCCAGTACGAACGCGAGCTCGCGGAAGTACGTCTCGGTGATACCCACGTCACCCCATGCCCCCCACTGGTCGATCTGCACTCGGATCTGATTGTAGTAATCAGCGATCTGCCGTTTGAGCGCCTGGTTCTTCAGGAGACGGAGGTCCCCGGTGGACTTCAGCTCGTCGATCGTGAACTTCGAGATCGTGGGGGGAAAGAGGACGCCGGCGAAGTGCGCTTTCAGAACCAGCGAGTCGGGATCCGGCGCAGCGTCCAGGTCCTGGAGCCAGGCATCGACCTGCCGGGTGATCGCGAGGCGGTTCCGCGCCTGATCGCTGCTGAATCGCAGGGACCTGATATCCGCTCTGATATCCTCCTGCAGCCGCTCGAGGTAGCTGACCGCCCTGGCGGCCTCCCTGGCGAGTCTGCATCGCCTGATCTGCCCACAGCGCGATCAAGACGCCAAGGGAGACGATGGCGAGCTCGCCGAGTGCCAGCCTCCAACTGCCGAAGAAGCGACCTACAAAACCGGAGGGTACGGCACGTTCGTCGTTCATGTCGATCTCCATCCTGACGCTCGCAGACGCCGAGAATCAGTTGTTGTGTTTCGGGTGGTGTTTCATGGTCTTGATTGCCGTCTTCCACTCGGACACGGCAGCGGCGCGCGCACGCGGGTCTGCCCTGCGCAGTTCGTATGCGGCCTCGGCCTGGAGCTTCCGGAAACTCGCCAACCGGCCTGAATCCAGATTCCCCTGATCCACGGCCTCGAGGACAGCGCAGCCCGGCTCTCCCTCGTGTCGACAGTCGCGGAATCGACAACCCTCGGCAACAGACCTCAACATCCGCGAATGCCTGGCTAAGGCCCTCATCCAACAGTCCGACTCGCAGTTCCCGCATACCCGGCGTATCCAGGAGGAGCGCCCCACCTGGAATCCGGAAGAGCTCTCGTCGGACCGTCGTGTGGCGTCCCTTCCGGTCGCCTGCGCGCACTTCACCGGTGGCAGCGATGGTCTCTCCGGCGAGGAGATTGACCAGTGTCGACTTGCCGACCCCGGAAGGCCCGAGGAGGGCAACCGTGCAGCCGGGAGCCAGAGAGTCTCGAAGATCCTGAACGCTCCCGGGGTCCATTGAACTCACGCATCGAACCGGTGCGCCCATGGCGGCCAGTTGAGCCTGGCCGACCGCGGCGTCCAGGTCCTCCGCCATATCTCCTTTCGTGAGTACAATCTCGGGAGTGGCCCCGCTGTCCCACACCACAGCGAGATAACGCTCCAGGCGCCTCGAGTTGAGAGGCATGTCCAGCCCGTGCACGATCCAGACCTTGTCCACGTTCGTGGCCAGGACCTGCTCCCCTCCTCCGGTCCCCGCGGCGCCACGCGAAATCATCGTTCGCCTCGGAAAGACGGCCAGGATAGACCAGGGATCGCTTGGCATCGGGCC
>CALNYN010000056.1:0-5268 GCA_942490755.1 uncultured Gemmatimonadota bacterium
ATTCTCCTGACTGGAATCCACTTCCTGGGCTGAGAGGTCGGGTGTAGAGGCCGCGACAGAGAGTACCGCCACGACGATCGTCCAGAGCGCGATCGAAACCTGTCTCCGGGGCCGATCGCGTTGCCGACTCATTCGCTACAACCCGACGCCTCCGGCCCTGCATACGGTCGAATCGTGAATTCGTCCTCTGTGGCCCCATCTACCCCGATCGTCCGTCCGTAGAGACGGTCGCCAACGAACAGCAGCTCGGTGAACGAGTAGTCGCGCGATGCGAACGCGGAGATCGGCGAGGACCCCACATCGCGGGCGTATTGGGACGCGCCGCCCGCCCCCTGGACGATGTAGACGGGGCCGCAGCCGTCGGGCACCGGTCGGCGATCCCGGACCGCGACAGACCTTTCGTAGTGGTGGTCGTGGCCCGCCGCCATGAGGTCGACGCCATACCGGTCGAACAACGGCGGAAGGTTACTGCGAATCCCGTACGACGGGCCATGACCGCTGATTCCCAAGGCGTGGCTGTAGGGCGGGTGGTGTCCGAACACTATGACCCACTCGACTGTCGGATCCGTTTGAGCGGCTGCCAGCGACTGTTCCAGCCACTCGTACTGCCGGCCCCTGCCCTCGCTGAGACCCTGGACGTCTTCGGTGTGGCTGCTCGTATCGAGTGCCAGGAAGAGCACGGAATTCCACCGGAAGGAATAGAAGCGCGTCCCAGGCACCGCCTCCGGCCAGTCGAAAGCCCGATCGTACGACGCTCCGTCGTCAGCCCGGACATCATGATTCCCGACAGATGGAAAGAACGGGATCCGGGTCAGCAGCCGGCTGTACACGCGAAAATGGCGGTCGGTGAAGTCCGCTTCGGATCCGTCGTAATACGCGATGTCGCCGACATGGATCGCGAGATCCCACTCCATTCTTTCCATGCGGCGGGCCAGGCGGATCTGGGCTTCGGACCCCCAGCCCGAATCTCCGTACAGCAGGACACGGATGGTGTCTCGCGTTCCGGGTTTCGGGGCCGTGCGGAATGTCCACGGCCCCGATCGTGTCGAGCGACCGTAGACCTCGTAATCGACTGCCGCGTCGGCCGGAAGCCCGACGAGTCTTGCTGCACGAACTCCCCTGCCCCGATCGGTCACCGGAGCAGCCTGCCATGCCGCCGACGGGTCAGACGGCCGAAACCGGAGAGAATCAACCGCTTCCGCGTCTGTCATCCAGAGGACGGTGGCTTCGTGGACCCCCACGTTCTGGACGTACGGTGTCCGGGCGAAGGGCGCAGGTGCTGGTGGAACCGGAACCGGATTTACCGGCTGCGGAACACAGGCGCCGAGTCCCGAGGCACAGAGAGTCGCGACGCCCAGCAGCGCCAGCCTGCCGATACGGCGGAAATCAGCCGCCCGGGCAGCGTCAATCGTGCCAGATCGGCGTGATATTCCGCGAGTTCCGGTCTTTTGAGCGGCGCGCATCCTGCACCCTGGTCTGGCCACCGAATCACGCACGGGCGACGTTCCTCAAACGGGACGTGGCTGCGAGCCAGCCGGTACGCCGGCTTCGAGCCTGAACAGAAGAACGGAATCGGATATGATCGATCGATACAATACGCCGCGCTTCCTCTCCTTCCAAGAAGGGATCCCGATCCTGGGAGAATCGAGCGACGTCAACGTCGTGTGGGACTCTGACGACGATTCTCCGGACTCGGAAGGCCTGGAGGAACTGCCGGAGCGTATGCGACTGCCGGTGCTTCCGTTGCGGGGCACCGTCGTATTTCCGTCCGTCGCCGCACCGATCGCCGCAGGACGTGACAAGACCATCGGGGCGATCGAGCAGGCCCTCAAGGGTGACCGGTTGCTGTTCGCCGTGGCCCAGGAAAACGCGGAGGTCGAGGAGCCCGTTCCCGAGTCCCTCTATAAGGTCGGCACGATCGTTCGAGTCGCCCAGATGCAGAAGGTGCCGGGAGGCATGCAGCTGGTGGTCCAGGGCAACGGTCGCGGAGCGATGCTCGAGATTCACGACACCAACGGTTATCTCGAAGCCGTGGTTCGAAAACTGGTTCCTATGCCCCCGCTCGACGCCGACGGGCCCGCCTTCGCCGCGCTTCACAAGGAGGTCCAGGAACGGGCGGCCCAGCTCAGCCGACTGCGGGGGGTGCCGAAGGAGATCGTGGACCACCTCCTGGGGAGCGTGTCGGACCCGGGGGAGCTGGCGGATCTGATCGCATTCTACACCGAACTGGAGGTCGAGGAAAAACAGGAACTCCTGGAGACGCTGTCTGTCGAGGAGCGGTTGCGAAAGCTGCTTCTTCACCTGCAGCGACAGATCGGCCTGCTCGAAGCACAGGCTCAGATCAGAAGCAAGGTGCAGGAGGAACTCGGTGAGCGTCAGCGGGAAATATTCCTGCGCGAGCAGATGAAGGCCATCCAGTCGGAGCTCGGCGACGACGGCGATTCGCAGGACCTCGAAGATCTGCGCGAGCGACTTGAGGCACTGGATCTGTCTGACGAGGCCCGCACGGAGGTGGACCGGGAGCTCGCGCGATTGGAGCGAGTGCCGAGGGAGGCCGCCGAAGCGCAGGTCATCAGGACGTTTCTCGAAACCGTCGCGGACCTGCCTTGGAACAGGACCACCGAGGACCGGTTCGACCTCGAACTGGCCGAGCAGATCCTCGAACGCGACCACTACGGCCTGAAAGACGTCAAGGATCGGGTCCTGGATTTCCTCGCGGTGCGTAAACTCCAGAGCGACCGGGCCGCGGAGCGCGAAGCCGAGTCGACCGACGAGTCGGCGGAAGGGAAGGAATCTGCGCTCAAGGGACAGCCCGACGACCGGACCGGCTCGACGATTCTGTTCGTCGGACCGCCGGGCGTCGGCAAGACTTCGATCGCCAAGTCCGTGGCGGATGCGATGGGCCGGGAATACGTGCGCGTATCACTGGGCGGAGCCCGTGACGAGGCCGACATCAGGGGTCACCGGCGTACGTACGTCGGCGCCCTGCCGGGACGGACTCATCGAGGGTCTGAAGCGGGCCGGCAGCAAGAATCCCGTCTTCCTGCTCGACGAGGTGGACAAGCTCGGCGTCTCTTTCCAGGGCGATCCGTCAGCGGCGTTGATGGAAGTGCTGGATCCGGCGCAGAACGAGTCGTTCGTGGATCACTACCTCGGCATCCCGTTCGACCTGTCGGACGTGATGTTCATCGCGACAGCGAACTTCCCGCACCAGATCCCCGGCCCGCTGAAGGACCGGATGGAATCGATCGAGTTCGTCGGATACACGGCGAACGAGAAGCTCGAGATCGCGAAGCGATATCTGCTGCCCCGGCAGCTGGAGCTGAACGGCTTGCGAGAGGATCAGCTGGCGATCGACGACGATGCGATCCGCGAGATCATCTCCAGCTACACGCGCGAGGCCGGTGTCAGGAACCTCGAGCGGGAGCTCGGCTCGATCTCACGCAAGAGTGCCAGGCGTATCGCATCAGGGAAAGCCGAGACCGTTTCCGTGGCGGCGGAGGACCTGCGTGACCTGATCGGTCAACCGAAGGTTCACCCGGAGAAGAAGCTGCTCGAGGACACCGTCGGGGTGGCCACAGGTATGTACTACACGCCGTTCGGCGGCGACATAATGGTCGTCGAATGCAGCGTGATGCCCGGTCGTGATGGTCTCGTCCTCACGGGTCAGCTCGGCGACGTGATGAAGGAGAGCGCCCGGGCCGGTCTGACGTATGCCAGGGTGCACGCCGATGCGCTGGGTATCCCTGAAGAAAAGCTCAAGGACCACGAGATCCACATTCACGTACCGGCGGGCGCGATCCCGAAGGAAGGTCCATCTGCCGGAATCGCGATGTCGATCGCGATGATCTCGGCTCTGAGTGAGCGACCGGTTCGTGCCGACGTGGCGATGACCGGAGAGCTCACTCTGTCCGGCAGGGTACTTCCGATCGGCGGGGTGAAGGAGAAGGTGCTCGGGGCGCAACGAGCTGGTATCACACACATCATCCTCCCGAAGGACAACGAGGGTGACCTCGATGATCTGCCGGAGGAGACGCGCGACTCGCTGCACTTTCACCTGGCGGAGACGCTGGACGACGCGATGGACGTCGCGATGCACCCGATCGTGGCGGGTGACACGGGACTCGGGCAGCTCAGGATCAGGGTGAAGATCGGGCCCGCTCGGAGATGTCTCCGGGCGGGCCCGTCCTGCTTCCGGCCACCGAGCTCTGCGGCCCCGGGCCCTACTCGCCGCCAGGCCCGGCCAGGATCAGTGGAATTTCGGCCGGTCGCTCGATCCACAGGTCCGGAGATTCGGGAGACAGCACCGCACGGTCGTTCGGTCCCCACAGCACCGCCGCCGTCCGCACGCCCGCTGCTCTCCCCGACTGCACATCGTGAATGCTGTCACCCACGAATACCGCGCGCTCCGCGTCGCCCTCCTGCGCCCCGGCGAGGGCTCGCGTCACGGGTTCTGCATCAGGCTTGAAGCGGTTGACGTCGTCCGCCGTGACGATGGTCGAGAACCACTCCTCCGGGAGGTCGCACGCCGCCAGGCCCATACCGGTCGCGACACGCCGTTTGCTCGTCGCGATAGCCAGGACCATGCCCCGCGTCTTCAACTCCTCGAGCGCCCGGCGGATCCCCGCGAACGGACGTACCAGGCGGTCGTGATTCGTGAGATTGTGCTCGGTATACGTCCCGATCATCGCCGCGGCCTGTTCATCGGACCGGGCGAAATCACGCACCTGGATTGCGAGCGGACGACCGATCGTCTTCCGCCACAGCTCATCTGGCGGAGCCTCTCCAAGGTGGCTCCGCATCGTGTGACGGTACGACTCCAGGATCAGCTCCTCGCTGTCGATCAGCGTGCCGTCCAGGTCGAAGACGACGGTTCGGAACGCCTTCGGCGCCTCGAGACTCACGTCGATTTCTTGTACCCGTTCAGAGCACCGGCGAAGTGCGCTCGGAACTCTTCGGGCTCCATCTTCGCCTTCGCGAGCCAGTGCCGCCAGCATCTTTGGGTCCGCGAGATCCTGGGCCTCGAGCCGCAGCATGTACTGTCTGGCCACCCGATAGTCCTCGGAGTCGATCTCGACCAGCCGCACGCGTGTGCGTCCGGTGTCGGGATCCCTGAACTCCTCGAACGGATGTACGCTCAGGTGGCCGGCCCGGGATAGTGTGACGATGCCGCCGAGGCGGAGCGGTTCACTGACCTGTTCGGCGAGCAGGAACACGGCGAAGCCGAAGCCCAGGTACGAGGTGTAGTCCACGTCGAACAGCTTGACC
>CALNYN010000057.1:0-10883 GCA_942490755.1 uncultured Gemmatimonadota bacterium
ACAGATTGATCGTACCGAACACCTCTACGTCCGTCCCCGTCCCGAGCTCCGGGGTCTCCAGGTTTCGTGCGATCCTGTCCCCGTGCGCCACGAAGAACCCCAGGCGTACGGGCTCGCTGAAGTTCGAATTCGCGAACAGACGGAGGTTCGTCAGACCCGTGAAGTCGACTCCGCCGAAACGCTCGTTCTCGATCTCGACCGCCGGCTCGAGACTGGTCTGACCGGTGAGCTGAGCGTTGAGCCACAGCTGCACGTAGTCGCTCTTCTTCTCACCAGAGAAGTTCCAGGCCATCTGACCGAACACGCCCGGCCCGACCCGGTCTATCCACGCTGCGCCGGGCCAGAAGCTCAGTCCCTGGTACATCGAGACGCGGCGCATGTCGTTGCGGGTCTCGAACCCGTTGTCGACCCGGAACGTCGGGCTGTATTGCCAGTAGTCGACGTCGAAACTCCACGTCCGGGCGTTGCGCTCGACACTCGCGTACACCGCGTTTCCGAAGAACGACTCTCCGTCGTACGCGACCGTGTGATTCCCATCGTCGAACTCCAGGTCGTTGACGCCCTCGGTCAGCGACGGGTCATCCGGCTCCTGCGAGTGCGTGCCGACCACCTGCCATTCGAAGCGGTATTTCTCGAGGAAGCGCATCTGTCCGTCCACGCCCAGGCTCGTGTTCGAGCCGCTGTTGTCGATGAATCGACGGTCGGTGAACAGAACCCCTGCGTATGAATCTTCGAGGAATGACTGCTGGGCACGCACGATATTCGAGACGCTCTTACCGGTCTGACTTACGAAGCTGCGCTCTTCGAGCGGGATGAGGATGGGGCTCGTTTCGTCCACGCCGCCGATGTAGCCAAGGGTCGTGCGGTCCATCCGACCGATCGCCTTTCCCACCACCTGCGGGTTGTTGATCGACCTCGTATAGACCTGGTCAATGGAGGTGCTGAAGACGTCGGCGCCTTCCTGGAAGAGAGGTCGGCGCTCGGGATAGAACAGGGCGAACGTGCTGTTCGCGTCGATCTGTGCGGCGTCGGACTCGATCTGACTGAAATCCGGGTTCAGGGCGAGGTCCGTGGTCAGCCCGACGGGAAACGAGTAGCGCACCCCGAGACCGGGCGCGCCTTCGAAGCCGTCGTTGTTCATTCCGCCAAACGGGTCATCCGGGTCCGAGATCGACGAAGACTGGGAAGCCGTGATCGTCGGCAGCAGCTCCAGCGCACCGCCGGGCTGCACACCTCGGATTCCGGTGAGGGTTCCGTACTGGCACAGGAAACACGAGTTGTCTCGGCTGATCGCAGCCCAGGTATACTGCTCACGGCTCCCGCGCGGGCGCGTGCGCCAGAACGTGGCGCGCCACTCCTGTTCCTCGGAATCCGGAAACCGCAGGCTGGCGAACGGAACACGCATCTCGATCACGTAGCCCGTGTCGGTGACCTTCCCCTCGGTGTAGTAGAGCAGGTCGAAGCTGGAGTCCTCTCCGCTGGTGACCGCGAATCGCGTGTCGCCCTGCACTCCGTACGGGTTCGCGAACAGGTACACGGCCCACGACGCATCCCCGTAGGTGTCGAGCAGGATCCCGAAATAGTCGTCCTGCCACATCTCGTCCCGGTCGCGCAGCGAGGCCCGGATTCCCGACGGGTCATCATGCGCGATGAACGCAAGGTAGAGATTGTCGTCGTCGTAAGTGACCAGGACTTCGCTTGTCGACCTCGGGCCGTCCCATTTCTTCGGGAAAATTCATGGAAAATCCGTTCGCCCGCGCCGCACCACGCCAGCCCGGGTCATCGAGCTCCCCGTCCAGTTCGATCTCGCCCACTGCACGCATCACGTGCAGGGAAGGCTCGATCTGTGGCGCGAATTCGGTCTCGGAACTGGATACCGCAGGCGGAGCGGTGTCTGGAATCGTGCTCAGAGCCTGCTGCTGAATCGGTGGGTCGTCCTGCGCCTGCACACTCGCGCACGTGGCGCTCATGAGCAAGAATGCGATCGCCACGGTAGATCTCCGCATTGCCCGTGCCTCTATCACCCCCCGCACCCCCGTCCTGTCCCCCGGATCGGCCCCGAGACCCCTACCCAATGATAGACAGCGCGAGTCGGCGAAGGGTTTGATAGGAGTGGTCGGCGAATGGGCTGCTCGCGGTTCCGGCTGGCCCGAACGTCCACGCCCGTTCATGTTTCAGGAACGATTCGGCGTCGAATTTGACGTCACCTGCCAGGAGTGAATTGCCATGCGATGTTCACGCTGCGGCCACGAGGCCGCCGATACGGACAAATTCTGCGCTGAGTGCGGCCTGTTCCTGAGAGATGCGTTTGTAGACCAGCGCCTGCTGCATGCCCTCGTACCGGAGAGCGAAGGAAAGCACCGGGAGGCGCGGAGAGAACTGGAGCGGCTGGTCGAGTCTGCCCCGGAAAACGCTCTAGCGAATCACCTGCTTGGCTCGGTGTACTTCCACCAGGGGACGCTGGACCTGGCGATCGAGCGGTATGAGCGGGCGCTCGAACTGGCGCCCGAGTTCGTCCTGTGCTCGTACGACCTGGGCGTGGCCCAGTACCACCGGGGCAACATGCCGGAGGCGATCAAGGCGTTCCGCCGCTGCCTCGAGATCGACCGGCACTACAACGCGGCGCACTACCGCCTCGGGATCGCTCTGCTCCATGCCGGCGAGCTGCAGCAGGCGCTCGATCACTTCGAGCAGTGCACCGCTCTCACCCCTGAGTACCTGATGGCGCGGTATCACGTCGGAGTGATCCACGAGCGTCTCGGGGACTTCGTGGCCGCGGAGCGCGAATTCCAGAACAGCCTCGAGGAAGGGATCGGCGAGAAGAGCAGCCTATACCACCTGGAGCGGATCCGCGCGGCCCGCGGAGAGTCGAGCTGACCCGTGTCGGTACCGACGGAAGATCGGCTGATCTACGACTGGTCTGAGCACGGCACGGGACACGACGCCCGGCCGGCGCAGGCCATGCTCGATGACGAGACGCTCCGTGATGGCCTGCAGAGCCCATCTGTCATCGATCCGCCGCTCGATGTGAAGATCCGGCTGCTTCACCTGATGGACAACCTGGGGATCGAGACCGCGGACGTGGGCCTGCCCGGGTCGGGCCCTCGGCAACGCGATGCGGTCCAGGCCCTGTGTCGCGAGATCGCCGACAACCGGCTCCGGATCCGGGCCAACTGCGCCGCTCGCACGATGGTCGTCGACATTCAGCCGATCGCCGACGTGGTGCAGCGGACGGGAGTGCCGATCGAGGCCTGCGTGTTCATCGGCTCGAGCCCGATCCGCCAGTACGCCGAGGAATGGGAGATGTCACGAATCCTCCGATTCACGAAGGAGGCGGTAGAGTTTGCGGTCGGGGAGGGACTCGAGGTGATGTACGTCACCGAGGACACGATCCGCGCTTCGCCCGACGACCTGCGGCAGCTGTTCGCCGCGGCGATCGAGGCGGGCGCCGATCGCCTCTGTCTGTGTGATACGGTGGGTGCGGCGGTGCCGTGGGCGGTGCAGAATCTCGTGACCTGGACGAAGGGGGTGCTCGAAGAGCTCGGGGTGGCCGACCGGATCGGGATTGACTGGCACGGACACCGGGACCGGGGCCTCGACCTCGCCAATTCTCTGGCGGCGCTCGAGGCAGGCGCCACGCGTGTGCACGGTACGGCTCTCGGCGTCGGCGAGCGGGTCGGCAACACGCCGATCGAACAGCTGCTCGTCAATCTGAAGCTGCTGGGTTGGCGGGACGACGACCTGTCGTCGTTGCCCGAATACGTTGAGACTGTAGCGGAAGCTGTCGGTGTGCCGATCCCCGTCAACGCCCCGATCGTTGGCCGGGACGCCTTCCGCACCGCGACCGGCGTACACGCCGCGGCCGTGATCAAGGCGAAGAAGAAGGGAGCGGACTGGCTCGCGGACCGGATCTACTCCGGCGTGCCGGCCAGCTGGATCGGCCGGGAGCAGGAGATCGTTATCGGCCACATGTCGGGCGCCTCGAACGTCGTCTACTACCTGCAGAGTCGAGGCCTGCCGCACGAGCTCGAGATCGTCCAGGCGGTGCTGGCCTGCGCGAAGAAGTCCGAGGAGCTGCTTACCGAGGAGGAAGTGCTGGAGGTGGTTCGGGAGGCGGGGGCGTAGCTCTGAAGCGGCTGACGGTCAGTAAGCGCTCGCCGATACTCAATTCTCGACCAGCGACTCGGCTCTTCGAACGAGCGTTTCGAAACGTGGATCACCACGCAGCGGATTAAAGATCGGGATCAGTTCGAGTTGCCCGGGTCCGAGATCGGAGGGGCCCGACAACAGGTATTCGATCGTTTCGAGCGCCCCGTCATCGTCACCGATCAATAGAAGGGTCCACAGCCGTAGCTGCTCTATGCTGTAGCCATCCACAGCGTCGCGGTCCATGCCGTAGAGCCTCACGGCCTCGTTTGCCAGTTTTCGCGCCTCGTCCTCGTCCCCGGGGCCACCGCGCAATGCGAGCCCCAGGGCCAGCACGGAGCGGGCGACCGTGGCAACGCCGAACAGGTCTCCACCTTCGGGTATGGGCCGCGCCGCGACTTCGGCCCGCGCCTGGACGACCATCGAATCCGCCCACGTTCGTGCCGCCCGCTCGTCTCCTGCGAGCCGCGCGGCGAGTGAAAGAAGCAGGGGTCTCGGGAGCTCGTACCACTGGTCGCCAGACGGCGGAAACCCCAGGAATTCGCCGGACTCGACGTCGCGCACGGCGGCTGCCGCCGCATCGAAATCGCCGGACGCCAGGGCAAGCCAGAAGTCTGCCACGGCGGCCGCGTCCGGACTCGACATAGTCCGAAGCAGGGTCACGATCTGTCGCGCCGACTCCACGTCGCCGAGTCCGAACAGCTCCGACTGGTACCAGTTCATCCGAAGCTGGGCATTGTCAGGTGCCAGGCCGGCCGCGTTCTGGAACCTGAGGTTCGCCTCGTCGTACCTGCGAGCACGACGATGATTGAACGCCAGGTTCCATGAGACGACGGCGTTCAGCGGATCGATCTCGGCGCCCGTCTGCTGCACTTGCGTGGACTCGCCCCAGCGACCGATCCGCCGGAGCACCCACCCCTCGGTCTGCCAACCTTCCGCGTCACCGGGCCGCAGTCTCCGGTACTCCTGGGCCGGTGCCAGGGCGCCCTCGAAATCGGCCCGGGCATAGTAGCGGTAATAGCTCTCGGCGAGCATCGTTTCCGGCGCGCTCAGAGCCAGTTCGCGCAATCGGTCCAGGCTGCGGCGGGCCGGCATCGTGTCCGTCTCCACGCCCGTCCTGAGCAACCACGCCTGGGCTCGCACGAGACCGGACCACGCGGCAACGAACTCCGGATCCAGGTCCACGGCTCGCTGGTATTCCGCCACGATCAATCGGTCGCCTGCCTCCCCCCCCGTCGTCCCCCACAGTCGCCGCGCCCGGTGATAGGCGGCCCACGCCTCGGTGCTGCTGGTCGGGAGTTCGGCCAGGGCCGCTGCTTCCTGCGGTGACAGCTCCGCCTCAAGCGCCTCGGTCACCGCGCGTGCGATTTCGCCCTGGATCGCGAACACGTTCTCCGCCGTCAACTCTCGGTCGTACGTTTCCGCCCACAGGTGCTCGTCGGTCGCCGCGTCGATCAGCTGCACGTTGACCCGCACCCGGCCGCCGGAGCTGCGTACGCCTCCCTCGACCAGCGAACCGACGCCCAGATCGCGTGCAATTTCCCCGGCGGGCTTGTCCGAATCCGCGTAGGTCATCACCGACGTGCGCGAGGTGACCCGCAGGTCATCGATTCGGGTGAGCTGGGTGAGCAGGTCGTCGTGGATCCCGAGCGCGAATTCCCTGCTCTCCTCGTCCTCAGTGAGGCTCTGGAATGGCAACACCGCGACCGCCGTCCGCGCCGGTGCCGTGCCCGATACCGCTCTGCCTGATCCTTCCCCGGCCTCCGCCTCGCTGGTCACCGCGTCCGCGGTTGCCCCATCCGCTCCGCCGCTCCGGCTCGACAGTGCCAGCCAGCCGCCCACGATGAGCGCCGCGGCTCCGGCCAATGCGAGCAGACCGGATGGCCAGCGACTTGCCGCCGGCTGCGCGATGATCGCCTCGAGCTCCCCTGTCTTCGCAACGTCCGTCCGTTGAATCCCGGCCGGAGTGCTCTCGAACGCCCAGGCCAGCACGAGTGCGATCGGGAAGCCCAGCATCGACAGGAGCGCGACACCGGTCGTAAAGCTCTCGGGCAGGTGCAGCGCCGGGACCAGTATGTCGGCCACCTGCAGCACGACGAAGGCGACCGCACCGTATACGGCCGCGACGCGGAATACCTTCCGCCGCTTCAGCTCCGCCAGGAACCGCTGGTAGCCGGAAGTGCCCATCAGCCTGCCATCAGTCAGCCATCAGGGCTTCGAACCGGGGATTGCCGCGCAGGTCGTCCCAGTACGGATCGAGTCGGAGATCCCAGACACCGAAGTCACCCGGGATCGACAGGAGTGTTTCGACAAGGTCCAGCGCTTCGTCGGTTCGGTCCGTCATCGCGAATACGATGGCAAGATCCCGCAAACGATACGATCCTCGCCACGCTTCCTTGTCGGGCGGCATCAGTTCGAGACCGCGCCTGGCGCTCTCGATCGCCTCCTCATCGCGGCCCAGTCCGGCCAGCGTGATCCCGAGGACGCTGTGATAGCGGGCATCATCGGGAGCCCCGGTGAGCTGCTCCTCGATGATCACACGCGCGGAATCGAACGCAGCCCGGGCCCGCTCCCCGTCGCCCGCGATCCGCCAGGACCAGCCAGAGATGTACGGCGACGGCTCGAACACGAACTGACTGTTGCGGTAAGAGCTACTTGCCTCCAGTTCGTGCCGCATGGCCTCAGGCCTTCGTTCGACCCGGTACAGGTCCACGAATCCGGCGTTATCGATTCCGTCCTCGTAGATCCCGAGTTCCCGCAGATCTTCAAGCAACTCCCGCGCGCCGGCCGTGTCGCCCGCGGCTCGAATCCGATTCGCCGCGAGAAAGCTGTACGGGAATGCGAAATCCGGCCGGATCTGGGTTGCCAGCCGGAACCAGGGCTCCGCCTCGTCGTACCGGCGCAGCAGGCTGAGCGTCTCCCCAACGCTGTAGGAAGCCAGCGCCTGCCGAGGATCCAGTTCGTGCGCCTCTTCGAAGCGCCGGATTGCCTTTTCCATGTCGCCGTTCCGTCGCAGCACGCTGCCGGCGAGTGTAAGTAGCTCGACCTCGCCCGGCATCCCCTCGAGCGCGAGGTCGATCTCCTCGAGCGCCGCCTCGTAGTCGAGTTCGACCCTGTAGTGCCATGCACCGAGGGCCCAGTGCCCGTGAGGGAGATCCGGCGCAAGGGCGAGCGCGCGCCGGGCGTGTTCGAGGGACGCCTCGGTAAGGGAATCGGACCGATCGAAGAAGAACCAGTACAACGACGAAGCCGCTACCGACTTCAACGCCCATGCTTCCGCGAGTGTGCTGTCCCGCTCCAGAGCCTGTTCGGCAAGGCGGTCCGCGGTGCGGAAATTGATCTCCGTGTACGATTCCCGAATGTAATCCATGCCCCGACGATAGGACTCGTATGCCTCGAGGTCCTGCGTCGGGACGCGGGCCAGGCTCTCTCGCTGATCCGCGGTCAGTTGAGCTTGCAGGGCCTCGGCGATCTGCGTCGCGATCTCCGTCTGGATCGCGAAGATCCCGGCGACCGTCAACTCACCCGTGTACTGCTCTGCCCACACATGGCCTTCCGACTCCGCGTCGATCAGCTGCACGTTGAGACGGAACTGGTCCCCCGCTCGCTGCACGCCTCCCTCGAGCACATATCCGACGTCGAGTTCCTCGCCGATCTCCGGGATGCTCTTCTGGGTGTCCCGGTATTCCTGAACGGACGTACGGGAGATCACCTTCAGCGACCCGATCTTCGAGAGCTGGGTGAGCAGATCGTCGTGGAGACCATCGGTGAACGGGAGCGTTTCCGGATCCCGGCTCATGTTGTCGAACGGGAGAACCGCGATCGACGGTGGGGCGTCGGTGTCGGCCTCTTCAGCGGCGCTTCCGGCAGTGGGAGCGTCGGAAGTCGTTCCCGTACCGGTCGCCTCTGCGGTCGACGAGTCCGAGCGACTCGACAGCGCCAGCCAGCCGCCCACCACGAGAGCGGTGATTCCCACCAGCGCAAGCAGTCCGGATGGCCAGCGACTCGCGGCGGGCTGCGCGAGGATCGCCTCGATCTCGCCCGTCTTTGCGGCGTCGGTGCGCTGAATTCCCGACGGCGTGCTGTCGAACGCCCAGGCCAGGACCACGGCGATCGGGAATCCGAGGATCGACACCAGTGCGAATCCGGTCGTGAAGCTCTCAGGGAGATGCAGCGCCGGCACCAGGATATCCGCCACTTGCAGCACGACGAACGCCACGGCACCGTACACCGCTGCGACACGGAATACTTTGCGCCGCTTGAGTTCGGCGAAGAACCTCTGGTAACCGGAGACCTCTGACATGGGCGAGAAGATCGGGGTCGCGGGCCGGTTAGAAAAGCCCGGCCGCGCGAGACGGCCGGGTTGGGGGCCCGTTCAGCCCCGTTCTCGCAGGATCTCTTCGAGCCGGCTTCGGGCCGCCTCGACCTGTGGCTGAAGCTCGGCATCCGCGTCGGCCCACAACTCCACGAACTGAGCGTAGTACAGCGCCGCCTTATCGGTGTCGCCCAGCTCGTCCGCGAGGTGTCCTGCTCGCTTCACCGAGTATGCGAGCCCGGCCTGATCCCAGTACATGCGGTTCGGCTGCCGATCATCCAGGTAGGATTCGTACCAGGCGAGGGCTGAGTCGGGCTGACCGGCCGCCTCGAACGCCCGCGCGATGCCTAGCTTCGGACAGATCGAGCAGCGTCCCTTGTCGGACTGCCGGAAGAACTCGAGCGCTTGCAGTGCGTCACCCTCGGCCAGCGCGATCTGACCGAGAGCACGTAGCATGGCGTTCTCCGAGGCGCGCTTCAGGTCCGCGTCGGCGCCGATCTCGAACTCTTCCAGCACGACGCGCGCGTCCTCGACTTGCCCGAGGATCGCCAGCACCGCAGCGCGGTTCGCGTGGTCTCGATCGGCAAACGGAAGCTCGTCCAATGGTACGGCGGCATTCGCTCGATCAAGCGCGCGAAGCGCACCCGCCGTATCACCCGCAGCTAACACACGAGTCCAGGCTTCCCACTGCCCTGCGGTTCGCACGTCGCCTGGCTCATCGTGCTCGAGAGACAAGCTGGCGAACTCCGAGACGTGTCGGTCGTATTCCCCTAGTTTCCCCTGCGCCCCCGCAACTACCGCATCGAAGCCGGCGACCATCACCTGGACCCCTGAGTTGTCGAGGTGCGCTGCCGCGACGTCGGCGGCGATTTCCGCTGCCTCAGCATAGTCGCCGCCCAGCAAAGCGTATCGAGCCTCCCACATTTCGACCGCGGGATTCCCGGGGAATCTTGCCATCGCCCGCTCGACGATCGCCCGAGCAGAATCCACTTCGCCGGTCATCCGGTACGTCTCGATGGCCAGATTCGTGTACGCGGTATTGGTGCTCGAATCCGCGGCGAACGAGCGTTGCATGTAGTCGTAAGCCCTTGGTTCATCCCTGATGTATCCGTACAGGATCGACACGTTGTTCAGCGCCCATGCGTCGTTGGGATCCCGGTCCAGCATCCGCTCGTACTCGGCGATCGCCTTTGGATAGTCCGCCGCTACGGACGTGTAGTAGCTCCCCCCCGCCAGGAGACGCTCCCGCTCGGTCAGCCGATCGCGATTCTCGAACGCCTTCGTCAGGGCCTCGTTGACCCTGGAGGTCGCCGCGAACTGGTTCCTGAGCTCTACCCCCATTTTTCGCCATGCCATGGCGAATTCGGGGTCGATGGCGACGGCTTCCTCGAGCAGAGCTATTCCCTGATCGCTGTCTCCCTGGATCTCGAACGCCCGCAGCGCCTCGGAGTAGAGTTGCAGCGCGTCGAGCGACCCGGTCGTGACCGCCGCCAGTGCCGGGTCCGCGCGCAGCGACAGGTAGGATTCCCCAATCCGTTCGCGGAGGCTCTTCGACAGTCGGTCGAGCGCATCGAGCACTTCGGCAGTGTCCGCGGCGGTCTCCCGGACGGAAGTCAGGGCGGATCCGTCGTCTGAATCCACCAGCTTCGACGTCAGGATGAATCCCCGTCCGGCCGGCGTGATCTCGCCGACCACGACCGCGGGGATGCCCTCCCGGACCGCCAGCTCGCGGGCCAGCTCTGCGTCGAGCGGCGCACCCTTCGGTACCTCCATGCGGCCCAGCGCCTCCACCAGGAATGCCGGCTCGAGCACCTGCACAATCGGGGATTGCGACAAGTCCACCCGAAATGCCTCGGTCGCGGCGCGCGCCAGCAGGATATATATATATATATATATATATATATATATATATATATATATATATATATATATATATATATATATATATATATATATATATATATATATATATATATATATTATTTTATATATATATATATATATATACATTGTTATAACTAATTAGAAATGTATTTAAATATATATTCACACCAAACTAATATAGTAACAAGTGGCGTCTTTTAGAAATCGTTAAAGGGGGGGGGGGGGGGGGGCAATTTGGCGAGAGTCTTGACGAGGGGGGGGGGCCAAATTTGGCGAGAGTCTTGACGAGCGGGGGGGGGGGGGGTAGGGACAGAATTTTTTTCGAACAGACTTTTGAAGTCGCCAGTTGTCAGTCGACGAGCGGGGGGGGGGGGGGGGTAGGGACAGAATTTTTTCATCTTCAACCTATAATCAGATGAATATTTTCCTAGTCCAACTGTCAAAGGGGGGGGGGGCCATAAGGCAATATGGACCGATTTTTTGTCCAAAACAGCCATTAACCACATGCATTTTTTCTTTTATAATTCTCAAAGGGGGG
>CALNYN010000058.1:0-26776 GCA_942490755.1 uncultured Gemmatimonadota bacterium
CCGTCGAACAGCAGCCCGTTCAGCCACCCGGGAAGCCCGATCGTTGCCCCGAAGTTGCTCAGGATCGGGTGCAGGTTGTCTATGAGCAGCATGCCCAGCATGCGTGACGGCAGGTTGGCTCCGGCGATCGTGATCCAGAACACGGCGGCCAGCATGAGCAGCATGAGCGGAAAGCCCAGCCAGCGGTTCGTGAAGATCCTGTCGAGCGTACGATCCAGATCGAACTTCGACTTCCGGAGACCGGTCGCTGAAGCGCTTTGCGCGATCTCGTGCGCGGCCTCGAAGAAACGCCGGGTCAGGGCGTCGTGATAATCCGGGCTTAGCTGCCAGCGCAGCTGTTCGGTCCGCCTGAGAATCGCTTGTCCGGGGGATGCCGGCTCAACCCGGTCCTCGGCCAGGGCGAGCGACCCTGCGGTCGCGTGGCTGATGCTCGCCACTTCCGGTCTTGACCCTCCGCGTCCGGTGGACAGGCCGGTGGCTGCTGCGGCCGCATCGGAAGCCAGGACGCCGATCTCGCCCGTACGTACCGCATCCTCGACGCGTTCATCCTTGTTCAGCAGTCGAAGCGCGACCCAGCGCGAATTGGGCAGCTCGGGATAGGTATCCTCGATCAGCGGTACCAGCTTGTCTACGGCCGCCTCCAGCTCCGGCGGATAGTCGGCGATTCGATACGGCCGGGTGGCCGTCTCCCCGTTCGCCACCCGGTAGACCGCTTCGCGGAGCTCCGGAATCCCCTCGCCGGTCCGGGCTACGGTGGGCACCACCGGGACTCCGAGCTCTGCTGCCAGCTTTCGCTCGTCGATCGCGATCCCGTGCCGTCGCGCCTCGTCGACCAGGTTCAGATCGACGACCACCCGATCCGTGATCTCGAGGATCTGCAGAACCAGGTTCAGGTTGCGCTCCAGTCTCGTAGCGTCGACTACGACGACCGTGACGTCTGGCTGCCCGAACAGGATGAAGTCGCGCGCTACCTCCTCGTCCGGACTCCCGGCCTGAAGCGAGTACGTGCCCGGCAGATCGACAAGCTTGAACCGGTGGTCAGCATGTTGATAGCCGCCGTCCGCCCGGGCCACGGTCTTGCCGGGCCAGTTGCCGGTATGCTGCCTGAGTCCGGTGAGCGAATTGAAGATCGTGCTCTTTCCGGTGTTGGGATTGCCGGCCAGGGCTACGAGGTAGTCGAACCGACCGGGGCTGATTCCAAGCTGGACCAGCACTTCATCCCGGTTCGCCGCGCAACCGTGACACGGCGCGGCAGGCGTTATGGCCATTACGCCTCGGCTCCTTCGAGGCGGCCAGCCGCGGCATCGTCGACCTCCGGCTCGGCCACCAGCTGGATCAACGAGGCCTGGTCCCGTCGCAGTGCGATGAGCGCGCCACGAATCAGGTAGGCCACCGGATCACCGGCAGAACTCTCGAATTCCGCCCGGATTTCGGTCCCCGGGACAACTCCCAGATCGAGCAGCCGCCGGCGCTGTGGCCCCTGGAGGATTGGCGAGATTCCGAGTACATGGCCCGATTCACCCGGCTCGAGGTCGGCCAGCGAGTGCGTCGGCAGCTGTACCGCTTCCCCTGCCGGCACGACCGTTATGCGGCTGGCCACCGCCGGAGACAGCCGATGCACCCGGCCGTCCGCCTCGAACTGAACCTCGTTCAACGAGGTGTCGAGGAGTCTCAGGCGCATTCCGGGACCCAGCCCGGCGGCGACGATTTCGTTGAACAGCTCGGGGGGCTCGTCCTCCAGGTGCACGATCCGGGCGATCTCGCCTTCGTCGAGCGTCGCCAGCGGCTGGCCTTCCATCGGTGGAATCCCGCCGGCCGCCGTGGGAATCGGATCGCCGTGCGGGTCGTAAAGCGGATGGCCGAGACGGGACGCCAGACCCTCGGCGTCGTCGCGGGACAACGTGTGTTCGAGCCGATCCGCTTCGGCATGCCACTCTACCGGATCGACTCCCGTCCGGTCCGCCATGTAACGTTCCAGGAGCCGGTGCGCTCGAAGCACTCGCAGGGCGTACTGCTGGCCCTCCTTCGTAAGAACAGGTTCCAGACCTTCGAAGCGCAGGAAGCCCATTTCCTCGCCCCGCGCCAGCGTCCGGACGGCATGGCCGATCGAAGTCTCGAGGAACCCGGCGAGGCTCTCCTCGGTCGCCCGGCGCCCGGCGTACTCGCAGTTGTACATGTGCTTGAGCGTGTCCTCGATCAGGACCCGCTCTTCGAGCCGACGGTAGCGTGACAACCGCGCAATCAGGCCGGTACGCGGCCAGAATATCGCCACCAGCACGGCGGACGTCGCCAGGAAGATTAACAGAGAGAAAACCGGGTTCATGCGCTCACGTCATCCGTATTCGCCGTTCAGTCACACGGCCGCTGATGATTTTTAGTCTATGCTAAAAATAGCCGGTGTGAGACGATGTGCAAGGACCTGCAGGGAAGATTGTCAGTCGGAGGTTGCCGCGCCGCGCCGATTCAGTAGCGCCGGTCCTCGACCGAGAAGGACGCGGCTTTCTCGGCCGCCGTCATGTACTCGGTTCGCAGGGCCCATTCGCCGGACTCCTGAGCAATCCAGATCATGACGGTTCGCCAGGTGCCGCTCAACTGCTCCATCGCCGGATCCCCGACCACCGAGTTCACGTACAACTCGCAGGACCGAGCTTCGGAGTAGGGTTTGGGGCAGGGCCTGGCCGGGTTGAGGCTGTAGCGTGAATGCACCTCTTCGACCATCCGACGCCGGGCCTCGTCCGCGATCGGTTCCCGGGCGAACAGGCCCACGTACGTACCGCTGAGCAGCCTGTCGTTCCGCATTCCAAATATCATGCTCCAGCCGCGGATCGGTTTTGGACCCGCGAAGTCCTGCGCATAGTACCTCAGCGAGGTGTACGTGCCATCGTCCGCTACCCGCGACGGCCTGCCCCAGGCCTCCTCGATATCCGCCTGGCTCGCCCCCCAGGGGACCGATGCGAAACCAGCGATCGCCTGCGCTCTGAGTTGAGGCGCCGGGAGCGACAGGAACAACAGCAGCAGGACTGGCCACACTCTACGCATTCTGATTTGCCCGTCTGAGGTTTCACTCGAACGCGAACCGGGTCGTCACGATTCTGGAATGATGTGGAGCGGATCCGAATGTGCGACCCGGGTGACGCTCTTTCAAGCGACCCGGTATCGGGTACGACCTTCGCAAAGACCGATCCGTGCTCGCAGAACCTGCGTTTGCCAAGCTTTCAAACGCTTGTAGTTGAATAAGTTACAGTAATCAGAAATCGGGCGAACAGCGCTGAATTGTGCCGGAGGTGTTCACACGTCGCCACACCCCCGACAACATCCTGTCGGCCAGACGAAGCCGCGAGTCGGGTCTCGAGCTCGGTTCAGCGGTCCAGGTACTTGTCGAGGAACTCCAGCTGACTCTCGATCTCCAGGATCTGATCGACGCGCTGAGCGTAGTTCTCACTGCTGCTGGACGGATTCCATGACCTGGGGCGGGGAAGTCCTGCCGCCAGCATCGCGCCCTCTCGCAAAGTGAGTTGTGCTGCCGGCTTGCCGAAGTAGTGCTGCGCGGCGGCCTCCGCACCGTAGATTCCCGGGCCGAACTCGACGACGTTGAGATAGAGATCGAGAATCCGCTGTTTGCTGAGCGACTTCTCCAGCTGCCTGGTCAGCATCGCTTCCCGCAGCTTCCGGGTCAGGCTGCGACTGGGCGACAGCCACAGGTTCTTCACCAGTTGCTGCGACATCGTCGATGCGCCGCGCGGCTTTTCCCGTTCGCGGATCGCCTTTCGGATCGCCTCGCCCAGTTCGTGGGACGAGAATCCGTCGTGGAAGAAGAACTCTGTGTCCTCGCTCGAAATCACGGCCCGGGCGAGGTTCGGCGAGATCCGGTCGTACGGCACCGGGGACCAGGCCACGGCATCGCTCTCACCGGCCTCGCGCCGCGTCTCGCGGTACCGGTCGATGAAGGCCGTCGTCTCGGGATTCTCGGTTTCAAGCGCCGAAACGTCCGGCCAGGTGATCCATGTCCAGGCGAGCCAGGTCAGCAGGAGGAGGCCGACCGCCGCTCCCGCAAGGAAGAGCCGCCGGTCGATTCTCGACACCCAGTCGAACTTCGAAGAGATGGTCATCCGGGCCAAAGGAACAGGATTCCCACTCCGGCCACCAGTGCGGCGGTAAACGCGATTCCGATTCGCCGCCGAAGCTTCGGATGGCCCAGTGCGGCGACGATCCCGCCCTTGAACACGAGATTCGCCAGCGACCCTACCAGGATCAGGCGCCAGCCCGTGCTCGGGAGAAGCTCGTCGGCGCGCATCAACTCAGAGGTCGAAAGCGTGATCGCGTCCATGTCGGTGAGGCCGGAGATCGCGGCCACGGCGTAGAGCCCCTGGTTCCCCCAGTGCTGCTTGGCGAACGCCACGCCGAGCAGCACGCCGGCATACAGGAGGCCGAACGTCACTGCAGAGCCGAGATCGGATGGCGGATCCTCGTCCTCCAACTCCAGTTCCCGGGAGCCGCTGCCCACCAGGTACAGGGCCACGCATACCAGGAGCATGACCCCCATCATCGCCACGATCGGACCTGCGGTGGCACTCATCATCGACGGTGCCACGATGGCGATCTCGACCAGCACACGGGCGAACACCACCGTCGATGCCAAAGCCACGATCAATGCTGCCGCCGAACTGCGTTCCGGGTGCTCTTCGCTCCGTCGCGCATAGCTGATCGTCGTGGCGGTGCTGGAGATCAGGCCGCCGAGAATGCCAACCGCCAGGGTCCCGAGCTTCGCCCCGAACAGTCGGAATGCCACGTAGCCGGCCAGGCTGATGCCGACGATCAGCACGACCATGAGCCAGATTCGGAACGGGTTCAGAATCCCGTAGGGGCCATAGCCCTGGTTCGGCAGCACCGGAAGAACGACGAGCGTGATGAGGATGAACCGCATCAGCGAATCGAATTCCTCCGGCTCGATTCGCCCGGCGAGCGAGTGGAGTTTCGCCTTCCAGTGCAGGAGCAGGGCCACACCGGCACCGGCCACGATCGCCTCGAGCACCAGGCCCGCCGACAGCGCCACGCCGATCATGAACATGACGAGACCGGCCACCTCGGTGGTCATGCCCGGGTCCAGCTCGGCGGACCGGATCTGGACCACGTTCGCCACGCCGGCGAGCGCCGCGAGCCCGACCAGCCCGGCGGCCACGACCCAGCCGCCATAACTCTGGGCCGCGACGCCGCACAGCACGCCCAGCACGGTGATCAAGGGAAAGGTGCGAATTCCGGCGATGCGGCTCGCCGAGCGTTCGCGCTGGAGACCGACGAGCAGGCCGAGCCCGACCGCGATCCCGAGCTGGTGCAGAACCGGGAGGTCCATCAGCCCAGGATGTTCTTCAAGCCCACCAGGAGTGCGGCGCCGATCAGAACAGCGGCCAGGATCCAGGGGAAGCCCCCGGACACCAGGGCCACGACGAGTGCGAAACCAAGGACCAGCGGACCGAGAATCTGCAGAAAGCGCCACACGAGGAACCTCCCAGCCTTTCGTCGAGAGTCGATGCGTCAGACCCCCGACAATCTACACGCTCGAGGGGCCACTGGAATCGTAGCCCCTTCCCCCCGTGAGCGTGTCGGGCCTGGTCTCAGTCAGCCAGCCAGATCTTTACGTTTCCGCTGTCGAGCTCGGCCCGCGCTCCGCCGGCGCAGTTGGCCACGGCCGCAAAGTCACCTCCGGGATGCTCCGGATTCGATGACGTGGAGACGTACAGGGGCGTTGCCTCTGCGTCGTAGATGATGATTCGGATGGTGTCGAAGGCCCCGCCGCCGATCTTCCCGGCGTCGGCTGCGAGCACGCGGAGGAGATAGCCGGGTTCGCCGTCCAGGGTGCCTTCGATGACCGAGTTCGATCGGGCGATGCACTCCGCTGGATTGTCCGAGGGCGCGAATCCAAGCCCCCTGATCCGGGTCGAAACGAATGTCTTGCCGACGAACTCCGGCACGGATACGGAGTGAAACTTAACCTGCCAGCGACCGCGAACCTCTCCGTCGGTACTCATGTCTGTGTGCCCGCTGATCGAGATCTTCCACTCGCCCTCGCGAACCTGGCCGCCAACCACCAGGCGGCCCGCCGAATGACCGGCGTAGGCCTTGTCGAACGAGACAGTCTCGTCTGGCGCGGTGGGGGGAATCATTGCAGCCGGGAACCGACAGGAGAGCGAGAGTCGTGAGGGTGAGGCCGAGCCAGCGCATACACCACCTCCTCAAAGTCTGGCGCAGCTTCGCCGGGGGGCGAAGCGAAAAAATCCAGGCGTCGGAGGAGGGGCGACGCCGGTGGAAACAGCACCGCATAATCTAGCCACGGATACTCGATGCCGCGATGACACCAAGGGCCGATCTTTTCTACCTCTTCGGGGTACCGTCTCACCCCTCGTGCAGGACATACCCCCCGGCGGAGACCGTCGCGTCGCAGACTCCCCTGCGACACGATGTACGAGCGCGACGTCCTGCCAGTGAGGCGAGGACGTCGCGCGCAGCGGGAGGCGGGTTGCCTCCCCCTGGAGGTGGGTATGCTGTACGCCTCAGTCGACACGGCGCTCTACTTCGTCGGCACCCTCGTGATCGCGATTGCGTTCATCGCGATCATGGTCCTGTTCGCGGACTGCGCCTGGTGCGCATGGCGCGATCGCTGGCAAGCGAAGCACCACCACTGACGCACCGGGCCCACGAGGCCGAACGTCCGGCTACGGCCGAACGTTCAGGTTGGTCCGGAACGCGTTGTCCGGGTCATACTTCGCCTTGAGCTCCTGGAGCCGGGGGTAGCTCGACCCGTACGCCGCCTGCACGCGTGCGGCATCCTCGGCCTCACTGACGAAGTTCATGTACACGCCGCCGGTGGAATACGGCGCCGTCGCGTCGAAGAACGCGCGTGCCCAGTCGATGCACAGCCGGTCGTCGGACGCATCTTCCCACCGCGTGTGGACGTTCAGCACGTACGCCGCGTCCCGGTGCGGGTAGGCCGTCGAATCGATCGGCAGCCGGGCGGCGGCCCCTCCGACCTGGGCGACGAAGATCTCCGTCTGAGCGGACGGAAGGGACTCCATCGCCGAGAGGATTTCCTCCATGACGCCGTCTTCGAGTGACGCGAAATTGTGTGACTTCCAGTAGTTGCGAGCTCCCGGGGTCAACAGCGGATCGAACGCCTGCTGGAAGCCGGCGAACGGGATCACGCCGACATGCTCTCCGTGCGGACTGCCATGCGAGCGCAACGGCGCGAGGAGTCGCTCGCCCTCCGCCGGATCGCCCGCGTATACGAACGCGAGCACGACGACCTTCGTTCCGTGCACTTCCTCCGGGAGGAACGGAAGCGGCGGCGCATCCCTGAGGACCATCCACAGGGTCAGCTCGTCGGGGCAACTGCTCGCGAAATCCCGGTAGTAGCGCATCAGGTCCGGAGCATCTGAGAACGGGTGGACGACGAGACCGCACAGGAGTTCCGGCCCCACCTCGTACAGCCCGAAGGTGAACGAGGTGACGACGCCGAAATTGCCACCGCCGCCCCGCAGCCCCCAGAACAGGTCCTCGTTTTCGGTCTCGCTGGCCGTGACCAGATCGCCGCTTGCGGTGACGACGTCCGCCGAGAGCAGGCTGTCGATCGTCAGTCCATGCTTGCGACTGAGCCAGCCGAAGCCGCCGCCGAGGGTGAGTCCGGCGATCCCGGTCGTGGAGTTGATTCCGACTGGCAAAGCGAGCCCGTGTTCGGCTGTCGCCGCGTCCACGTCACCCAGGGTCGCACCCGGCTGAATTACAGCCGTGGCAGAAACGGGATCTACGTCCACCTCTCGCATCTGCGACAGATCGATCGTCAGCCCACC
This sequence comes from uncultured Gemmatimonadota bacterium, assembly GCA_942490755.1. Lineage (GTDB taxonomy): Bacteria > Gemmatimonadota > Gemmatimonadetes > Palauibacterales > Palauibacteraceae > Carthagonibacter. Next base: position 7,842 of record CALNYN010000058.1, read on the forward strand.
TTCTACCAGCGCGCTGCCGGCGATGTTGTGACCGGCGCCACGGATCGAGAACAGCAAGTTGTTCGCCGCAGCAAACCGGACGCACCGTTGCACGTCGGCCGCGGTGGTGCAGCGCGCGATGAGGGCCGGGCGTGTCTCGATCATGGCGTTCCACACCGCCCTCACCTCCTCGTAGTCCGCGGACGACTGGGTCACCAGCCGGCCGCCGAGTCCAGCAGCGAGCTCCTGCAGCGAGTCGCCACCGAGCTCAATCGAGCCGCCATCCCTCGTCGCGATGCTAATGCTTTCCATGGATCTCCTCATCGTCTTCGGCCTGATCTTTCCAGGTCGGATTCGCAGCTCAAGGGGCTGTTCCCTGACTGCTCTGGCTGATCGTATCTGACCACCGTACACAAACAGGTGCGAAAACCGAACCCCGGTTGAGACGGGGCGGTCCGCGGAGCGTGCTCCCGGTCCGGGGCATTTGCATGGAAAGAGGTACCGTCCATCTTGTCTCGTTCGCCCGCTGATCACCCTGAGATCGGGAGACGATCCTTGCCGCCCAACCGCCTGGCGAACGAACAGAGCCCGTACCTGCTTCAGCACGCCGACAACCCGGTCGACTGGTATCCGTGGGGTGAGGAAGCGTTCAACTCCGCACGGGAGCTCGATCGTCCGATCTTCCTGTCCATCGGCTACGCGACCTGTCACTGGTGCCACGTGATGGAGCACGAGTCGTTCGAGGACGACGAGGTCGCCCGCCTGATGAACGAGGCGTTCGTGAATGTGAAGGTGGACCGGGAGGAACGGCCCGATATCGACGGCATCTACATGGCCGTCGCACAGATGGCGACCGGACAGGGCGGCTGGCCGCTCACGATCGTCATGACGCCCGACCGGCTGCCGTTCTTCAGCGGTACGTACTTCCCGCGTGAAAGTCGATTCGGCAGGCCGGGAATGCTGGACCTGGTACCGCGGATCCGGGAATTGTGGCAGACCCGGCGTGACGACCTGCTGACCGCGGCCCAGGAGACGTACGACCGGCTGCAGTCGCTGGCCGAGGCAGATCGAAGTGGCCGGGCGCTCGACACCGAAACGTTGTCCAGGGGCTTCCAGGAACTCGAACTCGAGTTCGACCGGGAGCGCGGCGGCTTCGGACGGGCGCCCAAGTTTCCGACTCCGCACCGGCTGCTGTTCCTGCTGCGATTCTGGCGCCGGACCGGCGCAGACCGGGCGCTCGAAATGGTCGTGGAAACTCTCGACTCTCTCCGCGCCGGTGGGATCTTCGACCAGGTGGGATACGGTTTTCACCGCTACTCGACCGACGATCGGTGGTTCCTGCCGCACTTCGAAAAGATGCTGTACGACCAGGCGCTGCTGGTCATGGCGTACGTCGAGGCGTTCCAGGTGACGAGCGATATGCGCCACGCCGTGGTCGCGCAGCAGGTGCTGGAATACCTGCAGCGTGACATGACCGCACCGGACGGCGGGTTCTACTCCGCCGAGGACGCGGACAGCGAAGGGGAGGAAGGGAAGTTCTATCTGTGGTCGGAAGAGGAACTGCGGCAGGTGCTCGGGGAGTCGGATGCCGCCCTCGCGGCTGCCACCTGGGGGATCCGGCCCGGCGGGAATTTCGTGGATGAAGCCACGGGAGAGCGACCGGGCACCAGCATTCCGCATCTCGCGAAGCCGCTCGCTGCACGTGCAATCGAAGTCGGCCTGCCGCCTTCGGAACTCGAACTTCGTCTCGAATCGGTTCGAGAGCGACTGCTCGAACACCGGAGCCGGCGGATTCGTCCGCTGCTGGACGACAAGATTCTCACCGACTGGAACGGCCTGATGATCGCGGCTCTCGCGAAAGCCGGCAAAGCCCTGGACATGCCCGAATACGTGGAGGCGGCAAGCCGCGCGGCGAAGTTCCTGTGGACGACCATGCAGGCCGATGGGCGCCTATTGCACCGCTACCGCGGTGGAGATGCCGACATCGAGGGCAACCTCGACGACTATGCGTTCTTCGCGTGGGCGGAGATCGAGCTGCACCAGGCGACGCAGGATCCGGAGCACTTACGCCGCGCGATCGTCCTGACCGACGCGATGCTCGAGCGGTTTCGCGACGGCGCGTCGGGGGGCCTGTTCTTCAGCCCGTCCGGCAGGCAGGACCTCATCGTCAGACAGCGGGAGGTGTACGACGGTGCCGTACCATCCGGGAACTCCGTCGCCCTGTCGAACCTGCTGCGCCTCGCGCGGCTCACCGCCAGGCCAGAATACGAGCGTGCCGCCGGCGAGATCTCGCGGGCGTTCTCGCGCACGGTCGACAGCCACCCGTCGGCGTTCAGCATGTTTCTGTGTGGGCTGGAGCTGGTGGCGGACGGCGGCCAGGAACTCGTGATCGCGGGCGACCCGGAATCGGTCGCCGTGAAAGAAATGCTCGACGTGGCGAGCCGGGGCTTCGAGCCGCACCTGGTGACGATTCTGCGACCGGCCGGTGCGGACGGCGGAGGAGTCATGGAGGTCGCGCCGTTCCTGGTCGAGTTTAGGGATGAGCCGGGAGCCGAAGCGACTGCCTACCTGTGCAGTGGGCTGATGTGCGAGCGGCCGGTAACATCCGCGGCAGAGTTGGAATCTCTGCTCATGCGGGCCCGACAGGAGGGCTGATAATCAGATGTCCGTTTCGGATCGGCCGTGCCGGACTCTCCATAGCAGATCGTCCACCCACAGGCCACCGAATAGCCAGCCGAGCGCGCAGCCCAGCAGCCAGCCGCCGCGCGTCGTCCAGCCGGTGAATACGACGATCGAGAACGCCACGGCCCCGATCGCCAGGGCATACGCCCCGGCCATCACGGCTCGCCAGTGTACGCTCAGTTCGAGCGCCTTGAGGCCGAGCGTCAGCAGCAGGGCCACGACGAATCCGATCAGACTCCAGAGAATGAACTCCACATCGATCTCCGATTTCCGGGGATGTTGGTCTTCTATACTGCGCGGCAGATTCCAGGCCCGGGTACGCCCGCAAGTACCGCTCATCGGAAGTATGGGCTAGCAGAGGCTGCGTTCGCTATGTTTCGGTCCATGAGACTTCCATCGATTCAGCGGCTGGCGGAACAAGCTGTCGCGGTCGCCCGGCGGTATCCCTTCGTTCTGGCCTGCGGCGTTATCTCCGCGGTGGCCGGGGCGCTGATGATCGATGCCGGCGATTCCGAGCAGATGTACCTCCGTGTCCTCTACACGAGTTCGCTCGGACTTCCGCTGTTCACCGGCCTGCAATTCCTGGCGGAACGACATGGTTGGAAGGGTGCCAGGAAGCTGATCGCGATGCTCGCCGGGCTGGTTCTGCTGATCGGGGTGTATCTGCTCCGGCCCGGCTGGTCGGACGACGTGGCTCTGACCCGCTACCTGCAGCTGTCGCTCGGATTTCACCTGTTCGTTGCCGTTGGCCCGTACCTGGGAGTCGATGAGAAGAACGGGTTCTGGCATTACAACATCAGCCTGTTCCTGCGGTTCTTGATCGCCGGCGTTTTCGCGGCCGTCCTGTACTTCGGCCTGTCGATCGCCCTGCTGGCGGTCGAGAATCTGTTCGGGCTCGACGTGCCCGGCGAGACCTACGGACGTCTGTGGTTCAGCCTGGCCTTCGTGTTCCACCCCTGGTTCTTCCTCGGCGGGGTCCCCGACGATCTCCCCGCCCTCGACGGCCGAACCAGCTATCCGAATGGGCTCAAGGTCTTCGCCCAGTACATTCTCGCGCCTATCGTCGCTCTGTACCTGGTGATCCTGACCCTGTACCTGGGCAAGGTCCTGTTGACCCAGGTGTGGCCGAGTGGCTGGATCGGCTGGCTCGTGTCGTTCGTCGCGGCGGCCGGTATTCTGTCCCTGTTGCTCCTGTACCCGATCGAGGAGCGTGAGGAAAACCGTTGGGTCCAGACCTACGCCCGTGGGTTCTATATCATGCTGATTCCCTCGATCGCCATGCTGCTGCTGGCGATCTGGAAGCGGATCGACCAGTACGGCGTGACCGAGCGACGTTACTTCCTGGTCGGACTGTCGCTGTGGCTCGCGGGAATCGCCGTGTTCTACATCGTCAGGCGGAGAGGCACGATCAAGGTGATCCCGGCCAGTCTCGCCGTGGTCACATTCCTGACGCTCGCCGGACCGTGGGGAGCGTACGCGGTGTCGGAGCGCAGCCAGGTCGGGCGGCTCGAAGAGATCCTGACGCGCAATGACATGCTGGCCGACGGCCGGCTTCAGGAGCCGCGTGAAGACGTCTCGTTCGCGGACCGCCGCGAAGTCAGCGCGGTGATCCGCTATCTCACGGAGACGCACGGAGTGGCGGCAATCGAGCCCTGGTTCGAGGGTGGCCTGGCCAGCATCGACTCCGTGTCCGCCGATCCCGGACCCTCGGCGCGTGCGGAGTCCGATGGCCGTACGAGGGCGATCGTCTCCGCCATGGGCATCGACTACGTGGATCAGTGGGCTGGTGTTACCGACTCCCGGTTCTACTTTGCAGCGAATTCCGGGGAGTCACCGCTGCACATTGCAGGGCACGATTTCGTGCTGCGGGATCGCAGCGCCGACTCCGATACGATCCTCGTGGATGGTCTCACGCTCGTACTCGAGTGGGACAAGGAGACCTCCAGGCTCGAACTGTCTGATGACTCGGGCCTGCTCGGCTCGGTGTCGGTCCTCGCGGCAGTCGAAGCGGCGATGGCCTTCCGGTCCGACAGTTCGGGTACCGGGCCGATTCCAGCCCGGATCCTGATGTCCGCGGCGCGGAACGAACGAGCCCGGATTACCGTGTATCTGAATTCGATCGGCGGCACACGCGAAACCGAGACAGAGGACGGAGACGATCCCACCGACTCAATCGAAATCGATTCGTTTTCGGCAGATGTGTTCTTCACATTGCTCGCGGCCACCACGGACGAGTTGGACGTGATTGAATGAGCGGCCCACGACTGGAGGTCGTCCGGAACTCAGCCGGAATCGTGGTGCGCGCCGGCGGGGAATGGAACATCGAGGTCGAGACTCCGGCCGGTAACGAGGCCTCCGCCACGATTGAGTCGCTCGGCCGGGGAGACACGCTGAGCTACGACACAACAGAACTGGGCGCCTGGGATTCCGGATTCCTCGCCCTGCTGGTGCGGCTCGAGCAGGTCGCGAACGCCCGGGATGTGAAGATTGATCGAACCGGGCTCCCGGACGGCGCTCGTCGGCTGCTCGCCCTGGCGGAGTCGTCGCCGGCCCGCGAGGACGCCCGGCGTGACACCGGAAAGGCACCCTGGCTTGACCGGGTGGGGACATCGGCGATCGCGGCTGTCGAATATACCGACGACTCGGTCGAGTTCCTGGGAGAGTCGACCGAGGCGGTCAGCAAGTTCTTCACCGGGAGAGGCAGATACCGTAAGCGCGACCTGTGGCTCCTGATTCAGCAGGCCGGGGCCGGGGCGCTGCCGATCGTATCGCTCGTGTCGTTTCTGCTCGGCGCGATCCTCGCATTCGTCGGGGCCGTGCAGCTCGAGCAGTTCGGAGCCACGATCTACGTCGCGAACCTCGTGGGAGTGGCCATGGCGCGCGACATGGGCGCCCTCATGACCGGCATCGTGATGGCCGGGCGAAGCGGAGCGGCGTACGCTGCACAGCTGGGCAGCATGAAGGTGAACCAGGAAACGGATGCGCTGGTGACGCTCGGGATTTCGCCCATCGAATTCCTGGTCGTGCCGCGAGTCATCGCGCTGTCGTCGATGATGCCGCTTCTGACTCTCTATTCGGTCCTCATGGGAATCGCCGGCGGGGCGCTCATCGCGGTCTTGATGCTGGACCTGTCGCTGACCACGTACTGGAATCAGACGATCGATGCGCTGACCATGGGCGGCATCGTGGGCGGCATGTTCAAGGCGTTCGTATACGGTCTCCTGGTTGCCCTGGCCGGGTGTCGGCAGGGAATGCGCTGCGGCGGGAGTGCTTCCGCAGTCGGCGATGCGGCGACAGCAGCCGTGGTGTCGTCGATCGTGGCGATTATCAGCGCCGCGGGCATCTTCGCCTGGGTGTTCTACGTGCTGGGTATCTGAATGATGGAGCGAACGATCACGACCTCCGACGGTTGCTGGGCGACCGGAGCAGGTTCGGATGCCCAGCCGCATATCGAGGTCAGCGATCTGACGATGGCGTTCGGCGATTTCGTACTGCAGCGGGATCTCGACTTCGTGATTCCGCGAGGCTCGATATTCGTCATCATGGGAGGTAGCGGATGCGGCAAGAGCACTCTGCTGCGCCACATCCTCGGCCTGCTGACTCCGGCGAAGGGCAGCATCCTGCTCGACGGCGAAGACCTCACGACTCTCGACCCCGCGCGAAGGCAGACCCTGATGCGCGGATTCGGCGTGCTGTATCAGAGCGGGGCGCTGTGGAGCTCGATGACGCTCGCGGAGAATGTCTCGCTACCACTCGAGGAATACACGGAGCTCAGCGCGAAGGAGATCCGTGCTATCGCGGCCCTGAAACTGGCGATGGTGGGCCTGCGCGGCTTCGAGGACTACTATCCTTCCGAAGTGAGCGGAGGCATGCAGAAGCGGGCAGGCCTGGCGCGAGCGATCGCGCTCGACCCCGAGATCCTGTGCATCGATGAGCCCTCGGCCGGCCTCGATCCGATCAGCTCGAGACGACTCGATGAACTGATCCTCGAGTTGCGCGACAGCCTCGAAACCACCGTCGTGATGGTCACCCATGAATTGCCGAGCATCTACTCGATTGGCACCGACAGCATTTTTCTCGATGCGGAGACGCGAACGATGATTGCAAGCGGGCCGCCAACATGGCTGCGTGACAACTGTGAGGACCCGACCGTGCGCCAGTTCATGACTCGGGGGGAGGATCCTGATGGCAGCTAAGGCCAGCGCGCGGGCGATCGGAATCTTCGTCATCGGAGCGATCCTGCTGATGCTGGTGGCGATTGGACTTCTCGGCTCCGGAAACCTCTTTCGCACGACTTTCAACTTCGTGTCGGCCTTCAATGGTTCGGTGGCCGGTCTCGATCCGGGCGCCGCGGTGAAGCTGCGCGGGGTAAGGATCGGGCAGGTGACCGAGGTTCGGCTGGCGATCCCCGGCGAACCCCGTGTTCTGGACGATTTCATGATTCCCGTGCTGTGGGAGCTCGAAAAGGACCTGTTGGTCAAGCACGGCACCGAGGGAGAGATCACGGCCGCCACGATGGACACGCTCATCGGTCTGGGCCTGCGAGCGACCCTTCAGCAGGAGAGCTTCGTCACCGGCAAGAAATACATCGGCCTGGAGCTGCTGCCTGATTCGGAGCTCACGCTGCAGGGAATCGTATTCGAGGACTACACGGAGATCCCCACGGCGACGACCGGGCTGGACCTGGACGCGATCCAGACGTCTCTCAACCAGCTGCTGGCCAAGCTTACCGCGGTCGACGCCGACACCATCATCGCATCCGTCACACATGCGATCACCAGCCTGGATGACCTGGTCAGCAGTCCAGGGGTTCGCGGAAGCCGCCCGGCAACTACCCGTGACCTTGCGGACCGCACAGAGGTCGATCGAGTCGATGGGCAATCTGTTCGCCAATGCGGACTCGAGCGTCGCTCCTCTGCGCGTCCAGGTACTGGAAACGGCCGAGCGGGCTGACTCGGCGATGCTGGCCCTGCAGTTGACGCTGGAGGGGACACGTTCGCTCCTGGCGGCCGAAGGGGTCATGTCTACCCGTCTGAACGAAGCGCTGTACGAGATCAGTGCGACGATGAGGGCGTTCCGGTCACTCGCGGAGACACTGGATCGCAATCCGGGCGCCCTGGTACGGGGCAAGGACTACGAGGAGGAGAACCGATGACCCGCAGGCGAATCGAAGCCGGGATCGGGCGAGCCGTCGGTCTGCTGGGAGCCGTAACGTTGCTCGCGGGCTGCCTGTCCCCCAGGGAGGATCCGACGCGGTTCTACGTGCTGTCTACTTCGGATGCCTCAAATGTGGACAACGCGTGGGACGATCGACCGGGGTCGATCGATGTCGGCGTCGGGCCCTTCACGATGCCCGGGTACCTGGACCGCGCGCAGTTCGTCCGGCGCGTCGGTCCGAACGAGGTCCGGCCGGTGGATGTGGCACGCTGGGCCGAGACGCTCTCCGAGGGCTTTGAACGCGTCCTGGCCGAAGACCTGGACGTGCTGCTGCCGATGGCCGCGGGTGCACGCCCATCCATGGCGCTCGAGCACCCGCGCCCAGTGGATCATCTCCGGCTACGTCACGAAGTTCGAAACTGACGAGCTCGGGGGAGGCGGTGCTGGATGTAACCTGGCGGGTTTTCGGACCGGATCGGACACCGACGAAGGTCGGAGCCCGTTCCGTGCTCCGCGAACCAGGAACGGGCCAGTCCGTCGACGCCGAAGTGGCGACGATGAGCGACGTGCTCGATCGCTTCGCAGTCATGCTAGCAGACACGCTGAAGACGCTGAAGCCGGCCCAGCAGCACGACCGCTGAACCTGTGGTCAACTCCCGGCGGCGGGGTTGAGCCAGTTGTGCAGCGGGCCGGGCTGGCGGACCGCCACCGTCGGCCCGCGGGGCGAAGATCGCTTCGCACGCGGTGTGCCAATCGATCCGGGTGACCCGACACTCGCCCCCGTCGTACTCGAGCAGCGTCCCGGGCTCGAGCCGCCAGTCCATCGTCTCCCCGGACTCGTCGATCACGAAGATCACCCACGCGTCGAGCTTCTCACGTCGGGTCTCCAGGAGACGGAAGTTCCGGTCGCTGCGCTTGCCGTACAGGGTGAGCTGCTCGGGCCCGATGTCGACCGCCAGCGGATCGTTGCGGGGAAGCAACTCGCTGATGAGTCCACCGCACCCCGCGGTGGCCCACAATCCGTGCACGTCAGGTTCGCGCGTCAGTCCGTACATCAGGTACGCCCCGATTCCGACACCGACGACGAGAAGGACAAGCAGCTTCCTGCTCTGAGACCAGTCCACGCGAATCTTCCCCGGTTGCATTCCCCGATTGCCCGGCCGTCCGCCGGGAGTGAAGCGACGAGTTCATACCCGCCCGGCGCCGCGAGTGCTCCATCCGCGTGCGCCCGCTGCCAGAAGGTGGCAGATTCCCAGCCAGCGACCCGGCCCGTTCGTCGATCCGAACTCGTTCGCGATTCTCACAGTTCCAGCAAGGAGCGACAGGTGAAGCGCCTGACTCAGTCTTTCATACTCGTGGCTGTTACGATCTTGGCGACCGCCGGGCCGGGGCACGCGCAGCGCGCAAAGACGCTCATCGGGGCAGTCGGCGGCGCGACGACCAGCGACATCTGCTGCACGATCAATACGGGGTCTCGCTGGGGTGGAACCGCGGGCCTGTTCGCTGCCTTCCGGGCCTCGCGGCAGACCGTGATCTCGCTCGAGGCGCTGTGGACGCAGAAAGGTGGTAGTCCGGTGCGCATGGACTATCTGGAGATTCCGCTGACCTTCGGAGCGTCGATGCCGACCGGTAACGGAGACTGGCGCGCGCGATTCTACACGGGAATCGGAATTGCATTCAAGCTGAGCTGCAATTCCACTGACTCCTTCGGATCGATCAACTTCGACTGCGACAATGCGAACAGCACCGAGTGGTCCTGGCCGTTCGGGCTCTTACTCGCCCGCGTAAACCCGAACGGGAGCATTCTCGGGTTCGACATACGCTATAACTACGGCCTGTCGGACACATTCGAGACCTTGAGTTCTTCTCACAACCGAACCTGGTACTTCCGAGTCCTGTACGGACTGCCGTTCGGCCGCAATTGAACCTGGACGGGTGAGACCGGGGGTCGCGGCCCAATTCGCGGCCCACCGGTCTGATCAGTATGTTTATCAAGCCTCCGGCGCCGGCCGGGGGCAGGCATGTCGCCGCTGCAAAGGAGGTGCCTGTGTTGTCGCTCATCGGGCTCCCCATCATCGTCGCCGCGTGGGCGATCCCCGCGTTATTCCTGCTCACTGTCGGTGGACTGCTCGGCTTCGTCGTCGGTCGGCCGGTGTTTCATCTGTGGGCGCGGGGATTCGATGTGGTACTGGGATATGCCGCACGCGTCGGGATGCGGGTAGCGGAGGGCATCGCTACTCACTCGTATGACTACGCGGTTCGTCACGTCGGTCGGGATCACTGAAGCAGTCCCCGCCGCGCAGGACCCCGGGACGTTCGAGGATGCGACCGGTTGCGCCAGGTCGCGCCGCATGCGAGCGTTCTGCCCCATGATGCCAGATACTAATCGGATCAACCGTGCTTCGAACCTTGCGTCGGCTCGCCGCCTCAAGGCGTTGGCCGGGTTTGTCGCGCTCGTCCTGTTCGTCGGACTGTCTCCGACTGCCTGCGATGAAGACAACCCGCCGCTGCTCGGAGTCGGCGGTGGTGGGGGAGGGACCGGCTCTCAGGATTCGCTCATCTCGTCATTCGCCATCCTGAGCGGAGACGAGCAGACCGGCAGCACCCTCGAGACGTTTCGCGAGCCCCTACGGGTCCTGGCCACGAACGGGCTTGGTTTCGGCGTGCCGGATGTGACGGTGCGCTGGGAGCTGACACGGGGAGTCGCCACTCTTTCCACCACCTCCGACCTGACCGACTCGACGGGAGTGTCCGAGATACTCGTCACGGCAGGTTCTGTACTCGGACCGATCGAAGTCCAGGCCTACCTCGACGGCTCGTCTGAGTACGGTTCGGTATTCGATCTCGCAGTGACGGCGGTCCAGATTCAGATCCTGGCGGATCGGTTCCTCGGGCCACTGGGCTCTGACACCGTCGACGTGGTGGCCGGCGACACGGTCGAGTGGCTCAACCGGGACGTGCAGAGCCACCTGCTCCGTTCGGTGGGAACTCCCGACGGCGGCGTGGTGATCCGAAGTGATACTCTGAGAAACAGCGATCGCTACCGGTTCGTGCCGAATGGACCCGGAACGTGGGTCTACGAGGATCAGATCAACTCGAGTGTCACGGCGCCGCGGGGAGTCATACGGGTGGCGGGTCGACAGGACGTGGGAAGCCTGGCGGTCGAACTCGTTCTCGCGGCCGGCAATCCACCCTCGCGCGCGGTGTCAGTCACCGTGGACGGAGGGCTGTTCGCGTCATCCATCAGGCCCGGCGAGACCATCGTATTCCCGGACGTATCGGCCATTCCTCACGTCGTCCGGCTCAGAGACGTGCCGCTCAACTGCGTCGTCGCGGGTGACAACCCCCGCAGCGTCACCGTCGTGGCGTCTGACACGGTGTTCACGAGATTCGAGCTGGGCTGCCAGTAGCTGCCGTCAGCCCCGTCCCCGCGCGGCAATCTTCGCCCAACTGTCCCGGAGCGTCACCGTCCGGTTGAATGCAAGGGACCCGGGGCGAGAGTCGATCGGGTCGCTGATGAAGTACCCCTGCCGCTCGAACTGATAACGGGTCCCGGGCGGATCATCCGCGAGAGACGGTTCAACCCATACCGGATTCACGACGACCAGCGAGTCCGGGTTGAGGTTCGCCGTGAAGTCCTGCCCTTCTTCCAGATTGGCCTCGGGATCCGGCACGGAGAACAGCCGGTCGTAAAGACGGACCTCCGCCGGCAGGGCGTGCGGCACCGACACCCAGTGGACCGTACCGCGCACTCTTCTCCCGTCTGCCGGGTTCGCCCCCATCGTTTCGGGGTCGTGCGAACAGCGCAGTTCCAGGACCTCGCCCGTCTCGGGGTCCTTCACGACCTCGTCACACCGAATCACATACGCATGCCTGAGTCGGACTTCGCTTCCCGGTGCGAGGCGGTGGAATTTGCGTGGCGGATCCTCCATGAAATCGGACCGTTCGACCCACAGTTCCCGGGAGAACGGCATCGGACGGCTGCCTTCCTTGTCCACATCGCGCGGATATGACGGCCCGTCGATCCATTCCACCTTGTCTTCCGGGTAATCCGTGATCACGACCTTGAGTGGGTCGAGAACCGCCAGGCGACGGGGAGCTCGCCAGTTGAGATCGTCCCGGATCGCGAAATCGAACTTCGCCATGTCGATCCGGCTGTTCACGTCGGCCACACCGACCATGTCACACAGTGCCCGGACCGCCTCGGGCGTCACTCCCCTCCGGCGGATTCCCGCAATCGTCGGCATGCGCGGATCGTCCCAGCCGGCGACGTGACCTTCATTCACCAGTCGGATCAGCTTCCGCTTGCTGAGGATCGTGTAATCGAGCTCCAGCCTCGCGAACTCGGTCTGCTCCGTTCGCGGTCGTTCGATTCCCACCGCGTCGAGCACCCAGTCGTAGATCTCGCGGTTGTTGCGAAACTCGAGCGTGCAGAACGAGTGCGTGATGTTCTCGATCGCGTCCTCGAGACAATGCGCGTAGTCGTACATCGGATACAGACACCACTCGTCCCCGCGTCGATAATGCGACGAATGGCGGATGCGCAGCAGCAGCGGGTCCCGCATCACCATGTTGGGATGGGCCAGGTCGATCTTCGCCCGCAGCACGTGCGACCCGTTGGGGAACTCGCCCGCCTTCATGCGGCGCAGCAGGTCCAGGTTCTCATCGGGCGTCCGGTCCCGATACGGGCCCGGCCGACCGGGTTCGGTCACGGTGCCGCGCAGTTCCCGGATCTCCTCCTCGCTGGACGAGTCGACGTAGGCCAGGCCGTCGCGCACAAGTTGCTCGGCCCAGTCGTAGAACCGTTCGAAATAGTCCGAGGCGAAGTAGAGGCGATCCTCCCAATCGAACCCGAGCCAGCGGATATCCGCCTGCATGGAGTCGACGTACTCCTGGGTGGCGGTGTCCGGATTCGTGTCGTCGTACCGGAGATTGCATGTCCCGCCGTATTCCTCGGCGACGCCGAAGTTCAGGCAGATCGACTTGGCATGACCGATGTGGAGGTAGCCATTGGGTTCGGGCGGAAACCGCGTGGCCACCCGACCGCCGTACTTTCCGGTGCGGACATCCGTCTCGATCCTGGTGCGCAGGAAGTCTTTCGACTCCGGTCTCGCCCCGTCGTTCGCGGGTATTTCGGACATGAGCGCCTGTCTCTCCATTCGCGCGAGGCAGCACGGCGGAATCCCACCGAACTCGAACCTCGTATGATGTTTCGTCAACCGCACAAGGTGGCCCGAATGAACCACCGTTGCCAAGTCCCGCGGCTGGCGGTCGATCGGCAGCCTGTTTATGGTCGGGTCCCCGTCGGGTCACGTGGACTCGGGTCGGGAGTCACTCAGCAGGAGCCAGTCGATGCACAGCAGGTTGAAGAATGGACGGACAGGATATGTTGCCTTCGCGTTAGCAGCGGTGGCTGTCGTCGGAATGGCGTGCGGTGGATCGGCTGAGTCCCGTGAGCCCGCCGAGGGGAACTCCACGCCCTCGGCCGACGTCGCGCAGGCGATACACCAGGAATCGAACCTGCCCGCGGCGATCCTCGGCCAGGCTGGCGCGCCGAGGGGTGAAGCGGTGCACTACCTGCCCGACGATCCGTCGACGACCGGCTATCTGGTGGTTCCGGAGGGCGAGGGACCGTTCCCGGCCGTGATCCTGATCCACGAATGGAACGGCCTGGTCGATCGGGTCCGGCAGGTTGCCGATGCCATGGCGGACGAGGGGTACGTCGCGCTGGCCGCCGACATGTATGGCGGCCGCACCGGGAGCAACCGGGACGAGAACATGTCATTGATGCAGGAGGCGCAGGGCGATCCAGCCCGGATGATCGCCAACCTGGACGCGGCCGCCCGACTGTTGCGCGAGCGGCCGGATGTGACGGGGAAAGTCGCGACCATGGGGTGGTGTTTCGGTGGCGGGGTGGCCCTGAGCTATGCCATCGGCGGCGAAAATCACGAGGGGACCGCCATCTTCTACGGTCGGCTGGTGGAGGATCCGCAGCTGCTGGCGAGCCTCGATCACCCGATCTACGGGACGTTTGCAGAGATGGACAGCGGGATTCCCCCCGAGCAGGTCGAGCGATTCGCTGGGGCCCTGCGTGCTGCGGGAATCGAGAACGACATCCATATTTACGACGATGTCCAGCACGGATTCTGGCTGTGGGTCGACCGGGATCCCGAGGGGGCCAGCGGCCCGGCGCTGGATGCCTGGAACCGACTGAAATCATACCTGGAGCGCGTCGTCGGCTGACGCGCCTGAATGAGAGGCTCAACGATGGAAAGTTCAGCTCGCGCCAGCAAAGAGGCGTCCGGCAAGAGCAGGTGGTTCTGGTGGCTTCTCACCGGGCTGGCCCTCGGCGTCCTGGGAACGATCTTCATTCCCGACCTCGTAAGGCCGTATCTGCCCGAGATGATGCAAGGCGAGAATGTCGAGGTCTCAGGCATCGTCGAGGCCAAGTCCCGCGAGGCGGATCGGCTCCTGCTGACGATCGCCGGAAGCTCCGGAGCGGTGCTCGTTACCTACACTCGCCAGATCCCGGAGATGGATCTGCTCATCGAACCGGGTGACAGCGTGATTCTCGCCGTCCGGGAGTATGCTCCGTTCGTCGAGGATCCTGCAGTGCGGCGCGTACAGAAGGCGAGCAGCACGATTCAGCGACGTGCGGAGCCGGCCGAAGCGGAGCAGGCAAACCAGAATTCCGCGATCGAGCGCCGGCCGAAGGAGTCGCCGGTCACACCGACGCAGATGCTCGATGAGGATGCCAAGGAGGATTTCGCGCGCGAGATCCTCCCGACCGACTCCCTGGCCGCGGCCACTGAGAGCGGGATCGATTCGGCGGATGCCGGGCCCGAGGAGGACCGGGCGCCCGAGGAGCAGCAGGAGCCTCAGGAATAGGATCTCAGGGCCACTTGACTGTGACGCACGGTGGTCGAATGTTGCGACACTGCGCGCGACCGACCGACCAGTCCATGGAATCGCCAGCACCTCTATCGCGGAGGAAGCCGTGAAGAAGCTCTGTCTGCTAGTAACGCTCGCGTTCACTTTCCTTGCCGTGCTCCCCCAATCGGCGTCTGCCCAGACGAAGCCAGTTCAGCTCGGGCTGGTGACGCCGCTCCAGATCGTGCCGGAGGATCAGTCCGTCGGGGCGTTCCGCCTGTGCCTCATCTACTGCGCGAACGAAGACGTCCAGTACGTCGACCTCGGACTCGTTCTCAAGACCACCGGTAAGAACAACATCGTTCAGCTCAGTGCAGTGGGCCTGGGGAACGACTTTTCGGGTGTGCAGTGGGGCTGGGCCGGCAACTATAATACCGGCCGCCTGTCAGGTGTCCAGTTGGCCGGTCTCGGCAACTACACGGTGGACGGCGAGGGCGTGATGCTGTCCGGTATCTTCAACGGGTCCGAGGAGTTCGGGGGTCTGCAGATCGCGCTCGTGAACTACACGAAGGACCTGCAGGGACTTCAGGTCGGACTCATCAACATCATCGCTAACGGCGGCGACATCTTCGGACTTCCGATCTTCCCGCTCGTGAATTTCGACTTCTAGTCGAGACTGTTCGACCGAATCTAAGGGCCGGGCGCCGCGATCAACGCGGCGCCCGGCTTTTTTTCCTCCTCGTTGACGCACAGGGCGGGCCCTTCTATACTCCCACTTCTTGTTGAGAATGGGTATCAACTACGTAGTCGACGAGGTGGGGATGGAGAACGGGGCTGCCGGGATCATGGGGCATCTGAGGGAGTCAACGCGGGCGCTCCACAAGGAGGCCGAGTCCCGGCCACTTCAGCGCTCCATGGCGAAGGGAACGCTCCCGGCAGGATCGTACGTCATGTACCTGGGTCAGCTGCGCCACCTGCACGAGTCTCTGGAAGCTTCTCTCGACCTGGTATTGGAATCACATCCGGAGTTCGCACGGCTGTTCACCGATGACCGGCGTCGCGTACCGGACCTGGACCGGGACCTGGCAGCGTTCGGCATCACCCCTGAGACCGTTCCCGTGCTTCCGCCGACGGCGGAATTCATCGGCAAAGTGGAAGCCTTCGTGGAATCCGATCCGGTCGCGTTGCTCGGTCCGCTTTACGTCCTCGAGGGGAGCACCAACGGTGGGAAGTTCCTCGCCCGGGTGCTCGAGCGATCGCTGCAGATCGAAGATCGAGCCGGCCTGGCCTACATGGACCCGTACGGTGACCGCCAACCGGAGATGTGGGCGGAATTCAAGCGACTGGCGGACGAGGTCGAACTGACGCCTGATCAGCGGAACGCGGTCACCGAGGCGGCGAGCGATACATTCCGCGCGATCGCCGCGATCAGCGACTCGGTCCTGCCTCCCGACGCCGACTGATCGGGCAAAAGCGACTCAGGCCCCGATCAGCCCCCACACGAGGTTCAGCAGAATCGCCGTGATGGCGATCGGGCAGATGAAGCGGATCAGAAACGCCCACAGGCGACCAAGCGGGAACTTCCCGTCGTTCACCTCTACTTCCTCGCCGGCAGCCCTGACTCCCCACACCCACCCGACGAACAGGCTGATCAGAAGGGCTCCGATCACCAGCGAGTACTGACCGAACAGGGTGAACAGGAACGTGAGGAAATCGGTCCCGACACCGGGCAGGTTGGTCAACCAGGGAACGGCTCCGTTCGCCAGTGCGCTCGGAATTCCGAGCAGGAACGCGATCACGCCGAGCATTAGCGCCGCACGCTTCCTCGACCAGCCGCGCTCGTCCACGGCCCAGGAGGTTGGGACTTCGAGCAGAGACACGCTCGAGGTCAGGGCGGCGATTCCGAGCAGCATGAAGAACCCGGTTCCGAACACGATACCGCCCCACGGGGCCGGCGGGATCGAGGACAACAGCGAGGTGAGGACGACGAATACCATTCCCGGTCCGCCGACTCCCGGCTCCAGCCCGGCATGGAACAGAGTGGGGAAGATGATCAGCCCGGCCAGGATGGCGATCGACGTGTCGAATGCCGTGACCCAGGCGGCGGACGAGACGAGGTCGTCACGCTTCGATACGTACGATCCGTAGGTGATCATCGCGCCCATGCCGAGGCTGAGGCTGAAGAACGCCTGCCCGATCGCCGCCAGGACCACGCCGCCCGTGACTTTGCTGAAATCCGGCTTGAAGTAGAACTCCAGCCCTTCGGCGGCGCCCGACAGGGTCACCGCCCGTATCGCCAGCGCCACCAGGAGTACGAACAGCACCGGCATCAGCACCTTCGTCCAGCGCTCGATTCCGTCCCGCACCCCTCCGAGCACGACGTAGATCGTGAGTGCCATGAAGCCCAGGTGCCAGCCGATCGCCCGGATCGGATTTCCGGCCACTTCGGCGAAAATCGCCGCGGTGTCGGCCTCGGGTCCGAAGGTGCCGATCGCGGACTTGAAGATGTACGACAGCGTCCAGCCGGCGATCACCGAATAGAAGCTGAGAATCGCAAGCCCGGTGAACACGCCCAGGCCACCGACGAATACCCAGGCGGTTCGCGGGGCGAGCGCCTTGAACGCCCCGACCGGGTTCCGCCCGGTCTTTCTACCCACGATCAGCTCGGCAAGCATTACGGGCGCACCGATGAATGCGACGGCGACGAGATAGATAGCCAGGAACGCGGCCCCGCCGTTCTGGCCGGCAACGGTTGGAAAGCCCCAGATATTTCCGAGTCCGATGGCACTTCCGGCCGCCGCGAGGATGAAGGCGGCCTTCGAGCCCCAGGTGTCTCGCGGCTGTCCCGTCGCAGGGTCCATCGGATCTCCCGTTGTCCGGATTCTCGATCGCTGGTCCACGGATACATCGAGCCGCGCCCTCGGAGCGTGGCCGAACGATCATACGGAGCACGGGGAAGACGGACAATCCGGTGCCAAACCTGACTGCACCGAATCCGCAAACGAGACACCCGGCTCCCGCGACGGCTGCCGGAGTCCTACCTTTCCTGTCGCCGGTGCAGGACTGCGAGCTTCAAACCAGGCCTGAACCCCATTCTGCGAGAGACCGATGGACTTGACGGACTACCGGCGCGAGCGATTCGGCAACTTCTTCGTCCTTTTGCTGGCGATCGGCATCAGTTTCGTGTTCTTCGGGATGATCAAGCGCATGGCGGTAGCGCTACTGCTGGCAGCGATCTTCGCCGGGATGTTCCATCCGATGTTTCGGAAGTTCGTGGTCTGGTTCGGCGGCAGGCGCGCCCTGGCCGCGCTCGTCACCGTCACCGTGCTGATACTGCTCGTGTTCATTCCGCTGTCGGTATTCCTGGGAATCGTGGCGGCGCAGGCGGTGGAAGTGACGCAGTCGGTGGGTCCATGGATCGAGCGGCAGATCGAGCAGCCAGACCGGCTGGACCAGCTCCTGTGGAGCAATCCCCGTCTGGAATGGCTCCAGCCCTACCAGCAGGAGTTGATGACCAAGATCAGCGAGCTGGCCGGTATGGTCGGCTCGTTCCTGGTCAACAGTGTCGCGGCCGCCACGCAGGGGAACGGCGTCTTTCCTTCTCAGCAGCTTCGTCATGCTTTACGCTTTCTTCTACTTCCTGATCTCGGGCAGAGATCTCCTCGAGAAGATCCTTTACTACATTCCGCTCGAGCCGGAAGACGAGAACCTGATGGTCGAGAAGTTTCTCTCGGTCACGCGAGCGACTCTCAAAGGTTCTCTGGTGATCGGGATCGTTCAGGGTCTGCTCGCCGGTGCGGGCTTTGCTGTCGCCGGGATCGAAGGAGCCGCGTTCTGGGGAACCATCATGGCCGTGCTGTCGATCATTCCCGGCGGTCGGAACCGGTCTCGTCTGGGCCCCTGCAGTTATCTACCTGTTCGTGATCGGCAAGACCGGTGTCGCGATCGCGCTCGGCGCATGGTGCCTGGTTGCTGTCGGCACGGTAGACAACTTTCTTCGGCCCGCCCTCGTGGGGCGGGACACGAAGATGCCGGACCTCATGGTGCTGATCAGCACGTTGGGGGGTCTGTTCTACTTCGGAGCGGTCGGATTCATCATCGGTCCGGTGGTCGCGGCCCTGTTCATCGCCGTGTGGGAGATCTATGGCCGGGCCTTCGCCGACTACCTTCCGGCGGTCGTCCTGCCGGCCCTGTCGGGGGAAATAGCCGAACCCGGGGAACAGGTGCCCGTCGTGCCGGAAGTGGAA
>CALNYN010000059.1:0-9836 GCA_942490755.1 uncultured Gemmatimonadota bacterium
GTTACTTTTCCCGCTGGCAACCACACGTTTCGGAGGCAGGCAGCCACGTGTCCTTTCAAGATCTCGGCAGCATCGGCGAGTTGATCGCCGCGATCGCCACGGTGGCGACGCTCGTCTATCTGACCATTCAAGTCCGACACAACTCTCTTGCGTTGGACAGATCGAACGAGTTCGCCCAGGCCAGCTCTATTCACAACATCACCATCCTGTTCAATGAGCTGAACTGGCGTCTGGCAAACGATGGTGAGCTCGCTGACATTCACACCCGCGCAAGTGGCTGGAGCCGAAGTGGCACCCCATCTATCCCTACGTCGAGGATTTCCGGCGGCAGGTCGACGCGGTAGTCGGAAGTGTCCGGGCGCTGGACAGCGCGGGCTGCGACTCTCCTGCGGCAACAGACTGACTCCAAGAGAGGAAACTCAATGGCGATCAAGCGCATCTGGCACGGCTGGACGACTCCTGAGAACGCCGACGTCTACTGGACCGTACTGAGCGAGACGGTCGTACCGGGCATCGAGGCGAAGTCGATCGAGGGGTATCGCGGAATCCAGATCCTCCGCCGCGACCATGAGTCCGAAGTAGAGTTCGTGACGATCATGACATTCGACTCCATTCAGAGTGTCATCAATTTTCAGGGCGAAGACTACGCGCGTTGCTACGTGCCGGACGTGGCCCAGGCTGTTCTCGATCGCTGGGACCTGATTGCTGCGCACTACGAAGTCCTGGACGAGAGGGCCAACCCGAACCTCGCGGACCTATGACGAGGGTAGCGACGGCAGCCGCAATCGGGGTCCTGTTCGCCGCGTCCCCCCTGTGGTCTCAGGCAACGCTGGAAGACGAAGTTCTCGCTCGAGCAGCTGCCGAAGCCCTGGAGCCGGGAGTTCGCGCCGCACTGAGAGATGGTCAGCCCGTCTCGTTCGAGTATCGGTCGACGTGGGGGGAAACGGTCAAGAGCCGGCTCGAGGAATCGCTCGGATTGGAGCTGACCCCCGAGCATCGGAAGGGTGCCAGCAGGATCCTGTTGGGGGATCCATTGTTCGACTCGGACACTGCGCTCGTAGAGGTCTGGTTCGGAAGATGCGAGGCGGCTGACGACGCGGAGATCCTCAAGATCCGCATCTACTCCTTCACCTTCGAACGCGACGGTCAGGAGTGGGGCCTTCTACGCGCAGCTCGCCTGGGGACCGGCGAAGGCCGCTGCGGCGGAGCCTTGAACGAGCCGCAACCCGTGCAGGCATGAACGAGCGCAGGAGCTGAGTGCGAGCCACCGTTCGACCATCCAGACATTGACTGGCCGCAACCAATTTGGTGAAGATCGGTCCGGATACAACGTGAATCGGGTCGTTGAGGTGACCGTCAGACCAGCGGCCCGTTGATCTTCGAGATCGTCGCATACTCAAGAGAGAGGGACCATGAGCAAGGGATTACCGCTGGCTGCTGTGCTGCTTTTCGTAGCTGTCATGTCCGGCTGCGCGGGACCCGAGTCCGGGCAGGCAATGGTGCAGGAGGCAGACGTGCAGGCCGTCCAGGAGGCGCCGGAGTATTTCCTTCTGCGACCGGAAGTCGAGAAAGCCTACGGATACACTCACGCCATCAAGATCGGTAACGACATCAAGATCTCGGGCGCCGTGAGCATGGATGAGCAGGGCAACCCGACGGCCGTGGGCGATCTTGAGCAGCAGATGAAGAACGCGTACTCCGATCTGGGGAAAGTCCTCGAGCACTTCGGATACACCTTCGACGACGTGATCGTCGAGAACATCTTCACGACCGACATGGCGGGATTCCTCGAGGTCGCCGCGTATCGCGGATCCATCTACACAGAGCGGTTTCCAACGGGATCCTGGCTTGAGGTCAAGGGACTGGCCCTGCCCGAGTTCCTGATCGAGATCGAGCTGGAGGCGCACAGGTCCGAGTAAGCTCGGCTTCTTCGAATGAGGGACGCACGATCAGCTCCCCCGTGCGCGGGCAGCGTGTGTCCCGCGCAGGCGGTCGGTACCTACCCCGCAAGACAAGGAGAACCCATGAGCAGTGTCCGGCCCACCATCATGCTCATTGTTCGGGGCCTGAAGTCTGACCTGCCGTACGAAGAGCTGGAGCGGCGCTACAAAGAGCGCATGCCCCAGTTCCGGGAGGTTCCGGGCCTCGTCCAGAAATACTACTCGGTTGACGAATCCACCGGGGAGTGGGCGGGCATCTATCTATGGGATTCCGAGGAGTCGCTGGCGGCCTATCTCGAATCGGATCTGCGTAGGACCATTCCTTCCGCATACGAGCTCACCGAACCGCCTCGAGTAGAACGGTTTCCGATCGTCGACGTGCTTCGAACTTGATGGATACGTCTCGAGACCTCCGGACCGCCCGAAGGATCGCTGGGTGAGCGCCGAACTGGTGGTACTGGGCGACTCGCTCGTGCGGCACGTGATCGAGGGCGAGCAGGTCATGGAATACGCCCTTCTGGCAGAATCAGGTCAGACCTGACCGCCGTGTGGTCCGGAATTCGTGTCCCGGTTCGCGCTCTCTCGGCCATCCCAACACCAAAGGAGTAAGCCATGTCCACCGTCGTATCCTGGAATCTGCAACTGGCCATCCGCGACGGCCGACTCGACGATTTCCGGTCGTTGATGAACGAAATGGTCGAGTCCACACGGGCCGAAGCCGGGGCCCTGGCATACGAGTGGTTCATCACAGAGGACGGCACCGTATGTCATCTCTATGAGCGGTATGCGGATTCAGCGGCCACGATGATTCATCTTGGCGCGTTCGGGTCGAAGTTCGCTGAACGGTTTCTCTCCTGTGTCGAGCCCACCGGCTTCAGCGTGTACGGAGATCCGAGCGACGACGTGCGCGGGGTGCTCGATGGCTTCGGCGCAGTCTATCTCGGGCCCTTCGGGGGCTTCGCCCGCTAGAGTGTGCTCTTCGTGCGGCTCGCAGGGTCTGCTGGAGGAACATGATGCACGTCAATCTTATGTGGCTTCTCTCGGCCAGTCTGCTCCTGAGCGCCGGTCCGGTACTGGCCCAGGCCG
Source organism: uncultured Gemmatimonadota bacterium (assembly GCA_942490755.1). Lineage (GTDB taxonomy): Bacteria > Gemmatimonadota > Gemmatimonadetes > Palauibacterales > Palauibacteraceae > Carthagonibacter. Next base: position 3,027 of record CALNYN010000059.1, read on the forward strand.
GGACCGAAGCGCCGGGGCGCACGTCCCAGGCTACCGGCGTGCCGGCGTTCCCCGAGGATGGCGGGCCACGGAACTGGGAAGTAACGGGTGTGACCCGGTCCTTGAATCTCAGGGAAGAACCCTCCATCGAGGCGAGGGTCATCGCCGGGTACGCGCCTGGCACGATTCTCGACAATCTCGGCTGTAAGAACGTCGAGGACCGAACGTGGTGCGATGTCCAGGAGCTGGGTGGAGGACCTCGCGGGTACGTCTCGGCAGAGTTTCTCGAGCCTGCCAGATCGCCCGACGGTAGTGTCGCGACGGGCCCCGACGATTCGGCGCTGCGCGCTGGCCAGGGCGATTTCGATGCTAGCGGGTCGATTCCCTGCGCCCAGTCCACGGGACAACCCATGGGTTCATGCAGCTTCGGTGTCGCCCGTGCCGGAGGCGGCTATGCCACGGTCGTAATCGACAGGCCTGACGGGCGTACCCGTGCGATCTTTTTCCGTATGGGACTTCCGATCGGTGCGGATACCAGCGAGGCGGATTGGGGCGAGTTCAGTGCGACACGCGAGGGTGATCTGAACCTCGTTCGGGTCGGCGGGGAACGCTACGAGATCCCGGACGTCGTGGTCCTGGGTGGCTGACGAATTCGGGTTGTTCTGCCGGGCAGGGGCACCTGGACGGGTCCCGGTAGAGCTGCGCTCGGCAGCAAACCAGCGGGCTTCTCATTGCGCGATATCGTAGTTACGCTGCCTGTGTGCAGACGTGTCATCGGGCGCCGCGCAGGACGCACCCGGACCGTCAGGATGTTCCGATCAACCTGGAGGAATCATGCCGAGAGTGATCTTTATGCACGCGGTCAGTGATCGCGATCTGTGGGCGAGAAAACACTCCGACAGAGTCGCCGCCTTCGCGTCGTGGGGCTCGAACGTGGTCGACTACCTCGACAGTGAAGGAGGCAATCAGGTCTGCGTGTCCGTCGAGGTGCATGACATGGAGGGAATGAAGACAACCATGGCCTCGCCCGAGATCGAGGCGGCGAAGAAGGCTCACGGAGTCCTGGAACCCATCGTCATGTTTGTGGAGAACCGGTGAGCCCTATCGGCGGCAGCATGTCGAATCTCGGAACCTTTGACCTCGATGGCCAGGTCGCCGTCGTCACTGGCGGCAACGGTGGCATCGGCCGAGGCATCGCGCTCGGATTGGCGGGCGCCGGGGCAAAGGTCGCCATCTGGGGCCGAAACGAAGAGAAGAACGCGGACGCCCTCGCGGCCCTCCAAGCCGTAGCCCCGCAGGCCATGGCCCGGCAGGTAGACTTGGCTGACAGGAGCCAGCTGCAACCAGCGCTGGCCGCTGTGGAAGATGAGCTGGGGCCGGTGTCGATCCTGGTCAACAATGCGGCGATCGGCGTTTTCGGCGGAGTTCTGGACCTCTCTGCCGAGGACTGGGATCGCGTCATCGAGATCGACCTCACGGCGTGCTTCCTCCTGGCCAAGTACGCCGCGCAGGCGATGACGGAGCGGCAGGCAGGCAAGATCATTAACCTCGCGAGCACCTACTCGCTGTCCGGTTCCGCATTCGCGCCGTCGTACAGCGCGGCCAAGGGGGGCATCATGCAGCTCACGAAATCCCTCGCAATCGAGCTCGCACCGCACAACATTCAGGTGAACGCCATTCTTCCCGGCTGGATCGATACCGACCTCACGGAGCCGATCAAGGCGATGCCGCTGTACGAGGAGATCCTGACCCGAACGCCGGCCGGTCGCTTTGGAACGCCCGACGAATGCGCCGGAGCCGCGGTGTTTCTCGCGTCAGACGCGGCACGCTTCGTCACGGGGACGGCGCTCGTCGTTGACGGAGGATACGCCATTCGGTGAGCGGACCGGGATCCGTTGCTGGCGCAGAGCTCACCACATTCAAGTGCGATGCCACATAGAGGGAAGTTGTCATGAACTCAGATAGATGTTCCCAGGTCGCTGCGACCTTGGCGCTGTGCGTCACGTGTATACTCCTCACCGCCGCCTGTGCGGATCGTACGAGCGATCGAGACCCGGACGCCGCTGCCGCCCTGCCGCAGTGGACATTCGACTCGACCATGGTCTTCCCGGGCGACGGTTCGCTGATGCACGCCGAGGATGGCATCGCGCTTTCGGATGGCCGCCTGATCGTAGGCGACGAGGTCCACGGGCTGCGTCTGATCGAACTCGACGGCAGCAGTGCCCCGTTCGGCGACATGGCAGCGGCCGGATACGTCCACAACCCTCCGGCCCAGAGTGGCGGTCCCAACGGAATCTCCCTCGAACCTGACGGCACCCACCTGCTGGTGGCGGACATCTTCCAGGGCAGGATCTACCGGGTGGAATTGGCGACGGGCGCAGCGGACCTGGTCTATCAGCACCGCTACGGGGTCAACACGGCCGTGCGCGATTCGAGGGGAGCGATCTGGTTCACCCAGAGCGCGCACAACACTCCGGCGGAGGGCGAGGCGCGCATGTGGGCGACCGTGGACATCCCCGCTCCTGAAGGCGCGCTGCTCCGGCTGGGATGGGAGGACGGTGAGTTCGCCTCGGAGGCCGAGGTCATGGTGGACTCGCTCTACTTCGCCAATGGCGCGGTCATCGATGAGCCGAGCGGCCACCTCTACGTGGCCGAGACGATGGGCCGCCGCGTACTGCGCTATCGGGTGGACCTGCACACCGGGACACTGAGCGAGCGAACGGTATTCGTGGACGGCGTGGAGCCGGACAACCTCGAGCTGGACGGTGAGGGACATCTGTGGGTGGCCCTACCGCTTTTGAACGGGCTGCTTGTTGTCGACACGGAGACCGGCGAGCGCCACATGGCCTTTCGCTCTCAAACACCCGCTCAACAGGAATCGGCCGAAGAATTCGCCCGCCGCGGCGAGTCCGGGGTGCCTCGAATGGATCTCTTCACGCCGGCTTCCTGGGCTCCTCTGCCGGGTCCTGTTACCGGGGTGATTCTCAGCCCGGACGGGGGTCCGGTGTACCTCACGAACCTGGGGAACGCCCTGGTGCGGCTGCCCCGGTGACTGCGGCTTCAGTGCACGTAGCTGCCGGCGTTCACGTCGAACGTACCACCGGTGGCGTGGTCGGCCAGGCCGCTGGCTAGCAGAACGACCAGCGGAGTCAGGTCAGCGGGCTCCGTAAGACGGTCCAGGGCCAGGTCGCCGGTCACGCGTTCTTCACCGTGTTCGTCGATGACCTCCTGCGCCATCTCCGTGCGGACGAAACCGGGTGCCACGACGAAGGCACAAATGCCGTCTTTGCCAAACCCTCGCGCTATGCTCCGCGTGAGGGCCACGACGCCCCTTTCGAAGCGGCGTAGGTCATGTAATCGGGCGTATCGCCCCGGAATGCTGCCCGCGAGGCGATGTTGATGATCCGCCCGCCGTCATGTTGCTGAAAGTGATCGATGGCCAGGCGGCTCAACAACTCGACCGCACGCAGATTGACGGCCATCGTCCGGCCCCAGTCGTCGCCGCCAGTCATCCGTGGACGCTTCCAAGGGCATCTTGAGGGCGATGCCGGCGTTGTTGACCAGCACATCGAGTCGCCCATACGTGTCGACGACCTCATTGAACAGCCGTTCACAGGATGCCGGATCGGCAAGGTCAGCCTGGAAGGCGCCGGCCTCGTGTCCGAGCTTCTCGACCAGGGCTTCGGTCGAAGCGCGATTGTGGTTGAAGTGTGCGGCGACGGTCGCCCCGGCTACGGCGAGGCCCTCAGCCAGCGACCGTCCGATACCCCGGCTCGCTCCAGTTACGAGGACCGTTCTTCCTGTTAGATCGATGTGCATGGACGACCCGACCCTCCGTCGAGATCAGTTCAGTTCAGGCCGAGCGGAGACCGAACGCACCAATTCCGCCACGAGCGGCAGCACGGCCATGTGCTTTCCGTTATAATCGTTCCCGCCGGTCGTAACCACCACCAGGTCCAGAGCAGGTACCACGAAGATGAACTGGCTGCCCCACCCGTTGGCCACGGTTGCTTCCAGGCGCTCGCCCCCGGCTCCCGTCGCCAGCGTCTTCCACCACAGGTAGGCGTAGCCTTCAAATCGTTCGTGGGTGTCCACCGACCATGCCGTGGAGGGCGGAGCCAGGACGGGGAGACACCTGTATACTCACAGCGGAGCACACCCCGTTCTGGAGGCTGAAGTCTCACACCGCGGAGGTTGCCACCATGGAAATTGCAGCGTTGCTAGCCATACTCATTGTGTTGCTGGGCATTCTCACGGCCCTGAAGAAAGGCTTCAATGAGGTAATCAAGGCACTGGAAACGGTCGACAGACGTTTGAGTGAGTCCAGGCATGCCTGAAGTGGGGACGAGGCACGAGGAGACCGACCATTCGCAAGGACCCAGAACGATGATGCTCGAGAGACTCCGAAGATCCACCGCGCTCGGCCTGCCGGTGGCCGTGTTGTGTCTTCTGCCTGTCGGCGCATGCAATTCAGGAGAAACAGGGTTGGACGCCGAGGCAATGACGGAGTTCGGCGCCGGCTACACCGCCGCGTGGTCGAGCCACGACCCGGTCAGCGTCGCGTCCTTCTATGGCGCGAACGGATCGTTGACGGTCAACGACGGCGACCCCGCGGTGGGCCGCGAGGCCATCGCTGCAGTGGCACAGAGATTCATGACCGCTTTCCCCGATCTAGTGCTCGAGATGGACTCTGTGCGCATCGAGAAGGGCTCCGTTCAGTATCATTGGACCTTCGCCGGGACGAACACGGGGCCAGGCGGAACCGGCAATGCCGTCCGGTTCAGCGGCTACGAGGAATGGACGATGGGCCCCGATGGCCTGGTCGCGGAGTCGCAGGGTCATTTCGACGAAGCCGAGTACACTCGCCAGCTCGAAGTCGGATTCGGCGTCATGGACGGCGAAGCGCTTTCTGCCGATGGAGTGCCGATTCGGTACGAGGTGCATGGCACCGGTGATCCGGCCCTGGTGCTCGTGCACGGCTGGACGAACAGCCGCGCGATCTGGGGCGTGCACCCCCGGACCCTCGCGAACACCCACCGCGTAGTGGCGCTCGACCTGGCGGGGCACGGCGTGTCCGGCGCGGATCGAGTCGACTGGACCGTGGAAGCGTTCGGGGAAGACATCGCGGCGGTCGTCGAGCAGTTGGAGCTGGAGAGCATCGTCCTGGTCGGATTCTCGATGGGAGCCGGCGTGGTTCTCGAGGCGGCTGACCAACTGGGCGACCGCGTTCTGGGGGTGGTGTTCGTCGACGAACTCAAGGACCCGGAGTCTGCGCCGAATCCCGGCGAGATCGAGCAGATGATTCCCGCTTTGCGGCAGCTCTGGGGCAACCCGGCCGGTGTTCGCGCGTTCGGATTCACGCCGGAAGCACTTGACTCGCTGATCGACTACGTCGTCGAGATGATGGGTGATCAGCCGCGAGAGCACTGTTTCGACGTACTTCGGGCGTACGATGCATGGATGGCGACCGATCTCAAGCCAACGCTGGAGCGCATCGAGGTTCCGCTCGCGGCCATCAACACTGCGATGCCACCGACCAACGTCGAGGCCTGGCGTCGGTACGATCCTTCGTTCGTGGTCGACACCATGGCTGGCGTGGGCCACGCGGGGATCCTCCTCCGGCGAGTGGAGGATTTCGACGCCCGGTTGCTGGCGATCGTCGAGAGATTCGCTTCCAGTCGAGTAGACAGGTGATCGATGCCTGAGTCGCCAATCGACGAGAGGAGATTCACAGACCAGGAGGTAGGCGAGATTCTGAAGCGAGCCGCCCGGCATGCTTCATCCGGGTCCCTGGTGAAGACTGAGGGAATCTCTCTCGCAGAACTCAAGGCAATCGGCAACGAAGTGGGGATCGATCCGGATCGCCTGGCGGACGCCGCCCGGGCCGTAGTCCTTGAGAGCGGCAACCGTCCGAACCGCATTCTCGGCGGCCCCACTATCCTGAACTTCGAACGAAGGGTCCAGGGTGAAATCGACCCGGCGGACACTCCGGAGATCCTCTCGATCATCCGCCGAAACATGGGCCAGCAAGGCGAAGCGTCCGAGATTCACGGGTCGCTCGAATGGAGTGCAGACGGTGAGTCCGGCAGCCGTTACGTGACGCTCTCGTCGAGAGATGGGGCCACCACCATCACTAGCTCGGCCAACCTGACGAATCTGGCCACCCTCACGTACCTCCCGGCGGGCGCCCTTGGGATCATCGTCTCCGGGGCCGGATTGGCGGGCTTCATAAACGACGGAAATCCGGTCGGTCTGATCTTATTCTTCGTCGTTCTTCCCGTACTGTATATGATTCTCAGGACCATCGTGAGTCGCTTCACGGAAGCGGAGTCGCGCAAGCTGCAGCGCGTCGTGGATGAGCTGGCGATGCTCGCCGGGGACTCTGAATACTCCTGATTCTCGTCTCCCGCGAACGTGGCGCGCCCCTTTCCCCGCTACCAGATTGACAACCGCCGTCTTTAGACTCGTGCTTGGAGAGCCGAAACGCGGGACGAGGGAGGGCGAAGGGAGAGGGGGCGAGAACAAAAAGTGGCTCGAGTAGCCGCAGCCATGGCAGCTGGCGGCCAGATCGAGGACCTGGAGACGTTGCGCATCAGAATGGTCTATGCAGATCACGACTACCCGGTGGTAACCGAACTCAGTCGCCCGAATCGAATGCGCACGGAGGGCGTGGGGAACTACGTGCTGGTGTTCGATGGGGAACGTGCTGCCTTTCTCGAAAGTCCGCCAGTCGAGGACGGGACGCCGCAGGATCCTGCGCTCGTCGATTCCCGATATCTCCGGGACCTCGAACTCGACATCGCCTTCGCCTTTCCCGCGTTCTTCGATTAC
>CALNYN010000060.1:0-17316 GCA_942490755.1 uncultured Gemmatimonadota bacterium
GGGTAGAGCAGGCAGATCCGCGGTGGGATGCACTGAGACAACGGTTCCCGCAGGAACCGGACGCCGCAGAGGGCGCCGGACTCGGGTCGGACGACGGATAGAGGATCGGGTATCATGGCTGTGCCGAAGCGACGGACATCGAAGACGCGTAAACGGAATCGTCGCGGACACGACGTGGCGGAGAACATCGCTCACCAGACGTGCCCGCGTTGTGGCGACCCGCGGCGACCTCATCGGGTGTGCCCCAATTGCGGCCATTACAGAGACCGCGAGGTTGTCAGGACCGAGGAGTTCTAGACCGGTCCCTCGTACTCGGAAGCGCCGGGATCGAGGCAAGCTCGAGTGCCGCTGGCCCCGGCCTCCGATCGGAGGGCGGGGCCGCAGCATTTGCAGCACGGGTGTCGGGTTGTCCCGTGGTGCCGATTGAACAACCAGTCCAGGAAAATGCCGGGGAGGTAGCTTGAAACGCCTTGCCGTAATGATGCCGGGGCAGGGATCTCAGTTCGTCGGAATGGGTCGAGACCTCGCGGTGGCCGACGCGCGTGCGATGGAGTTGTTCGAACTTGCCGACAGTGTGCTGGGTGTTCCGCTGAGCCGAATCTGCTGGGACGGGCCGGCCGAGGAATTGACCCGCACCGAGAATGCCCAGCCTGCGATCCTGCTGCATTCTTTCATCGCCTGGAGTCTACTGCCCCGGGAGGTGCGCGAGTCCGTCACGATCGGAGCCGGACATTCCCTCGGAGAGTTCAGTGCCTACGTGGCGGCCGGATCCCTTGGCCTCGCTGATGCCCTGCGTCTGGTTCGGCGGCGGGGTGAGCTGATGGCCATTTCCGGAGATGAACGAGCCGGAACGATGGCCGCGGTGATCGGGATGGACCCGGAAGGCGTCCGGACTGCCTGTGCGAGTGTGTCGACAGACGAATTCGTCGTGGTGCCGGCCAACTACAATGCTCCGGGACAGATCGTGGTCAGCGGCGACGTCCTGGCAGTCGAGGCGGCGATGGAAGCTGCAAGCGGGATGGGAGCCCGCAAGGTAATTCCCCTTACCGTGAGCGGGGCGTTTCATTCGCCGCTCATGGAGTCAGCCCGGTCCGGCCTCGCGGAAGCGATCTCGGAAGTCGAACTGGTCGACCCGGCGTGGCCCGTCGTGGCGAACGCTTCGGCAACTGAAGTCCGAACCGCGTCCGAGGCGCGTTCCCGGCTTGTCGAGCAGCTGACGTCTCCCGTCCGTTGGGTGGAGTCGGTCGAGGCAATGGCGGCGTCCCATCCCGATCTGTGGATCGAAGTCGGCCCGGGCCGAGTACTCAGCGGGTTGCTGAAGCGAATCGATCGTGGGCAGACCTCTGCGGCCGCGGGAACACCGGTCGAATTGGAACAGATGGTGGAGGCGTTCAATGCCTGAACTGGATGGAACGGTAGCTGTGGTCACCGGCGCGTCCCGCGGAATCGGTCAGGCAATTGCCGAGTCTCTCGCAGCGGCCGGATGTTCGGTCGCCTGTGTGGCGCGGGACGAGTCGCGAGCACGCGCGGTAGCGGCCTCCCTGCCGGGGGGCGGTGGACGGGGATACGCTTGCGACGTCGCGGATTCAGCCGCATGTACGGCCTTGATCGCGGCCGTCGAGGCCGATATCGGTCCTGTCGGGATCCTGGTCAACAACGCGGGAATCGCGCGCGACAACGTGCTGGTTCGACTACGAGATGACGACTGGCAGTCCGTACTCGACACGAACCTGAAGGGCGCCTTCAACACCACGCGAGCGGTTGCGCGCGGCATGATGAAGCGACGGTCCGGTCGAATCGTGAATATCGCGAGTGTGGTAGGGTTGACGGGGAACCGTGGGCAGGCCAACTATGCGGCGTCCAAAGCAGGTATGGTCGGATTTTCGAAGTCCGTAGCGCTCGAGCTGGCGTCTCGGGGGGTCCTCGTGAATGTCGTGGCGCCGGGCTTCATAGAGACGGACATGACGGCCGAGCTTCCCGAGGAGGCACGTGCGGCGCTGTCGGAGAGAATCCCGTTAGGCAGAATCGGCAGGCCCGAGGATGTCGCTGGGGTCGTTCGTTTTCTGGCGGGTCCGGCGGGATCGTACATGACCGGACAGGTCCTTGTCGTGGATGGTGGAATGGTGATGCACGGCTGACCTCAGGGTCTGCCGGGACAACGGAGCACGCGCCTGTCGCGTGCCGGGGAACAAACCTCGTTTACGAGAGGAAATCGACATGTCGGATGCGGCGGCGAAGGTCAAGGAGATTATTGCGAACGAGCTGGGCGTCGAGATCGAGAAGGTCACTGACGGGGCATCGTTCGTTGAGGATCTGGGTGCTGACTCACTCGACACCGTCGAGCTCGTGATGGCATTCGAGGAAGAGTTCTCGATCGAGATTCCGGACGAGGACGCAGAGAAGATGCAGACCGTCGGCGACGCCATCCGGTATCTCGCCGAAAACCAGGACTGACCGCAGGCCCTGGTGGAGGGCGCAACGGGAATGAGTGATCGTCCAAGGGTTGTTGTGACGGGTCTGGGACTCGTTACCCCGGTTGGTCTGGATGTCGAACGGACGTGGTCCGCCTTGCTCGCCGGGGTCAGCGGGGCGGGCCCGATCACACAGTTCGATGCCTCGGAGCATGCCGTTCGTTTCGCGTGCGAAGTCAAGGACTTCGATCCGGAGCAGTACATGGATCGGAAGGAGGCGCGCCGGGCCGATCGGTTCCTGCAGTTCGCGATGGCCACGGCCGTTCAGGCAGCCGAGCAGGCTGATCTGCAGAGTATCATGCGGTCCACTGCGCCGGAGCGGGTCGGAGTCATCGTGGGCAGTGGAATCGGAGGTCTGACGACGCTCGAAGACCAGCACTCCAAGCTACTGGACAGAGGGCCGGGCAGGGTTTCTCCTTTCTTCATACCGATGTTCATCGGTGATATGGCTGCCGGCATGATCTCGATGCGCTATGGGGCGCAGGGGCCGAACTACGCCACTGTCTCCGCGTGTGCATCCAGCGCTCATGCGGTGGGATCGGCTCTGCGAGCGATCCGGGTCGGCGAGGCGGACGTGATGATCGCCGGGGGCACGGAGGCGACGGTCACGCCGCTGTGCATGGCGGGTTTCGCTTCGATGAAGGCCCTGTCGGAACGGAACGACTCTCCCGAGACTGCCTCGCGTCCGTTCGACCTGACGCGGGATGGGTTCGTGCTCGGGGAAGGTGCGGGAATGCTCATTCTCGAACGCTTGGAACACGCGCAGGAACGCGGGGCGAACATCATTGCGGAGTTCGCTGGCTTCGGGCAGAGCGCCGACGCCTATCACATGACGGCGCCTTCTCCTGGTGGAGCGGGTGCGCAGATCGCGATCCGGGCGGCGATGCGTGATGCCGGAATGGCGATCGGGGACGTGGAGTACGTAAACACGCACGGAACTTCTACGCCGGCCAACGATTCCACGGAGACCGCGGCAATACGTGCCGTCTTCGAGGATCGGGCGGACGGGCTGATCGCAAGCTCGACGAAGTCGATGACAGGTCACACGCTCGGTGCGGCGGGCGGAATCGAGGCCGCGATCTGCGCCCTGGTGTGCGAGCGTGGTGAAATTCCGCCGACGATCAACTATGAGACACCGGATCCCGAGTGTGACCTCGATTACGCCGTGAACGGTGCAGTCAGGCGCGAGGTGCGCGGGGCCCTGTCAAACTCGTTCGGCTTCGGGGGGCACAATGTGTCCCTCGCGTTGCGCCGCTGGGTCGGGAACTGAACTGGCCTACGGTCAGGGGGATCGAAGAATGTCCAGAGTGCTCGTGATGATGGGGTCGGAATCGGATCGTCCGACGATGGCAAAGGGCGTTGACGTCCTGAAGGAAGCCGGAATCGATGTGGAAGTCGTGGTGAGCAGCGCGCACCGGGATCCGGTGCGAACGGCTGAGATCGCGAACTCTGCAGCGGCTGAAGGATTCGACGTCGTGATCTGTGGGGCAGGTCTGTCCGCTGCCCTTCCGGGCGTCGTTGCTGCACATACGACACTTCCAGTGATCGGAGTCCCGATCTCCGCCGGTACGCTTGGAGGGATCGATGCCCTCCTGTCGATCGCGCAGATGCCTCCCGGGGTCCCCGTGGCTGCAGTGGGGATAGACAACGCGCGCAACGCGGCTCACCTGGCGCTGCGAATGCTCGCCGGGCGCCCGGGCGTCTGAACGGGTTCGCGCGGAGCTCACGTGCGCGTCGGTGTCGGCTACGACTCCCATCGGTTCGATGAATCCCGCTCCCTGGTACTGGGGGGAGTCTCGATTCCCGGTTCGCCCGGGCTCTCGGGGCATTCGGATGGCGATGCCGTGACCCACGCGGTCATCGACTCACTGCTTGGCGCAGCGGGACTGGGCACGATCGGTGGGAGGTTCCCCGATACGGACCCCGAGTGGAAGAACGCGGATTCTCTGGAGCTCCTTGATCGGACGATCCGCTGGGTGGAGGAACGGAACTATCAGGTCGTTAATGTGGATGTGACGGTCGTCACGGAGTTGCCGCGCATCTCGCCACATGCAGACGCGATGGCGAACATCCTGTCGCGTTACCTGCACATCGGACCGGATTCCGTGTCCATCAAGGGCAAGTCCAACGAGGGAATGGGCTGGATCGGCAGGTCCGAGGGGCTGGCGGTCATGGCGGTTGCGCTGCTGAACCAGATCGGTGACATCGACGCGCTCCACGCCAGCATTCGTGCCGGAGGCTGATCCGCGGTGCAAGAGCTGGTCGATGGACTGCTGGGCCTCGTGTCCCAGCTACCCGTCGAGGTCCTGTATCTCCTGGTAGGCGCCGGGGCGGCGATCGAGAATCTCTTCCCCCCCATTCCATCCGACATGTTCGTCGTGGCAGGTGCGATCTTCGCGGATCGAGGCCTGCTCGACAGCCGCCTCGTGTTCCTGGTGGCGTGGGTGAGCAACCTGCTTCTCGCGCTGGCCGTTTACCTGGCTGCCCGTCGGTACGGAGGAGGGATCTTCGCCACCCGGTGGGGACACTGGCTGCTGCGCCCGGAGCAGTTGCACAGGATGTCGCTGTTCTACCGCGAGTACGGCACGCTGACCATCCTCGTGAGTCGGTTCTTTCCTGTATTCAGGGTACTTGTGCCGGCGTTCGCTGGCATCAGCCACCTCGGGTTCTGGCGCACGGCCATTCCACTGTCGATTGCCTCAGCGGTTTGGTATGGAGCGCTGGTGACCGCGGGCGTCCTGTTCTCACGAAACATCGAGCGACTGCTCGGGCCTCTCAGGACCGTAAACACGACGGCCGGTGTCATCGCGGGCCTGGTCGCGGTCCTTCTCCTCCTCGTGTGGTGGCGCAGTCGGAGACAGGACGTGGACTCTTGAGTCCGCGCGGCGCAGGACCGCAGGTACATACGCCAGCCGATGTGGAAAGAGACGACGCTTTCCTGCTCGGCCCGTTCGAGGAGTTCCTGTGTTTCGAGCGAAATCTCTCGGCCCGGACGGTAAGCTCGTATCTGCACGACTGTCGGGGACTGGCGGACTTTGCGCTGTCGCGTCGAGTCGGGGACCCCGGGAAGGTCGACTACGCGCTGCTTCAGGACTGGATGAGCGAGCTGTCTTCGCTCGGCCTTACCGCCGCTTCGGCGGCGCGCTGGCGCTCCGCGCTTCGCACCTATTTCGGCTTTCTCGTGCAGGAAGGACATATCGCGCTGGACCCGACCGAGCGTCTCGAGGCTCCACGCCGTGGACGGCCGCTTCCATCCGTACTGAACGTGGAGCAGGTGGCGTGCATCCTTCGCAGAGCCGAAGCGCGCGCGCGGTATTTGCAGGGTCATCCGGACTGCACCATGAAGCAGAAGGCGGCCGCCTGGCGGGATGTGACCATGCTCGAAGTGCTTTACGGATCCGGGCTGCGAATCTCGGAACTCACAGGCCTGCGAGTCAGGGATCTTCACCTGGATGATGGCCTCGCGCTGGTGCGGGGGAAGGGTGGGAAAGCCAGGATCGTTCCGGTCGGCGGTGGTGCGACCCGAATGCTGCTTCGGTACCTTGGTGACTGGCGCCCGAGCCTTGAGCGCCCTCGTGTGTCGAAGGGAGTGGTGTTCCTGAACCAGCGCGGCGGCGAAATGAGTCGCACAGGTGCGTGGAGCGTCGTGAAGGCTGCTGTTCGGCTGGCGGAGCCCAAGGCCGCGAAGCTGGGGATTCCGATTCAGACCGAGACGACGCCGCACACGTTCCGCCACAGCTTCGCCACGCATCTCCTGAAGGGAGGCGCGGATCTCGTTGCTGTACAGGAAATGCTTGGCCACGCCGACATCGGCACGACACAGATCTATACCCATGTCGACCGAACGTACCTTCAGGAAGAGCATCGAAGGTATCACCCGCGTGCGTGAGTGAATGTGAGTCACCTCTCCCGAGTTCACAGCCTGTCCAGAAATCGACAGGCAGTCAGGAGATTCGCGGATCGTCCGGTTCCGCCGGAGCTTCTCGAGCGGATCCTCGATTGTGGTCGATACGCGGTTTCGGCAGGCGAGGACCAGCCATGGCGGTTCATCGTGGTCCAGGAACGGCTCTCCCGTCACCGTCTCGCGGCCGCGGCGTTCAACAGCGAGCATGTGAAGACCGCGCCGATCGTCGTCGTCGGCTGCGCCAGGGTTCACTCGCGGATCAGCGGTCATGGGAAACCTGCATTCCCCACGGATCTGGCGGCCTCCACGCAGAGCATGGCCCTCGCTGCATTGGACATGGGTCTGCAGGCAGTGTGGATCACCGGATTCCGGGAACCGATCGTGCGCTCACTCCTCCTCGTGCCTGCGGATGTTCCGGTCGTGACGATCCTGGCAATCGGCTACCCGGACGGATTCGAGCGTCTGCCGCCTCGACGTCCGTTCGAGGAGGTCGTGACCTGGGATCGGTGGGGAGGAGGAGCGGAGTGAGGCGTGCCACGTTCCGGTCGCTGTTGGTGGGCGGACTGCTGGCCCTTCCGGCCGCGAGTTCTGCACAGAGCGTGGTGTTCGAACCAGGGTCGGACGAGCCCGCGGAGCAGCGACTCGCTGCGTTTCTCGATGACGACGTCTACCTTCTCCTGGACCGGGACACGGTCCTTTCCGGAGGGCTGGCGGAGATCGGCAACCTGCTCGTGCTGGACGCGTCTGTTCGAATTTCCGCAACAGTCGGGGGGAGTGTGTACGTGGTCGACGGGGACCTGTTCCTGCGCCCGGGTGCCCGGGTCGAGGGGGACGTGGTCGTGCTCGGCGGAGGCTATTATGCCTCGGATCTGGCGGAGGTGGCCGGCGAAGTCGTCTACCGGCCCAACGACCGGTACTCGGTTGTCTCGAGCGAAGATCGCTGGACAATCTCCCGGGTGCGCGAGATGCAGAAAGCCGTCGAGTTGCCGGGACTCTACGGATTCGGCTTTCCGTATTATCAGAGAGTGGATGCGGTAACTCTGCGCTGGGGCGCGTTGCTCAGGGCCACCGGGTGGGCCTGGCAGCCTACGCTGGAGGGCGAGATCCGGTTTCTGACCGAGGACGGGGACTTCCAGGGGACTCTGAAGCAGTACTGGTATCCCAGCAAATCGCTGAAGTTCGGATTCGAAGGAGAGCGGGTGACGCGAACGAACGAGGACTGGATCCGCGGCAATGCGTCCAACTCCCTGTCGTTCTTCTTCGCAGGTGACGACTTCCGGAATTACTACGGAGCGGATCGAGTCGCCGTCGTCGTGAGAGGAAACGAGACGGCGACATGGTGGCCCTCGGTGTCCGTCCAGTGGGAAGACGCGACGAGCAAAGAGGCGCGGAAGCAGTTCGTTCTGTTCGGCGACGATGAGCCGAACCCGAACCCGGAGATCGACGAGGGAGAGACGGTCAGCCTGATCGCGGAGATTGACACGCGCCGGCGCACATCCTCGAGCCGACTCGACGGGCACCTGCGGCTGGAAGCTGCGGACTCATCGATCGCCGGAGACTTCAGCTTCGTGCTCGGCGAGGCAAGCCTGTACTGGCTGACGCCCGGTTTTGCATCACACGAAGTCGAGTTGTTCGGCATCGCGCGCGGCGATATCAGCGGAACATTGCCACGCCAGCGCTGGTCGGCTTTCGGTGGGCGGGCGACCCTCCCCACATTTGACCTCCTGTCGTTTTACGGGCCGAGGCTCGTCTACGGGCAGGCAGCGTACCTCGTTCCGATTACTGCACTCAAAGTCATGCTGCTCGGACCGCCCAAAGTGCTCTTGCGTGTCGCGACCGGAAGCACCTGGGCGCAGGACGGGTCCTCGCAATTCGAGACCAACCTGATTGCCGGAGTTCGCTGGTCCGTTCTCGAGGCGGGCGTGGCTTTCGATCCGGGCGGGTCGGATCCGTCGTCCCGATTCTATGCGATTTTCCGCCTCCCCGGGGATCTCTGAGCGACGGGGTATTCTGGCGTGGCCGCTGACGGCCGTCGGAACCTTTGACACACTCTTCGCACAGGCCTTACGTTGCGGGGCGTGAACGGATTCAGCCTTCCAACCCGATCGCGCGCCTGATGGCCGTCCTCTGCGTACTCCCGGCGCGGATCGCGAGCCAGCGTATTCCCAACAAACCCGTCCAGATGATCGCCGGCAGGACACTGATAGAGTGGAGCTGGCGAGCCGCCCGCGAGATCCCCGGAGTCGACGCCGTGTGGGTGGCCACCGACAGCGATATCATCATGGATCTGGTCCGCGAGTTCGGCGGTACTGCCGTGCTGACGTCGGCCGAGCACCCCTCGGGTACCGATCGGGTCGCCGAAGCAGCTGGATCCATCGCCGGGCAGGCGTTCGATGTGATCGTGAACTTCCAGGCGGACGAGCCGTTTCTTCCGCCCGGCCACGCCGCCGCCGCAATCGGACCGGTCGTGCGCGGGTATGCCGACATCGCGACGCTTGCGACTCCGTTTCGCACGGACGACGAATGGAACTCTCCGGCAGAAGTGAAGGTAGCTCGAGCGGTCGACGGTCGGGCACTGTACTTCAGCAGAGCCGGGATACCGTGGGCCGAGACGGGCTCCCCTGACTACGAAGTGGGAGGCGATCCGTGGCTACGTCACCTCGGGCTCTACGTGTATTCGCGGGAAGCCCTGGAGCACTGGGTAGAGTCGCCTCCGTCTCCGCTCGAGAGACTCGAGAGACTCGAGCAACTTCGCCCGCTGGAAGCGGGACTTCACATTCATGTCTCGGTCGTCGGACCTTGCGAGGGGGCGATCGAGGAGCCGGATGACCTGACCTGGGCCGAGGCGTTGCTGCTCGCCCGCAATCCCGACTGAGAGGGAGGCAAACCTCCATGCCAGAGCCTTCGGCACCACATACGAAGTACATTTTCATTACCGGCGGCGTCGTCTCCTCACTCGGGAAGGGAATCGCAGCTGCCTCGATCGGTCGTCTCCTGGTCGAACGCGGGCTGTCGGTCACGATCCAGAAATTCGACCCCTACATCAACGTCGATCCCGGCACGATGTCACCGTTTCAGCACGGTGAGGTCTACGTCACCGACGACGGGGCAGAGACGGATCTCGATCTCGGGCACTATGAGCGGTTCATCGATGAGTCGCTTTCCCAGTCGAATAATGTCACCACGGGCCGAATCTACCAGAACATCATTACGAAGGAACGCCGCGGTGACTTCCTGGGTGCCACGGTACAGGTAATCCCGCATGTGACGGACGAGATCAAGTCCTACGTCCGTCGCCTGGCCGAGGGACACGACGTGGTGATCACGGAGGTGGGAGGCACGGTCGGTGACATCGAGTCCCTGCCGTTTCTCGAGGCGCTGCGTCAGTTCCGGCAGGACGTGGGACGAGAGAATTGCCTGTTCATCCATCTGACCCTGGTGCCGTATATCGCGGCCGCCGGCGAGCTGAAGACGAAGCCGACGCAGCACTCCGTCCGGGAATTGATGGAAATCGGAATTCAGCCGGACATGCTGATCCTCAGAACGGAATTGCCGCTCACCGAGGAGGTGAAGCGCAAAGTGGCACGATTCTGCAATGTCGAGCTGCAGCACGTGATCGAGTCACGCGACCTCGACACGATCTATGAGGTGCCACTGCGTTACCATGACCAGGGACTGGATGGGTCGATCGTGGCCGCGCTCGGCCTGGAAACCCCTGAACCTGACCTCGCGGCGTGGGAGTCGATCGTCAAGCGCGTGAAACGACCGACGGGGGCTCCGGTCCGGATCGCCGTCGTAGGCAAGTACACGGCGCTCGTGGATTCGTACAAGTCGATCCAGGAGTCCTTGATTCACGGCGGTATCGCGCACGACTGCGGTGTCGAGATCGACTGGTTGTCGTCCGAGGCGACTGATGTTCAGGGCGACGCGTTTCCCGACCGGTACGACGGGGTCCTGATTCCCGGTGGTTTCGGAGGTCGGGGGGTGCAGGGCATGGTGGATACGGTGCGGCGCATCCGGGAAGAGGGTGTTCCGTTTCTCGGTATCTGTCTCGGACTGCAGTGTGCAATCATCGAATTTGCGCGCAATGCCTGTGGCCTCGAAGGAGCGGACTCGTCGGAGTTCACGCCGGACACGCCTCATCCGGTGATCTCGCTGCTCGATTCGCAGCGGAAGGTCACCGACATGGGGGGCACGATGCGTCTCGGGGCGTATCCATGCGTCCTGCAGGAAGGCTCGCGAGCGCTGTCTGTGTATTCGGAGCCCGAGATCTCCGAGCGACACCGGCATCGCTACGAGGTCAATAACGAGTACCGGGATGTGCTTAGCGCTGAAGGACTGCGGTTCGCGGGCCTCTCTCCCGATGGGGGGCTGGTCGAAATCATCGAGCTGTCAGACCACCCGTTCTTCGTGGCCACGCAGTTCCATCCAGAGCTCAAGTCCCGCCCGACCCGACCGCACCCATTGTTTGCGGCATTCATCGGTGCCGCCCGCGCGCGGGCGCTGGACAGGGTCGAGGCGGTCGGCCTCGAGTCGGCGTCGGACCTGGAGCCGGTAGAGCTGAAATGAGACGAATCCGGTCCAGACCCCTGCTGTCGGGCTGGTTTCCCGTCGTGGTGGTGCTCGGCTCACTTGCGGGTGGTTGTGGGGCAGAAGATGAGGTCCCCGGCGGCACCGCGCCTGCCGTGTTCACTGAAGGTGTCGACCAGGTAATGGTCGGGGTCGAGAACTACATCACCAGTCGCGGCATTCGACGGGCCAGGCTCGATGCGGATACCGCCTTCACCTTCGAGCAGGATGGCCGACTCGATCTTCGGATCGTCACCATGACGTTTTTCGGTGAGACGGGGGATACCCTGGGTGTGCTCAATGGGCAGAGTGCCGAGTACGAGCTGAATTCCGGGGATGTCACCGTTCGGGGGGACGTCGAGGTGAACTTGAGCACCGGGGAGCGATTCGAGGCGCCGGTAATCGACTACCTGTCGGCAGCGAACGAAATCCGAGCGGACTCAGGGTATGTGTATTTCCTGCCCGACGGAACGGTCGATCGGGGCGAGTACGTCGTGTACGATCTGACGACGGAAGAAAAGCAGTACGGACCGGGGCGAACCACGACCCCGGAGGTGTCGGTACCTCAGTGAGCCCGCTCTCACGCCTCCTTTGGTGCACAACGTTCTTCGGCCTGACCCTGGGGATCATTGCCTCGGCCGCCCCGGCGCAGGGCGTCAGTCGATGTCCGCTGAACATTCGCCGGGCCGGCCAGCGGGTGGAGCGCCCGGATCCGGCGGCGGAAGGCTCGATCATCGCGTTTCTCGGTGGACCGGTCACGGTCACCTGCGGAGACGCCGTAATGACCGGGGACAGCGCGGAATGGCGACAGGTCACCGAGCAAGCCCTGATGATCGGGAACGTCCGCTACCGTGACACCACGCGCACGCTGAATTCGGAGCGGCTCACCTTTCGTGGCGCGCGGGACGAAATCGTCGCCGTCAACGATGTCCGGCTGGTCAGGATCTCGACCGGTGCGACCCTGGAAGGACCACGGGTCACATTTACCAGGACTCCGATCGCCGGCGCGCGGACCGTCGCCACCGAGCGCCCGCGGATGACGCTCCCCTCCGGTCGGGATGCGTCCGGGGAAGGTCAGATCACGATCGTGGACGCCGACGTGGCTGAATTCATAGGAGAATCCGAGGCGTCCGCCACAGGGAGTATCGTGATGGTGCGCGGCGATGTTCGGGCAACAGCGGAGCGGGCCCGGTTTTCGGAAGCCGCTGCGCGGGCTGTCCTGTACGAAGATGCGGTAATCGCGGGCGAAGGATTCGACCTGGCCGGGGACAGCATCGTGGCCGGATTCGAACTGGGAGAGCTGAGGACGATCCACGCCTTCGAGCGTGCCGTCGCCAGCGGCAGCCGATTCGAGCTGCAGGCCGACCAGATCCGGGCGCGGCTGACGGGCGACCAGATCGACGTGATCTGGGCGTTCGGCGCAGGAAGATCACTGGCGGGCTCCACCCAATTCACTCTCGCGGGCGATTCTATCGAGTTCGTGTTTCTCGAAGGCAGAGCAGACTCGGTGGCGGCGATCGGCACTGCCGCAGCGGAGCAGCGGGCCGACTCGACGGCCATCTTCGAGGGAGAACTGGCCGAGCCCGAGCTTGGAATCTCACCGGGTGCCAGCTGGATTGCAGGGGATACCGTGCGGGCGTGGTTCGAGCCGGATGATCAGGCTCTCCCGGATGCGGCCCGGGAAGCGGGGTCGGAACCCGGAGGCGCCCGGATTCGCCGCCTGCGTGCCGTCGGAGCAGCCAGATCGTTCTATGCCGCGGTTCGGGATTCGGCTCGCAGCTCGGACCCGTCCCGCAACTACCTGCTCGGCAGCCAGATCGAGATCAACTTTGAGGCCGGGGAGCCTTCGACGCTTTCGGGGATCGACGCGATCGGGGTGTTCCTCGAACCCGTGAAGGAAGGTGAAGGTGCCTAGCGTTCTGCGTGCGGAGGACCTGGTCAAGGTATTCGGCAACCGGCGAGTCGTCGACGGAGTGAGCGTCGAGGTTCGCCAGGGAGAGATCGTCGGGCTCCTGGGACCGAACGGGGCGGGGAAGACCACGTCGTTCTATATGATCGTCGGGCTGCTGAAAGCGAACGGTGGCAGGGTGCTGCTGGACGATCAGGACCTGACAAGGGTTCCGATGTATCGTCGGGCGCGGGCCGGAATCGGATACCTGTCCCAGGAGCCATCCGTGTTTCGGCGGCTCACCGTGGAGCAGAACGTGATGGCGATCCTCGAGACGCTGGACCTGAGCCGGAAAGAACGAGAACGGAGACTGGAAGAGCTGCTCGACGAACTGTCCATCGGCCATCTTCGGAAGAGCCGGGCCTTCAGTCTGTCAGGTGGGGAGCGCCGTCGGCTCGAGATCACCCGTGCGCTTGTCACGCGTCCGAAATTCATGCTGCTCGACGAGCCGTTCGCCGGCGTGGACCCGATCGCGGTGGATGACATTCAGCGTATCGTGGCCGAATTGCGGACGCGAGGCCTCGGGGTGCTGATCACGGACCACAACGTACGCGAGACGCTGTCGATCACGGATCGCGCCTATCTGATGTTCAACGGCAAGATCCATATCGAGGGGCCGGCGCAGAAACTGGTCGAGGATCCGGAGGCTCGTAAGATGTATCTCGGACTGGATTTCGAACTCTGATTTGCAAGGGGCGTGCCATAGCGCTCAGACGGCCCTATGATTACCATTCCATGGATGTATTGAGGGCGCGAAACGCGCCTGCCGACACACGACCGGAATCAGAACCGGGGGACGATGGCGAATATGCGACGGGGGCTCAGTCAGAGCCTCGGTATGCGGCAGGAACTGAAGATCAATCCTCGCCTGTACCAGGCGATGGATCTTCTTTACATGCCTCTACTCGACCTGCAGCAGCACCTCAAGCAGGAGATGATGGCGAACCCGTTCCTGGAGCTCGCCGAGCCGATTGATGACGAGGAAGAAGAGCAGGAGAAGGAAGAAGAGAAGGACGAGGACGAGATCGACTGGGAGGAGATTCTCCTCAACGGATTCGACACCGGCGGACGCCGGAACGACTTCGAGGAGAAGGAAGCCTATCTCCCGACTCCCGCCGCACCGCCGGACCTGTGGGACCATCTCCGGGAGCAGCTCAACCTGACTCGCCTCGATCCCCGCAGACGCTTTCTCGGGGAAGAGGTCATTGGCAACATCGATCGGGAAGGATTCATCACCTGTCCGCTCGAGGAGGTCGTCCAGTCCGCCAACGACTGGTTCTCGGCCGCCGAACCGGAGCTTTGGGAAGAGCTCGAACCGTTCACGCTGGAGGAGGCCGAGGCGGTACTGGCGGTGGTCCAGGGCTTTTCGCCCAGCGGGGTGGGGGCCCGGGACCTTCGGGAGACGCTGATGCTTCAGCTACGCGATCGAGGCGAGGATGACACGCTCGCTTATCGCATCGTTCGGGATCACTTCGAACTTCTCGTCAGTCATCGCTGGAGCGAATTGTCGAAGGAGCATGGGATCTCGCCGCAGGACGTTCAGTCTTCGGCTGACGAGATCGCGAAGCTGGACCCGAAGCCGGGATTGAAGTACGCCGACATGAGCGACAACTACGTCACGCCGGACCTGACGGTAGAGAAGGTGGACGGAGAGTACTACGTCTTCCACAACGATTCGACGTTGCCGCGCCTGAAGCTGTCACGAGCCTATCGTGAAGTCGCAATGGACAAGAACCAGTTTCAGGGGGACAACAAGGCGTTCATCGCCAAGAAGCTCAACAGCGCGCAGTGGATGATCCAGGCAATCGAGCAGCGTCGGCAGACGATGCTGAAAGTCATGCACTTCATCGTCGACCGGCAGCGAGAGTTCTTCGAAAAGGGTGTCGAGCACCTCCGGCCGCTGACCCTCCGGGAGGTCGCCGAGCATATCGACATGCACGAGTCGACGGTGTCCCGGGTTACGAACGAGAAGTACGTCCAGACGCCGCGGGGCGTCCTGCCGCTCAAGTTCTTCTTCTCGAGCGGTCTGTCCACCGACTATGGGGAGGACGTTTCGGCGCGCGGCATTCGGGCCCGGATACAGAAGCTGGTAGCCGAGGAGGATTCGAAGAAGCCGCTGACGGACCAGGCGATCGTGGATATCCTCAAGAAGGAAGGCGTCCAGATCGCGCGCAGGACCGTCGCCAAGTACCGGGACCAGCTCGGAATCCTCTCTGCCCGGATGCGCAAGCGCGTATGAATGACGTGCGGGATCTGTCGCCCTCGTCGGCGGCCGTACCCGCCGACCCACTCGGCTCGGGCGCGCTCGCCCCGGCATCCGAATCGTTCGCGGTGCTCGTTCCGGCGTTCGATGAAGCGCCGAACATGACCGATCTGTTCGCCGAGCTGGCCCGTACGTTCCGCTCCCACGACCTCGAAGGGGAAGTGATCGTCGTGGATGACGGTTCCAGCGACGGGACGCTTGAAGCCGCTCGCCAGGCCGCGACCGCAGCTGGACTCGAGCGGGTCCAGCTGCTTCGTCACCGGACCAACCGGGGCAAGACCTCCGCGATCGTGACTGGCGCCCGGGCCACGGACGCCGACGTGCTGGTTCTGTTCGACGCGGACCTGCAGCACGCGACCGACGAAATCCCGAGGTTTCTGGCTGAACTCGATACCGGACTTGATGTCGTGACCGGCCGAAAGGTCGGCAAGTACGACAAACAGATCGTGTCGGGGATCTACAACGGACTCGCCGGCCGCCTGTTCAACGTGCCGGTTCGCGACATGAATTCGATGAAGGCTTTCCGGCGTGAAGTCCTGGATGATCTCCAGCTCCGGGAGGACTGGCACCGGTACCTCGTCGTGCTTGCCCACGCGCGCGGGTGGAAGATCGGCGAGATCGACATCGAGTTGCTGCCGAGACGTCATGGCGAATCGAAGTATGGCGGGCGCGGGAGGATCGTGGTGGGCATGCTGGATCTCGTAGCCGTCTGGTTCCAGCTCGCTTTCAGTCGCAAGCCCCTGATGTTCTTCGGCGTAACTGGACTCGGGCTGCTGTCTCTGGGCGGGCTCGTGGGTCTCGTCGCCGTGTGGTTCCGCTTCGTAGAGGGCACGGGATTCCGTCCGCTTCTCAACCTGGTCATCCTCCTCGTCCTGTTGGGCGGACTGCTGTTTGTAGCGGGACTGATCGGGGAACTCGTGGCTGGACTCAGGGCCGAGATCGATGAGTTGCGGAGAGATCTGCGGCATGATCGTCGGGCCTGAGCTGGCTCGACGGAATCGAACCTCGAACTCCGGCCCAGACTTGCAAGTCCTCCACATCGTAACAGCGTTTCCGCGCTTTCCGACAGATCCGATCACACCGTGGTTCGTCGAACTGGTCCGGCGGCAAAGGGAGTCCGGGATCGATGCCAGGGTCTTCGCCCCCGCGTATCGAGGCGGCCCGGAGATCGAGTCGTTCCCGGAGATTCCGGTCCAGAGGTTCCGGTATGCGCCCCCGGCGCTGGAGACGCTGACTCACGACGAATCCGTGCCCGACCGGATTCGGCATTCTCCTGCGGCGCTCGGCCTGATTCCCCCGTACCTGGCCGGCGGTCTTCGCGCGGCGCACGACGCCGGTCACGCGCAGCCCGACGTCGTGCAGGTTCACTGGCCGATGCCGCATGCCCTGTTTGGTGCCGCCGTGAGGCGGGGGAGTGGGGACCGTACGGCGGTAGTGTGCAGTTACTACAGCGTCGAGCTGAACTGGGTGACTCAGAACCTGCGACCGCTGCTCCCGTTCCTGCGCTGGACCGCCAGGACAGCTGACGCCGTCACGGCGATCTCGAACTCCACGGGTGCCGCCGTTCAGCAGTTGACCGACGAGCCCGTGCACATCGTTCCGTACGGCACGGGGCTTGACGATGATGGATCGGCGCTGACCCGGCCCATACTGTCCGGTGACGGGCCGGTGAAGATTCTGTTCGTCGGCCGGCTGGTGGAGAGAAAAGGCGTGGAAGTCCTGGTACGAGCGCTGGCGGGACTCGCTTCACTTCCGGACGCAGAACTCACGGTAATCGGCGCTGGAGAGCGGGCCGGGCTGATCGAGCGGACGGCCCGCGTTAACGGTGTGGCGGACCGGGTTCACCTGCGGGGCCGTGTGACTCGCGACGAGCTGGTCCGCAACTATACCGACCACGACCTTTTCGTTCTCCCCGCTGTCGTCGACGCGAAGGGTGACACCGAGGGACTCGGTGTGGTGCTGCTCGAGGCGTTGAGATTCGAACGGGCGGTCATTGCCAGCGATCTCGGCGGGATTCCGGACATCATCGAGCATGAACGGACCGGGCTGCTCGTGCCACCGGGCAATGCGGCTGCGCTGGGCGCGGCGATCGAGTCCCTGGTTCGGGATCCGGAGCGGGCGAGGGCAATGGCGAAGGTGGGACGGCAGGTGGCGAGCGACC